>CAZZVN010000067.1:0-20002 GCA_964657625.1 uncultured Steroidobacteraceae bacterium
GGCACGTCGGCGTCCCCCGGCACGTCGGCGTGCTGCGCATCGTCAAGCGTCGCGGGCGGCGGAGCAGCATCCTCCGAAGTTCGATCCTCCGACGTGAGTTCCGGCGCCTGATCGGCGGGCGCCGCGTCAATGACCATGGCATCCGCCACCGTGTCCTCGTCGACACCAGCCGCGGGCACCGCGATGTCGGGTGTATCTGCATCGACCACCTCTCGCGACGCGTCCGTCGCAACCGCCGGCTGCGGTCCGTCGCGACCGTCTGCGCACGCGAAGGCCCTGATCATGATGTCGTTGGCGGGCCCGGCATCCGCCCGTCCGTGCTCCAATTGCTCCACCAGGTCTGGAAGCAAGGCCACTGCATCGCGCAGCAGCGCCATCATGGCCGGCGTTCTCGACAGGGTCTTGTCGATGAGGCGGTTGAGCAGATTCTCGATCGACCAGCCGAATTCGGCGATCTGCAGGGCACCGACCATGCGGCCGCTGCCTTTCAAGGTGTGAAAACTGCGCCGCAACAGGCTCAACGCCTCGAGATCCATGGGATTGTGGTCCCAAAGCGGAAAACTCTGCTGGATCGACGCCAGCTCTTCCCTGGCTTCTTCGATGAACAGTTCCACGAACTGCGGATCGACCGAGTCGGCTTCGATGACGTTCAAGAGCGGGTTGGTCGCGGCATGCGCGCTGCGCGATTGATCCAGGACGACCGTTCCTCCGGAACCCAGCGTCGGCGCCGCGTCGCCGCCTGCAGCGCCCGTCAGCTGCGGCGCCGGCGACGGACCGTCCTCGGCCAGCGCCTTGATGCACATCTCGGCGTTGTCCAGCATGTACCACGGATCGGCGCGCCCGTTTTGCAGCGTCTCCATGTAGTATTCGATGCTGACGATTGCGTCGGCGATGCGTTCCAGCCGCAAGGCGTCCACCGGCGGGATTCCCGGATCGATGAGCTTGCGCACCTCGGCGCCGATGGCATCCATGAGCTCGACCGCGCGGCCCTTGCCGAGCATCAGCAGTCCCGCCGTGATGCCACGTAGCAGCTGCGGCACGTTATCCAGCCCCTGCGGCGAGAAATCGCCCTGCTGCTGCACCGAAACCGTCACCGCTTCTTTGATGCGCGCCAGGTTGACGATGCATTCGCGCAGCACCGCTTCGCTGACCAGCCGGAATTCGGCGTCCTGGTCGGCGTGCCGCGCGTCGGGGTCGGCGACGTTGCTGGGAAGTATCAGACGCACCAGCTGCTCGTCCAGGTTGTCCTCGACCGACAGCAGCACCCCGGCCACCTTGATCAACGCGGCGTCCGAGGGCTGACGTCCGTCGGTGACGATGTCCGACAGCTCGGAAATTTCCTGCTGCACGCGCTGGCGCAGTTCGCCCAGGCCGAGCACCCCCAGGGTATCGCTGATTTTCTTCAGCAGATCGAGCTGCGGAATCAACTCTTCGCTGTAACCGCCGCCACGGCGCACGAAGATGTCCAGCACGTCCTTGACCTTCGCCAGATCCTCCTTGATCGCCGCGGCCACGGTGCGCATCAATTTGACGCTGGGGGCGGAGAGGCTTTCGCGCTCCAATTCGATGGTGTCGTCCACCGGCAGCAGCTCGTCCAGATTGAACGAGGCGCGGACCGCGGCGATCCGCCCGCCCTCGGTCGAGGCGCGGGAGACGTAGTAGAGCAGGTTGTTCATGAGATCGACGGGAGGATCCCGGGCGAACTGCTCCTCGCCGAGCTCATAGAGCGCCTTGATCTGCCGGTCGGCGTGACCCAGCAGACGTTTGAGCGTACCGCTGCCTTCCAGGCCATTGGCGCGCAGCGCTTCTAGAACCGCCCCCGCAACCCACCAGAACTGGAACAACGGCTGGGTCGTGGCGGCCTGTTCTAGCTGTTCGGCGACGTTCGCCATGATCTCGAGATTCTGTGGCGGCCGTTCGCCGCGGATGTAACCGAGCAACCCGACCTGGAAACGCGAGCGCAGGCGGCGCGCCCACTGCGCGCCCGTGACGGCGGGCTCGTCCTGCGACGGCGGCCGCGGTTGCGCGGGCTGGTCCGATTTCAGGTTCAGCAGCAGCAGCGTGCCTTCCGAGAGCAGGGGACTGCCGCGTACCGAGCGCAAATCGTTGAGCAGCGGCAGCAGCACCAGGGCAAGATCACGCCCCCCCGACAGCACACGCTCGAGATACGTCGGCAGCTGAACCATCGCGCGCATCAGACCGTCGAGCCCCTCCATCTGACGCTTTTGATCGCTTCCCGTGCCGGACAGATACCGGGCCACCGACTCCATCTCCTCGGCCAGGAGCGCGGCCCCGTAGACCTCGACGACTTGCAGGACCCCGTGTGCGAGATGCAGATGGTCGGCGCATTTCTCCAGCTGATCGGCCTGGTCGGGACGCTCCGTGAAGGCTTCGAGCGCCGCGCGCGCATCGTTCAGCGTCGCCGTCAATTCCTTGGCGACGATGTACAGGGTATGCGAACTGATCTCGTTCATCGGATAGCTACGCCGTGTCCCCGGCTCAGGCGCCGACGCTCGCTTTGCGCATCTTGGCCGTGCTGCCCAGGTCGTGCGCCACTGCGGAAGGCGGCTGGGCGGGCGCGAGCAGCGTGGCACTATTCGACTGATCCGGCAGACGGAAACCCGCCACCGACTTGCGCAATTGCGCCGACAACGCGGCGAGTTTCGCGATCGAGGTCGAGGTCGCGGTCGACCCTTCCGCCGTCTGCGAGGAGATCTCCCGGACCACCTGCATGTTCTTCGAAATATTCCCGGAAGCCACCGCCTGTTGCCGGGCGCTCGCGGAAATGTTCTGCACCAGGCTCGCGATCTGATTGGAGACCTGCTCGATTTCCTCGAGCGCGGCGCCGGCGTTCTCCGCGAGGAGCGCGCCGCCCACGACGTCGGTGGTGCTTCGCTCCATGGAAACCACGGCCTCGTTGGTGTCGGTTTGGATGGTGCGCACCAGCACCTCGATCTGCTTGGTGGCGTTGGCGGCACGCTCGGCGAGGCGTTGCACTTCGTCGGCGACCACCGCGAAACCGCGGCCCGCCTCGCCGGCCATGGAGGCCTGGATTGATGCGTTCAACGCCAGAATGTTGGTCTGCTCCGCGATGTCGTTGATCAGTTCGACGATGTTGCCAATCTCCTGCGAGCTTTCCCCCAGACGTTTGATGCGCTTGCTGGTCTCCTGGATCGTCTCGCGAATGGCATTCATGCCGTCGATGGTGCGCCTGACTGCATCGCCGCCCTTGTGCGCCACATCCACCGAATGGCGCGCCACGTCCGAACAGCGTTCGGAATTCCCGGATACCTCCTCGATGGAAGCCGCCATGTCCTGCATGGATTCGCTGGCCGAGGTTATCTGGCGCGACTGGGCTCCGCTGGCCTTGGCCATGTGCGCGGCCGCCGCCTGCGTCTGCTTGGTGGCGCCTTCCAGCTGTATCGCGCTGTCGTTGATGGTGGTCACCAGTTCGCGCAATGCGTCGATGGCGTAATTGATGGAATCCGCGATGGCACCGGTGATGTCCTCGGTCACCGTCGCCTGCACCGTCAGGTCGCCGTCGGCCAGGCTAGACAGCTCGTCGAGCAGGCGCAAGATGGCTTCCTGGTTGCGTTCGTTCTCGCGCACACGAAGCTCGGTGTCACGCCGCGCATTCAATGACTTCAGGAACAGGCCCATCAGCGCCGCGAGAAGCACGGCAGCGACCCCGAGCAGCAGCAGTATCCAGGTCTTGTAGCCCGCGACCTGGCGGACGGCCGGAGGCGCCGGGCTGCCGAGCCGGGCTGACAGGGCCCCCGCGAGCGGCGGCAGGCCGCGTGCCGCCGCCTGCGCCTTCGCCAACGGTTCGGCGGCCGAGATGGCTCTGCGCACACCGGCGGCGAACGCTTGATTGCGTTGCACCAGCGCTTTGAGCCGTTGTTCAGCCTCGGCACCCGTGACCCGTGCCAGGCTGAGGCCGGACTCCTCGCCGGACAATCCGCGCGTCACCTGGCCCAGGAATTCCAGGCTGTCCGCGAGCCGCTGCGTGGTGGGCGCCGCATCGCTCACTCCGGACCCCAGCCCGTTCAAATCCTGGAGCACCCGCTGCACGGTCGATTCGAAACGCTCGAGGTATCGGTTCATGCCGTCGAGCTTCTGTGCGCCCACGGCACTCGCCAGATCTCCGAGATCCGACAGCAGTTTCGGCGCGAGCGCACGCGCTTCCTGATTCGAACTTTGGATGATCTGCACGGTATCGCGCGAGGCCGCCACCTTGCCGGCGCCGTCAGACAGCTGGCTCCACGCAGGGTCTGCCGCGAGCGCGGCATCGGGCAACCCCGCACGCAACGCGTTCAGGCGTGCCACGCTCGCGGCGAGCGAGTCGAAAGCACTTGCCTCGCCGCGCAACGCATTCTGTGCCTCCAGTGGAATCTGCTGCACGAGATAGGCGGGCTCCTCCGTGGCGGCGGGCGGCGGTGTCGCGGGCGCGAACCAGGTGAGAACCGCAGCACCCGCCAGGCAGAGCACGACCAACACCAGCAATGCCGGCAGGAACACCGGCGTCCGAACGGAGGCTTCTCTGCTGTTCATGCTCCCTTCGACCGTCAATTGGCGGCCTGCAAAAAGCTCTGGCTCTCCACCAGACTCTTCAAGCTCAACACCGGCCACACCTCACCGCCGCGGCGAAAGGCGCCGGCGAGGTAGCTGTCGCAGCGGATGACCGTCGGCGGCGGCTCCGCGTTGAACTCGGCTTCCTCGAAGCGTCGGAAACCCAGCACCTCGTCGACCATGAGTCCTGCAGGGATTTCGCGGTGGTTGACCATGACCACTCGGGTGTTGCGGCCGGCCGTGGTGGCGCCGCTGCCCAGGAACTGGCGCAGGTCCAGCAGCGGCAACAGCTGGCCACGCACGTTAGCCAGGCCCCGCACCCACGGCTTGGCACCCGGGATGCGCGTGATCGACGCGGGATAGCCCAGGACTTCGCGGGTCTCCTCGCGGGCCACCAGGAACGTCTCACCCCCCATTCGAAAGGCCACCCCCACCCACTCCTGCCCGGAGACGGATTCGGACGCGTTGCCGGCGACGACGCCACGGCTGCGTTTCTCGAGCTCCTTGAGCAGCTCGAAGGGCCGGTCCCGCAGGTTGCGCAGGCTGCCGTCTGTCCCGCTCGGTCCCGTCATATGGCCAGTGCGGCCTGCGCCTTCTCTACCAGTGCCTGGGCCGATACGGGCTTGACGAGATAATCCACCGCGCCCTGGCGCAAACCCCACACCCGGTCCGTTTCCTGACCCTTGGTGGTCACCATGATGATGGGGATCAAACTGGTTTCCGGATCATTGATCAGCATTCGGGTCGCCTGGTAGCCGTTCACGCCCGGCATCACGATATCCATGAAGATGAGGTCCGGTTTCATGGCCCTGGCCTTGCGCACGCCCTCCTCGCCATTCTCGGCCGCGGCGGTCTTGAAGCCGTGCTTCTCAAGAGCCTTCTGCATGACGAATACTTCGGTGGGCGAGTCGTCGATGATCAAGATCAATGGCATGCGCGAATTCCCCGTCATTTTCCGACGTGTGCTTCGATCGCGCCCAGCAGTTCATCCTTGGTGAAGGGCTTCGTCAGATAATGCTCCGAACCCACGATACGGCCGCGCGCCCGGTCGAACAGACCATCCTTGCTCGACAACATTATCACCGGAATCTGCTTGAAAACCTTGTTGTGTTTGATGAGCGAACAGGTCTGATAGCCGTCGAGACGCGGCATCATGATGTCGACGAACACGATGTCGGGTTGATGATCCGCGATCTTCGACAGCGCATCGAAGCCATCGATCGCCGTGAACACCTCGCAACCCTCCTTGGTCAGCAGCGTTTCGGCGGTCCGGCGTATCGTCTTGCTGTCATCGATCACGAGGACCTTGAGTCCCGCAAGCTTCGCCTTCACCGTGGTGATCATGCTCTCCATGAATGCGCTCTGAAAGCCTCGCAGGCTGCGTGTGCGTAGGTACGCGAAATGTGATGACTTTTTAACATATCCCGCCCCCGCAAGCCACGTTACCAAGCCGCCATTTCGAGGCAATAACGGGTCGGCGACGGTGGCGTGGTTCACAGTTCTCGGAAGAAGGTGGCCGTCGGTCGCTTGCGTTAGACTCGCATTCCGGAATTTCCTCGAGGCGTCAATGAACATGCGTTCCCCGGTGCGTCTGACAGTGGTGATGGATCCCATCGAAGCCATCAAACCAGCCAAGGACAGCACGCTCGCCATTCTCCTCGCCGCCCAGGCGCGCGGCTGGCAGATCCATTACGCGGAGCAGAAGGATTTATGGCTGCGCGACGGCATCGCCTGGGGGCGTCTCGCGCCCCTGCAGGTGTTCGACGACGGCGCGAACTGGTTTGAGCGCGGCGAGCCTGCGACGGCCAGGCTGGGCGAGTTCGACCTGTTGTTGATGCGCAAAGACCCGCCGTTCGACATGGAATACATCTACACGACGTACATCCTGGAACGGGCCGAGGAACAGGGCGCACTGGTCTGCAACCGGCCGCAGGGCCTGCGCGACATGAACGAGAAGGTGTACACCGCCTGGTTTCCGGAGGCCTGCGCGCCCACGCTGATCACCCGCGACATGAGCGCCATGGCGGCGTTCCTGCGTGAACATGGCAAGGCGGTCTGCAAACCACTTGACGGGATGGGCGGCCGCTCCATCTTCGTGCTCGACGGCGCCGACAAGAATCGCAACGTGGTATTCGAAACGTTGACCGACTACGGCCGCCGCTACGCCATCGTGCAGCGCTACCTGCCCGAGATCGTGACGGCGGGGGACTGCCGCATCCTGCTGGTCGACGGCGAACCAGCGCCGTTCGCCCTGCAGAGAATACCGAATGCCGAAGACAACCGGGGCAACCTTGCCGCCGGCGCGTCGGCCGAGAGCCGGCCGTTGACCGACCGCGACCGGTGGCTGTGTGCCCAGGTCGGACCGCGCTTGAAGGCCGCCGGCATGCTGTTCGTCGGCCTCGACGTCATTGGCGACTACATCACCGAAATCAACGTCACCAGTCCCACCGGCATACGCGAACTCCACAAGAAGCGCGGTGTCGACATCGGAGCCATGCTCGTGGACGCGCTGGCGAGGAAACTGAAAGCGTCGTGAGCGCCGATCCGTTGCAGGGCGACGACGTGTTGCAAACGCAGGAGATGCTGCGGACCGGCCTGCCGCCGGCCAACGACCGCATGTTGACCACCTGTTTCCTGGCGGCCCTGCTGCATGGGATCATCATTCTCGGCGTGACGTTCAGCGCACAACGCAGCGATGCAGACGGCTCCGACGCGCCCCCTCTGGAAGTGGTGCTGGTGAGCGATGCGGCGCCGGAGGCTGCACGAAATGCGCACGCTCGCTACGCGGCGCAGCGCACGCAGCTCGGTTCGGGCAACACCTTGCTGAATGAACGGGCCCGCATTCCGAAGTCCGGGCCGGCGGGCACCCCTGCGGCGAACCTCGCGGACGCTGCCGGCGTGGCCGGCACTGCGGGTGAGCTGGATGCATCGGCAGGTGCGGGCGCCGAGTCACTGATCGCAACCCGCGTGCCTTCCGTCAAGATCGTATATTTCGCCGCACCGACGTCCGCCGACGCCACGCCGCGCCCCGAACTGCCCGGGGCGCAGGCCGAAGTCGGCATGGCGCAGAACGATGAAGGCATCGAACTGCGTCTGCGCGGCGAAGCGCAGCGTGCCTTGTGGGTGACGGCCGATACCCGCCAATCGGACGTGGCGGTGTACCTCGACGGGTGGCGTCGTAAGATAGAGCGCGTGGGCACCATCAACTTTCCCGATGCGGCACGGCGGCGGAACCTGTCCGGGACCCCCGTGCTCGAGGTCACCATCGGCGCGGACGGCAGGCTGGTGAGCACACGCGTACGCCGCAGCAGCGGACATGCCGAAATCGACGAGGCCGCATTGCGGATACTCAAGCTGGCGTCGCCCTACGATCCGTTCCCCAAGGAACTCAACGCCACGCACGATGAGATCCGCATCGCCTACGAATGGCAGTTCCTCGGCGGCGAATCCGGGGCTTCCAGCGTCTACGTACCGGCCCCGTGAGCATGAGCGCGGCACCTTATCTGACCAATCAGCTGCTGATCGCCATGCCGGCCATGGAAGACCCGAATTTTTCGCGGACCGTGGCGCTCATCTGCGATCACAGCGAGCACGGGGCGCTTGCCTTGATCCTCAACCGCCCGCTGTCGATGCGCATGGGCGAAGTCTTCGAGCAACTGGCGATACCGCTCGAGGACGCGGCACCCGGCCGCGAGGCCTTGAGCGCGCGGCCCGTTTTGCGCGGCGGTCCCATGCAGACCGATCGCGGCTTCGTCGTGCACAGGGCGGGAGGCGAGTGGGATTCGACCATGAAAGTGTCTCAGAGCATCCACGTCACCACGTCTCGCGACATCCTGGCCGCCGTCGCACGTGGCGAGGGTCCCGCCGAGGCGGTGGTCGCGCTGGGCTATGCCGGATGGGACGGCGGCCAGTTGGAGAATGAGATCCGCGCGAACGCCTGGCTCAGCGCTCCGGTCGATGCCGCCATCCTCTTCGACCTGCCCTTCGAGGCGCGCTGGGCGGCGGCGGGCAGGCTGCTCGGCGTCGACTTGTCGCGCATCAGCCCGCTCAGCGGCCGTGCCTGAACCGTCGCCCGGCCCACCCCGCCTCGTCATGGCGTTCGACTTCGGCCGGCGCCGTATCGGTGTGGCGTGCGGCGACACGCTGAGCCGCACGGCGACACCCCTGGCCTGCGTCCTGGCGGATGCCGGCGGACCCTCCTGGAACAGCATCGACGGCGTGCTGCGCGACTGGCAGCCCGCCCTGCTGGTGGTGGGACTCCCTTATAATCTGGACGACTCCGAGAACGGCATGACGCGTGCCGCTCGCGCTTTCGCCGCCCAGTTGACCGCCCGTCATGGGCTGCCGGTGCAGCTGGTCGACGAGCGCTACTCCTCGTTGGAGGCGGGATCGAGGCTCGCCCACGAGCGCGAAACGGGCCGGCGCAAACGGCGCGTGGCGAAAGCCGACGTCGACGCGGCCGCTGCCTGTGTCATTTTGGAACGCTGGTTTTCCGAAGCAATCTGAAGGCGTACATGCGTTCACAACAAGACGGTGCCGGCGGCCTGCGCCACCTCATCTCGCTGCAGGACTTGAGCCGCGACACATTGACCACCCTCCTGGATCGCGCCGAGAGCTATCGGCGGCTGCCCGGTCAGCCGGCCTACGAAGGCCGCGAACTGGCCGGCGTGACGCTGGCCAATCTATTCTTCGAACCCAGCACGCGCACCCGGGCGTCGTTCGATCTGGCGAGCCGCCGGCTCGGCGCCCACGTGCTGAACCTCGACCTGCAGTCCAGTTCCCGCGTCAAGGGAGAAACGCTGCTCGACACCATCTACACCCTCGAAGCGATGAACACCGATGTCTTCGTCATCCGCGACTCGGAGGCGGGGACACCGGAGTTCCTGGTCGACCACGTCGCCCCCCATGTCTCGGTGATCAGCGCGGGCGAAGCGCATCTGTCGCACCCCACCCAGGGCCTGCTGGACGTGCTCACCATCCGCACGCACAAACGACGCTTCACGGGGCTCAAGGTCGCCATCGTCGGCGACATCGCACACTCGCGGGTGGCGCGTTCGACCGCGTTGGCGCTGCGCACCCTAGGCACCACGGACCTGCGACTGGTCGCGCCCGCAACGCTGCTGCCTGCGGGCGAGGAATTTCCGGGTGCGCAGCGCTTCACGCGCATCGAGGACGGTATCGCGCAGGCGGATGTGATCATCATGCTGCGCATACAGAAAGAACGCATGGCGGCGAGCGCGTCGCTCGACGAGACCGCCTATTTCCGAGATTTTGGTCTCGATTCCGCGCGCCTGCGGCTGGCATCTCCCAAGGTGCTGGTCATGCACCCGGGGCCGATGAACCGTGGCGTCGAAATCGCCTCGGACGTGGCTGACGGCTCGCGCTCGGTGATCCGAGAGCAGGTCAACAACGGCGTCGCGGTGCGGATGGCGGTGCTCGCGGCCATCGCCGCGACGCTCACCCGCCATCGGCGGCCGTTGTGACGCGCAGCAGGGGACGACCCATCTTGAGGCCCGCCCCCTCCTGAATCTGCTCGTCGAGCAGCATGCCGGCGGGCGCGAATACGATGATGGTGGAGCCGTGTTCGAACCAGCCCATCTCCTCGCCTTTGCGCACAGGTTCGTCGCACCGGATCAGATTCGGCCCACGGTATTTCAGATGAAGCTGCACATCGAGAAACTTGAGCCGTATGCTCGCCACCAGGATGGCCGCCACCGGCACCAGGGTGAGCAGCGCCCCGTCCGGTAGACGGCAACGTATGACGGCCCGCTCGTTCTTGCAGAACAGCCTCTCCACCCGCCGCAGCGCGATGGGATTGACGTTCCAGGTGTCGCCGGAGATGTAGTTGACCTGCTCCACGCGGCAGTCGCAGGGTGCGTGGAAACGGTGATACATGCTCGACGTCAGCCGCAGCGTGATGTAACGGCCGCCCCGGTAGTAACGCACCAGTTCGTCGTCGCCCAGCAGATCGATCAAGGGATAAGGAAACCCCTTCGCCTGCAGCACGGTGCCGTCGCGGACGGTACCACAAGCGCCCACCAGCGCATCACACGGGCTGGTCCACACGTGCTGCCCGGCGGCCACCGGCCGCGCGCCCGGCTTGAGTTCGCGCGTGAAACAGTCGCGCAGGCTCTTGAATCTCGGCTGCGCCGCCTCGCTCAGATCCAGATCGGAAAACAGCCGCCACACGGCGATGCAACAAGCGCAGAACCACGGCTGTTCTATGCGGCTCAGGCGGCCGACGAATTGCGTGAGCCAGCGCCGCGGGAGCCGGTTGGTGAGCAGGAAATTCACGTTTTCCTGCTGCAGGATCTTTTCGATCAGGGAACGGGTGGTCATCGTAATGTCATTCGCCTGCAATAGAGTCGGGGTGGAGGATTGCTGTGCTCAAAATGCTTTGTTTCTGTCTGCTCGCCGGTCTCGCAGCCTGGGTGGTGCTGCGCAAACTGGCGGCAAGGCTGCAGTTGTCGCGGGCCAAACACCGATCTCTGGCAGGCCACGCCCGCATGTCGCGGCGCTTCGCCGCCCAGGTGCCGTCGTACGAGTACGACGAATCGCAGTTCTTCTGCGCCGACGGCGCGCCGGACGCTGTCGCCGCGTCCCGCCGCGCCGGCTTTCTGCGGCTCGCAGCGCTCTACGCCGAGCGCTTCGCCCGCACCTCGCGCCTGACGGCGGACCTGGTCGACGGCGTCTCGGACCTGCAGTTCACCGCACGCTATCGGGTGCCCTTCCAGTTCAGCCGCCTCGTGCGCGAACACTTCAGTGCCGGAGCCTTCGTGGAGTCCTCGGCGGGCGTCTCTCTCACGGACTTGGACGGCAACCGGCTGTACGACCTCACGGGCTCGTACGGCGTGAACGTGTTCGGCTACGATTTCTACAAGGGTTGCATCGCCCGCGGCAGCGAGCGCGTCCGCGAACTCGGACCGGTGCTCGGCGCCTACCACCCGGTGGTCGGCTACAACGTGCGGCGCTTGCTCGAGATCTCGGCGATGGACGAGCTGTCCTTCCACATGTCGGGCACCGAGGCCGTCATGCAGGCGGTGGGTCTGGCCCGATATCACACCCGCCGCACGCACCTCGTTCGGTTTTGCGGCGCCTATCACGGCTGGTGGGGCGACGTTCAGCCGGGCGTGGGCAATCCGATCGCGGCGCGCGATACCTACACCCTCGACGACATGAGCGAGGCCGCACTGACCGTCCTCAAATCGCGCCGCGATATCGCGTGTGTGTTGATCAATCCTCTGCAGGCCCTGCACCCGAACGCCGGCGCGCCCGGCGACTCCACACTGATCGACAGCGGCCGCCGTGCCCGCTTCGACCGTGCCGCCTACGCGGCGTGGCTGGCGCGGCTGCGGGCGGTATGCACCGAGCGCCACATCGTGCTCATCTTCGACGAGGTGTTCGTCGGCTTCAGGCTCGCACGCGGAGGCGCGCAGGAATATTTCGGCGTGCGGGCCGACATGGTCACCTACGGCAAGACCGTGGCAGGCGGGCTGCCCATCGGTGTGCTGTGCGGCCGGCGCGACGTGATGCGCCGCTTCCGCGAGGAGCGCCCCGCGGATGTGTGCTTCGCCCGCGGTACCTTCAATTCCCATCCCTACGTCATGGGTGCCATGGCGGAGTTTCTCGAGCAACTGGACGGCGAGCCGATCCGCGCGCTGTATCGAAATCTCGACGCGACGTGGGACGCCCGGGCGACGGCGCTGAACCAGCGCCTGGACGCGGCCGGGTTGCCGATCCAGGTGGTGCATCTGTCCTCGATCTGGACCATCGTCTACCGCCGGCCTTCTCGCTACAACTGGATGCTTCAATATTATCTGCGCGCCGCGGGCCTTGCCTTGAGCTGGGTGGGCACCGGCCGCCTGATCTTCAGCCTGAACTACTCGGACACCGAGTTCGCCGCGGTCGCCGACGCCGTGGTGTCCGCAACCCGCGCCATGCAGGAGGATGGCTGGTGGTGGGCCGCTCCCGGCCTCACCAACAAGTCCATCAGGCGCAGTGTCCTCAGGGAGATGCTTCAGGCGCGCTGCTTGTCGCTCATCGGGTCGATGAGTTCGCCACGCAACAGATAGAGCGGCGCCTTGCAGTAGAGCCTCACGTCGTGGAACGGATCGGTGATGATCTTGGTCAGCCACACGAGACCGGTCTGCACGTCGCGCAGGAAGAAGAGATGCACCGTGCGCAGCAGCAGCGCGCCGACGCCCACGCACAGCCAGACGGCCCCGACGTGCCTCACGAACTGTTCGGTGCCGGCGGTCGGCGGGAAGACGCCGAAGAACGTGGGATCGAACCACAGCACCACGGGCGCGAGCGCCCAGACCACGTGCAGGACGACCTTGCGGCGCAGGTTGTACCCCACCTTGATCTCTTCCTTGTGCTCGTGCGTCGCCTGGTTGACGTCGTCGTAGCCCTTGGGCTCGAAGAAAAAATGCCCTGACTGCCGGGTGACCATGGCCACCAGCCAGCCGATCAGGGCGGCCGCCACGGGATCGGAGAACATCAGCGCGTAGGCCACGATGAAGCTGACCGCGCTCACGAAATGCAGCGACTGGTTGATGCGGCTGTGATGGTAGAAGCGGTGATCGTCCCAGCGCTGGGTTTGGAGTTCCGTCCAAAAATTTCGCATAGAGTGCCTCACGGGGAAATGAAATGATTCCGGTCCGTGAAACAAATATAGGAAACTCGTTACAGCGCAGTGACAGCCCGTTCATGCAATCGTCACGCGGGAGTGCGAACGTCCCGTCATGCGTATCATGATCGTCACGGATGCCTGGTCTCCACAGACGAACGGCGTCGTGCGCACCCTGGCGCAGACCGCCGATTGGCTGCGCCGTTTCGGTCATGACGTGCGCATGCTGACCCCCGGTGACTTCCGCAGCGTTGCGTGTCCCACCTATCCCGAGATCCGGCTGTCGTTGCTGCCGCACGGGGCGGTCGGCGCCCGCATCGGGCATTTCGCACCCCAGGCGCTGCACATCGCCACGGAGGGGCCGCTGGGCTTTGCCGCGCGGCGTCACTGCCTGCGCCGGGATCTGCGTTTCACCACTTCGTATCACACGCAGTTTCCGCAGTACCTGCGTGCGCGTTTTCCTATTCCGCTCACGGCGTCTTACCAGGCCCTGCGCTGGTTCCACGGTCCGGCCGTGCGCTGTATGGTGAGCACCGCCTCGATCCGGCAGGACCTGATGGAGCGCGGCTTCAAGAACCTCGCGAGCTGGCGGCGGGGGGTCGACACGCAGGTGTTCAAACCGGGCGGCAAGGAATTCTTGAACCTGCCACGTCCGCTCGCCGCCTATGTGGGCCGGGTCGCCGTCGAGAAGAACATAGAAGCCTTTCTGCAGATGCCCTGGGCCGGCGGTAAGATCGTCATCGGCGACGGCCCGGAACGCGAACGCCTGCAGGCGTCGTATCCCGACACGGTGTTCACCGGCTTTCGTTTCGCGGACGATCTGGCCGCCCACCTCGCGGCCGCCGACGTCATGGTGTTTCCCAGCCGCACCGACACCTTCGGCCTGGTCAATCTGGAGGCCATGGCCTGCGGGGTGCCCGTGGCGGCCTACCCAGTCAGCGGACCCATCGACGTGATCGAGGACGGCGTGACCGGGGCGTTGGATGCGGACCTGGGGGCCGCCGCCCGCCGCGCTCTCACCCTGGATCCGGCAAGGTGCCGTGCACACGCGCTGCGTTCCGGATGGGAGGCGAGCGCACGCGAGTTCGAAGGCAATCTCGCCGCCTGCCGCTCAGCCGAAGTTGATCTTTGCCTCGAGGTTGGTGCGTGAGTCGGCGCTGCCCAGCGCCTCTTCGAGTTCGATCCTGCCTTCCCGCACCAGGTTGTAGAGCGAGCTGTCGAAACTGAGCATGCCGCGCTCCGTCCCGGTGCGGATCGCCTCCTTCACGCCGATCACGTCCCCCTTCTTTATGAGTTCGGCCATGTAAGAGGTGTTGACCATCACCTCGCTCGCGGCCACCCGCAGTCCCGACTTGGCCAGCACCAGCCGCTGCGACAGGATGGCCCGCAGATACTGCGACAGATCCAGGAAGATCTGCGTGTGCTGATCACGGGGGAACATGTTGATGATGCGGTCGAGCGTCTCGGCGCAATTGTTGGCGTGCAGGGTCGCGATGCACAGGTGGCCGGTGCCCGACAGCGCAAGCGCCGCCTCCATGGTCTCCCGGTCGCGGATCTCGCCGATCAGTATCACGTCAGGGGCGGACCGCACGGCGCTGCGCAACGCCCTGGAGAAAGATTTCGTGTCGATCCCCACCTCGCGCTGGTTGACGATGGACTTCTTGTTGGTGTGCAGGAACTCGATCGGATCCTCGATGGTGAGAATGTGGTCGGACGAGGTTTCGTTGCGATGATTGATCATGGCCGCGAGCGTGGTCGATTTGCCCGCCCCGGACGCACCCACCATGAGAACGAGCCCGCGTTTGAGCATCACCAGTTCCCGGTAGATGTCGGGCATTCCGAGATCTTCCAGTTTCGGCATGTCGGAGGTGATGTAGCGCAGCACCATGGCCGGATAACCGCGCTGATAAAACACGTTGACCCGGAACCGGCCCAGCCCCGACTCGGAGATCGCGAAATCGATCTCGAGCTCCGCGTTGAAATACTCGATCTGTTCCGCGCTCATCAGGCCCAATGCCGCCTGGCGCACGGTCTCCGGACTCAGCACCTGCTTGTTGACCGGGAAGATCTTGCCCTCGATCTTGACCTTGATGGGCGCGTTGCAGGTGAAGAACAGGTCCGACGCCTTGCGTTCCACCATCAGCTTGAACAACGGTTTGGTGTTCATCGGCTGGACCGGAGCGACGTCGTTCATGGCCTAGAACACCTGCCCTTCTTCTTCCTCGAGTATCTGCAGGGTCGAACCGGCGTCCTCCGGCTGCCTCACCTCCCGCTTGCTCTCGAGTTTCACCCGCAGGCGCAGCTCGTTCTTCGAGTCAGCGTTGCGCAGCGCGTCCTCGTAGGACACCAGCCCGGATTCGAACAGCTCGAACAACGCCTGGTCGAAGGTCTTCATGCCGAGCCGGTTCGAGCGCGACATCACGTCCTTGATCTTGGCGACGTCGCCCTTGAAGATCAGATCCGATATCAACGGCGACGCCAGCATGATCTCCATCGCCGCGATCCTGCCAGAACCGCCGACACGCGGTATCAGGCGCTGCGAGATCAACGCGCGGATGTTGAGCGACAGGTCCATCAGGAGCTGCTCGCGCCGCTCCTCGGGGAAGAAATTGATGATGCGGTCGAGCGCCTGGTTCGAGCTGTTGGCGTGCAGGGTGGCGAGCACCAGATGCCCGGTCTCCGCGAATTGGATGCCGTATTCCATGGTTTCGCGATCACGTATCTCGCCGATCAGGATGACGTCCGGCGCCTGGCGTAACGTGTTCTTCAGGGCAAGGTGCCAGCTCTCGCAGTCGACACCGACCTCCCGATGGGTCACCACACAGCCCTTGTGCGCATGCACGTACTCGACCGGATCCTCTATGGTCATGATGTGGCCGCGGGTCTTCTCGTTGCGGTAGCCCACCATGGCCGCGAGCGAGGTGGATTTTCCGGAGCCGGTGCCCCCCACCAGGATGACGAAGCCGCGTTTGGACAGCACGACGTCCTTGAGCACGGGCGGCAGCTCCAACTCTTCAAGGGTGGGAATCTTGGCGTTGATGGTCCGCAGCACGGCGCCGGTGCACCCCTGTTGAACGAAGGCGCTGACGCGAAAGCGTCCGATGCCCGGCGGCGAGATCGCGAAATTGCATTCCTTGGTGGAATCGAACTCCTTGGTCTGCCGATCGTTCATGATGGCCCGCACCAACCCCGCGCTCTGCTCCGGGCTCAAGGTGCGTTCGGACTGCGGCCGGATCTCCCCGTCGATCTTGATGGCGGGCGGAAAGCCCGCGGTGATGAACAGGTCCGAGCCCTTTTTCTCGATCATGCGCCGGAGCAGATCCTGCATGAGGCGGATGGCTTGGTCACGCTCCATCAGATGCTGTCCTTGTTCTGGGCCTTGTACTTGGCTTCCTCACGGCTGACCATGCCCTTCTGCACCAGGTCCTGGAGACATTGATCCAAGGTTTGCATTCCCTGCCCCTGACCGGTCTGGATGGCGGAATACATCTGGGCGATCTTGCCCTCACGGATCAAATTGCGGATGGCCGGGGTGCCGATCATGATTTCGTGCGCCGCGATTCTTCCGCCGCCGACTTTTTTCATGAGGGTCTGCGAAATGACCGCCCGCAGGCTTTCCGACATCATCGCCCGCACCATGTCCTTTTCCGAGGCCGGAAACACGTCCACGATACGGTCGATGGTCTTCGCGGCCGAGCTCGTATGCAGCGTGCCGAACACCAGATGGCCGGTTTCCGCCGCGGTCAGTGCCAGTCGGATAGTTTCCAGATCGCGCATTTCGCCGACCAGCACGATGTCCGGATCCTCGCGCAGCGCCGAACGCAGCGCTTCGGTGAAGCCCAGCGTATCGCGGTGCACCTCACGCTGATTCACCAGACAGCGCTTGCTCTCGTGGACGAATTCGATGGGGTCCTCGATGGTGATGATGTGGTCCGGCCGGTTGTCGTTACAATGATTGACCATGCCCGCCAAAGTCGTCGATTTGCCCGAGCCCGTCGGCCCGGTGACCAGCACGAGGCCGCGCGGCAGCATGCACAGATCCCGGAACGACTTGGGGGCGTTCAATTCGTCCAAGGAAAGAATGGTGGAGGGAATGTTGCGAAATACGGCGCCGGCACCGCGATTGTGGTTGAACGCATTGACCCGGAAACGCGCGAGCTTGGGGATCTCGAACGAGAAATCGGTCTCGAAGAACTCCTCGAACGCCTTGCGCTGCTTGTCGTTCATGATGTCGTACACCATCCCGTGCACCTCCTTGTGCGCGAGGGCCGGCATGTTGACCCGCTTCATGTCACCGTCCACCCGGATCATCGGCGGCACGCCGGCGGAGAGGTGCAGATCCGACGCATGGTTTTTCACCGCAAAGGCCAGCAGCTGCGCGATATCGACCGCCATTTACGGCTCCTAGGCCGACGTCGGCCGGTGGTGGAATAGAGGGTGCCCTCGCATTATGTCAAGCACTCCCCAAGATTCAGCAATTCACGTGAGCCACGTCCGGGCGCGGATCCAGGCGGCGGCCACGGCCGCGGGACGTGATCCCGCCGCCGTTACCCTGGTCGCCGTCAGCAAGGGTAAGACTGCCGAATCGATGCGGGCGGCCGCCACGGCGGGCGTCACGGATTTCGGCGAAAATTATCTGCAGGAAGCCTGTGCCAAGCGCGACGAGCTCGCCGACTTGGACCTGCGGTGGCATTTCATCGGCGGCATCCAGTCGAACAAGACCCGCACCATCGCCGAGCGCTTCGACTGGGTGCACAGCATCGACCGCTTCAGCATCGCGCGACGGCTCTCGGAACAGCGCCCGTTTCATGCCCCGCCGCTCAATCTGTGCATCCAGGTCGCCCTGGTGCCGGAAGCGACCAAGGGGGGCGTCACGACCGGGCTGTTGCCCGAACTTGCCGCCGGGCTGGCTCGTCTCCCCCGCGTCCGTCTGCGCGGGCTGATGTGCGTGCCGCCGCCCCAACCGGACGCGAACGCGGCACGCGCGCTGTTCGCCCGTCTGCGTGCGCTGCAGGACGGGCTGAATGCGGCGGGACATCGCATGGACGTGCTGTCGATGGGGATGAGCGGGGATTTCGAGGCGGCCATCGCCGAGGGCGCCACACATGTGAGGATCGGCACGGCGTTATTTGGCAATCGTTGACGAGGTATTCATGAACGACATCCGCAGGCTTGCCTTCATCGGCGGCGGCAACATGGCGGCCGCACTGATCGGCGGTCTGACCCGGCGCGGCATGTCCGCGTCACGCATCGTGGTGGCGGATCCCGGCCGGGAACAGCGCGAGCGTTTGCGCGGCGATTACGACGTGGAGGTCGTCGCCGACAATGCGGCGGCGGCCCGCGACGCCGAAGTCGTCGTCCTGGCGGTCAAGCCGCAGCAGCTGCGTGCCGTGGCGCTCGGTCTGGCGCCGCATCTCCCACCGGCCGGGACACTGATCGTCTCTGTCGCGGCCGGGATTCCCCACGCGGCGCTGGTCCGATGGTGCGGCTCACAGGTCGCCGTCGTCCGCACCATGCCGAACCGGCCGGCCCTCGACGGCTGCGGCGCCACCGGCCTGTATGCACCGCCGGGCGTCGGGACCCCCTATCGCGCGCTGGCGGAGTCCATCATGGCGGCGGTGGGGGCCACGGTCTGGGTGGAGCACGAGTCGCAGATGGACACGATCACGGCACTGTCGGGCAGCGGACCCGCCTATTTCTTTCTGTTCATGGAAGCGCTCGAGGCAGCTGCACGGGACCGCGGGCTGCCCGGCCCCATCGCCCGCACGTTGACGCTCGCGACGGCTTTCGGCGCGGCGCAGATGGCGCGGCACTCTTCCGACTCGCTGGCGGTGCTGCGCGAACAGGTGACCTCGAAGGGCGGCACCACCGCCGCCGCACTGCAGGTACTCGATGCCGCCGGGCTTCGTGCTATCGTCGCGCACGCCGTCGCCGCCGCCGAGCGGCGTTCCGCCGAGCTGGCCGCGGAATTCGGCACCCCGTAGGCCGGCACCCGCGAGGGGCGCCGCGGTCCTCGGTCGGTCAGGGAATCATCATGGAAGCAATCAGGTACATCGTCGATACACTGTTGTGGCTGCTGACACTGGCTTTCGTGCTCCGTCTGCTGTTCCAACTGGTGCGGGCCGATTTTCGCGATCCGATGGCCGATGCGGTGGTCCGGGTCACCAACTGGCTGATCAAGCCCCTGCGGCGCATCCTGCCGCCGCTCGGCAAGGTCGACACCGCCACCGTGGTCGCCGTGCTGCTCGTCGCATCGGCGCACACCGCCGCGCTCTGGGGCCTCGGCGGCGAAGCATCGAGCGATGTGATCATCTTCCTGCGCATCACACTGCTCGGGCTGGCAGAGATGATCCTGCGGGTGTACCTGTTCGCGTTGCTGCTGTACTGGTTGAGCAGCTTCATGAACTCCGGGGGCTACGCGCCGGGACTGCGCCTGCCGGCACAGCTGTGCGAACCGATTCTGAAGCCGGTACGGCGCATCATTCCGCGCATAGGGCAGATTGATTTCTCCGTGTTATGGGTGTCGATCGCGATCGGCGCGCTGCTGATACTGCTGCGTTGAGCGGCCAGGTTGTGCCGTCTCTGCCGGCGAACCCTGGAAAAACCAGCGTTGCACGCATGCACCGGTCGGATCTTTTTTCTCAAATGCGCTAAACATCGGCTTTTTTCTATGTTATTTTCGGCGCCGAGTTGAATTTGTAGGCATCTACCGCCCACGTTCGCAAACATCAGCAGGAGATTTAATATGGCGAAAAAGAATGCAGCACCGACCAAGTCTGAAATTCTCGCTACGATTTCGAAGGA
>CAZZVN010000068.1:0-19696 GCA_964657625.1 uncultured Steroidobacteraceae bacterium
GCCGTTCCTCGTCGGTGACGCGCAGCTCGAAATAATCCTGGGCTAGGGTACTCTGCGTGCTGAGCAGCGCGGTCTCGACCTGCGATGCGCTCGCGAGGGCGTTGAAACGGTTTTCGGCGGCGGTGTTGCGCAGGCTCCCCCACAGATCGAGCTGGTAGGACGCTTCCAGCGGAAGGGAATACAGGGTACGCGGGCTCGCCGTCGACAGGGTGCCGGTGGTCGCCGCTGCGGTGGTGGTGGTCGGCGTCGTGCCGGTGCTGCCCGTGGCCGTCGCCGCGGTGCCGGTGGTCGTGGAGCTCGAAAAGGACTGCGCAGACGCGCTGCTGCGCGAGCGCGTCACCGAAGGGTCGATGCTCAAGGTGGGATACAGCGAGGCCTCAGCCTCCGCGACCAGCGCGCGTGCAGCGCGATAATTCGCGTAGGCGGCCGCCACCGACTGGTTCGAGACGGCCACCTGTTCCTCCAACGCATTGAGCCGGGGATCACCGTAGATCTCCCACCAGCGGGTGCCCACCTGGGCGTCCTTGGGTGCGGCGACCCTGAATCCCGGCTCTGCCTCGCCGCCCGGCACGGCCTCCTTGAAAGCCACGGACGGCGGCGTCGTCGGCGTGTGGTACGCAGGTGCGAGGTTGCAGCCGGCCGCGAGCA
Source organism: uncultured Steroidobacteraceae bacterium (assembly GCA_964657625.1). Lineage (GTDB taxonomy): Bacteria > Pseudomonadota > Gammaproteobacteria > Steroidobacterales > Steroidobacteraceae > Bog-1198. The sequence goes on from CAZZVN010000068.1 coordinate 649, forward strand.
TGGCGGCGGCCGTGACGAACACCCGGATCGGAAAGGAGATTCTCATGCCACCAGACCGTCATGCGACGCCTCCGCCGCACCGGGCGGCGGCGAGGCAAAACCGAATTTGCCGATCCATGTGTTCAGGCGATCCATGTAGAGATACACCACCGGCGTCGTGTACAGCGTCAACACCTGGCTGACGATCAAACCGCCGACGATGGCGATGCCGAGCGGACGGCGCAGTTCCGATCCCATGCCGGTACCGATCGCCAGCGGCACGCCGCCGAGCAGCGCCGCCATGGTGGTCATCATGATCGGTCGGAAACGCAGCAGGCAGGCCTCGAACACGGCCTCCTTCGGAGTTTTATGATCGCGCCGTTCCACCTCCAGCGCGAAGTCGATCATCATGATGGCGTTTTTCTTCACGATGCCGATCAGCAGGATGATGCCGATCAGCGCAATGATGCTGAGCTCGGTGTGCGTCACCAGCAACGCCAGCAGCGCGCCGACTCCCGCCGAGGGCAGGGTCGACAGAATGGTGATGGGATGGATGTAACTTTCGTACAGGACTCCCAGCACCACGTACACCGCGGCCACCGCGGCTGCGATCAACAACGGCTCGTTGGCGAGCGACGCACTGAACGCCTGGGCGGTGCCGCTGAACGAGCCGGTGAGCGTGGTCGGCACGCCGGCCTTGCGTTCCATGGCGTTGATCAGATCGACCGCGTCGCCGAGCGCGACACCGGGCGCGAGATTGAAGGAGTAGGTCACGGATGGAAACACGCTGGAATGATTCACGGCGAGCGGCGCGGTCGCGGAATCGAAATGGGTGAAGGCCGACAGGGGCACCATCCCGCCGGTGGTCGACGCCACATAGACGTTGTGCAGGGCCAGGGTGTTCTGCCAGAACGTGGGATCGACCGTCAACACCACGTAATACTGGTTGAGCGGCGTGTAGGTGGTGGCGATCTGGCGCTCGCCGAAGGCGTCGTACAGAACGTCGTCGATGGCCTGCGGCGTGATGCCGAGCCGCGCCGCGGTCGGCCGGTCGATGACCAGATTGGCCGCGAGACCCCCGTTTTGCGCATCGCTGTTCACGTCGGTCAGTTGGTGGATGTCTTTCAACTGCTTCAGCAACAGAGGACCCCAATGATCGAGCGTCGCCAGACTGTCGCTTTGCAGGGTGTATTGGTACTGCGCATTCGACTGCCGCCCGCCGATTCTCACATCCTGCACCGCCTGCAGGGTCAAGGTGGCACCGGGCTCGGCGGCGAGCCGGGGCCGCAGCCGGGTGATGATCTGGTCGGCCGTGGCATGGCGCTGCTCCAGCGGCTTCAAGGAAATGAACACGCGGCCCGTGTTGGTGGTCGTGCCGCCCCCGCCGCCGGTGAAGGCCAGCACATGCGACACCGCCGGGTCCTTCAACGCGATGGCGGCGAGGGCCTGGATCTTCTTCTGCATCGCCTGGAAGGAGATCGCCTGGTCGGCGACGATGGTGCCGTTCAACCGGCCGGTGTCCTGCTGCGGGAAAAATCCCTTGGGTATCACCACGTAGAGATACACGCTCAGGCCCACGGTGGCGACCGCCACCAGCAGGACGAACATCGAACGGTCGAGCATCCAGCGCAGACTGTGCTCGTACCCGCCGAGGATCCAGTTGAACACGCGCTCGCTGGCCTGGTAGAGCCTGCCATGCGTGCGCTCCTTGCGCAGCAGGACGGCACACATCATCGGCGTGGTTGACAACGACACCACCAGGGACACCAGGATGGTGACCGACAGCACGATGGCGAATTCACGGAACAGCCGGCCGATGATGCCGCCCATCAGCAGAATGGGAATGAACACTGCCACCAGCGACAGGCTCATCGACACCACGGTCGAGCCGATCTCCGCGGCACCTCGGACGGCGGCCGCGTCCGGGCTCATGCCCTGCTCCTGGTAGCGGGTGATGTTCTCGAGCACGACGATGGCATCGTCCACCACGAAACCGGTGGAGATGGTGAGTGCCATCAGCGACAGGTTGTCGATGCTGTAGCCACACAGATACATGACCGCCAGCGTGCCGATCAGGGAGGTGGGCACGGCCACCAGTGGTATCAACGTCGCACGGAAATCGCGCAGGAACAGGAACACCACCGCCACGACCAGCACGACCGAGATCACCAGCGTACGTTCGATGTCCTTGACAGAGGCGCGGATGGTCTGCGTCTGATCGAGAGCGATGCCCATCTCGATGCTCGGGTCGATGCTCGCGTGCAGCTGCGGCAGCGTCGCCTTGATGGCATCGACGGTGGTGATGATGTTCGCGCCGGGCTGGCGGAAAATGATGAGCAGCGCAGCCCGCTTGCTGTTCGACAGACCCAATGACCTCACCGTCTGCACGGAGTCCTGCACGGTGGCCACGTCACTCAGGTGCACCGCGGCGCCGTTCTGGTAGCTCACCACCAACGACCGGTAGCCCGCCGCCTTCGGCAGCTGGTCATCCGCGGACAGCGACCAACGGGTGTCGCCGTTCGACAGGGTTCCCTTCGCTTGATTCACCGTCTGCGCCGCCACCGCGGTGCGTACGGTCTCCAGGGGCAGCCCGTAGCCGCTCAGCTGGGTGGGATTCACGTTGATGCGCACAGCGGGGGCCGAACTGCCGCCGACCGTGACCTGGCCGACGCCGCCGATTTGCGACAGCCGTTGCTGGAGAATGGTCGACGCCGCATCGTACAGGCCCGACGGCGGCACCTTGTCCGACGTCAGCGCGATGATCATGATGGGCGCGTCGGCCGGATTCACCTTGCGGTACGTGGGGTTGTTCGGCAGATCGGTGGGCAGATAACTGCGCGCCGCGTTGATGGCTGCTTCGACGTCGCGGGCCGCAGCGTCGATGTTGCGCGTGAGCTCGAATTGCAGCGTCACGCTGGTCTGGCCCAGGGTGCTTTGCGCCGTCATTTCGGTCACCCCGGCGATGCGTCCGAACTCCCTTTCCAGGGGGGTGGCTACCGAGGAGGCCATGATCTCCGGACTCGCGCCGGGCAGCGACGCCTGCACCGAGACCGTGGGGAAATCCACCTGCGGCAGGGGCGACACCGGCAGTTCCCGATATCCCGCGAGCCCCGCGAGCACGATCGCGGCGGTCAACAACGTCGTCGCGATGGGGCGTCGAATGAAGGGCGTCGAAAAATTCATGAGGGGTGCAACGAAGGGGTGGACGGCGGGTCGAGCGGCGCACCGCCGGCGGGCGGGTCGAGCGGTCCCGCGGCGGGCGCGCCATGATCGCGCCCGCGCCACCGCGCGAGTTTCGTGGCCAGGTCGTCGAAGAACAGGTAGATCACCGGTGTCGTGTACAGCGTCAGCAACTGGCTGAAGATCAAACCGCCGACAATGGTGATGCCGAGCGGCCGGCGCAGCTCCGAACCCACGCCATGCCCGAACGCCAGGGGCATGGCACCCAGCAGCGCCGCCATGGTGGTCATGAGAATGGGGCGAAATCTCAGCAGACACGCTTCATGGATGGCATCGAAGGGAGATTTGTCCTCCTTGCGCTGCGCCTCCAAGGCAAAGTCGATCATCATGATGGCGTTTTTCTGCACGATGCCGATCAGCAGCACGATGCCGATGATCGCCACCACCGTGAGTTCGTAGCCGAAGATGAGCAGCGCGAGCAGCGCACCGACGCCGGCCGACGGCAGCGTCGACAGAATGGTGATGGGGTGGATGTAGCTCTCGTACAACACGCCGAGCACGATGTAGACGGTCAGCAGCGCGCTCAGGACCAGCACGCCTTCGTTGCTGAGCGAACCTTCGAACGCCAGTGCCGTACCCTGGAAGGTGCCCTGCAACGCAGCGGGCGTGGGCAGCGCCTGTTCGACCTTCTTGATCGCCGTCACCGCCGCGCCGAGCGAGGCGTTGGGTGCCAGATTGAACGAGACGGTGGTCGCGGGAAACTGACCCATGTGACTGATGAGGATGGGCGCACTGGTGTCGGACACGCGCGTGACGGTGCTGAGCGGCACGGCGGCGGCGCCGTTCGCGTGCAGATAGAGGTCCGTCAGTGCGCCCGGACCGGTGCGGAACTGCGGCTCCACCTCGAGTATCACGTGATATTGGTTCGACTGCGTGAACAAGGTCGAGACCTGACGTTGGCCGAATCCGTCGTACAGCGCGTCGTCGATGTTCTGCACCGTCAAGCCGAGCCGCGAAGCCGTCGCCCGGTCCAGCGTCAGCGCGGCCTGGCGGCCTTCGGTCTGCTGGTCGCCGGCCACGTCGGCGAGTTCGGGAAGCTGCTTCAGGCGACCGATGAAGCCCGCCGAATATTTTTCGAGTTCTGCTGCATTCGGATCCTGCATGCTGTATTGATACTGAGAGCGGCTGACGATGTCCTCGACCGAGATGTCCTGCACCGGCTGCATGTACAGGCTGACGCCTTCGATGTTCCTGACGGACTCCTGCAGCTCGCGGATGACTTCGCTCGCCGATTTTCGCTCGTTCAAGGGTTTGAGGTTGATCTGGATGCGGCCGCTGTTCAGCGTCGTGTTGGTGCCGTCGACGCCGATGAAGGAGGACAGATTCGCCACGGCAGGGTTCTCGAGGATACGTGCGGCGAGCCGCTGCTGCTGGGCGGCCATCTTCGCGAACGATACGCTCTGGGCGGCCTCGGTGACCGCTTGAATCTCGCCCGTATCCTGCACCGGGAAGAATCCCTTCGGCACGACGACGTAGAGCAGGATGGTCACCACCAGGGTGGCGACCGCCACCAGCAGCGTGAGTGTGCGGTGCTCCAGCACCCAGTCGAGCGTGCGCCCGTAGAAGTCGATGATCTTCTGGAATATCCGCTCCGAGGCCTGGTAGAAGCGGCTCTGCGCGGCCTCCGGTTTGTGCTTCAGCAGCTTCGCGCACAGCATGGGTGTCAGGGTCAGCGACACCGCGGCGGAGATGAGGATGGTGGCGCTCAACGTCACGGCGAACTCACGAAACAACCGGCCGGTGATGTCGCCCATGAACAGGAGCGGAATCAGCACGGCGATCAGCGAAACCGTGAGCGACATGATCGTGAAGCCGATCTGCTGCGCGCCCTTCAGGGCCGCCTTGAGCGGAGGCTCGCCGAGTTCCACGTAACGCGTGATGTTCTCGATCATGACGATGGCATCGTCCACCACGAAACCGGTCGAGATGGTGAGCGCCATCAGCGTCAGGTTGTTCAGGCTGAAGCCGAGCGCGTACATGGCACCGAACGTGCCCACCAACGACAACGGCACCGCGATGCTGGGAATGATGGTGGCGGCAAAGGTGCGCAGGAACACGAAGATCACCGCCACCACGAGCGCGATGCACAACACCAATTCGAATTCGACGTCGGCCACCGAGGCCCGGACGGTGGTGGTGCGGTCCGTCAGTACGGCGATCTTGATGGCCGGCGGGATGGTGGCTTCGAGCTGCGGCAGGAGCGCCTTGATCTTGTCCACCACGTCGATGATGTTCGCGCCCGGCTGCCGCTGAATGTTGACGATCACCGCCGGCACCTTGTTCATCCAGGCCGACTGCTCGGTGTTTTCGACGCCGTCCACCACCTTGGCGACGTCGGTCAGCATGATGGGCGCGCCGTTCTTGTACGTGAGCACGAGCTTGCGGTAATCCGCGCTGCTGGTGATCTGGTCGTTCGCGCCGATCTGGAAGCTTTGCGCGGGCCCGTCAAAACTGCCCTTGGCGGTGTCGAGACTGGTGGCGGTCAGCGCCGTGCGCACGTCCTCCAGGTTCAACCCGTACGAGGCCAGCTGAGTGGGGTTGACCTGGACCCGCACCGCCGGTTTCTGTCCGCCGCTGATGGTCACGGCACCCACTCCTGAAAGCTGTGACAGTTTCTGGGCGAGACGCGTGTCCGTGAAGTCCTCGACCTGGGAGAGCGGGATGGAAGTCGAGGTGAGCGCCAACGTGATGATGGGCGCGTCGGCCGGGTTCACCTTGCTGTACACCGGCGGCATCGGCAATCCGGCAGGCAGGTAGTTCTGGGCGGCGTTGATCGCCTCCTGCACGTCCTGCACGGCGATGTCGATGTTCAGGCTGAGATTGAACTGCAGGGTGATGACGGAGGCGCCTTCGGAACTCGAGGACAGCATCTGGCTGAGGCCCGGCACCTCACCCAATTGGCGTTCGAGCGGGGCGGTGATGGCGGAGGACACCACCTGCGCGCTCGCGCCCGGATAAAACGTCATCACCTGCATGGTGGGATAGTCGACCTCGGGCAGCGCCGCGATCGGCAGCTGACGGTAGCCGATGATCCCGATCAGCAGGACCGCAGCCATCAACAGCGAAGTCGCGATGGGCCGTAGGATGAACGGCCGCGACGGGTTCATTCGTGCTGTCTCGCGTTGCCGTTCGCGACGGCATCCATCTTCGCCGGGGCGCCAGAAGTGGCGTTGGCGTCCGCGTCAGTTGCGCTCTTGCCGCCGTTCGCGGGCGGCGCACGCACCGCCACCTTGGTGCCCGACTGGAGTTTGTCGAAGCCGTCGGTGACGATCTGCTGGCCCGGCATGATTCCGCTCACCGCCGAGGTGCCGCCCTCCGTCGCAAGAATCTTGATGTTCACGGATTTGACGGTGGAATCCGGCTGCAGCACATAGACGAACGCCGTATCGTTGTCGCGTTGGATGGCGGCCTGTGGCGCCAGCGGCACCTGGTTCAGGGTGCGGACCAGCAGGCGTGCATTCACGAATTGATTCGGAAACAGTTCGTAGTGCGTATTGGCGAATTGCGCGCGCGCGCGCACGGTGCCGGTCGCGGTGTTGACCTGATTGTCCACCGTGATGAGCACGCCGTCGGCGAGCTTGTTCAGCTTGCCGCGGTCGAGAGCCTGCACCGTCATCGTCCGGCCGGCCGCCATCTGCTGGGTGACGTCGCCCAGGTCGTCCTCGGCGACGGTGAATATCACCGTGATGGGCTGCAGCTGTGTGATGGTGAGCAGCCCGGTGGTGCCGTTGGCGGGCACGATGTTGCCGGGATCGACGGTGCGCAGACCGACGCGGCCGTCGATCGGAGAAACGATGCGCGTGTAATCGACGTTCACCTGCGAGGCGGCAAGATTGCCTTCATCGATCTTCACGGTGCCCTCGTCCTGCTCGACCAGGGCCTGCTGCGTGGCCAGCTGTTGCTGCGAGATGGCCCGCTCCTTGAACGAGTTCTCGTAACGCGTGAGATCGAGACGTGCGTTCTTGAGCGACGACTGGTCGCGCTCGAGCTGCCCCTGCGCCTGGACCAATGCGGCACGGTAGGGCCGCGGATCGATCACGGCCATCAACTCGTTCTTCTTGACGACCTGGCCTTCCTTGTAGTGGATCTCGGTGAGTTCTCCCGCCACGCGGCTCGCCAGCGTGACGGTGTAGACCGGCGTGACCGTACCGAGCGCATCGAGGAAGACGTCGATGTTTCCCAGCGTGACCTGCACGGTGGAGACCGGAACGTCCGACGAAACCGCGGATTTCGTCTTGGGTTCGCCGAACGCCCGGATCAGGATGCCGCCGCCCACCAGCACGACCATCCCGATCACGCTCCAGACTAACCACGTCCGCTTGGCGGTAGCGCGCCGGTCGCCGCGCGGACCACGCGAGAGTTCAGCCGTACCCACGGCCGAGGGACTGTCTGTCATAGGCGAATTAACCTGCGCAAACCCGATGGACAGCCGCACACCGTTTTGGTTCGAGAGCCATCCCGTTCTTCGACAGAAAAGCTCAACGGCCGCGGGGACGCCCGGGTATTCCCGGCATGGGACGCGACGGCGGCGCGGCCCTGAAGGGACGATCGCCGTTAGGACCCGGTCCGCCACGGCCCGCGCGGTAGGCCCGGCCCGGACCCGGTGGACGACGATCGCCAAAACGCGGCGGACCTACGCTGTAGCCAGGGGCCCAACCGCCATATTCATACCCGTAGGGCTCATAGAACCCACCGCCATAGTCGCCTTCGTAGCCCACGCCCACTCCGGTGACCGTACATGCAGCCGCCGAGAGCAACGCCAGGGCCAGCAATGCTGCGCCAAATCGTGGCGACACCCGGCTCATTTCGGCAGCACCGTCTTCGATTCGGCGTCAGGCCATTCCATCACGCCGATGGGAGCGCCGGCCGGATCGGCAATCACCGCGGATCTGCCGCCGTGACGGTCCTCATGAGGCTGCACCAGGATTCGCCCGCCGAGTGCCTGCGCCTTTCGGACCGCCGCGACGGTATCGTCCACGCGAATGAAATTGAGCCAATGCGGATGACGCCGAACCGCCCCCCCGGGTAGGGAATTCGCGCTGGCCCGCGCATAATCGTCGGTCGCGAACACCAGGTGTGTAACGCCATCGTCGCTCGGCACGTCGAAGACCTCGTAGCCGAACAACGTCTGATAGAAGGCGGCGCTGTGCTCGACCTCGTTGGCCAGCAGAGCGCTCCAGATCCACTCACCCGGTGCGGCAAGAAAGTCGGCCGGATCGCCGCCTTGCGCCGCCACCACCGCGAAGACGGCGCCCTCGGGGTCACTGAAAACTGCCTGTCGGCCGCGACCCGCATAGCTCTTGGGTTCGGACACCGTCTTGGCACCGTGCTCGAGCGCATTGCGCCGCGCGACATCGACGTCACGCACCGCAATGAAGGTGAGCCAGGCTGATTGACGATGCTCGCCGGCCGGCACGGCGCGTTGCAGCAGTCCGCCGATGGCATGATCGTCGGCCAGGGCCACTGCGTAATCGGCGTGTGGGGTGCGTACGTCCTTGAACGTCCACCCGAACAGTGCTCCGTAGAATCGCTCGGCCGCAGGCAGATCGGGCGTCACCAGGTCGGCCCAGACGATTTTTCCCGGATGATGCTCGCCGTGCGCGCCATCCGAGATGGACGGCAGCTCCAGCAAGCTGGCACCGAAGCTCACCCCGCCAAGTCCGAGCGCGGCCGCCAGCAATCCGTACAAACAGGCCCGCGAACGCTTCGCAGCCGATACAGCCCGCATGCAGTCTCCAAACAATGTGGCTCGAGAAGGCGGTCGAACAAATCGTCCACCCAGGGGGCAACTGTCTGGCGTACCCCGCAGCCTGCGAGTATCTCCGTGCACTCGAAGTCGGTCTGTACGCGTGCTTGGCTGACCGGGGGTCAGAATACGCCTACGATAGATTGCCGTCCCATGCCGGTCATTGCGACTGTCCACTCCTCCCCTGCAGCCGATCGTGACAGTAGATGGCCACCCAGTTGCCCACGACGGCCAGCAGGAACAGCACCAGCGACGCCGGCACGACTTCCATGACCTTGTGCAACCCCAGCCAGTCGAGCGGCGTATCGAGCCAATGCAACAAGGCCGCCAGCCGGCCGCCATCCCCGTCGCTCACGCAGCAGCGGGCCAGGCTGATTCGCACCGCATCGCTCGTCCCCACGTGCGTCCATTCCCCCTCGCGAAACCAGCGGTACAGCTGCAGGCAGACGAGGTACACGAACGCGGCGAGACCGACATACCCCAACGCAGCCCCCCCGGCGCGCAGTGCCCTGAATGCCATGACGCGACGCTCCGTCACGAGGAACCGGCGCTGACCGGGCAGTCATGCACTTCCAGGCGTGTGACGCGGCCGCTCTGACCCGGCAGATCCGTGGTGCTCAAAGTAGTTTCTCCCGGCTTGAGATCGACGTCGGCCCACGTCAGGTTGGCCGGATGCCGGCGCTCGGCGACGCTCGGTCGCCAACCCAGCTTCTGCAACTGGGCGACACGCAGCTGGCCGCGGCTGGCCTCGTCGTACAAACCCAGCGATATCACCGGAGTTCGCTCGGGCCCCGGCATCTGCAATGCATCCTTGATGCCGGCGGCCTTCAACTCGGCCAGCAGCTGTGCGCCGTCGCCGCCGCCCGGGAGGGGCAGATAGATCCAGACTCCGGCCGATACCTCCGCCGCCACCGTTCGCTGCCGCGGCGCGTAGCCTCTGCCGCGCAGCGCACCCATCGCGTGACTCACCTCGCCGGTTTCACGGAATGGCCCGATGCTGACGCAGCGCACAGCGGTGTTCTCCGCAGAACCGGGGCCGCGCCCGCTGTCGCCCGGCACGACGCCTGAGTCCTTGCCACCCGCCACGCCAGGGTCGGTGACGGGGGGGGCGCCCCGCGCCGCCTGGGCACCTTCGGACGCCAGCTTCAAGACGGTCGCAGGGCCGGCCTCCACGGGCTCATCGGTCCTGCCCACGCCCCGCGCCCAGAGAAAGTAACCGACGTTGGCGAGCAAGAGACAGACCACGATGCCTTTGACGACCGTCATGTCTCCCCTTCGAGCAAGCGCAAACTAATTTCTCCCGACACGAATTCGTGCAATCTGCCGTCACGTTCCAACAGCAAGGCCCCCCGCTCATCGATGCCGCGAGCGATGCCCGCGACCAAGCCCCCGCCGACGAGCACCTGCGCCGGCCGACCGGCCAGGGCGTCGAGCGCCTGCCATGCGTCCCGGTAGGGCGCGAATCCCAGTTGCTCGAACTGCGCCAGCATACTCAAAAGCTCGTCGATGATGACACCGGCGAGCAAATTGCGCGACGGCGGCCTCGTACATGCATCCGCCACGGCCGCGATCCGCACACCGACGGCTTCGATCTCGCGCCGCGCCGCGGGCGCCGGCGCCACATTGATGCCGATGCCGATCACGACGTACGCAGGTCCGCCCGCCTCGCCACGCATTTCCAGCAGGACTCCGCCGACCTTCCGGTCTTGGTACCACAGATCGTTGGGCCATTTGAGGGCGAAGCCCGCTGCACCGGCGCGCGCCAACGCGCGAACCAGCGCGACCCCCACCGCCAGACTCAAATTCGGGCTGGCGCATGCGGCCTCGTTGAAAACCCATCCCAACGACAGCGCGATGCTGCCACCAAAGGGGGCCAGCCAGGCTTTGCCGCGCCTGCCCCGTCCCGCGCGCTGCAGTTCACTGATCATCACGTCGGCGCTGCCGGCCGGAGGCGGTCCGGCTTCGAGCAGGCGGGTGTTGGTCGAATCCACCTCGAAGGGCAGTTCTAGACGCCGCAGACGGGCACTTTGCACGGGTGCCAGCACCGCGCGGATTCGCGCCTCGTCCAACAGCTCGACGGGCGCGCCGAGTTGATAGCCCTGCCGCGGCAGCGCCTGCACGTCGATCCCCCGCGCCTTCAAGCGCTGCGCCGTTTTCCAGACCGCGGCACGGCTCACGCCTAGTTGCCGGGCCAGCCACTCGCCGGAGCGCAGCCCACCGTCCGCCAGCAGCACGAGCAACCCATCCGCCCCCTCCGTCCGCCTGCCCAGCTCACGCGAGATACTCAGACGAACTCCTAGGTCGTCCGCGGTCGGAACAGCCACAGCCGGCGGGCTCGGTGCTCGGTCCCGGCCCGCATGCGGGCAATGTTCCCGCGGTGGGTATAAATCACGAACGCGGTCACCGCCAGGCAGAATTCGAGCAGCGGGACGTCGCCGGGCTCGTGCACGTACACCACCAACACGAGACCCACCCCGGCCAGCATGCTGGCGAGGCCGACGAAACCCGTCAGCACGAGCACCGCGAACCAGATCGAGATCAACGGCAGCAGCAGCCAGGGCTGCACCGCACCGATCACGCCGACCACGGTGGCCACGCCCTTGCCACCTCGAAAGTCGAACCACACCGGGAAGACATGCCCGACGATCACGGCAAACCCACAGGCCAGTGTGAGCCATTCGCGCGACATGCCGGGATCCGCAACGGTCGCTGACAGGTGCGCCGCGGGTACGAAACGGACCGCGACCACCCCCTTCAAGATGTCGAACGCCAGCACCGACAGGCCGAACGACTTGCCCTGCGTGCGCAGCGCGTTGGTGGCCCCTGCATTGCCGCTGCCCAACGCCCGGATGTCCACTCCACGCAGACGCCCGAGCAGCAGGCTCCCGAGCAGGGTGCCGAGCAGATAGGCGATCAGCGTTTTGACCCCGAGTTCGAACATGCGCGGATTATGCCACCGGCAGGCTCAGGTGCCTGGCGAGGAGTGAATTTCAGCCAGCATGCAGCGCACCCCGCCGCCGCCGAAATGCTCGATGTCGGGAATGTCGGCGATGGCAATCTGCCCATGCCCTTCCAGCCGGCGCCGCTGCCCGGCGTCCAGACTGCCCCAGGCGGTGTTCGAGAGCGCGATCACCGCACCCGCAGCGCCGCGCAATTGTAGGAGGTTGCCGGCGAAACACTGCATCTGCGCCGGCGAGATCTCCACCATTTCGTGGCCGGTGGACTGCAGCCGGGCGAGCACCGCCGCACGCGCCACCGGCGGCTCGATGGCCTGCGCGCACACGACCGCGAACCGCTCGCCCACCGACATCATCACGTTGGTGTGATAAATGGGCCGTCCCGCAGCGTCCAGCGCGTCGAAGATCACCGTTTCGTAGCGCAGCTCCCGCGCGAATTCTTCGAACACCTCACGATCGGTGCGCGGCGAGAGGCATGCGTAGGCGATGCCGAAGCCTCTGTCGAGCACCAGACTGCCGGTGCCCTCGAGATATTTCCCCTCTTCCTCGCGGCAGGTCAGATCTACCCGACGACGTATCACGAACTTCGTCTCGCGGGCCGCCTGGCGCACGATCTCTTCCCGACGCTCCCAACGACGGTTGGCGGCCAGCATCGGATAGAGCACCACGCTGCCGTCGCGGTGAAAGCTCACCCAGTTATTGGGGAAGACGGCGTCGGGCTTGACCGGCAGCACCGTATCGTGCGCCACGACGACCTGCACGCCCAGGCGCGTCAGCAGTTCACCCACGGCCTGGAACTCGCGCAGCGCGGCGAGCGCGATCTCGCCGTCCGGCGCGCAACCGGGCGCGGCGTGCTGGAACGCGTTGCTGGCCGCCGTCTGGGCATTGAAAGCGAAACTCGCGGGTCGGACCAGCAGCACGGCGCCGGCGCATTGGGGTTCACGAGGAGGTGCGACGTCTGGGCTCATGAGGGAAAAAAGGATACCAGGCGGCCGCGCCGGGTGTGCCCGTCGACACGATCGGCCGTTGACACGACCGCTCAAGTTCATCAAGGTATCGCGTCAGGAGACGTTTCCGGCAATAACAATACCTGCCTTAAGTCTCATCGGGGTTCACTTGCCGGCCTGCCAATTCAAATCTATCTGGTTGCTGGTGCTCGGCGTGAGCATCGCTGCCGCGCACGCGACGCCGCCGCGGCCGGCCGTGGCGCGCCCGGCGGGTGGCGCCAAGTCCGCCGAGTCGCCGGCGGGCAGGCCGTTCTCGTTCGACACTCTTTTGGAGGAGGCCCGACGGCGTGCCGGAAAGCCGTATGCGCCGCAGCGCAACGCGTTGCCGGCCGGGCTCGACAAGCTGAGTCCGGAGCAATATCGCAGCATTCACTTCAATCCGAACGCCGGCATCTGGCGCAGCGAAAAAGTACCGTTTCGACTCGAACTGCTGCGTAGCGGACTCAACAGCCAGGCGGTCGCCGTCGCCGTGTCGATCGTCGAAAACGGCATGGCGGAGGACGTGGTGGCCACGCCGGCAATGTTTCAGCTGGGCAGCTCGCTCCCCCAGCTGGGGGCCTCCCTGCCCCAGCTGGGACGCAAGGTGTCGCTGCCCTTGTCCGGATTTCGGATACGCAGCCAGATCAACTCGAAGAAGATCTGGGACGAATTCCTGGTGTTCCAGAACGCGAGCTATTTCCGCGCGGTGGCCCAGCATCTCTTGTACGGCGAGTCGGCGCGGGGCCTCGCCATCAACACGGCCGAACCCTCCGGCGAGGAATTTCCGGTCTTCACCCATTTTTGGGTGGAGCGGCCGGCCGAACGGGCGGAGTCGCTGGTGATCTATGCGCTGCTCGAGAGCGATTCGACGACCGGCGCCTACCGGTTCACCGTGCGACCCGGCGTTGAGACCCGGATGGACGTCGAGATGACGCTGTTCCCGCGCCGGGAGATGCATGTGGTCGGCATCGCGCCACTCACATCGATGTTCCTGTTCGACGAGACCAACCGCGGCCGCCTGGATGACTACCGTCCCGAGGTCCACGATTCGGACGGGCTGCAGATCACGACCAAGGACGGCGAACACATTTTCCGGCAGCTTGCCAATCCGATGACGCTGCAGGTCTCCACCTTCACCAATCAGGCGCCCGAGGGATTCGGTCTCGTGCAGCGTTCGCGCCAGCAGAGCGACTTCGAGGATTTCGAGAACCAGTACGAGCGGCGACCGAGCGCCTGGGTCACGCCGCAGGGCGACTGGGATGCGGGCAGCGTGGAGCTGGTGGAAATTCCCTCCGGCCGCGAAAGCAACGACAACGTCGTGGCATTTTGGCGGCCTGCACAGGCGCTGACGCCGGGCCATCCCGCGCAGTTCGCCTATCGGGTGACCTGGTTAGCGGAGCCCGCGTTGCCGAAGGCGCTCGGCCAGGTGGCGGCGACCCGCTCGGGCGCCAGCCTGGACGGCAAGCGCCGCGTGTTCATCCTGGATTTCGTCGGCGCGGGCGAGAAGATAGACGGCCTGCGCTTGGATCTGGGCGTCTCCGCCGGCAAGGTGTCGAATGCCAGCCTGACCTCGAACGGGGCGATCCACGGACTGCGCGCGAGCTTCGAACTCGATCCGGACGCCAATGATCTGATCGAGCTGCGGCTGCGGATCATGCGCGGCGATCGTCCCACCACGGAAACCTGGCTGTATCGATGGACGGCGACTTGAACACCGCCGTCGCGCACGAGGGGGTGAGCTCGAGCGGAGGCATGCCACCCCACGCACCGCTCGACATGCCCGCGCAGGACCTGCGGCACATGCCCTCACGCCGCACGCGAACGCCGTCGACCGGAGCGGTCGTCTTCGCGCGCACCATTCTCGTCGTCACGACGCTGGGCGTGTCGACCTACGGTGTTTATCAGATGCTGCAGGTGGTGCGTTTCACCAGCATGACCCTGCTGCAGGGGACGATGATCGTCTTCTTCGCGGTGTCGCTGGGCTGGATCGCGTTCGCCGCGGGCTCGGTGCTGGCGGGTGCCTCGAAGCACGGCGATCCGGCGCCCCGGGCGGCATCGCCGCCGGCCGGCACATCGCGTACCGCATTGGTGATGCCGATCTACAACGAAGATCCGGTGCGTACCACCGCCGCGCTGCAGGCCATGGCCGAGGCGCTCGGCAAGCTCGCTGCGAATTCGCTGTACGAAATCGTCGTGCTCTCCGACTCCACCCATGCCGACGCCTGGGTCCGTGAAACGGCGGCCATCGAGCGGCTGCGCCGCACGCTCGCGCCGCTCATGCCGGTGTGGTACCGCCGCCGCTGGCGCAATGTCGCGCGCAAGTCCGGCAACGTCGAGGATTTCGTCTCCCGGTGGGGTGCACGCTACGACCACATGATCGTGCTGGATGCGGACAGTCTGATCGATGCGGCCACCTTGCTGAGGCTGGTGCAGGTCATGGAGGCCGATGCGGCGCTCGGCATTCTACAGACGGCGCCGCAGCTCATCGGGGCCCGCACCTTCTTCGGCCGCCTGCAACAGTTTGCCGCCTGCGTGTACGGGCCCGTCATCACCCGGGGGCTGTCGGCATGGTCCGGCGACAGCTGCAATTACTGGGGCCACAACGCCATCATCCGCATGCGGGCCTTCGCCGACCACTGCGGTCTGCCGGTCTTGAAGGGCCGCAAGCCGTTCGGCGGCCACGTGCTGTCGCACGACTTCGTCGAGGCGGCGCTGATCCGTCGCGGGGGCTGGAAGGTGCGCATGGAGACGGACTTCGCCGGCTCGTGGGAAGAGTCGCCGCCCTCGCTAATCGACGTCGCCATTCGCGACCGGCGCTGGGCACAGGGCAACCTGCAGCACTTGAAGATCATCGGCAGCGCGGGCCTGAGCTTCACCAGCCGTCTGCACCTGGGCATCGGCATCATGAGCTACCTGTCATCACCGCTGTGGCTCATCATGCTCGGCATAGGCTTCGCCCTCGCAGTGCAGTCGCACCTGATCCGGCCCGAATATTTCAACCATGATTTTCAGTTGTTTCCGTCCTGGCCGCGTTTCGACGTCGAACTCATGATGACCCTGTTCTGGTTCAGCATGACGGTGCTTCTCATTCCCAAAATGCTCGGGCTGGTGCGAGCCCTGTGTTCGCCCCGGATACGCCGCGGCGGCGGCGGGGTGATCGGCGTCGCCGCGAGCTTTCTGCTCGAAACCGTGCTGTCGGCGCTGTACGCGCCCATTCTGATGCTGGTGCAGACCCGGCACGTATTCGAGGTGTTCATGGGACGCGATTCAGGCTGGAAGCCGCAGCGCCGTGACAGCGGCGGCACGACCTGGGCGGATGCATGGCAGTTTCACAAGCGTCACATGCTGTTGAGCTGCGTGACCGCGGTCATCGTCTGGTTCCTGTCGCCGCCGCTGCTGGCGTGGCTTTCGCCTGCGCTGCTCGGCTTGTTTCTCGCCGTCCCGCTGTCGCGCGCCAGCGGCAGCACGTCCCTGGGCCGCGTGCTGGCACACGTTGCCCTGCTGCGCACGCCGGAGGAAATCGAGATGCCGCCGCTGGTCCGGCGCCGTGCGGAATTGATCGCCGACGCTCCCGTGCTGCCCGAGGACGGTCTGCGCTACCTCGCCCGAAACCGGGATGCGCGACTCGTGCAGATCGATGGCAATCTCGGCCGCCCGGAGGACCCGCGTGGCCAGCCCGATCCGCATGCCTTTACGGCGCAGCAGAAATTGATCGACGCGGTCACACTGGAAGAGGCGCTGCAATGGCTGACACCGGCCGAACGCGTCGAGGTGGCCGGCAATGCCCGGCTGCTCAATCAACTCGCGCTGCTGCCCGACGCGCCGCGCTCCGCCCATTCGATTTAAAGGATCCGAGCCCATGATCGAACGCCGCAACATCCTCAAATCAGCCCTGCTCCTGGCCGCCGGCCAGACGGCGGGCGCCGGCCTTGCGAAATCCGCGCAGATCACCGCCGGTGGCGCACCGCAGGCATTCGATTTCGCGTGGCTCAAGGGCCAGGCACATTACCTTGCGAGCAATTCTTTCCAGCCCTCCAAAGACGCGTTGCCCGCCCCCATGGGGCATCTGAGCTACGATCAATATCAGTCCATCCGCTTCCGCACCGACCATTCCTTGTGGGGCGATTCGGGGCTCGCCTTTCGCCTGCAGTTCTTTCATGTCGGCCGCACGTTCGCCGACGCCGTACACGTGTACGAAGTGGTCGACGGCCAGGCTCGGGAAGTGGTCTACGACCCTGCGATGTTCGAATGGGACAAGACCGGCGTCGATCCTGCCTTGATGAAGGATCATGCAGGTTTCGCCGGTTTTCGCGTGCAGTTCGTCACCAACTGGCGTGCCGACGTCGCCGCGTTCCTGGGCGCCAGCTATTTCCGCGCCGTTGGCAGCGATTTCCGCCAGTACGGTCTGTCGGCCCGTGCGCTGGCCGTCGATACCGCCTTCCCGCGTCCCGAGGAGTTTCCACGCTTCACGTCATTCTGGTTCGAACGGCCGGCACGGGACTCAGGAGTTCTGACGCTGTATGCGCTCATGGACTCACCGAGCATCACCGGCGCCCTGCGCCTCACGCTCGCGCCGGGGGGCACCTTGGTCATGAACGTGGATTCGGCGCTTTATCCGCGCAAGACCATCGAACGTCTGGGGGTGGCGCCCCTGACCAGCATGTACTTCTACGGCGAGAATGACCGCCGGGGGGCCAACGACTGGCGGCCAGAGATCCATGATTCCGACGGCCTCTCGATGTGGAGCGGCAGCGGCGAGTGGATATGGCGACCTTTGGTGAACCCGGCGCAGCTGCACTTCAACTCGTATGCAGACGATAATCCGCGCGGTTTCGGTCTGCTGCAGCGTGATCGGGATTTCGACCATTATCAGGACGACGGTGTGTACTACGACCGCCGGCCGAGTTTATGGGTGGAGCCCAAGCTCGGACCCGCCGGAGGCTGGGGCAAGGGAGCGGTGCAGCTGGTCGAGATTCCCACCGTCGATGAGACCTTCGACAACGTCGTCGCCTTCTGGAATCCCCTCGAGAAGCCCAAATCTGGCCAGGAACTGCTCTTCAGCTACCGGCTGTACTGGGGCACGAAGATGCCGTACGGTTCGACGCTCGCGCAGACGGTGGCAACCCGCACGGGCATCGGCGGCATCGTCGGCGTCAAGCGGCAATATTATTCCTGGCATTTCGCCGTGGATTTTGCCGGCGGCGAGCTCGGCGCGCTGGCCAGGGATGCATCCGTGGAGGCCGTGGTGACCACGTCCCGCGGCACCATCGAGCATGTTACCGCCCATTTCGTGCAGGAATTCGAGGGCTATCGTGCCCTGTTCGACGTCAAGCCGGACGAAGGCACCGAGCCCATCGACCTGCGGCTGTACCTGCGGGTGGATGGCCGGGCATTGACCGAAACATGGATCTACCAATGGACGCCCCCCTCGCTCAAGGAGCGCAAACAGGCGTTGTAGCCCGGCGTTGATTGTCGCCAGGCGGCGGGGGCTTCAGCTCACGGCGCCCAAGACGACCACGTGCTCGCGGGCCGAGACCACCGTGCCGCCGGGCTTCTCCACGGTGACGGCAAAGGCCTTGGCCAGGCGTACCGGGATCGCGGTGTGGATGGGAATGATCACCTCCGCGGCGTCCGGCGACACGTCGAACACGCCGGCATCGACCGGATAGCGCTTGTCGCGCTCGCCGTCGAAGACCCACGCCTGGTATTGATGTGTCAGGGGGTCGTTGGCCTTCAATCCGCTGAAGCGAAGATAGCCTCGCTGTGTCGATGGATCCCACACCACATCCCCGGAGACCCCCGCGGCGGCAGGATCCTTGGTCGCCCCCAACGTGACCTTCAGCGTGTCGGCACGTGCCAGCAGCGCATCGCGTTCCTGCGCCGCAGTCGGCTCCGCCGGCGCCACCACCGGCGCGACGATCGCCGGCGGCACGACCACCTGCACGTCCGCCACGGGTGGTACGGGAATGACCTGCGGCGTGCGCAGCCAGCCGATCGCCGCGAGGACGAGGCACGCGGCCGCCGCCCACCAGCCCGCCGCTCCCGAGCGTCGGCGCCGCCGCGAATCGGGCGGCGAAGCCCTGCCCGCAAGCGGTGGCGTAACGGAGGCGGGCGGTGCTTGACCGGCGGGCGCTGCCTCT
>CAZZVN010000069.1:0-18740 GCA_964657625.1 uncultured Steroidobacteraceae bacterium
CACCGCCGCTGCCGCCGGCACCGCCGCGCCGCACGTCGCGGCGCCCGTCCCGCCCCCGGCCGACCGCCAACTTGCGCGCGACATGCTCAAGACCCTGGTCGAAATCAACACCACTCATGCGCATGGCTCGACTCTGGCGGCGCAGGCCATCCACGGCTGGCTCCTGAACGCGGGGTTCCCGCCGGACGACGTCGTCGAAGCGGCCCCGGCGGGCCAGCCGCTCAAGGGCAACGTGATAGTGCGTTACCGCGGCAGACAGCGTGGGAGCCGGCCGGTGTTGTTCCTCGGCCATCTAGACGTCGTCGAAGCGAAGCCCGAGGACTGGTCCACCGATCCTT
Organism: uncultured Steroidobacteraceae bacterium; assembly: GCA_964657625.1. Taxonomy (GTDB): domain Bacteria; phylum Pseudomonadota; class Gammaproteobacteria; order Steroidobacterales; family Steroidobacteraceae; genus Bog-1198. The sequence goes on from CAZZVN010000069.1 coordinate 339, forward strand.
TCGTCCTCACCGAGCAGGACGGTTTTTTCTACGGTCGCGGCACCATCGACATGAAAGATGGCGACGCCGCCCTCGTCGAATCCCTGGTGCGTCTCAGGCGCGAACACTTCGTACCCGAGCGCGACGTCGTGGTGGCCTTCACCGCCGACGAGGAAGCCGGCGGCGATGCCAACGGACCGGCCTTCCTGCTGCGCGAACATCGCGAACTGATCGACGCACAGACGGTGATCAATCTCGATGGCGGCGGCGGGAATCTACGCGCCGGCAGGCCGTTCTATTTCGAGGTGGGCACCAGCGAGAAGACCTATCTGACCTACTCCCTGGAAACCACCAGTCCCGGCGGTCACGGTTCGCTGCCGGGTCCGGACAACGCCATCTACCGTCTCGCCGCCGGCCTGGGCCGCCTGGAGGCATTCAAGTTTCCGGTGATCACCACCGCGACCACCCGGCTGAGCTTCGGCCGGCTGGCCGAACTCGACCCGGGCCCGGACAGCGCCGATATGAAAGCAGTGGCTCAGGAGCCTCCAGACATTGCCGCGGCCGACCGGCTGAGCCGTAACGTGCGCATGAACGCGGAGCTGCGTACCACCTGCGTCGCCACCCTCATTTCGGGCGGGCATGCCGAGAATGCCCTGCCACAGCGCGCCAGGGCCACGGTGCAATGCCGGATGATGCCCGGCGATTCGGAAGCCCAGGTTCGCCGCATGCTGCTCGACGTGCTGCACGATCCTGGCATCGCTGTGACCCTGGATGCCGCCCCCATCGTGAGTCCCGAATCACCCCCCACGCCGCAGATCATGGCAACGCTCGCCGCCCTCACCCACTCGATGTGGCCGGCCGTACCCCTCGTTCCCACCATGGCCACCGGCTTCAGCGACGACCGGCAAACCCGCAACGCCGGCATGCCAAGCTACGACGTCAGCGGCGTTTGGACGGATGAAAACGAGAACCGGGCGCATGGCCGCGACGAACGGGTGAGCGTCGAAGCCTTCGACGCCAGCGTCGAGTTCACCTACCGGCTGCTGAAGGTGATGAGCCGCACGCACTGACCCGGCCAACCGCAGCCTCGCCGGGTGCGCGCAGCGCCGCGCGGGTGCGCGCCGTGCCGCGCTATAATCGCGCCATGGCCGACGTCGACCCAGCGGGCTATCAGAGCGGCTTCGGCAACGAATTCGCAACCGAGGCATTGCCCGGCGCCCTGCCACCCGGCCGCAACTCTCCCCAGTACTGCCCCTACTCGCTGTACGCGGAACAGTTCTCCGGCAGTGCGTTCACCGCTCCGCGCCACCTGAACAGACGCTCCTGGCTGTACCGTATCCGCCCGGCCGTTACACATGGCGAGTTCACCGCGGTCGACGCGGACCCGTTCGCCGACGCCGCGCACGACGCACCGCTCACGCCCAACCAGTTCCGCTGGGATGCGCTGCCGGTGCCCGCGATCGACACCGATTTCATCGACGGCCTGCTGCCCGTCGCGGGCAGCGGTTCGCCCGCGGGCCAGAGCGGATGCGGCATTCATCTCTACGTCGCCAATTGCGCGAGCCGACGGTTTTTCTACAGCGCCGATGGCGAGCTGCTCATCGTGGCGCAGCTCGGCACGCTCGTGCTCGACACCGAATTCGGCCGTCTCGTCATCGTGCCCGACGAGATCGCCGTCATTCCACGCGGCGTGCGTTTTCGCGCGAGTCCCGGCGACGGGGCCGCACGTGGCTACATCTGCGAGAACTTCGGCGCACCGTTCAAGCTGCCGGACCTGGGCCCCATCGGTTCGAACGGGCTCGCCAATGCGCGCGACTTCCTCACCCCCCACGCCCGTTACGAAGACATCGAAGGCGACTTCGAACTGATCGCCAAATTCCAGGGCCGACTGTGGAAGGCACCGCTCGACCACTCACCCCTCGACGTGGTGGCCTGGCACGGCAACTACGCACCGTACAAATACGATCTGCGCCGCTTCAACGCGATGGGCTCCGTGTCGTACGATCATCCCGACCCGTCGCTGTTCCTGGTTCTGCACTCGCCAAGCGACACGCCGGGCACCAGCAATCTCGATTTCGTGGTGTTCCCGCCACGCTGGCTCGCCATGGAAAACACCTTTCGCCCGCCCTGGTTTCATCGCAATGTCGCCAGCGAGTACATGGGACTGATCTGCGGTGAATACGATGCCAAGAGCACGGGGTTCGTGCCCGGCGGGGCCTCGTTGCACAACTGCATGAGCGGACATGGTCCGGATGCCGCCACCTTCGACAGGGCTCTCGCCGCCGACACGTCGACGCCCGTACGGCTCACCGGCTCCATCGCGTTCATGTTCGAAAGCCGCACCGTGCTCACGCCCTCCCGCCACGCCATGCACGGCAGGCCCGCGTTGCAGGCCGACTACCAGCGCTACTGGCTCGACTTGAAGAGACGCTTCGACCCGACCCGCCCCTGATCAGCGGCCGCCCTGGGACTCCCCGGGACTGCCTCGGACGCAGACGTCAGATCTCGATCTGCCGGGCGATCTCCACCACTTTTTCCGGCGCGAGGTTGAAACGGTCCACCACCTTCACCGAATTGCGGTACAAAAACGCGAACAAGGTCATCCGCCAGCCGCTGAGCACCGGGCGCTGCGGGTTGGTCACCACCAGGTCGCGGGCCCCGACGAACATCGCGTCGTCGAAATTCACAGGAGGGTCGAGACCCTGCACGTTCTTGAGTGCCGCCCGCAGATCCGGTATCTCGAAAAATCCGAACCGCGCCACCACGTGCCACAGGCCGTCACCAACGTTGTCCACCACCGTGCAGCTCTGGCCCTTCACGCGCGGCGTCTCCTCGAAGACGATGCTGAGCGCGATCGCGTTTCTCGGCAGCGACCCGGCGAAATGAGCATGGTCCATGATGAGCCTGGACACCTTCTGCGTGCTGCGCGTCAGAAACACGGTGGTGCCCTCGACGCGCGGTATCGCGCCCTTTTCGAAGGCCGCCAGGAAGCGACCGGCCGCTTCGGGCTTTTGCACCAGGGCGTCGCGCACGGCGTCCACCCCCCTGCGCCACGTCACCATGATGATGAACAGGACGGCGGCAAAGCTCAGCGGCAGCCAGCCGCCTTGCGCGATCTTGGCGAGATTCGCCAGGAAATAACTCGCATCGACGACGATGAATACGGCGGTCGCGGTGCCCGCGAGATACCAGGGCCAATGCCAGACCTCGCGCATGGCCCGATGCAGCAGCATGGTCGTCAACAACATGGTGGTCGCCACCGCCGTACCGTAAGCACCGGCCAGCCGGTCAGAGCTGCCGAAGACGATGGTCACCGCGAGGGTTGCGCCCATGAGCAGCCAGTTCACCACCGGCACATAGATCTGGCCATATACCCGGTCGGACGTCTGACGGATGGAGACACCCGGCAGCCACCCCAGTTGCATCGCCTGCCTCGTCATGGAGAAAGAGCCGGTGATGATGGCCTGGCTCGCGATGATGGTGGCGAAAGTTGCCAGCAACACCAGCGGATAGATGGACCACGACGGGGCGATCTTGAAGAACGGATTGCCGTCGACCGACCCCTCCGAGATCAGATAGGCCGTCTGCCCCGCATAACTCAGCAGCAGCGCCGGCAGCACGATCAGATACCAGGACCAACGGATCGGGGCCCGGCCAAAGTGGCCCATGTCCGCGTACAGGGCTTCACCGCCCGTGATGCACAGAAACACACCGCCGAGCACCATCACCCCCGAACTGCCGGAATGCCGCAGGAAATTGATGGCATAGCGCGGATCGAGCGCCACCAGCACGGCAGGATGTTTGACCAGGGCCGCGATGCCGAGCGCCGCGATCACGACGAACCATAGCGACATGATGGGACCGAACGCACTGCCTATTTTTTCAGTGCCGAAACGCTGCGCGGCGAACAGACCGACGAGTATGGCGACCGCCATCGGCATGATGAAAGGTTTGAACGCCGAGGTGACCACGTTCACGCCCTCGAGCGCGCTCAGCACGGAGATTGCCGGCGTGATCACGCCGTCGCCATAGATCAGCGCAGCCCCGAGCAATCCCATGCCGGTCAACACCCGCACGCCCGGGGCAAAACGATTGGCGCCGATCAGCGACATGAGGGCGAGGATGCCGCCTTCGCCGTGATTGTCGGCACGCATCACGAACAGACAGTATTTGACGGAGACGGTGATGATCAACGTCCACACGATCGCCGACAGGATGCCGAGCGCACTCAGCGTCGTGAAATGTCCGCCGGTGGCCTGCACCACGGTCTGCAGCGTGTAGAGCGGGCTGGTGCCGAGGTCACCGAATACCACTCCCAACGCGGCTAGGACGGGCCAGGGCTTCGAATGCGCATTGTCGGTGTCGCGTTCGGCCGGTGCTGTGTTCGTCATGTATTCCGCTCGACTGTCGTCCAGCCCGCTACCTTACCGGTCCGAGCCACCGAAATTCAGGGTTTCAGTCGCGCGTCACGCCGACAGTACATGTCTGACGCCTCCTACATCGGCTGCTCGCCGAACAGCTCGACACTTCCGCCCATGGTTGCCGACACGAACGAGCGAGAAACGAACAGGGCGGAAGGTGGATTCTTCGGTGCGCACCCGAAAACGAAGTGGGCCGCCATCACAGGCGCCCTGTTCGTCGCTCTCATCGTGCTGGCGCTCGCCTTGTTCGATTGGAATCTGTTGCGGCCCACTCTGACGAAGGCCATCACCGCCAAGACCGGGCGACAGGCGACGATCGATGGCGATTTGCGGGTGCATGTGTTTTCGTTCACGCCGAGTGCCGAAGTGAACGGCTTCGGCCTTACAAACCCGGCATGGGCGGATCGGCCCGAGATGTTCTCGGCCAAGCGCATCACCGTCAGCGTGAGCCTGGGGCGGCTCTTGCGCGGTCAGATCGTGATACCACGATTGGAATTCATCGAGCCCGTGATCAATTTGGAACGTGACGCCCGGGGTCGAGCCAGCTGGGAACTCGGAACCAGGTCGGGCACCCCCAACAACGACACGCAGCCCTCCAAGATTCCCACCATCCGCTCGCTCGTCGTGCAGGATGGCAAGCTGCGCGTGGTCGATCAGATCCGCAAGCTGCGCTTCGGCGGCTCGTTGGTCGCTGCGGAACGTTCGGGCAGGAACGACGAGTCCGCCTTCAAAGTGAAGGCCACCGGCACTTTGAACGAAAAACCCTTTGGTCTGGATGCCAACGGCGGGCCTTTGCTCGACCTGTCGCCCGACAAGCCCTATTCTTTCTCCACGCATCTTACCGCGTCCGACATCGATCTGGTCACGCACGTCACCGTGCCCAAGCCCTTTGATCTCGGGACGCTCGACGTGAAATTCGTGGTGAGCGGCAAGGATCTCGCCGATGTGTACTACCTCACCGGGCTGGCGTTGCCCAATACGCCGAGCTACCGCTTCGCCGCCTCCGTCCAGGTCAACGGCACGACGTACACCGTCGACGATTTGAAAGGCAGACTGGGTACCAGCGATGTGTCGGGCAGGATCGTGGTGCAAGCCGCAGGGAAACGCCCGAAGCTCACGGCCAAATTAAACTCCACTAATTTGAACATCGTCGATCTCGCACCGACCCTGGGTCAAGCCCCTGCGGCCAACCCAGGCTCGTTGGCGGCCGCGCAGCTGGACAAGGGAAAAAAGGGTTCGGCGGGGGGCTCCGCGCCGGCGACCGCCCATGCACCGCCGGGCGGTTCGGACAACTCCAAGGACAAACTCCTGCCGGATGCCGATTTGCAGGTCAACCGCGTACGCGGCATGGATGCTGATGTCACCTACAAGTCCGCCAAAGTCACCGCGCCCAAGGTGCCCATGAAAGAGGTCAGCTTTCATGTCGTGCTCGACGACGGACTGCTCACCATCGATCCGCTCGCATTCGAGCTCGACGAGGGCAAATTTGCCGGCAACGTCCGCATCGATGCACGCAAGGACGTCCCCGTATCGAATATCGACATGCGCATCGAAAACGTGAACCTGGCCCAGTTCAAGACCGCCGCCATGAAACAGCCGCCACTTGCCGGCTTGTTGACGGGGCGCTTCCAATTTCATGGCAGCGGCAGCTCGATCCACAAGCTTGCATCGTCAGCCAACGGCCAGTTGAGCGTGGTGATACCACAGGGTGAAATCAACAACGCCATCGCCGAATTGACCGGCATCAATATCGTACGCGGCCTCGGTCTCTTGTTGACCAAGAACGAAGACAAGACGGCCATACGCTGCAGCGTCATCGACTTCGAGGCGCACGACGGGACGTTGGCAGCCAAGACAGTGTTCGTAGACACCACCGATGTGCTCATCAATGCACGCGGCGCCATCGACATGACCAGTGAGAACATGGACGTGGAGATGCAGGGAGAGCCGAAAAAGATTCGCTTTACCCGTCTACGGTCGCCCATCACCATGACCGGCACGCTTGCGCACCCGGCGGTGGGTTTGGATGTAAAAAAACTCGCCGGCCAGGGGGCGGTCGCGGCCGCGCTCGGTACGCTGCTGACCCCGCCTGCGGCAATTCTGGCGTTCATCGACCCCGGCCTTGCCAAGAACAAGGACTGTACGGCGTCTTTGGCTGATGCCCGCACGGCGCCGGGTCGATGACCGCCCAGGTGTCGTGCCCCTGTCGTTCCCCCCAACCCGGGCGCGTCTGCAGGTAGGGTTTGTCTGACGCGTGCTGGCTGTTCCAGCCGGTAGTCGCCTTCCGGCAAATTTATTATTGTGGGACTAGCGTGGACAGATCGCCATGGAGGTTGATGGTATGAGTATTAGGAACAGGCTGACTTTTGTGGTCAACGCGCCGCTGTTGTTCCTGGCCGCCGTCGCGACTGCGGATCAAGGGGTCGACGTCAAAGTCACCAATGATGGAACGGAAGATGTCGTGGTTACTGTGTACGACATGAACGTGCAACCGCGCGGAGTCATTTTGTCGCACGCCCGCATCAATGGATTCACCTCGATTCCGGTCTCGGTGGCGATGGACGAAGCCGGACATGCCAACATTTCCTGGGTTGCCATCAGCGCCGATGCCGGCGACCGTAAATGCGGTCACGGCAACAATGTCGCGCTGGACGAGTCCGGCGCGCTCAAGGTGCACGCCGATTCGACCTGCTCTGGTCAGCAAACGGGAACTTAGGCTGCGCGGACACGAGGGAATTCGATTTGTCGCGGCGGCCGTCGCGCTGATGACGACCGTCCTGACCCGCCCTTTGTTCGCCGCAGACACGGCGAGCGCAGGCGAAGGCAGGCAGGTGTTCCGTGGCCAGTGCATGATCTGCCATTCCGCCCAGCCAGGTGATGGCGGAGGTGCTCAGGGGCCGAGTCTGATCGGCGTCTTCGGACGGCGCGCAGGGATCGTTCCCGGCTTTCCTTACACCGATGCGTTGCGCGGCTCGAAATTGACCTGGGGCGCACCGACCCTCGATCGTTACCTCGCTGCGCCGACGTCGGTCGTACCGGGAACTGCCATGGCGGTTGCCGTGACGGCGCCGGCCGACCGGGCCAGGCTGGTGGCGTATTTTCAGAGTGTGGCCGACAGCAGGGCAGCCCCCGTGGCGTCGGTGGTCGTTCCGCCGGTCAGCCGCCTTTCGGCGGACTGGAAGCGAGACGCTCCGGGCCGCACACACCGCATCCACATCGCTGATCTGCCGCCACCTTTTGCCACGCCGTCCTCGACCAACACTGGACAGGTAGTGCCGAAACCGGGAGCCGCGGCCCTGGCGGTCCCCAAGGGCTTCCATGTCGAGACTTATGCAACGGCTCTGGCCGGACCGAGGCGAATGTTGGCCGCTGCGAACGGCGATATTTTCGTGAGCGAGACCCGGGGCGGCCGCATCTCGGTGTTGCATCCACTGCCGAACGGTGCCGGCGTGGCTCAGCAGGACGTGTATGTGGACGGGCTGAACCATCCTTTCGGCATGGCGTTCTATCCAAACGCGGCACAGCCCAAATGGTTGTACGTCGCCGAGACGAACCGAGTCACGCGTTACGCCTTCGCGCCCGGCGACGTGAATCCGCACGCGGCGGCCGAAGTGGTGGTATCGGATCTGCCGCACGAGGGAGGTCACATTACGCGCGACCTCGCCTTTTCCGCAGACGGCAGGCAGCTGTTCGTGTCGGTGGGCTCCGGCTCCAACGTGGCCGAGACAATGTCGAAAAAAAAACCCGCCGAGGCGGCGGCCTGGGATGCGACGCATGGGGTGGGCGCTGCGTGGGATCAGGAAACCAACCGCGCGGCCGTCCTGGTGTTCGACGTCGAACACCCCGCGGCGGCCCGAACTTATGCAACGGGTGTGCGCAATTGCGTCGGGCTGACGCTGCAGCCGGCCACCAACGCCTTGTGGTGCACTACGAATGAACGCGACGGGCTGGGTGATGACCTGGTCCCCGATTATTCAACCCGTGTGCGCGAGGGCGGCTTCTACGGCTGGCCCTGGTATTATCTAGGCGACCACGAGGATCCTCGTTTGAAGGGCGACCGCCCAGACCTCGAGAACAAGGTTTTGATCCCTGATGTGCCCTACCAGGCGCATTCGGCAGCGCTGTCGCTGACCTTCTATGTCGCGAGCAGGGGTAAATCCGCCTTCCCGGCGCAGTACGAGGGTGACGCCTTCGCGGCGTTTCACGGGTCTTGGAATCGCAGCCTGCGCACCGGTTACAAACTGGTCCGGGTGAGGATGAAAGACGGCGTGCCCACCGGCGACTATGAAGATTTTCTGACCGGCTTCATCGTCGACGACGGCAGTGTCTGGGGTCGGCCGGTGGCCACGGTCGAACTCGCGGACGGCTCGCTGTTGATGAGCGACGACGGCGCGAACGTCATCTACCGCATTTCCTATTCGCGTTGATCGACGGGGCATGAAACTCGGGCGACTGTCGCCACGGCGTGTGACCCGGCGCCGCTTCCTGGGAATCGCGGGTGCTGCGGGGGTGGTGCAGGTGGCGGCGCGGCTGGCAGGTTCGGCAGCGTCTCCGCCGCAGGACCTGACCGCGCAGATAGCCGCGGTGTATCGGTTCTTTAACGCGGCGGAGGTGCGTTGCGTCGAAGCCCTGTGCGAACGCCTCATACCGGAGGATGCGTCAGGACCCGGTGCACTCGCCGCCGGCGTGCCCCGTCACCTCGATGCCGAGCTGGCCGGCGACTGGGGCGGCGGCGCTCGCGCATATCGCCCCGGCGCCTGGCAGCCCGGAACGCAGCTCCACGATTACCACGCACCCGCGACGCCACGCGACGTGTTCCGCAACGCGCTCGCCGCCATCGACGGTCGTTTCCAGCGCCAGAACACGACCTTCAGCGGCGCGTCGCAGGGCGCACAGCTTGCCTATCTACGCACGCTCGAAGCCGGCCTTGCGGAATGCGGGGTGGCGCAGGCCGACGTATTTTTCGATCTGCTGGTGAAGATGACCGTGGAGGGTTACTTCGCCGATCCCACGTACTGCGCCCGGCGCCACACGCTGGCGTGGAGAATGACGGGGTTCCCGGGCGCCTGCGCACACCACGCGCTACCGGACCGGTGGACGGCATGAACCAGCGCCCCGCGCATGGCATCCGCTCGGCACGCACGGGACGCGGGGCGCGCGACGAGCGAACCGGCCAGATGGCGGGCGTCGCCGGCGTCGCGCTCGCCGCCTTGTGCTCGGTCACTCACGCCGCAGCGCCGGCCGCCATCGAGTCCGGCCGCGGCATGGTGGTGAGCGCGCAGCACCTGGCCTCCGACGTCGGCGCCGCGGTCTTGCGGGATGGCGGCAACGCCGTCGACGCGGCCGTGGCGGTGGGCTATGCGCTCGCCGTCACCCATCCCTGCTGCGGCAACCTGGGGGGTGGCGGATTCATGGTCATCCACCTCGTCGACGGCAGGAACACCTTCATCAATTTCCGCGAGAAGGCGCCGCTGGCGGCGCGAGCGAACATGTTCCTGGACTCGCAGGGCAAGCCGATGGTGAAGGAGAGCCTGGACGGGTACCGGGCCGTCGGCGTGCCCGGCACGGTGCTCGGCCTCGAGACCGCGCGCGCCGAGTACGGCACGATGTCGCGCGCTGCGCTGCTCGCACCCGCGATCCGGCTCGCAGAGCAGGGCTTCGTCCTGGTCCGCGGCGACACCGATGAACTGGAGGCGGGGACGCAGGCGTTCACGGCGCAGACGAATGTGGCGGCGGTGTTCCTGCACGGAGGACGGCCGTTCGCGCCGGGTGAGCGACTGGTGCAGACGGATCTCGCCAGGACGCTGCGCACCTTGAGCGAGGGGGGTGCCGATGCTTTCTACCACGGCACCATCGGCGCGGCCGTGGTCGCCGCGAGCCGCGCGCACGGCGGGATACTGACCCTCGACGATTTCGCCGCGTACACCGTGACCGAGTCTCCGCCGGTGAGCTGCACCTATCGGGGATACGTCATCGTCTCCGCGCCGCCGCCGAGCTCGGGCGGCGTCGTCCTGTGCGAAATGCTGGCCGTGCTCGAAGGCTATCCGCTGCCCACGCTGGGGTTTCATTCGAGCCGGTCGGTGCACTATCTGACGGAGGCCATGCGCTTCGCCTACTACGACCGCAACCGCTACCTGGGCGATCCCGCGTTCGTGAACAATCCCGTCGATGTCCTCGTCTCGGCCCGCAATGCGCGGGCCATCCGCACTCGCATCGCCGCGCATCACGCGACTCCATCGGCCACGCTCGGCAAACACACAGGTCCCGCCGAGCAGGCCACCACCACGCATTATTCCGTGGTCGACGGCGCGGGCAACGCCGTTTCGGTCACCTTTACCATCAACGATGATTTCGGCGCGAAAGTGATCGCCGGCGATACCGGCTTTTTCCTGAACGACGAAATGGATGATTTCACCGCCAAACCCGGCGCCCCCAACCTGTTCGGGCTCGTGCAGGGCAGAGCGAATGCCATCGCACCCGGCAAACGTCCCTTGAGTTCCATGTCTCCCACCCTGGTGCTCGCAGACGACAAACCCGTGCTGGTGCTCGGCACGCCGGGCGGCTCGCGCATCACGACCACGGTTTTGGAAATCATCGTCAACGTGCTCGATCATGGCATGACGCTCCAAGAAGCCGTGGACGCCCCGCGCATACACAACCAATGGCTGCCCGATACGCTGGCGGCGGAACCCTTCGCACTCTCGGCCGACACTACCGCGGTCTTGACACGCATGGGTTACCACGTGGTACCTCTGGAGGTATGGGGCGCCGGCAACGCCGCGGAAACCATCGGTGTCGCCCCGGCCGATCCGGTGCGGGCGAAGGCACTCGGCTTTCCGCGGCCGGGCGTGTTCTACCGCGTCGCCGATCCGAGGGCACCCGCAGGGTCGGCCGCGTCGCCTTGATCCAGGTTCACCTTCCGGAGAAAAAACCCATGTCAACGATCCGTTCCATCGCAACGTTCGGCGCCCTGCTGCTCTGTGCACCCCTCTGCGGTGCCGCCCCGTCGGGCGCCGCTGCCCCGTCGGGCGCTGCCGATGGCGAGGCGCAGTTTCGCGCGCTGTACAAGGAGCTCGTCGAGACCAACACCACCTTGTCGGCGGGCAGCTGCACGCTCGCCGCCGAGCGCATGGCGGCGCGGCTGAGAAATGCGGGCTTCACCGATGCCGAACTGCATCCCTTCGTCGTGCCGGAGCATCCGAAGGAAGGCGGCCTGGTAGCTGTCTATGCGGGGCGCGACCCAAAACTAAAAGCTGTGCTGCTGCTCGCCCATCTCGACGTGGTGGAGGCCAAGCGCGAAGACTGGACGCGTGATCCGTTTGCTCTCATCGAGGAGAACGGCAACTTCTACGCCCGCGGCGCCGTCGACGACAAGGCGCAGGCCGCCATCTGGCTCGACACGTTGATCCGCCTGCGGCAGGAAAAGTCGACGCCCCGCCGAACGCTCAAGCTGGCTCTCACCTGCGGAGAGGAGACCTCCGGAGCGTTCAACGGCGCCGAGTGGCTGGTGAACCACGAACGTGCGCTGATCGATGCCGGGTTCGCGCTCAACGAAGGCGCGGCGGGCGAGGCGCAGTCGGACGGACGACACGTTTCGCTCGATGTCCAGGCCGGCGAGAAGGCGTCGCAGAACTTCCGTCTGGAGGTGACCAATCCGGGCGGACACAGCTCGCGGCCCATGAAGGACAACGCCATCTACCGCCTCGCGGCCGCGTTGCTGCGCATCCAGGCCTATGAATTCCCCGCCCGCTTCACCGACGGCAACCGCGGGTATTTCACCGGCATGGCCAAGATCCAGGCGGCCAAGGGCGAGACCGAGACGGCAGACGCCATGAACGCCCTGGTCCGCGACCCGAACGATGCACGCGCCATTGCCTTGGTCAGCGCCAAGGATCCCTCCTGGAACGCAACGCTGCGCACCACCTGTGTCGCCACCCTGCTCGATGCCGGGCATGCCACCAACGCCTTGCCACAACGCGCGCGCGCCAACATCAACTGCCGCATCTTCCCGGGCGAAGCCACGCAGGCCGTGCAGTCGAAGCTCGAGGAGCTCGTCGCCGATCCGCACGTCGTGGTCACCACGCTCGAGACGCGCGGACCGAGTTCGCCGCCGCCACCGCTGACGGCACAGATCCTGGGTCCCGTGCAGAAACTGTCGGCCCGATTCTGGCCGGGCGTGCCGGTGCTGCCCATCCTGCAGCCGGGCGCGACCGACGGACAGTTTTTGAATGCGGCAGGCATCCCCACGTACGGCATCGAACCCGTGTTCGTCGGCCCGGATCTTGGCAATATTCACGGGTTGAACGAGTACGTGAACGTGAAATCGCTGCTCGATGGCCGCGACTTCTCGTATCAACTCGTCAAGCTGTATGCCGAGCAACGTTGATCACGCCCTCCGGCGTATTTCCGCGGCGATCCGCTCAGCGGTGATCGCGCATGGAGCTTTGGCACCGCGTCCCCCATCATGTCGATGCGGCGACGCACGGAGCGAACACTGACTTGCGGCAGGCGATGAAGACTCAAATTGGGCGGATCACACGACGGACGGGCAAAGGCGGGCGCTACGCCGGAGACCGGCGCCAAGTCCGGGGCTGGCGCCTCGCCGGTGTCTGTGCCGCCGCACTCACGCTCGCGTCGTGCCGTCACGCCGGGGTGCTCGATCCGCACGGACCCATATCGAGCGCGGAGCGGCTGATCCTCATCGACGCCACCGGCATCATGCTGGTGGTGGTGGTGCCCGTCATTCTGCTCACCCTGGGGTTTGCCTGGTGGTATCGCGCGTCGAACAAGCGGGCGACCTACAGCCCCGACTGGAACCACTCCGGCCAGATCGAACTGGTGGTGTGGTCCATACCGGCCATGGTCGTCATCCTGCTCGCCGGCGTCGAGTGGATCGGGTCGCATGAACTCGATCCCGCCAAGAAAATCGACTCCGCGGTCAAGCCGGTACGCATTCAGGCCGTGTCGCTCGACTGGAAATGGCTGTTCATCTATCCGGATCTGCACGTCGCGACGGTCAATCAGCTCGTGGTGCCCGCCGGCGCGCCCCTCGAATTGACGCTGACCTCGGCGACCGTGATGAATGCGTTCTTCGTGCCGCAGCTCGGCGGCCAGATCTACACCATGCCCGGCATGAGCACGCATCTGAACCTGCTCGCGTCGAGCAACGGCGACTATCCCGGCATTTCCTCGCATTTCAGCGGCGACGGTTTTTCGGACATGCACTTCACGGTGCACGCGGTGGACGCCGCCGATTTCGCGGCCTGGGCCGCACGCAACCGCGGCTCGGGCGAACGCCTGGACGGCGAGTCGTTCGCGAAGCTCGCCGACCATGCCAGCAAGCCGCCCGCGCAGCCTTACGGCACCGTGGCACCGATGATGTTCGAGCACATTCTGCACACAGCGGCGCCCATGGGGGCGCCCATGGCGGCGCAACCCGCCAAGGAAGACTGATTTGGGCAAACTTACCTGGGCTGCGATCCCGCTGGGCCAGCCGATTCCGATGCTGGCCTCGTTGTTCGTCACTTTCGGCGTGCTCGGCACGCTGCTGCTGGTCACTGTCAAGGGCTGGTGGCCGTATTTGTGGCGCGAATGGCTGACCAGCGTCGATCACAAGCGCATCGGCGTGATGTACGTGCTGCTCGCGCTCGTGCTGCTGCTGCGCGGTTTCACGGACGCCATCATGATGCGTTCGCAGCAGGCCCTCGCGGCGGGCACCGCCATGGGCTACCTGCCACCCGAGCATTACGACCAGATCTTCTCCGCCCACGGCACCATCATGATCTTTTTCATGGCCATGCCCTTCATGGTCGGCTTGATGAATTTCGTCGTGCCCCTGCAGCTCGGCGTACGCGACGTGGCGTTCCCGGTGCTCAACGCGGTGAGCTTCTGGCTGACGGCCTCCGGAGCCCTGCTGGTCAACGTCTCATTGCTGGTGGGCGAGTTCGCCCGCACCGGCTGGCTCGCCTACCCTCCGCTCTCCGAGCTGCAGTTCTCGCCCGGCGTCGGCGTCGACTACTATCTGTGGGCATTGCAGATCTCGGGCGTGGGCACGTTGCTCGCGGGAATCAACCTCGTCACCACCATACTCAAGGTGCGCGCACCGGGCATGCTGTACATGCGCATGCCGATATTCTGCTGGACGGCGCTCGCCTCGAACCTGCTCATCGTAGCCGCGTTTCCGATCCTCACCGCAACCTTCGGCATGCTGCTGCTCGACCGCTACGCCGGCATGCATTTCTTCACCAACGACGGCGGCGGCAACGCGATGCTGTACTTCAATCTGATCTGGGCCTGGGGACACCCCGAGGTCTACATCTTGATTTTGCCGGCCTTCGGCATCTTCTCCGAAGTGATCGCCACCTTCTCGGGCAAGCCGCTGTTCGGCTACCGTTCCATGGTGCTGGCGACGATGGCGATCTTCATCCTGTCGTTCATGGTTTGGCTGCATCATTTCTTCACCATGGGCGCGGGCGCCAACGTCAACGCCTTCTTCGGCCTGATGACCATGATCATCGCCGTGCCCACCGGGGTGAAGATATTCAACTGGCTGTTCACGCTGTTCCAGGGCCGGATACGTTTCGAGGTCCCGGTGTTGTGGTCGCTCGGTTTCATGGTGACATTCGTGATCGGCGGCATGACGGGCGTGTTGATGGCCGTGCCGCCCGCGGATTTCATGCTGCACAACAGCCTGTTCCTGGTGGCCCACTTCCACAACGTCATCATCGGCGGCGTGTTCTTCGGCGGCATGGCGGGCTACAACTACTGGTTCCCCAAGGCGTTCGGCTTCACGCTGGACAGACGCCTGGGCGTGATCAGTTTCTGGTGTTGGTTGATCGGTTTCTACCTCGCGTTCATGCCGCTGTACGCCCTCGGGCTGCTCGGCATGACCCGCCGCCTGCAGCACTACACGGATCTGAGCTGGCAGCCATATCTGATCGTTGCCGGAGTCGGCGCAGGGGTGATCCTGTGCGGAATTCTCGCCACCATCGCTCAGCTGGTCGTCAGCATCCGCACCCGCGACAGCAGGCGTGATCTGACGGGCGATCCCTGGGATGGCCGCACCTTGGAATGGTCCACGGCGTCGCCGCCCCCCGAGTACAACTTTGCCGTGCTGCCGCAGGTCGAGGCGACGGACGCCTTCTGGTACATGAAGCAGAACGGCAAGCTCGAGCCGCTCGACCGGTATGACGCGATCGAAATGCCGGGCCGCAGCTGGAACGGCTTCATCACAGCCTTCTTCGCCGTCGTCACCGGCTTCGCGATGATCTGGCATATCTGGTGGATGGCGATCGTGGGGCTCGCCTGCGCCACATTGACGCTGTTGGCGTTCGGCTGGATCGAGCGCAAGGAGCACGAGATCAGCGGCGAGGAACTTGGCGCCATCGAGCGCGCCCGTCCGCGCAGGGCGACACCGGCGTGAGCAGCGAAGCTCTCGACTCGGATTTTGCGTCACGATCCTCGCAGATGACCGCGGCGGACGGCGCCGGGCCCGCCCCGGTACGCATCGTGGTAGCGTATGGCTTCTGGATCTTCCTGCTGAGCGACATCATCATGTTCTCGGCGCTGTTCGCCACCTACGCCGTGCTGTCCGGGCAGACGGCGGGAGGTCCGGCCGGTGCCGACTTGTTCGAGCTGCGCGGGGTCGCCGTCGAGACGCTATGCCTGCTAATGTCGAGCTACACCTGCGGTCTCGGCGTGCTGGCGGTGGAGAAGCGCCGCATGCGTTTTTTCTATTGGAGCTTCGCCGCGACGTTCGTGCTGGGGGCCACCTTCCTCGGGCTCGAGATCTCCGAATTCGCGCGCATGGTCGGCGAGGGCGCGGGCCCCTCGCGCAGCGCATTTTTGTCGGCTTTTTTCAGCCTGGTGGGCCTGCATGGCGTGCACATCACCCTCGGCCTGCTCTGGCTCGCATTCACCACCGCGCAGGTGGCGGTGCGCGGGCCCTTGGATTTCGTGCTGCGCAGGCTGCGCTGCTTCAGTTTGTTCTGGCATGCGCTCGACATCATCTGGATTGCGCTGCTCAGCCTCGTGTATCTGATGGGCGCCCGATGACGCCCGGGGAAGGACAGACGATGAAAAATTCCGAAACAGCACCCGCCGGCGGCGACAGGGCGCCGGGTAGCGATGAGCAAAAGCCTTCCGGCAGCATCTTGAGCTATACGGTGGGCTTCGTCCTGGCCCTGCTGCTCACCGGCGTATCTTTTCTGGTGTCCCAGACCAACCTGTTGTGGACGCCCGGCCTGCCGGTGGGACTGGCGGTGCTTGCCATTGCGCAGATGGGGGTGCACCTGGTGTTCTTTTTCCATCTGAGCAGCGGTCCCGACAACACCAACAATGTGCTCGCGCTCGCGTTCGGCGTGCTCATCGTGGCGCTGGTGGTGAGCGGCTCGTTGTGGATCATGTCCAATCTGAACACCAACATGATGCCCGCCTCGACCATCCAGGAGATGCAGCGGTAACATGCCGGCGTGTTCCTCTGGTGAGGCGCCGGCCGGCGGTCGATCATGACGCTGCATACCTTGTTTCCGACCTTCGTCTACACCTCGTCCCTGCAACGCCAGGGGACGGCGGCGTTCAACCAGCAACTGCTGAAAGAATGCCTTCAACTGCGTGAGGACGACGACGCCGGACGCCGCTGGTCGGCGGCCAACTATGCCGGCGGCTACACCTCGTACGGCTCGGCGCATCGTCTGCAGCAGGTCTCGCCCACCTTCGAGACGCTGCAGCGCAAACTCGGCCGGCACGTCGCCGCCTTTGCAACCGCGGTGGAATGGGACCTGCGCGGACGCGACCTCGTCATGACGGACTGCTGGATCAACATCATGGGGCGCAGCACGGCACACGGACTGCATCTGCACCCCTTGTCGACGTTGAGTGGCACCTACTACGTACGGGTGCCCGAGGGCAGCCAGGGCATCAAGCTCGAAGATCCACGGTTGGACCGGTACATGGCGTCTCCGCCGCGCAAGGCCGACGCCACCCCCGGGGCGCGGCCTTGGATCACGTTGCCGGCCGTCGCCGGTAGGTTGGTCTTGTTCGAGAGCTGGCTGCGTCACGAAGTCGCACCGAACCCCCTGAAAGCCGAACGCGTCAGCGTCAGTTTCAACTACAACTGGTTTTGAACCCCCCGCGCGTGCGCATCGCCCCGGCGCGGGACTGCTAAACTGCCGGCCATGCAAGACAGCCGCTCCGCCAAGACCTCCGACGCCACCATGGCCGTGTACCTCGACCTCGAGAACATCGCGCTCGGTGCGCGCGATGCCAGATATCCGAGTTTCGACATCGAGAAGGTGCTCGAGAGGCTTTTGCTGAAGGGCCACATCGTCGTGAAAAAGGCGTATTGCGACTTCGACCGTTACAAGGACTTCAAGCGCGGCCTGCACGAGGCGGCATTCGAGCTCATCGAGATCCCGCACGTGCGTCAATCGGGCAAGAATTCGGCGGACATCCGCATGGTCGTCGATGCGCTCGACCTGTGCTACACCAAGGGCCACGTGGACACCTTCGTCATCCTGAGCGGCGACTCGGATTTCTCCCCTTTGGTGAGCAAGCTTCGGGAGAATGCCAAGACCGTGATCGGCGTCGGCGTCAAGAACTCCACCTCGGACCTGTTCTTGAACAACTGCGACGAGTTCATCTACTACGACGACCTGGTACGCAAGGAACCGTCCAAAGCACGCCGCAGCGCCGTGCTCGCCAAGATTGCATCGCCCGCCGCCGACAGCACACCGGTCGAGAACAGGGCGCCCGACCTCGCCGATGCGCTCGACCTCGTGGTCGAAACCCTCGATGCCGTGCTCGAGGAGCGAGGCGGCAACGAAGCCATCTGGGGCTCCATGATAAAGCAGGCCATCAAACGCCGGCATCCCGGCTTCAACGAGCGCGCCTACGGGTTCCGCTCGTTCAACGACCTGCTCGCCGATGCACAGAAGCGCGGCCTGCTCACCTTGCAGGCGGATGAGAAATCCGGCGGCTACACCGTACGCCTTCCCGAGCGGAG
>CAZZVN010000070.1:0-4114 GCA_964657625.1 uncultured Steroidobacteraceae bacterium
AAGCTCATGCCCTAATATCGCGAGAAACTCATCTTTCGCTTGATTGGCCGCCTCCACGTCCTCTTGGAGTTGTTTTCCGATTGGTCGGGGGTGAATAGCTTCGATGAATTGATCGCCGTGCTCGGCGCGCGAATGCATTGGATTCTTAGTTACGACCAGCTAATCGTCGTTACGTTTGACGGGCATTCCGAAAGCGCTCTGTCGATCGAAGAGGGTGCAAGTCAGTTCGCCGCGATTCCCCTGGCGTCCGTCCACGCCCCAGTCCTTGTGACCATCAGGTCCGCGATGGCAACCGCGACACCCTACACTCAGCCCAATGCTGCTGTGCACGAACCGTAGGCGTTTAATCACCTCGTAGCACTTTGAGACTGCTGATGCTAGGCGCGCGGCAAATGCTGACATCTCGAAGCGCCCGACCCCGGCGACGCCGGGGCCGGGTCGTTGAGGACTAGCCTTTGGGCGATTGACCCGTCTTCAGCAGTTCCGCGATCGAGGCTTTCACCTTCGCGAACCATCCTGATCCCGACTGATTGTCGGAGGACATTTCGCGAACCTCCGCCAGCTGCTGGTACAGCGTGTCGAAGTCCTTTTTAGTGCCGTACCCCAGCGCTTGCGCGAGCTGCAGCTGATCGTTGGCGCCGTCGAAAGAACGCTTCAGCCTGTCATTGTCCTCCTTCGTACGGTTCTTCTTCTGCGCGAGATCCTCCGCGGTTTTCAGCAATTCCTGGGCCTTGACGACTGGAAGCGGAATGACGGTGTCGACGACCACCTGCGTGTTCAACGCGGCTTGCAGGACCCGCTTGGCGTCACCAGGCTTGTTGTCGTCGATGAGTTTCACCGCCCGCTTGATCGCGTCCGGATACGTTGCCAAGGGAATGTTGCTCACGCTGATGACCGTTTCGCTGGCGAGGTTTTTGAGCAGGCGACGAGCCTCCTGCAGCCTCCCGGCTTCGATCAGGTCCTCCGCTTCCTTGCGCACCTGCTTCACGGCGTCGAGACCACCTTGAACATCATAGGTGGCGACAGCGACTCCGGCAGGGGCGAGTTCGAGCTTCGGATCTCGAGCAAGGATGAGATCGAGCTTGCCCGTCGCCCGTTCCAACGCGGCGATCGCCTGGCTCGTCTTACCCTCATCCAGGGTTTTCAACGCTGCTTGTGTTTCCTGGATGGCGCTGGTGGCATCCGCCATCAGCGCTTTACGTTTCTCCTCGGTCTGCGTCTGCGTCTGCGGCTCCGCCTTCGGGTTCGCACCCTCCGTGGTGACCGCCACGGAGGGCAGGATCAAGAGAGAGCCTAAAAGGCAGGCCAACATGGCCTTGATTGAGAGCGACATATTTTCCTCCTTTTCGGTAAGTTGATTTCAAGACTTCTGCACCGTGGGCGATACCGTGGCACGAGGCAACCCGGCCTTCCTCCGACCGTCGTCTAGTCTCGATCCCGGTTCGCCGCAGTGATGAGGGTGAGGCCGAGCGCGGCGGCCGGAACCGCGAGATCCGGCGCGGTCTGCAGCACCCCTGCCACCGCCGGTCCCGGTACCAAGCCGCACAGCACCACGATCGCCCCGCTCCACAGCACGAGTTTCCAAGCAATCGGCCCGTCTTTACGCATGATCGTCACTCCTCCGTCGCAGGTGAGGAAAGAGAGACGGGCAAGTACCCGTCTCCCACGAGCCTCACATCTCCATGCCCGGCGTCGCCGCATGCGAGTGCGGCTCCTCCTTCGGCGCTTCCGTGATGGAGGCCTCCGTCGTCAGGAACAGCCCGGCCACCGAGGCCGCGTTCTGCAGGGCGAGACGCGTCACCTTGGTCGGATCCAGAATGCCCATCTCGATCATGTCCCCGTACTCGCCCGAGGCGGCGTTGTAGCCGAAGTTGCCTTTGCCCTCGCGGACGCGGTTCAAGATCACTGCGGCATCCTCACCGGCATTGGTCACGATCTGGCGTAGGGGTTCCTCGATCGAGCGCGCCAAGATTCTGATGCCGGTCGAGTGGTCCTCGTTGGCGCCCGTCAATGCGCTCACCGCGTTCACCGCACGCACGAGCGCGACACCCCCGCCGGGAACGACGCCCTCTTCGACGGCCGCACGGGTCGCGTTCAGCGCGTCCTCGACGCGTGCCTTTTTCTCCTTCATCTCCATCTCGGTGGCCGCGCCCACCTTGATCAGGGCGACGCCGCCGGAGAGTTTGGCGACCCGTTCTTGCAGCTTCTCCTTGTCGTAATCGGAGGTCGTCTCCTCGATCTGCCGGCGGATGCTCTCGACACGCGCCTTGATGTCCTTCTGCTCGCCGGCACCGTCGATGAGGGTGGTGTTTTCCTTCTCGACCAGCACCTTCCTGGCCTCGCCCAGATCCTCGAGCGTCGCCTTTTCCAGGGACAACCCGACCTCATCGGAGATCACCGTGCCGCCGGCGAGCGTCGCGATGTCCTGCAGCAGCGCCTTGCGACGATCCCCGAAGCCCGGTGCCTTGACCGCGGCGACCTTGACGATGCCGCGCAGGGTGTTCACCACCAGGGTGGCGAGCGCTTCGCCCTCGACGTCTTCGGCGATGATCAACAGCTGCCGGCCGCCTTTGGCAATCCCCTCGAGCAGCGGCAGCAGTTCTCGAATACTCGAGATCTTCTTGTCGACCAGCAGGATCAGCGGTTTGTCCAGTTCCACGCTTTGACTGGTTTGATTGTTGATGAAATACGGCGACAAATAGCCGCGGTCGAACTGCATGCCTTCGACCACTTCGAGTTCGTTCTCGAGACCCGAACCCTCCTCCACCGTGATCACGCCTTCCTTGCCGACCTTGGCCATCGCCTCGGCGATGGTCCAGCCGATGCTCTCATCGGCATTGGCGGATACGGTACCCACCTGCGCGATCGCCTTCGAATCCTTGCAAGGCTTCGACAGCCGTTTGAGTTCCTCCGTGGCCGTCGCGACGGCGTGGTCGATTCCGCGCTTCAAGTCCATGGGGTTGATGCCGGCCGCGACCGCTTTGAGGCCTTCACGAATGATGGCCTGCGCCAGAACGGTGGCCGTGGTGGTGCCGTCGCCCGCCTCGTCGGAGGTATTGGACGCCACCTCCTTCACCATTTGTGCGCCCATGTTTTCGAACTTGTCCTCGAGCTCGATTTCTTTTGCGACCGAGACGCCGTCCTTGGTGACGGTGGGTGCGCCGAAACTTCTGTCGAGAACGGCATGGCGGCCCTTGGGACCCAAGGTCGCCTTCACGGCGTTCGCGAGAATGTTGACGCCCTTGAACATGCGTTGCCGCGCCTCGTCGGCAAACACGACTTCTTTTGCAGCCATTTACTAATCCTCCAGGGTAGATAATGGTTAGGGTTTGAAATCGCGAGTTCAGCCGACGACGCCCATGACATCCTCTTCGCGCATCACCACCAGCTCCTCGCCGTTCACCTTGACCTCGGTGCCGCTGTACTTGCCGAAGAGAATCTTGTCGCCGACCTTCAGATCGAGCGGACGTACCTCACCGCTCTCGAGAATTTTGCCTTTGCCGACCGCGATCACGCTGCCGAACACCGGCTTCTCGGCGGCGGTGTCGGGAATGAGGATACCGCCGGGGGATTTGCGCTCCTCGGCCTCACGCTTGACGACCAGACGGTCGTGCAGGGGACGAATGTTCATGTAGGACCTCCTCCTTTTGAAATTCGCTCGATGTGCGCCCGGGTTAGCACTCAGAAGGCGCGAGTGCCAATATTATTCATGTCAAAAAAATCTGCAATACCCTTGCGATTTTCATACATTAATACTCTATTAATTATAATCTTGCGAGTGTATATGCATGTCCATTATTGTATATGCCGATTGGCAGGCACGACGTCGCTGCTCTGCGGCTCGACTAATCCGGTCGGCGCGGCACCCCCTGCTTTTGTAAGGTGAGCAGAGTTCCGTCGATCGAACGAATCAGATCTTCTTGGTCGGCGCGGGAGTTACCCCTCTCCCACCCGGTCCCTGAGTAGAGAGCATGGTGCGCCGCGTCAGCGCGCCCTCTTGAATTTTTTTCGACGATTCATACACTTAATCCCGCGGCTGCATCCGTAAACGAAGTCCGGTCCGGACCTGAAGCGAAAATGCCGGCCGAGCCGCTACGGCTCAACTGACGCTCAA
>CAZZVN010000070.1:4214-6890 GCA_964657625.1 uncultured Steroidobacteraceae bacterium
TGCGGGCCGAATATGAAAGGTTTAATGCCGCGGGAGGACATCCAAGCCTATTGTCCGCGGGAATTACCTGGACGTTCTTCTAAATTTGAGCCGCCCCCTGGAAGATCGACAGGCTGCTCCACCGGCACCGCACTAGACAGTCCCCATCACGCGGGCCACGTAAGCGGGAAGCGCAGCTGCGCGGTGAAGCCGACTTCGCGTCGGGAGGTTTCAATTTGGCCCGCTTTCCCATAGAGGGCGTCGAGGCGCATGGCAATATTACGGATACCGACGCCATTTCCTGGGGTGCAGGCGACCTCCGGCCGGACTCGTGCGTCATCCTCGACGGTTAGCGCGAGAACATCGCCGTCACACTTGGCTTCGATCCGTATCGTCACCGGGTCTCTGGAGCGTGCAACAGCGTGTTTGACGGCATTCTCCACCAGCGGTTGAAGAACGAAGTTCGGGACTTGCGCTTCCGCCAAGCCAGGCTCGCACGCATAACGGACCTTGAGACGATCGCCGAAGCGGACCGCCTCGATATCCAGATACGCGTGCACCATATCTATTTCATCAGCAAGGGAAATGAACAGTGCCGGCTGGTCTGAGAGAGAAACTCTCAGGAAATCCGACAGTCGCATGATCATGGTCTCGGCTTCGGCCGTCTCCGCTTCGTTGATCAGGGTCAATACTGAATTTAGGGTGTTGAAGAGGAAATGGGGGTTCAGTTGCAGGCGAAGTGCCGCCAGCCGGGCTTCCAACAACTGGCGCTCGCGCAACGCTAAAATCCGGGCCGACGTGGTCAGCCAGGCGATTGCGGATTGAAAGATGAACAGCATCGTGAAATACGACCACATGGGCCTGAGCCGCAGAATGTAATCAGTCGGCCACGCCGCGAAGGGCGAATCACCGTGGGCGAAAGCTCGCCCGAATATGTCGATGAAGAATAATGCCGTTCCGCTCGGGACTGCGATGACCAGGGTCCGAAGAAAGGACAGATCGGCCACGTTCTCTGGCGTCCGAGTCAAGAAGCGATAGTCGATAAACGACAGACCGAAACCGCAACAATAGGTGAAGCAGGCTCGCGCGATCGTGACAGTACGTCCCCCGCCGGAGAAAGAAATCACGAGATCCAGGAACGCGGCTATGGACCAGATGCCGGCGAGCACCCGAAGGGTGGTGAGCTTGGATACGAATGACCAGGAATCGGATTCCGCCGTAGACGCTCCCAGCAATCCAGACGACGTTTCGTTTTTACGTTCCGCTGCGCTGCCATTAGGTCTATCCATCAGGGAATGGTCCGCGCAAGTTGGGGGGAAAAGCGCTGTATCAGCTCATCTGGCCGGCGCCATGGTATCGACCGTTCTCGTCGCGTCTACTCGTCGACCCTCATGGACGTCATCAGGACGGCACGCCACGTCGAGCCATCGAGCCGGAAGGCGACCGTCTCCAGCCAACGCTGTGGTTTGGGCTGATCGCCGCGCTCAGCGATGCTCCCCACGTTGACGTAGGACATGACCGCAAGTCGGCAATCGCTTTCGATGTGCGACTCGGTCACCGACCACACCAACTGTATGCCTTTTTTATGGACGTCCGCGACGAGACCGAAGAAATCGGAGCTACTGTACTGTTTACCGCGCTCAAATGCTCGAAACTCCGGCTCGACCAGCAAATCCCAGGTGCGCCGGTCATCCTGGCCCAGCGCTGCGAACAGTCGAGTCTGCAGACTGATTACCTGGGCCGGAGACAAGGTGTTACGGGAGCATCCCGGGTCGCTCTGTGCTTGGGCGATCACGGGAATCAGCGCACCGAGCAGGAACGGAATTGCAAGCTTCATCGAGCACTCCCTGGGATATCGAACGTCAAAGTACTTGGCCACGGGTGGCATCCGAACCGCGTTAGTCGCACTAGTCTGCCTTGGTCGCAAATCGCTTATGCCGACGGCGGTGGATCTGACTGCCATCCCCAATGACGACCGAGCGATGTAAAGACCGAGACGCCATGAGGATGATCCATTTGCGGTACCAGGCCGGTGAAAAAGCTCGACAGGTTCGATAACTGCGCCCCGGCTCTCTCCATTTGCCTGAACGCGGCCGCTTCGGTTCGAGGACTAAGACCGCCACAGCAGTCCGTGAGGACATAAACCTCATAGTCTTGTTTGCACGCGCTCAGGGCCGTGTGAAGAATGGCTATTTCGGACGACACCCCGCCCAATGCAAGGACGCGCCGGCCACTCTTTTCGAGCGTGTGTGCAATGTCACCATCATCGAGCAGCCCCACGCTGTTACGGATCACGGGCGGAAACCGCTTCACTGCTTCGATCATCTCGACCGGCGCCTCCGGAGGACCCATTGGCACGGTCGAGGAGATAACCGGAATCTCGAGATCCACGGCCATCTGTACGACGGTCGCGATGGCTCTGGTCAGATCGTCCTGGAGCACCGTTTTCACGCCCCGCAAGACGAAGGGCTGTAATTCCGCCAGGAGGATCGTGATGTCGCCGGTTTCATAAGATTGGTGCATGGTTATTCCGAATAGACTTTTCTGTATGTGAGTGTGAAGCCTTGAAATCAACACTGAATCAGGTCAGGTCAAGTTCCGTGAGATCGTTCCACGCGCGATCGAATGCCTGCTACACCGCGGCAGTTTTGGGCCCCGTGATGGAGCGCACGCGGGTGTTTTGAAAGCACTCGATGA
>CAZZVN010000070.1:6990-18734 GCA_964657625.1 uncultured Steroidobacteraceae bacterium
ACGAGAGGTCCTCCGCTACTGTTTTTATGTCGCAAAACTCTCGGCTCTCAGTCTGGTTCGAACGCCGGTTCGCAGCGTGTTTCGCCCATTGGCTCTGTGCCGCGCCCGGCTTGCTTGGTCTGGCCACTCTCGCCGGTGCCAAGAATCTCACCGGCGTGACGAATGCGGAAATACAATGCGACGAAAGCAGGAAATATGCGATGAGGACGGCACGGATTTTCCATTCGAGCCAGTTAACTAGTCAGCGACGGTGTGCGATTCTTGATGTGGAAGGGACAGTTTGAACATGAATGAAATCGACACAAAAGCCCGCCCGCAGATCATTCTTGCCAGCGGCACAGGCGTTGGAATGCCCGGCACACGGGAAGGCTCGAGATCTTTACCCGGCGCCGCTGGAAAACTCAGCGTGTCCTGGCACGGACGCGCGCGCGGCCACTCGACTTCGCCGTCCCCTGTCGTTGACGCATGAGCACGCCGCTTCGCGTCCTGCTGGTCGATGACGAACCTTTGGCCCTGCGTCGACTCAGCAGAGCATTGCGTACCGTCCCGGACGTGGAGGTGGTGGGGTCAGCAGGGGACGGCGATGCGGCACTCGACGAGGCGCGTCGCCTCGCACCGGACCTGATTATTTTGGATGTCGAAATGCCGGGTCGAGACGGCCTGGCGGTGGCCGTCGAGCTTTCCCGGGAAGGCGGCCCGGAAATCGTCATCCAGTCGGCGTTCGACCATTACGCGGCGGCGGCATTTGAAGTCGAGGCGGTCGACTATCTACTCAAACCCTTGCGGCACGAACGCCTGCGCCAGGCCCTCGACCGGGCCCGGCGTCGCCACGCGGAGCGAGCCGCACACGTTCTGGTCAGCGCCCCGCCGAACCCTGCGCCTGAACGGGCGGTCCTTCGAATACCGGACCGGCACGGTGGGTACGACGTCCCCTTATCCGAAGTCATCTGGGTGGAAGCGGCTCGAGACTATGCCCTGATCCATACCTCGACGCGCACCCATATCCTGCGCGTCACCATGACTGAGCTGGCGGGCACGCTCCCCTGCACGCTCCTTCGCGTTCATCGTTCGGCTTTCGTATCGCTGGCGCATGTGCGGCGCTGGGGCACGCCTCAGCGGGGCGTGCACGGGCTCGTGCTGTCGGACGGCGATCAAGTCGCAGTGGGTCCCAGCTATCTGCAGGATGTGCGCGCGGCGCTGCGGTCGCTGGACCGGCGGGTTTAGGCGAATGGGCTGCGACCGACGACCGGCACGTCGACCTTCATTGTCGGTGACCCTTCATGGCAACCCCTACCTAGGTAACTCGGCAGGTGTGCCCGTCTGGTACCACACCTGCAACACTCTGCCGATGCCGTAGCCATTTTGATGGCAGGACAGGCCTTCGAAACTCGAGAACTTACCGTTCGGGAAGTCCCAGCGGGCACTACCGAAGCCCCCGGGACCCCAATCCCATGTTCCCGCCTCCAGGCCGATGGCATGTTCCTGCAGATATTGAATGAATCTCACGGACGACTCGGGCGTATCGGCGTCGCAGTGGTAACCGCCCGACCCCCACTCGGTGATCACCACCGGCGCACGGCGGGAAAAGTTGCCGAACTTGCCGTCCCACGCCCCACGCGTCTGGCCCGCTGGGTGAAGCGCGTATGGATGCGAGGCATAGGCGACCTGCGGGTCGTCGAGCACCGGCGCACCATCGATGACTTGCCCCACCGCCAGTCCATCGGCAATGACCACGTTTTTCGCACCGGTTTCTCGCACCGTTCGCAGCGTGGCGGTCATCGCCGCGGCCCATCGTTGCCAGTTTCGCGTATTGGGCGCTGGACGCGGCTCATTGAGGAGTTCAAAAAGAACCCCGCGGTCCCCCGCGAACTGCGAAGCGATCTGTTTCCAGACCCGGCGAGTAGCCTCGTCTGGCAAATCGATCGGCGTGTCACCCTTCACATGCGTCTCGTCCTGCACACAGACGATCACGCTAAGACCTGCGGCACGCGCCGCGCGCACCGCATCCATCGCTTTCCCAAACCAAACAGCATCGTGCATGAAGCTGCGCGGGTCCGCCCCGACCTGGGAGACTTGCAAGCGCACGGAATCGGCACCCGCCTCCCGCATCTGTTGGTATTCCTCGGGGGAGTAGTGCTCGTAGGCCGCCTTCCAGAACGGATGATCGGCACGGGTAAAATTCGCGGGCGCCACTTCGAACGCTATCTGGTAAAACCCATGCGGGATCCAGGGCTCGCCGTCGCGCAGCAGTTGTCGTCCCCGTACGGTCACCACGCCGTCGGCCGCCCGCTGAGTTTGGTCGGGGTGAGCGTCGGTAACACCGTAGCCTGGGGCACTGACCAGAGCGCAGAGGAGCACCACTATATATCTGACGGTCAATGTCATTCGCGTATCGCTCTCGTTCGCCTTGGTATCAGGATATTCCAACCGGTAAAGGTGGCGCCGAGAAGCGTTTTTGTCGCAGACGGTCGACGTTCGTCGCGCTCTATGTGGCAGTCCGAGTTTCCCTAACTTCGACGCGTACGCAATTCGTCGCATTCCATCACGTTTGGTCGCAATCCGTTTGAAACGACTACAGGCGAATGCCAACCTCTCCGTGAATTGGGGACGGCTTCGCGTCGATGCGTACGGCCGCTGACGATACCAGACTATGAAGTACCACATACCGGCGCACCAGTACGCATCAGCTCGAACGGTTCGACCGGGACTTGGCGCAACCGAGACGCCGATCACAATGATTCCACTCTTTGTCGAGATGTATTTATGACCCGTAAAAACCCGGTACCCACGATCAGTCGGATAGTAGCCGGGGCAGCACTCGCCGTGTCCGTGCTGTCCGGTTGCTACGACAACTCACAAGGCGGCAACGGTCCCCCGTTACCTTTCTCCCCGACGATCGGCGCGATCACCGTGTCCGGCAATCACGTCTTTCGAGACGGTACGATGTGGATACCGCATGCTGTTCAACTGGTTGCTTTTGTCGCCCCGCCGGCCGCACAGACCGGAGCTTTTCTCGACGCCTACGCACACTTCAGCACCGCCGAACTTCAAGCCATCAAGACATGGGGTGCCGACAGTGTCCGCATGCAGCTCTCGCAGCCAGGCGCGGACCCGATGAACAGTGAGCGCTACGACGCGGGCTTCGTGCAACAGTACGTCAATGCCGTCAAAGCCGCACGCGCCATCGGACTCAATGTCATCGTGTCTATTCAGGACGAAACCCAGAGCGGAGAGACCGCAACGCCTGCCACATTACCCGATGCCGCGACCAATCGCGTGTGGGAAGCGTTGGCACCGATGCTGAATGGGGACAACGGCATCATTTACGAGATGATGAACGAGCCCGAGCTCCCGGTGAGTACGCCCGACTGGCAACAGTGGCAGGTGGCGATGAACAACGTCATCCAGACGATTCGTGCGACCGGCGCCACGAACACCCTGCTGGCCGATGGTTTGAATTATGCCGAAAGCCTCGACGGCGTCATCCCCTTGAGCGATCCGCTCAACTCGGTGTTCTATGCGACACACCCCTACTTTCACAAGTCCGAGGATCAAACCATGGCGGTCTGGATGTCGAGGTTCGGCGCCGCTGCCGCGACGTTCCCCGTCATCGTCGGCGAGTGGACCACCGCCACCACCTACTACTGCGATTCCAATACGCCCCTGGCGGCGCTCCAGTTTCTTCAGTATTTGGAATCCTTGCAGATCGGGCTCGTCGCCGTCACCTACGACTTTGGGTTGCCGCAGTACGGCGGCATCGTCAGCGATTACAATGGCACGCCGACGACTTTTGCCAACGGAATTCAATGCGGTGCCACGGGGTTTGGTCCCGGGACTCTGATTCAGAACTGGTATGTCACAGGATCGGTGCCGGACGAGCTGCAGTAAGACCGAGTGTGGGGAACATGCTGACGATATCAGAGTTGTTCTTGTTCATAATGCGCACATAGCAGCCTTTCATTCCTCGATTCGGTAACACGCGGTGATGGTTCTTCATGAGTTGAAGAAAATCCGCCATCTTTTACCCGCCGGGTTCGGTCGCCGATACATCAGCGGGCGGTATGCCCTTCGCGATCTGATGCGACTGGCCCAATTGATCATCATAGTAATCGTCGCATGGCGCCGCCATGTCCCCCCAAGGCTCAAGGATGCGCGTGTGCGCTCGACGTCTAAAGCCGGCGGAGAATACGTGATTGTCAGCGGTTGGCGAGGTCGATTAGCCGGACGGCTTGTTGCACCCCCCAGATATACGTAACATCTCAGCGATGCGTACAATTCGGGCTAACTGGGCTCCCTGACCACACTGTCGTCGAGGTCCTATTGCAAGAGTCCATCTGGTCGGAAATGGCGGAGGTGCGCGAGTGGCACAACGTCGAACCGCTGATTTTTCACCGGGACATCGAGCCGTTGAACCGCCCAGCGGTGTTGCGGAACCTTGCAGGCCATTGGCCTTCCGTCGCAAAAGCCAGGGAATCTCAACTTGCGCTCGCGAACTACTTACACCGTCACTGCAACGATAGACCCGTGCCCACCTTACTCGCCGATCCGGGAGTTCAAGGGCGCTTCTTTTATCGTGAGGACCTTCAGGGCTTCAACTTCGCGCGACAACAAATCCCCCTTGGCAAGGTGTTGTCATTCCTCATTCGTGAACTCGACAACGAACTTGCACCGGCGTTGTATGCGGGAGCGGTACCCGTGTCGCAGCACCTTCCGGGCCTATTGCCCGAGCACACGCTCGACATACTGCCGCTCTCAATTCCGCGGCAGACATCGATTTGGATCGGGAACCGAACGCGCGTTGCCGCCCATTGGGATATGCATCAAAACCTTGCGTGCGTCATCGCTGGCCGACGGCGGTACACGTTATTTCCAATACATCAGGTTAAAAACCTGTATTTCGGCCCGCTCGATTACACACCGGCCGGCGTCCCCATCAGTCTGATCGACTTTCACCGCCCGGACTATACCCAATATCCCCGCTTCCGCGAGGCGCTTGCGCATGCGGAAGTGGCGGAATTGGGTCCCGGCGATGCCCTTTACATGCCAAGTCTTTGGATTCATCACGCGGAGTCGCTCGATCCGTTCGGCCTGATGATGAATTTCTGGTGGCAGACATGGCCGATGCAACCGCTGTCGCCTTTTCTGACCGTGCTGCATTCTCTTTTGAGCATTCGCGATTTGCCACCTTCCATCCGCGAGGGCTGGCGCACCCTGTTCGATTTGTACGTGTTCCAAACCGCAGGCGATCCCATGGCGCACATTCCAGGCCGCGCGCGCGGCGCTTTCGGGCGTGCGACGCCGGAACGCACCAAAGCCATCATTGCGCTGCTGATGCAGTCCCTCGAACAGTTGAACTCCACTCTTGGCCAGTCGGTGCCGCCGGCCAACGAAACAAACCGGCCGCCGCCCACGTAACGATCGTCGGGGCCGCGCGCTCCTCGACAAGTGGTTTCCAAGTGTAACTCTGGCGTGCGCCACTCTATGACGAAGCCGCCCAGGGCGGCCCTGATCGCCATGTGGGAGGTATCTGATCGGGTATGTGGAAAACGTCTAAAGATCTATTACCAATCGCCGCCGCCGGGCTGCACGGCGAGGATGCGAGCGATCTTCGATCGCTGGGCACAGGGTCGCAGCGGTGCCATCCCGGCGGAACTGACCGCGCGATGCGCGCCGACCCTCACCGAGGAGACGGAAGCATCGTCCCGGCCTGAGCCAGCAGGCTGCTTACGCGAACACGGCGAGCTTCCCCCCGCCATATTTGCCGAGTTCGACATCGAAGTCGGCGCGTGCTCTGCCGGCGGCCATCAGGGCGGCAGCGGACGGCGGCAATGCGCCGACGGCACACACGTCCTGCAGCCGCAGATGCGGCGAGCCTTCGCGCAGCACCAGCCGGGCGCAGATGTTCATGACCTCCCGAAGGTTGTCCGCCATGACGGCGGAGAGGTTACGGGCCTGCAGCGCTTCCTTCATGGAATTCGGTGGCAGCATCGAGAGCGCGGCGCCGACTCCGACGGCGAACGCCATATCACACACGCACAGTGCGGCCGCGGCGCCGTCGTCGCCGACATAGAGACCCGCATACGCCATGGCGCCCGCCGACACATCGAACTTCTCCCCGGGTTTGACCTTGAAGGCATCGAACAACGCGCCGAGCAATTCCTGCACCTGCGCCGCTGTGGGCAACGGGATCGCGGTCATTTGATGTGAGGACCCAGGGCCTCTTTGAACGATTCCGCGGTGAACGGCTTCGAGATGAGGAATTTTGCACCCGCGCTGGCGGCCCGCTGGCGCATGTCCGACGTGGCTTCGGTGGTGATGAACCCGAATTTGACCTTGCTGCCGGCCGTGGTCAGGTGCTCCAGCAGATCGATGCCCGTCATGTTCGGCATGTTCCAGTCCGACAGCACCAGATCGGGGGGTACGGCCGTGATTGCCGCCAGTGCCTTCGCGCCATCGTCCGCCTCGACGATGTCATGGCCTTCGAACCCCGCCTGCCGCAGAGTCCTGCGCACGATCATCCGCATCGCTGTCGAATCGTCGACTATCAGTATTTTCATGCCATCCTCACCCTGTTGGTCTGTCCTGTCGCCGCATTCAGCCGCGGCGGTATATGGTCTTGCCGATCAGGCCGTAGCGCTCCGTCACTTTGAACAGGCTCTCCGAATGTCCGAGAAACAGCACGTCGTCCACGCGTTGCAGCTTCGCAATCCGCTCGAACAGCAGGCGCTGGGTGGACTTGTCGAAATAGATGACGACGTTGCGGCAAAAGACGACGTCGAGCGGACCGGTCATCGGCAGCTCGTGCATGAGATTGAGCTGCTTGAAGGTGATGAGGGCGCGCAGCTCCGGGGCGACCGTGTAGGTGTCGTCCGGACCGAGCCTGAAGAAGCGTTTGATACGGGATGGGGGCATGTTTTTCAGCCGCTCGGCCGGATAAACACCCCGTTTCGCCGTCGCGAGGACGTTCGAATCCACATCGGTGGCCAGAATCTTGATGTCCCAGCGCTGCCAATCGGGGATGGCCTCGCAGACGGTCATCGCGATCGAATAGGGCTCTTCCCCCGACGAGCACGCCGCGGACCAGATACGAACGCGCCGCGAGGCGTGTGCGGATTGGGACATGGGGCGGAGCACCGCCTCGCGCAGGTAATCGAAGTGATGGGCCTCACGAAAGAACGAGGTGAGATTGGTCGTCATGGCGTTGCAGAATTCGATCAATTCGGCATCGTTCTCGCGCTCGAGCACGCGCCGGTATTCCGCGAAACTGGCCAGCCCCAGGTGCCGCAGTCGACGCGAAATGCGTCCGTAGACCAGCTCCATCTTGGAGTCCGCCAGGTGAATGCCGGTCGTCTGCTTGATGAGCTTTCGCAACGCGTCGAAATCCGCGGACTCGAACTGGAACTCGCGCACGCGTTGCGCCGGGGACGGCATAGTCAAAACAACTCCGAGGTGCCGCACTGCCCGGACTCCGGCGGCAAGAGCCGCTCCTGCTGCAGGGCCTGCATCAACTCGACGTCCTGCAAGAAGGCCATCGATTCCTCGTACGATCTCGAGGGATAACTCTGCAGCAGCGAGTTCAGGTGCTCCAATCCCGAGCGGACATGCCCGATGCGCTGCGCCAGCCGGTCCCCGTACTGCAGGGTGACCACCGCGGTGCTCAAGGCCTGCGAAATCTCCGCGCAGTGAGCGAGCACGGGTGCCGCGGATGACGTGTCCCGGACGCAGGCGGCTATTTGACGGTTGGCGGCGGCGACGCGGTCGAACATCTGGCCCAACGGCAGGCATTGACGCTCGGCGTCCCGGGTGGCCTGCCCGAGTTCGCTGCCGAGGGACAGGAGCAGCCGCCCGAACTCGCGTAGGACGACATCGATACGTGCCTCGGTTGCGTTCATGCGCCGCCCCGCAGCACGTGTTCGGTCAAACCCACCGCGGCCAGGGATTCCGACAGAGCGGCGGAATGGCCGGCAAATTGGACCACGACGCCGCGGTCGGCGGCCTCGCGCCGCAGCGCCAGCAGCAGCTGCATGCCCGCGGTATCGATGGCTTCCAACGATGAGACCTCGACGATGATCTCGCCGGTGCGGTCGAAGGCTGCCAGGAACAACGGATACACTGCATCGACATCGCGGATCTCCAGCCGCGATTCCAGATGGATTCGGCACGCTGCCTGTGTCGCCGTATCCATCAGGCAGCCGCCACGCTGGCATTCACCAGACGCTCGATATCGAGCAGCATCAAGGTGCGTCCCCCGACGTGCGTGATGCCATCGATGAACGTCTCCTCGGCGAATGACGGCAGCTGGGGCGGCGGCTGTACCGTGTCGCTGTCGATGTCATGCACTTCGTTGACGGCATCGACGACGACGCCGGCGGTGCGGTCGCCGTCCTGGCCGCGGACCCGCACGATGAGGATCACGGTCTTCTTGTCGTAGGGCACGTTCGCGAGGGCGAAGCGGGTGCGCAAGTCGATGACCGGCACGATCGCGCCGCGCAGATTGGCAACGCCCAGCAGATAATCGGGTGCGTACGGCACCCGCGTCGCCGGATCGAAGCCTTTGATTTCCTGAACCCGCTGGATATCCGCGGCATACAGTTCGCCGCCGAGCGAGAAGCTCACATACTGGCGGCGGGACACGGGCGCCGACATCATGCCGCTCGCTCCGTGGCGGGAGCCGCCGTCTCGAGAAATTTGCCGATCAAACCGGGTACGTCGAGGATGAGCGCCACGGTGCCGTCCCCATGGATGGTCGCTCCCGCGATACCCGGCACCTGTTTGAAATGAGTCTCCAGGCTCTTGATCACGACCTGCTGTTGTGCGAGCAGCTCATCCACGAGGATGGCAACCCGACGACCGTCCGATTCGACCACGACGAGCAGCGAGGAGGCGATTTCGCGGTGGTCGGGTTCGATCTTGAACAGTTCATGGAGGCGGATGACCGGTAGGTAGGCCCCCCGGTGTTGGAAGAGTTCCGCCTTGCCCGTCACGTTGAACAACTGTCCGGCACGGGGCTGCACGGTTTCAATGATCGACACCAGCGAGATGAAATACGTTTCGCGGCCAACCCGCAGCATCTGGCCCTCGAGTATGGCCAGAGTCAAGGGCAGCCGGATGCGGATCAGACTGCCAGCGCCGCGCTTGCTCGACACCTGTACCTGCCCGCCCAGATCCACGATGTTGCGCCGGACGACGTCCATGCCGACGCCGCGCCCCGAGACATCGCTCACGGTTTCGGCGGTCGAGAAACCGGGCAGGAAGATGAGGTTGTGGATCTGATCGGTGGTGAGAACGGCGTCTGGCGCGATCAATCCGCGTTCGCGAGCCTTGGCGAGGATCCGTTCACCGTCCAGGCCGGCGCCGTCGTCCGTCACCTCGACGATCACACTGCCCCCCTCGTGATACGCATTCAGGCCGAGCGTACCGCATTCCGGCTTGCCCGCCGCTCGGCGCACCTGCGGAGTCTCGAGGCCATGATCCAGAGAGTTGCGTACCAGGTGCACCAGCGGATCGCCGATTTTTTCCAGGACGATCTTGTCGAGTTCGGTGTTCTCGCCTTTCAACTGCAGATCCACCTTCTTCCCGAGCTTGCGCGACAACTCGTGCACCAGACGCGGGAACCGGTTGAAGGAGAAGCTGATCGGCAGCATGCGGATCTTGAGCACGCTCTCCTGAAGCTCGCGGGTGTTGCGAGCAAGCTGTGCCAGGGCGCGCCGCAGCGTCGCCGGATCCCGGTCCTCGACCGCATCGGCGAAGCGTCCGAGCATGGACTGGGTGATCACCAGCTCGCCGACCAGGTTGATGAGCGCATCGACCTTGCCGGTGGCCACGCGCATGGAGCCGGCGTCACCCGCAGCCTTCGGCGTCGCGCTCGGCGCCGCGCTCGGTGGCGTGCTAGGCGGCGCGACGGGAGGCCCTGCGCCCAATGCCGATGTGACGGGCGACGCCGTTACCATTGGGCTCCACACCGACTCCCGGTTTGGCACCGACAGCGGGAATGGCACGATCACCGCCTCCGGGACCGTCTCCGGTGCATCGGCCTCGAGCGCTTCATAACGCAACGTCGAGTTGGCATCCACCCATTCGAACACCTCAGCCAGTTGCGCCTGCGCCGCGGTCGTTCGCACTTCCAGAGTCCAGCTCAAATAACACAGCGTCGCATCGAAGGATGCCAGCGGCGGCACGCCATCGCATATCGCCGAAATCCGCAGCGGCCCGAAGGTCTCGAGCTCTCTGAATATGCGCAGCGGATCATTGCAGGTCTTCAGCAGCGTGGAATGCGGCGTGAAATGGATGCGCCAGCCCTGCCCCCCTGTCGCCGGCTCCGTGTCGCGCGTGGCGGCGGGCAGCATCTCCGTCGGCGAATCGGGGCAGGCCAGGAGCGAGTGGAGCCGCTCGGTCAGCGCCGCGGCCTGCGGGGAGACGATGGGCTGCCCGCGCTGTGCCAGATCGATCATTTCCTTCATCACATCGACGGACTGCAACAAGATCTGCACGGCCTCGGGCGATGCCTGGCGTCGCCCGTTGCGCATTTCGTCGAGCATGGTCTCGACCGAGTGGGTGAAATCCGAGACCGGCATGAAGCCGAACGTCCCCGCGCCGCCCTTGATCGAGTGGGCGGCGCGAAAAATCGTGTCGATGGTTTCGCGGTCCGCTCCCGTGCGCAGCGCCAGCAGCCCGGACTCCATCGCGTTCAGGCACTCCGCGCTTTCGTCGAAGAAAACGTTGAGAATCTCCACCATTTCCGGATCGGTCGTCATGACGTTCAGAGCACCTTGGCGATGGTCGCAAGCAGTTTTTCGGGATTGAAGGGCTTGACCAGCCACCCCGTGGCGCCGGCCGCCTTGCCCTGCAACTTCTTGTCCTGCCCGGCTTCCGTGGTGAGCATGAGCATCGGCACGAACTTGTAGGCATCGAGTTGACGCAGTTCGCGCACCAGGGTGATCCCGTCCATTTCCGGCATGTTGACGTCGGTGAGCACCAGATTGACGCTGTGCGCTCGCGCCAAATCGAGCGCCTGGCGTCCATCGGACGCTTCGATGACGGTGTAGCCGGCGTGCTTGAGGGTGAAACTCACCATCTGGCGCATGGACGCCGAATCATCGACTGCAAGAATCGTGGCTGACATGGGTGGAATCCTCCCTGCGGCGGGTGTTTCGTGCTGCGAATCGGGCATGGGTCACGCGGCCTGCGGGCTGTCGGTGGCGAGTCGATACACCGTGGCGCTGATGGCCGACAGCGGCAGGACCTGGCCTGCAGCGCCGAGGGACACCGCGACGCCGGGCATCCCCCACACCACACTGCTGGCCTCGTCCTGGGCAATCGTCGCCGCGCCGGCTTCCCGCATGTCCTTCAGGCCGCGGGCGCCGTCCTCTCCCATGCCTGTCAGAATCACGCCCACGGCATTGCCGCCCGCATGCTGCGCGACCGATTGGAACAGAACATCCACCGAAGGCTTGTGCCGGTTGACCGCGTCGCCGTCGTCGAGGTTGCAGACGTAGCGGGCGCCGTCGCGTACCAACAGCAGATGCGCATCGCCCGGCGCCACGTAGACGTGCCCCGGCAGCACCTGCTGACCATGCTCGGCCTCGCATACGGCCATGCGGCAGGTGGCATTCAAGCGCTTCGCAAAAGGTCCGCTGAAAGTCTTGGGAATGTGCTGGGCGACCATGACGCCGGGTGTGTCCGGTGAGAAACCCATCAGCACCTGCTTGATGGCCTCGGTGCCGCCGGTCGAAGCGCCGATGGCG
>CAZZVN010000071.1:0-18391 GCA_964657625.1 uncultured Steroidobacteraceae bacterium
CTTTGCCGTCTTTGCCGCCTTTGTCGTCGGCCTGGTCGGCCGATTTTTCCGCACCGCCCTGATTTCTTGCCGCGACACCCGAGTCCGCAGGAGGGTCGTGAGGCGCCGCGTCCTGCGAATCGGCGTTCTGCGGGTCGCCGGCCGCTTTCGCCAGGTGGAGGTGGTAGTGGGTGTGCTGTTGCGTCGTTTCGGGAGGCGCGCGGACGACGATGGGCTCGGGCTGCGGGTAATCATCATCGGTGGACATAATTCAAATACCTGCGAAGAAACGGCTCGACGGAAGCTGGCCCAAGGAGAACAGCTCCTTGCGTACGAATTTATTACAGATGGAAAGAATATCTCGCGAGGGATTATAGTCAAGGGGTAATGAAGAACCGACGCACCACCTCCTGCGGTTACGCTCGTGGCGAAGACACTCGTGCCCGAGTGGTCGCCTCCGCCCTGAGGTTGTTTGGACAACACGGCTTCGACGGCGCGTCGACACGGGATATCGCCGTCGATGCCGGCGTCAATGCCCCGGCACTACAGTACTACTTCGACAGCAAGGAGGGCCTGTACCTTGCCTGTGTCGAGCACATGGTGGGACGGGCCTGGTTCCATCTGGATACGGCGACCACCAATGCCGAGGCGTTGCTCGCACGGCGGGCTGCGCCGGGAGCATTGATCGATGCCTATTGCGACATCCAGGCCAGCCTGGCCGATTTTATTTTCTCGTCCCAGGAACCCTTCGATTGGCTGCTCATCGTCGTGCGGGAACAGGCGGGGCTCGGACCGGATGCCGGCTTCTTGTTGATGTACGAGAAATTCAACGCCAAATTATTGAGGCTCAACTGCCGGCTGGTGGGCCGCCTGTTGCACCGGCCGGCCCGTGCGAAGGAAACCCTGGTGCGGGCGATCACTTTGAACGGTCAATTGCTGATGTTCCTGTTCGCCCACCGCACCGTACTCAAGGCGCTCGCCTGGGAGCGCTTCGAGGCGGACCAGGTCGAGCTTATAAAACGTATCGTCCGGGAGAATACCCGGGAGCTTCTCAGGGTCATGGAGGCGGCGGCACGCGATGCCGCACCCGCAAAACCGGGACGAAATGCCTAGGTTGCCCGGCCGCCGTACTTGACCACCGTCTGCTCGATGGCCCCGAAGATCGATTGCCCGGCGCCATCGAGCATCTCGATGCGGACGGTGTCCCCGAAGGACATGAAGGGCGTGCTGGCTTTACCGTCACGAATCGTCTCGATCACCCGGGCTTCCTGCAAACACGAGCCGCCGACGGCCTCGTCCTCGTTGGAGACGGTGCCCGAGCCGATGATGGTGCCTGCGCCCAGGGCACGGGTCTTCGCGGCATGCGCGATCAAGCGGGGGAAATCGAAAGAAAGATCCCTGCCGGCATCGCAAGTTCCGAAACGCTTGCCGTTGTAATCGACCCGCAGGGGCAGCGACACCTTGCCGCCGTCCCATGCACCGCCGAGTTCGTCGGGTGAGACCGCCACGGGTGAGAATGCCGAAGACGGTTTGGATTGGAAAAAACCGAAGCTCTTGGCGAGCTCCGCGGGAATGAGATTGCGCAAGGATACGTCGTTGCAGAGCATGACCAGCACGATGTGCCGGCCGGCGTCGCCCGTACTTACGCCCATCGGTACGTCGTCCGTGACGATGGCGACCTCCGCTTCGAAATCGATCCCCCATGCCGGGTCTGCGATCGCGATGGGATCGCACGGCCCGATGAAGGTGTCGGAGCCACCCTGATACATCAGCGGATCCTCGCGAAACGATTCCGGCATCTCGGCGCCGCGCGATCTGCGCACGCGTTTCATGTGCGACAGATACGCCGAGCCGTCGCACCACGCATAGGCCCGCGGCAGTGGACTGTGCGCCTGAGCGCTCGTGAAGGGCCTGCCCGCCGCCGCGTCGGCTTCGAGCGCCACCTGCACGGCGGCCAGCGCGGGAGCGGCCGAGCGCCAGTCGTCCAACGCGTTTTGCAGCGTCGCGATCGGCGCATCCATGCAGCGCGCAAGATCACGCGAAACGACCACCAACCGGCCGTCGCGGCCACCCTCTTTCAGCGTCGCTAACTTCATGTAGATCCTTTGGGCCGTGCCGGTCGCGCCTGCATTCTACTTCGTGTCGTAGCGTTCGCGAAAGCCGAGGGCCGCCTGCACCCGGCGCACGGGCTCGCCGATCAGTTCATAGACGGCTGCGTTCGAGCGCATCAGCGCATAGGGGCTCGGCACGAAACGCAGCGGATCGACCCCGCGGGGTGCCCAGACGCCGGCCGGTGCAGCAATCACGGTCAGTCCCGCGTCGTGAAATTCCTGCGCCGCACGCCACATGTGCGTGGCGCTGGTGATGAGGATGATGTGAGTGATCCCGTTGGATGCGAGGATCGGCGCGCTGAACCTGGCGTTTTCGTAAGTGTCGCGCGAACGGTTCTCGACCCACCGGGGGGGCGAGGCGAAGTCCCGCTCCAACGATGTGCGCATCACCACAGCTTCGCCGGGTGCGCCGGACACCATCAGCGGCAGGTGCGTGCGACGCGCCACGAAGGCGCCGTAACTCAACCGTTCCAACAGACCAAACTCGGGTGCAGGCCCCGCGTACTCGGGCGCGAACGACCGGGCGCCGCCGCCGCCGATGATGACGATGGCCTGGGCCTCGTTGGGAACGCTCAGATCGAGTGCCGGATAACGCTGCGCCAGCAGCCACAACGCGTCGGCGACGAAGGGCGAGGACAGCAGCCACAGCGAGGCCAGGCCTGCGGTGAGCACCCCGCCGCCGAAGCGCACACGCCGCCAGATCATCAACGCGCCCAGGGTGGCGAGGATCAGGGGCGACGCGGGCGGCAGCAAAAGACTGCGCAACACCGCCTTCAGGAGAAAATACATGACGGAGCATCCTTTTTTGCCAACAAGCGCTGCAGTTCGTCGAACACCGTCCGGCCGTCGATCGAGGCGATGTCGGCGGACACGGCGACGTAATGGGGTACCGAATCGCCGACCCGCCGACGCCAACGCTGGAAGGTGTCCGGGTAGACGGTGAGCACGTGCTCCATGCCGGCGACGCCATACTCGGTGAAGCGCATGTGGTTGCCGCCGTTGGCGACGACGAGGGTGGGCCGGTCGAGCGCGGCGCTCAGATGCGCGGCCATGGTGTCGTTGGTGAGCACGGCCCGCGCACCCGCCACCCAGCCCATGAGCTCGGGCAGGGACACCTTGCCGACGATGCTGTCAGCGGTGGTGGCAGCCTGCACCTGCGCGGCGATCGCAGCCTCCGCGGGACTCCCGCCGGCCAGGACCACGGCCTCGGTGCAATGGCTCGTGTACGTCTCGATGAACTCTATCCAGCGGCGCACGGGCCAGCGGCGGCTGCGGGTGCTCGCCCCGACGAAACAGAGCAGGTACGGCGCGGACCGCGGCGGCTCGAAGCGGCGCGGGATCGACGGCCGGGTGGCCAACCCCCGGACTCCACATGCCCACTCGTTGAAACGCCGGTTGAAACTAAATTCGTGCGATGCCGCGCTGCCGGCAGGAAAAATCTCCGTGTACAGCCGGTCGGACCTGCGATTCCAACCCTCATGTCGGTAGGTATTGACAGAACCTATGTTGAGCGGCGCGCCCGCCGCCAGCATGCACAGATCGTCGAGCAGCGGCGGCCGCGTGCGCGACGGGGCCACCACCGCAGCGAACCCGCGTCGGCGCAGATCGGTCCATACGTCCCAGCGGCAGTCGGCCTCCTGCAGATACGTGTTCTTGTGCACCCAGAGGACATCGTCGACGGTGTCCTGGTCGAGCGACATCCATAGGTCACGCCACGAGCTGTTGCCGAGCAGGGTGATGCGATAGTCACGCCAGCGGGGTGATCTCTTGTACATCTCGAGGCAGTTGCGAAACAACAGATAATCGCCGATGTCGTCCAGGCGGATGATCAAGAGATGTTTGGCCGGTACCCGCCGCGCGGGCAAACTGCGTTGCAGGGCGCACCAGGTGTCGAACTTCTTCGCCACCCGCCGGTAGTCCTTGTACGCATCGAGGTGGCGTCCAGCCACCGACAACGCCCGCAGCTTCAACACGGGCGCAGACCGCGGCATTCTCCACCGTATCGGACATCAGGCGACATAACACGATGCTCTTGGCTTACGGGCTGCTGCGCCTGCTGCGCAGGCGCCCTCTGCGACGGCATGCTAATTTGCCTGGTACGTAACGGCAACCACAGACGGGAGTGACACGATGGCAGCACCGGAAAATTTGAAGGATATCTACGCGGACGAAATGAAGGATCTGTGGTCGGCCAACGACCAGATGTCCAAGGTCGTCAAGGTTATGTCGCAGAAGGCTCATGACTCAACGCTGAAGCACGAATTGGAAAAATCGATCGCCGGAATCAGCAAGCATGCCGATGTGCTGAAGGGCCTGCTCGCCGACGCCGGTGAGGAAGTGAAGAAAGAGCATTGCAAAGGCATGGAAGGCCTCGTGAGCGAAGCGAAGAAGCACATCTCCGAGGAAGCACCGGACTCCGGTGACATGTTGGACATCGTGATTTTGGCGCAGTATCAGCGGATGTCGCATTATGGACTGGCCGGCTTCGGCACGGCGGCAGCGTATGCGAAGGCGCTCGGCATGAAGGACCATGCGGACAAGCTGAACCACATCGTCTCGGACATCTACAAAGGCGACGAATTTGCGTCCCGGCTTGCAACCAAGGCCGAAAAGGCCGCGGCGACGGCCTGAGTTCGACGGGATCCGGCGTCTCGATGTCGCGCAATCTAACGCACCCCGGCGACCGGCATCGCCGGGGTGCGTTTTTTGTTGCGCTGCTCCTGGTCTCGATGGCGCCCGCTTGCGCGGCCCCACCCGGGGAAGGCGGGCTCGAAGATCGGCGTCGCGTCGTGCTCATCGATGCGGGGAATACGCGAGATCCGGCGGTGGCTCGACAGAGGCAGGCGCTCGCGCATTGGACGGGGGCAGAGAGCCGCGACGTGAGTGTCATCGAAATCATCGGCGATACCGTGCTAGGGTCTGCGGACGGCGCCGCGTCGCTGCGGCGGCGGTACGACTTGTCCGATGGGGGGTTTACCGTACTTCTCATCGGCAAGGATGGTCACGTGGCGTTGCGTTCGCGGCGCCCCTTGAGCGGTTCGACGCTCGCCGCCGCCATCGATGCGATGCCGATGC
This sequence comes from uncultured Steroidobacteraceae bacterium, assembly GCA_964657625.1. Taxonomy (GTDB): domain Bacteria; phylum Pseudomonadota; class Gammaproteobacteria; order Steroidobacterales; family Steroidobacteraceae; genus Bog-1198. The sequence continues at coordinate 5,166 of CAZZVN010000071.1, forward strand.
GACGTGCGGGCGGACGTTGATTCGTCGCACATGCCCACTTCGCCACACGATTTCCTCACTATCGCCTCCGAGGATTTGACGGTCCAGGTGGATCCGCTCGGGGCGCAACTGTCGGCGCTCAGGGACGCCGGTGGGCGGGATCTGCTCTGGGATGGCAATCCGACGGTCTGGGCCGGGCGAGCTCCCCTGCTCTTCCCAATCGTCGGCGTGTTGGCCGGTGGCCATTACCGGCTGGGGACGGCTCTCTACGAACTCCCTCGGCACGGCTTCGCGCGCGGCAAGGTGTTTTCGATAGTGCATCATGGCGCCGCGGAAGTGACGTTCGAACTCTCCGCGGATGCGTCGACTCTCGCGGTCTATCCTTTCAATTTTTCTTTGAGTGTCAAATTCGAAGTGAGCGACCGAACGTTGACGGTGACCGCGTCGATCCGCAACACGGGCGACGGGACGATGCCCGCCAGTTTTGGCTATCACCCCGCTTTGCGATGGCCGCTGCCGTATGGACGGTCGAGGTCCTCGCATTTCATCGAGTTCGAGGTCGATGAGCCGGCTCCCGTACGGCGCCTCGATTCGTCGGGTTTGTTGCTCCCGCAAGGCCATACGACACCCGTGATACGACGCCGTCTCACCTTGACGGACGAGTTGTTCAGCAGCGACGTCGTCATCTTCGATCAGCTTCGCAGCAAGCATGCGACCTATGGCGCCGAGGACGGTCCGCGGATTCGTTTGGATTTTCCCGACGCCGCGTATCTGGGTATCTGGTCGAAACCTGGCGCGCAGTTCGTCTGCATCGAGCCGTGGCACGGCGTCACGGACAGCGAGGGCTTCGCGGGCGATTTCCGCGTCAAACCGGGCGTCTTTTCCGTGCCCCCGGGCGGAGTGTTCTCGACGACGATGGCCATGACATGGCTGGAAGAGGCGTAGCGTCGCCGGGGGCGCGGGGCTTTCGCTCAGCCCGCGCGGCGCAGCCTCCGGTGAGCGATGCCGCGTAGCCAGTCATAACGAAGCAACGTTTTCAGCGCACGAAATTCCGGAGCATGCCGCAGGTATTTTCTCAAGACCGTGGGATACCGTGCTTCCCGCTGCAACAACTCACCCAACACCTCTCGCGCGCCGCGCCGGTTGCCGGCCTGTAGATAGCCGGCGAACACGTTCAGCAGATACGTCGTCTCGAATGCAAAATGCTCGGGGCGCCGCAGATAGTCGCGATGCTTGTCCATCACCCGTAGATCTACCGCCGCCCCCACGCTCAGCCCGTCGCTTCGGCTCAGACTGCTCACGTTTTCGTTCACATCGATGATCGTGGTGGGGACGTACACACCGCAATAACCGCCGCGTGCCAGGGAGATGAACAAGTCCCGGTCCTCGGAGACGCGAAAACTCGTGTCGAACCCGCCCAGCGTGGTGAACACGCGACGGCGGATCGTGAAGGCGGCGTTCGCGGCGATCTTGAGGGTGTAGGGCAGGAACTCGGAGCCGCAGATCGGCGTCTTGGCCTCGGGCCAGTCGTCCCGCCGGGATGCCACCTCGCGCCCCGCCCGGTCCTTCTCATGGATGAGACGCGCGCCCCACAGGAAATCCACCTGCGGAAACTCAGCGCATTTCTCATCCAGCGCCGTGAGCGCGTTCGAGCGCAGCTCGTCGTCGTCGTCGAGGAAGGTGATATAGGTTCCCGACGCGGCGGCGACGCCCTTGTTGCGGGCCGCGCTCACGCCGCCGCCCTCTTCGTTGCGCAGCACCCGGCACGCCCGATAGGGCTCGGACTCCAGCAGTTCGCGGGTGCCGTCGGTCGATCCGTCGTCGACCACGATGATCTCGAAATCATCACTTGTCTGAGCCAGCGCGCTCGACAGGGCGCGCGCGACCATGTGCCGACGGTTGCGGGTGGGGACGACGATGCTGAATTTCGGCGCGTTCATGCCGCAAAAGCCGGCCGCAGCCCGACATGGCGGATGCGGCGCATCGACAGGATGATGATCAGACCGACATTGACCACTTCACCACCCAGCACGGCGAGCGGCGCACCGAGCAGGCCGATGCGCTGGATGGCCAGGTAACCGAAGCTCAACGAAACCACCGCGGACACGCCGGTGGTCAGGGTGAGCGCCTTGAACATTCCACTCGAACCCGGCAGGAACAGCAGCTGATCGCGGAAAATCATCACCAGAAACACGCACGACCATATGGCGAGCAGCGCCCGCCCCTGGACGAAATGCTTGTGCATGAGGTCCGAGAATATCCAGTCCTGCAAAAGCCACAGCACGCCGATGTAGCAGACCGCGAGCAGCGCAACACAGGCGGCGATCAACACAAGACGGCGAAACACCACGGCCGGGCCGTGGGCGTGCAACCAGGACGTCGCGGTCGGCATCATCAACGACCCGATGCCGGACGACAGCAGATTGATGGGCATCATCAGCAGGCGGGTGGCCGCGAGCGCCGCAACCGACGCGATGTCCAGGGTCCCGGCCACCACGTAGTTGTAGCCCTGACTGAAGGACCAATGCGCTGCACATCCCGCCGTGGACCAGCCGCCGATCGACGCCAGTTCGAGCAGGGCCCGCGGGCTGCCGTGTGAATCCCAGCCGGCATGAGCGCGCAGCGCCCTGGCGGCGGCCCGGCCGCCGACCGCGGCAGCGGCGGCCAATGCCAGGCACACACCCGCGGCCGGCACCGGTGTCATCGTGGCGAGCGCCGCGCCGGGGATCAGCAAGGCCACATACAAGACATCGGCCTTGAGAACGGACTGTGGCAGACGATAGGCGAGCAGCACCATCCGGAAAAACTCGCGATAAAAAGCCGCCATCGCGGCCACCGAACCGGCGGCCATCAGAACCAGGAACTGCCCGTCCACCCAGCCGCCCAGCCGGACGGCGATCAGCGTGGCCGCGACGGCCGCGCCGACCGAGAGCACCACGCGCTGCTGACCCTTGAACACGCCGCCGATCAGCGCGGCCCGCTGCGCAGCCGTCGCGCCGACCATGCGCAGTACCAGCGGGGGCTGCACATACGCGTTCTGCAGACTGGTGAGCAACACGAGGGTGTTCATGACGAGCACGTAGTAGCCGTATTGAACGTCCGTGGTCAGACGAATCAACACCAGCCCGACCGCCAGATTGCAGGCCGAGAGCAGCGATTGCATGAGCACCGCGCTGCTGAACATACGAACGAACACCCCAACCCTGCCCGACTGCTTCATGGTCACTTTGCTCGCTGTCCGCTCCATAGAAAGCACGTTCATGGCGCCCACAAACGCGAAACGGGCGGCCGGCGGGGTGGTGCCCAGGTGGGCAGCGTGTGATCCAGTATGCCCAAGGAGCCGGGAAAAATGCGTGCATGCAACCCATTTGGCGAAAAAGCACATTCCATCCGTGGCAACTCTGCCCTCTCGTCGTTACGCGGCTCGCCGGGCAGCTTCCCCGACCATGGGATGGTCGTCAAGCTTCATGAAGATCTTGTCGATCAGGCCCCGGAGCCCCCGTAACGCGCCCTCAGCTCCTTGCGAAGAATCTTGCCCACGGCGCTCTTCGGCAAGGCATCGACGAAGAACACGCTCTTTGGGCACTTATAGGCCGCCAGACCGGCGCGCAGACGCCTGACCAGCTCCTCCGCCGTGACTGAAGCGCCTGGCTTCAAGACCACGGCGGCGACCACCTTCTCCACCCACAGTGGGTCGGGAATCCCAAAGACGGCCGCCTCGTGCACGTCGGGATCGCGGTAGAGGTGGCCTTCCACCTCCGTGGGGAAAACATTCTCGCCGCCGGTGACCACCATGTCGTTCTTACGATCGACGATGTACAAATAACCCTGCGCATCCAGGTAGCCAAGATCGCCGGTCTTCAGCCAGCCGTCTCGCAGTACTGCGTGAGTGGCCGGTTCATCGTGCCAATAACCCTGCATCAGGTCGGGGCTGCGGACCTCTATCTCGCCGATGGCGCCCGGGTCCAAGGTCCGCTGCGCCTCGTCGACCAGTCGCACCTCGTGGCCGGTGAACGGACGGCCGCAGGAAGCCAGTAAATGCTCGCCGGCCGCATCGCGTGCGCGCAAATGGTCGTCGGGGCCGAGGATGGTGACCACTCCCGCCTCGGTGGAACCGTAGCTCTGTGCAAAACCGCAGCGCGGGAACGCCGCCATGGCACGCCTCAGCAGATCGGGGGGCATCGAGGAGGCCGCATAGAACATCATGCGCATGCGGCTGAGATCGGCGGCGGCCGCGTGCGGGCTTGCGAGCAGGGCGCCGATCATGGTCGGCACCAGGTGTACATTGGTGATGCCGCGCTCGGTGAGCTGCTGCAGCACGTTGCCCGGCTCGAATTCCGCCATGATGAATGTGGTACAGCCGGTGGCGAAGCTCGGAAACAGGTGGTACCACATGCCGCCGACGTGAAACAGCGGCATCACCGCCATGGTGACGTCGTGCTCGCTCAACCCCAGCATTTCGCCGGCCGCCGTCCGACAGTTGCCGAGCGCTCCGGCATGGGTAATGGCCACTCCCTTGGGGGCGCCCGTCGTGCCGCTGGTGTAGATCAGGCACAGCACATCGCCGGGGAGCGCTGCGCCCGCGGGCTCGGCGGCGGGCGCGCCGGCGAGCAAATACTCGTACGCCAGCCAGCCCGGCCTGGCCGGTCCCAGCAGCACGAAATGCCGGAGGTGGGGCAGCTCGCCGCGCAGCGCATCGATGAACTCGCGGTGCGCTTCGTCGACGATCAGCATCTCGCAGGCGCAATGCCGCAGCAGGCGCTGGAGTTCCGTGCGCGCGAGACGCCAGTTGAGCGGTACGACGATGAGACCCGACTTCGCCAGACCATAGCTCTCGACGTACTCGGTGCGATTTCGCGCGAGAATCGCCACTCGGGCTCCCTTCGCGAGCCCGAGTGCGGCCGCCGCATTGTTCAACCGGTTGACCCGTTCGTTGAACAGCCCGAAGGTCACCGACCGGCCGTCCTGGGTCACGAAGGCGATCTTGCCGGGACGCTGCGACGCATTCGCACGCAGCACTTCGCCGAGCGCACCGGGTGTGGTCATGTTCATGCCTGCACCGCCGCTCTCACCCGTTCGTAGGATGCAACGAGCTCGGGGTCGCGCAGCCGCAGCTGTTCGTGGGAAACGCGGCCGGTGCGCATCAGATAATCATAGGCGAAGGAGACCGGATCGAGCTGCAGTTTCCTGCCGACGTCCTCGTACCATTCGGTGCTCCTGATGGCCGCCTCCTGCAGCGCATCCGATCCCGGGCGGCGAATCCTCACGAACTCCGCCAGCGACGCCGGCACGTCCCCCGCACACGCCGTGCACGCCTCGAACAGGGCGATGGAATCCTGCAACGCGAGCCGCGTTCCGGAGCCCACCGATGGATGTCCCGTGCGCAACGCATCGCCGAGCAGAACGAGATTGCGGTGGAACCACCGCGTGTTCTTGACGATGGTGTATTTGAACCACGCCGATTTGTTCGACAGCAACGCATGCCCCTGCAGATCCTCGGCGAAGACGCGCCCGCAAAAATCGAGGGTCTGCGCCTCGTCCATGCGCGCAAGCCCGGCGCGGGCGAAGGTCACCGGATCGACTTCCACCAGGAAGGTGCTGTGGGTGGCGTTGAACTGGTAGCAATGGGCGATCAGCAGACCCGCGTCGGTCTGCCGGAAGATCAACGACAACGCCTCGAACAGCCGCGTCGTCCCGAACCACGCCAGCCAGTTCGGCCGCTGGTCGAGCGACGGCATGAAATGTTCGCCGAAGCGGCTGCGCACGGCGCTCGAGGCACCGTCCGCGCCGACTATCAGGTCGGCGGAGGCAAATGTGTCGATGTCCTCGACGGACTGACCGAACTTCAACTCGACCCCCACGCGCCGGCACGCGTCGTGCAACGTCTCCAGCAGCGCGACACGCGCCATGCGGTGAAACGGGTTTCGCGCCAGCGTGACCACGGTCCCTTGGTGGACCACCGCGACATCGTCGAACGTCACCTGGCGGCGCGCCAGCGCTGCGTACAGTTCCGGGGCGGCATCGCGCACGAACGCGAGCGCCGTATCCGAGAACACGACACCCCATCCGTACGTGGTGCTCTCGGCATTGCGCTCATGCACCCGGATGTCGTGATTCGCATCGTGACGTTTCATGAGGTAGGCGAAAAACAGGCCGGCCGGGCCGCCGCCGATGATGTCGATCTTCATACCCAGCAGCCCTCTAGCCCATGCCGGGCGACACTAAATTTTACGCCAGGGCGATGCGTCAGGCTAGAGCCGCCGGCCGCCGCGGCCGCCGCGGACCGCCGCGCCGTTACGGCATCAATTTCAAAATGGCGCCGTGATGCTGGTATATTGCACGCCCGAGTTCAATGCCGCCACGGCTACGAGTACACGCGAAGTGCCCATTTCGGGGGATATCTACAAGCAGATCGGACGCGCATCGGCCGGGGCGGTCTCCGTCGTCGCCGCCCATGACCCTAAGCTGAACTCCACCGTCGCGCTGACGGTATCCTCTTTCGTCACGCTGTCCTTCGATCCTCCGCTGGTCATGTTCGCGATCCAGCACAACACCGACAGTTATGCCGCCATGGTCGAGAGCAAATGTTTCGGTGTGAGTTTGCTGAGCGTCGAGCAGGCGGACATCGGCAAGCGTTTCGCGAGCAAGGGCCCCGATAAAATCGCGACCACCCGCTTCGACGAAGGTGCGGTGCTGCACGTGCCGCTGATTCCGGACGCCCTGGCCCAGGTCGAGTGCCTGACCAGCCAGGTGGTCTTGAGCGGCGACCACGCGATCATCGTCGGACTGGTCGAAAATGCCCGCACGCGCACCGGCGAGCCGTTGTTGTACTTCGCGCGCCAGTTCGGCTTTTTCACGCCGCTGCCGAACCCGGCCGCCGCCGCCACCGGAGTTCCTGCAGCATCGGACTCCGGCCAGGCTTGAAGTCATGAGCGCGACGACGCTGTTCGAGAAGCTCTGGTCGGCGCATGAAGTGATCGCGGAGACTGCCGCCACGCCGGCGATCCTTTACGTGGATCTGCATCTCGTGCACGAGGTGAGTTCCCCGCAGGCCTTCGCCACCTTGCAATCGCTGCAGCTCGCGGTGCATTCACGTGCGCGCACGATCGCCACCTTGGACCATGCAACTCCGACCGATGCCGACCAACTGTCGGGCCGGGTACCGTTCGAGAACCCGGCGGCGGAACGTCAGATACGCCTGCTCGAGGACAATGCACGGGCCGCGGGCGTCGAACTGTTCGGGCTCCCCGACCGGCGCCGCGGCATCGTTCATGTGATCGGGCCGGAACTCGGCCTGACCCGGCCCGGCATGACCGTCGTCTGCGGCGACAGCCACACGAGCACGCACGGCGCCTTCGGTGCCCTGGCCTTCGGCATCGGCACGACGGAGGTCGGTCACGTGCTCGCCACCCAGTGCGTGCTGCAACGAAAGCCCAAGACGTTCGCCGTCAACGTCGACGGGGCGCTGCCGCCGGCCGTCACCGCAAAAGATCTGATACTCGCCATCATCAACAGGCTCGGCGTATCGGCCGGCACGGGACATGTCTTCGAGTACCGCGGCTCCACCGTGTCCGCGATGTCGATGGAGGCACGCATGACGGTGTGCAACATGTCCATCGAAGCCGGCGCGCGCAGCGGCATGATGGCCCCGGATGCGACGACCCTGGCGTATCTCAAGGCCCGCATGCCGGCAGGCTTCGATTGGGACCGGGCTGCGGCGCACTGGGCCTCGTTGTTCACCGACGAGGGTGCAGCATTCGACGCGAGCGTCGATGTCGATGCAACGGCGCTGGAACCGATGATCACGTATGGCACCCATCCCGGTATGGCCGTTGCCATCGGCGGCGCCATACCCGAGCGTGCCGGCGATCCGGTGTTTGCCCAGGCACTTCGGTACATGGGCTTCGAACCCGGCCAGGCGATGCTGGGCAAGCCCCTGGACGTGGTCTTCATCGGCAGCTGCACGAACGGCAGGCTCGAGGACCTGCACGCGGCTGCCGCCGTGTTGCGCGGACACCGGGTGTCGCCCCGCGTGCGCGTGCTCGTGGTACCAGGCTCCCAACAGGTCAAACGCGAAGCCGAGGCGGCGGGGCTCGCCGCCGTCTTCACGGCGGCCGGCGCCGAGTGGCGTGAACCCGGGTGCTCGATGTGCATCGGCATGAACGGCGATTCGGTACCGCCCGGACACTATGCGCTGAGCACCAGCAATCGCAATTTCGAGGGACGCCAGGGCCCCCGTGCCCGGACGCTGCTGGCCAGCCCGCTGACGGCTGCCGCCAGCGCGCTCACCGGCAAGGTCAGCGATCCACGTCACTTCACGGATGGGCTGAAATCGTGGTCGACCGTGGCATGAGGCCACCCTCCGAGCAGGACAAGGCCCTGGACCGAAAGGCCGCCATACCGCTCTACCACCAGATTTTCCTGCAACTACGCGACGAGATCCTGTCAGGGCAGCGTGCATACGGCACGTTGGTCGCGACGGAGCAGGATCTCTCCCGGAACTACGCGGTGTCGCGCATCACCGCGCGGCGGGCCTTGGACGAACTCGCCAACAACCACTTCGTGACGCGCAAGCGCCGGGTGGGCACCACGGTGACTTTTCGCCCCCCCGCCAAGCCCATCGAGGCGAACATCGAGCAGACCCTGGATTCTCTGCTGCAATTGGGCCGGGCGACCAAGGTGCGCGTGCTGCGGGTGGGCCGTGAACCGGTAACGCCCACGGTGGCCGAAGCGCTGCACGTGAAGCCCGGCACGGAGGTCATCCGTGCGGTTCGCGTCCGCTACCTCGACGGCGAGGCGCTAGGCTACGTCGTAAGCTACGTGCAGACGGCGCTCGGCCGTTACGTCACGCGCGCGACGCTGAGCAAGACCCCCATCCTGGAGGTCATCCGCAAGGCCGGCTACCGGCTGGGCAAGGCCACTCAGACCATTGCGGCGGTGCTTGCCGACCCGGTGCTGTGTAATGCGTTGCACGTCGAGCCCCGCTCGGCCATCCTGCGCATTTCCCGGGTCTCCTTCGATCATGCCGGCAAGCCGGTCCTCGTGACCTTCGCGCACTACCGTTCCGACCGCTACCAACTCAGGATCGACCTCCAGTCATGAACATCATCGGCACACGCATGATCTGCGACGGCAAGACCGCCCGGCAATTGTTCGAGGAGGTCATGGCCAATCCATCGCGCAAGCAGTTCGGTTTCGGGCGCAAACTCGCGGTCGTCAACGTGGACCTTCAGAACGCCTACACCCGCCTCGACGAATTCAAGACAGCCTACGAAACCGATCCCCGGCAGATCGAGCACGTGAACCGGATCAGCACGCTGGCGCGCGCCAAACGCATGCCGGTGGTCTGGACGCGCTGCGCCTATGCGGACGACGCCTCCGACGCCGGTGTCTGGGGCACCCGCACCGACACGCCGGACAGCCTGCAGAACGTCAAGTACGGCAGCCGCCGCCATGAATACGACTCGCGCTGCGAGATCGTCGCGGGCGCGGATGCCACCTACACCAAGCGCATGCCGTCGGCGTTCTTCGAGACGCCGCTGCAGAGCCTGCTGATATGGCACCAGGTCGACACCGTGGTGGTCACCGGCGGATCGACCTCAGGTTGCGTACGGGCGACCGCGGTGGATTCGCTCAGCCGCGGCTACCGCACCATCGTACCCCTGGAAACCTGCGCCGATAAGCACGAGAGCTATCACTTCGCGAATCTCACCGATCTGCAGCTGAAATATGCCGATGTCGTTCCCGTGCAGGCGGTGATCGACTGGTTGACCGCGCAGGCGTGAGCGCGTCCCGCCGACGGCGGCACCCGCGGGTTGCGCGGGTCATACGACCCGTCGGTTACGCGTGGGTCATACGGCGGCGGCGCCCGGACCCGGCAGCGCCGACGCGGCGAAGTGGCGGTATCTGCCGAGCGACAACAGCATCGCCGCCGACACCACCGCAACCACGCTGGTGAACAACAACATTCCGGCGTACGAGTTTGTTCTGTCGAAGGCGGCGCCGTATGCCAGCGGCGCCACCCCGGCGCCCATCGCATAGCATCCGTACAAGGTGCCGTACAACGTGGCGTAGGAGCGCATGCCGAAGTAACGCGCGACCAGGAATGCCATCAAGTCCGTCTCCACGCCGGCCGCGAAGCCGATCAGGCCGATGCACAGGAGCGCCGTTCGATAGTCGAGCGTGGCCCGGGCCAGCAGCCAGCAGGAAAGCGCAGGAAGCGACAAAAGACCGAAAGCGACCCCCGGCGCCCAGACCCGATCGATCAACCAGCCGCCGATGACCCGGCCGCCGATCACCGACAGGCCGATGTAGGGCGCCAGCGCCGCCACGGACAGCGTGTCAAAGCCATGCGTCAGCAGGATGTTCTCCATGTGCGGAATCGGCCCTCCGATAGCGAAGGAAATCGGGATGAAGGCGGCGGCGATCACCCAGAAGCGCCAGTCGCGCAACGCCTGCGGGAAGGTCATGCCGTCCCGCGCCCCCGCCGCGCCGGACGCCGACGGCTGCTGCCCTCCGCGCGCCGCGCCCACGTCGTGGAAGCACAGCCACGCGACGGGCAGGGCGATGGCCAGCGGCAGCGCGCCGATCACGACATACGCCGTCCGCCAACCCTCGTGGGCAATCAACCATGCACACGCCGGCTTGATGAGAAATCCGAACAGACCGCTGCCGAGCATGGAAAGTCCGAGCGCGAGCCCCTTGCTCGCGTCGAACCCGTTGTTGACGGCACGCGTCCACGTGATCGGCAGAGTGCCCGCGCCGCCGATGGAGACCAGCGTCCAGGTCAGATAGTACTGGACCAGTGAGTTGCGCAGCAGTCCGAACGCCGCGAACGATGCGCCGAACAAGACGATCGAAATCAGTGCAACCCTGCGTACGCCGTAGCGGTCGGCCAGCATCCCGGTGAGCGGGCTCACGATCAGCACCACGACCGAGGTGAGGGTGATGCCGGCCATGATGCTCGCGAACGGCCAATGAAACTCACGGGCGAGCTGCGGGGCGAACATGCCTATCGTGTAGAACGGCACGGGTGAGAGACCGAGACCGATGCCCACCATCGCGGCCAGCACCACCTGCCACCCGCGCCTGAATTCCGACCCACCGGTACGCGATGTCTGCATGGACGGATGCTACCCCCGGGCGGAATTTCGAAATGGTATAAGGTTAGGTGTATATTGCCACGTCCGGAACAACTGTGCGAAGTGTCCCATGCAAACCATCGAAAGTCCGCTGGCCGCACAGGTGGATTCGCTCAAAGCCGAGCTGTCCAGTCTGGCGGGGACTGCTTGCGTGCGGGACGATGAGGCCACCCGCACGCTGTTCAGCCAGGACATCTGGTCGGAGAGCGAGCATCTGACCGCGCTCGTCGTCACGCCCGAATCGACTGCACAGTTGGCGAGCATGACGCGACTCATTACGGCGCACGGCTTCGTCATCGCGCCACGCGGCGGCGGCATGAGCTATACGGGTGGATATCTTCCCCAGGCTGCGCAGTCCGTCACCGTGGATTTCGGACGCATGAACCGTGTGCTCGCGGTGCGCGCCGACGACATGACGGTGACCGTCGAGGCGGGCTGCACCTGGCTCGCGCTGTACGAGAAGCTGCAACCAATGGGTCTCAGAACTCCCTTCTGGGGGCCGCTCTCCGGTTTCAGCTCGACCATCGGCGGCGGTCTGTCGCAACTGAACGCGATTTTCGGCTCCGGGCATTACGGCACCACCAGCGAGAGCGTGGTGAGCGTCAGCATCGTCCTCGCCGACGGCAGCGTGCTGCGCACCGGGGCGGGCGGTAACACGCCCTTCTTCCGCCACTTCGGCCCCGACCTCACCGGACTTTTTTGTGGCGACGGCGGCATTTTCGGCCTGAAGGCGGAAATCACGCTGCGCCTCATGCGCCTGCCGCCCCACGAGGCCTATGCCTCGTTCGCCTTCGCGACCCGCGACGAATGCGTGGCGGGCATGACGGAGCTGGCGCGTTCGGGCGTGGCCTGCGAAGCGTTCGGCTTCGATCCGCAACTGGCCCAGGTTCGTCTGCGTCGGGCGTCTCTGATGAGTGATCTGAAGACGCTGGCGGATGTCGCCGGGCAGCAGACTTCGCGCCTGCGTGGCGCCGCGCAGGCGGCAAAGATCGCCCTGAGCGGCCGCGACTTCATCGGCGAGGACGAGTACAGCGTGCACCTGGTCTGTGAGGGCCGTTCGGCAGGGGCGGTGGACGCGGACATCAAGGCGGCCCGCACGCTCATGAGCGCGGCGGGCGGCAAGGAGGTCGCCAAGACCATCCCGCAGGTCATGCGCGCCCGACCCTTCGCGCCGCTCAACAATATTCTGGGGCCGGGCGGCGAGCGCTGGGTGCCCATCCACGGCATCGTGTCGCTGTCGAAGGCGGCTGCCGTGTGCGCGGACATCGATGCCATATTCGCGGAACTGCGGCCACAGTTCGCCGAACTGGGCGTGTCGCACGGCTATCTGTACACCATCTTGTCGACCAATGCCTTTCTGGTGGAGCCGGTATTCTTCTGGCCCGAGCGCCACCTGGCCCTGCACCGGGCGACCGTCGACGCGGGAATGCTCGCACGAATGCCGCCGGTCACCGCACGGCCCGGTGCGAGAGCGCTCGTGGAACTGGCGCGCAAACGGATCATAGACACCCTGTCGGAGTACGGCGCCGCACACTTTCAGATCGCGCGCACCTATCCCTACCGCCGCAATCAGGATCCCGCGACGCTCGGATTGCTGGATGCGATCAAGAAGACGCTGGACCCGCGCCGCCTCATGAATCCGGGGGCGCTGGAGAAAGAGTAACCGCGGGAGCCCACGAACACGCCCAGCCTATACTATGAATTCCCGGCAGTTTCAGCGAGGAGAGAATCATGACCACCGCCGTCCAGGGCTTTGAAGGAAAGAACAGCGCGTTCGACACGTTGACCGCGCCGACACTCGACGAGCGTGCCCGACAGCAATTCGTCTCGCAGCTGCGCAAGTACGTGATGGTCGACATGTCGGGCAACATGCGTAAGGTCTACGACGGCGAGGTCGAGCCCGCAGCCGTGCAGCGCGACGGCCAGTCCCCCGCGGACGGCGTCGCGGTACGGCGCGCCATGCTGCCGAATCCCTACTTCCGCGCCTGGAGCGCGTTGCGCTACACCGCCCAGGAAATGACGTGGTCGTCGGTGCGCCCGCAGATCGAACGCGACCTGCCGCGCTTGATCGACGCGGCGCGCGACACGGCGGCGGCGCCGCGTCAT
>CAZZVN010000072.1:0-7308 GCA_964657625.1 uncultured Steroidobacteraceae bacterium
TTCGATGCCGAGCGAGGTCCGCTCTACGACAGGCTGCGGACCACGGATTTTTCAGACTGGCGTCTTCGGGTCGAAGGCCGAGTTGCGAGGCCGTCCAGTTTTTCACTCACGGATTTGAAACGCATGCCGGCGCGGACGCAGATCACCAAGAACACGTGCGAGGAAGGGTGGTCGTCGATTTCCGAGTGGACCGGCGTGCCGCTGCGGGTGGTGCTCGAGGCGGTGGGGATCCGACCGACGGCGCGATTCGTCAACTATTATGCGTACGACGCGGTGGCGGAAGGAATCGACATGTTCGATGCGCTTCATCCCCAGACGATACTTGCCTACGGCATGAACGGTCGGGAGCTCCCGCGCTCACACGGCGCGCCGCTGCGCCTGCGGGTCGAAACGCAGCTGGGTTACAAGAGCGTCAAATTCCTGGAACGAATCGTCGTCGCGGACGAGTTCGACGATCTGGGCAAGATCGGTTCCCTGCAAAACGGCTGGGCCTGGTACGCGGGAATCTGAACGAGGGGGGGCAGCCATAGATTCGACACGGCACGGCCCAAAATCCTTTAAGCTGCGAGGCCCGATATACGGCGGGATATAGCGCGGCCTTCCGCCGCAAGAGCTGTCGAGTCCTGTTCATGAAGAGATACGGTTGTTTTTCGGCGGCGAGGCTGTCCGTTCTGACGCTGGCCGCAGCGCTGGGAGGCACGCAGGCGGCCGGTGCCGACGAGGGCGCCGCGACGCTGGACAAGGTCACGGTCATCGGTGAGCGTGAACCTCCGGACTACCGCACGAAAGAGTTCGAGGTGGGCCCGCTGGCGGCCAGGAGCGTGGTCGATACGCCGTACTCCCTCGACGTGGTGCCCGGCGACCTTGCGCAAAATCAGCAGTTGAAGAGCGTGCGCGAGGTGTTCCAATACCTGCCGTCCGTACAGGGCGAGAACATCCGGCCGCAGACTCGCGGCATGCAGGCGGGTGTCGTGCAAAATACCCGCATCGATGGCATGAACATGGCGAGCACCACCGACTATCCGGTGGAACAGTTCGATCGCATCGAAGTGTTGAACGGACTGGCGGGCGCCATTTACGGGCCGGCGAATCCGGCCGGCACGTTCAACTATGTCTCGAAGCGTCCCACCCCCGATGCGTATCGGAGCCTCACGCTGGGCCATATGACACAAGGCTCGCTGCTCGCCAATGCAGACGTGAGCGATTCACTGGGCGAGGAGCGGCGTTTCGGCTACCGGCTCGAGGTGCTGGCGGATCGGGGCGAGGGGTATGTGGACCTGAGCCGTCTGGAACGTACGCTGGTGAGCCTTGCACTCGACGTCGCCATCACCGCCGACACCAGGCTGGACTTCGACGGCAGCCGTTATCACTACGTGGATAAAGGATTTCCCGGCACCTTCGCGCTCGCCAATGGCGCGCGGTTTCCGTCGGCTCCCGATCCGAACACCGTGGGACTGGGCCAGCCTTATGGGGGCGATGACAATGTCACCAAGACGTTCGACGGCCGGCTCCGGCACGACTTCAATCCGGCCTGGCAGCTGTCGGTCGGCGCGCTGCAGCAGGACAGCGATCGTGCGTCCACGGTGCCCACCAACACGTTGACCGACAATGCGGGTGACTACACGACGACGGCTGCGACCACCACCTATAGTCTGGATCGCATCTGGAGCAACACGGTGGCGCTGCAGGGACATGTCGACGCCGGTTTCATCACCCACGACGTGATGCTCTCCAACACCGGGTTTAATTGGAACCGTTTCACGCCTTATCGGACCGGCGCGGTCTTGCTGGGCAGTTCCAACCTGGCCGACCCGGCGCTGTTCTCCGAGCCGCAGTTCCCGGATTTTGAATATCGGTACAAATCCCTGAACACCCGCGAGCAGTCCGTGACGCTTGGCGACACGGTCGGGCTGGGTGGCAATTGGTCGCTGGGCCTGATCGCTAGCCAGAGCTGGATCGATGTGCGCAACTACGGCAGTGCGGGTGCCGTGACCAGTCGGTACGACGCAAACGGAGTCAGCCAGAACGAAACGTTGTCCTACGAGCCCGTGGCCAACCTGTCGATTTATGGGTCGTATGCCGACAGCCTGCAACAGGGCGACATCGCCCCTGTCGGGTCGGCCAATCGCGGCACGGCTCTCGCACCGTACCGGGCGAAACAATACGAACTGGGGCTCAAGTGGGCGGTGGGAAGCGTGAACGTGGCGACGGACGCGTTTCGCATCCGTCGCCCTTACGCGGTCGTCGGTGCAAACAACGTCTTCGACACGCAGGGGGACCAGACCAACGATGGCGTCGAAGTATCGGCCACGGGTACCCTCGGCGACACGCTCGCCCTGTTCGGCGGAGTGACCTATCTCGATCCGCGCGTCACCCATACGGGAGTCGCGGCGACGGACGATAAACAGATCCTGGGACTCTCGAAGGTGGTCACCAGTGTGCTGCTCGATTACCGTATCGCGGACGTCCCGGGCCTCGCGTTCAATCTGCACGGGCGGTATGCGTCGGCGCGGTTCGGCGACAACGCCAACACGTTCCAGGTTGCCGGGTTCACCCTCGTCGACGTGGGAGCGCGCTATTCGAACCGCTTGTGGGGGCTGGTGACCACGTGGAATCTCGCGGTGGACAACCTCGCCAACCGGCGGTATTGGGCGAACATCACTCCGAGTGGCCAGAACGGCTATACCGGCGCCGGGAACGGCACCGGCACCCTGGGTACGCCGCGACTGCTGCGGGCCTCCCTGCAGATGGAGTTTTGACCGGATGCGCATCGACCGACTGCTGCCGACGGCGGCGATCTTTCTCTCGCTGGTGGCCCCCGCCGAGGCGCTGGAACCTGTCAAGGTTCTGGCTGCGGGCAGTTTGACCGGTGCCCTGACCGCGGTGATGGAGCTGTACGAAAAGCAAACCGGCGAAAACATCCGGGCGGATTTCGGGCCGGCCGGGCTGTTGCTCGAGCGGATTCAAAATGGGGAGCCTGCTGACCTCTTCATGTCGGCGAACATGACCCATCCCCGGACGCTGGCGGATGCCGGGCGGGCCACGCAACCGGTGGTCATGCTCAGAAACCGGGTGTGCGCGGCGGCATTGTCCGGGTTTGGCCTGACGTCGCGCAATCTGCTCGATCGACTGTTGGACCCGAAAGTGGGCATCGGCACGTCGACGCCTCGGGCGGACCCGGGCGGCGACTATGCGTGGGAGGTGTTCGACCGGGCCGATCTGCTCCGGCCGGGGTCCGGCGCGATCCTCAAGGCAAAGGCTCAGCAATTGGTCGGCGGCAGGCGAAATCCGCCGGTACCCCCGGGCAGAAACGCGATGGATTATTTCTTCGGCCAGCACAAGGTCGACATCTCGATCGGCTACTGCAGTTCTCACGACCTGAAGCGCGATCCGAAATATGTGTCGGTCGAAATGCCGGCGCAGCTTGCGGTGACGGCCGATTACGGCATGAGCGTGGTCGGTGACGGCAACCATGCGCGCGAGGCCGCGCTGCGCTTCGCGTTGTTCGTCATGAGCCCTGCCGCACAGCACCTGATGAGCCTGTACGGTTTCGAATCCGTCACCGAGGTCCACGGCGGCCTCTGAGTGGGTCGGTCGGCGCAATGCGACGGCACAGACCCGTGTCGCCGCGCGCACGGGTATCCGCGCACGCTACGCCCGTCCGGCGCCCACGGTGAACACCAGGACCAGACCGGCCGCTGCAAACACGGCGCCCGCGATCGGGACCACCGGGTAGCCGAAGCCTGCCGAGATGACCGCGCCGCCCGCCGCGGCGCCGATGGCGTTGCCCAGATTGAAGGCGCCGATGTTGACGGACGAGGCGAGGCCGGGAGCATCGGTCGCCGCCTGCATCACCCGCATCTGGACCGGAGGCACGATCGCGAAGGTGGCCGCCCCCCAGACGAGCAGTCCGACCAGCGCGCCGATCCGGCTCGGAAGGACGAGGGGCAGGACAAACATGATGAGCACCAGCACGCCGAGGAACAGTTTCATGCTGCCCTCGAGCGACCAGTCGGCAAGCCGTCCGCCGAGCCCGTTGCCGAGAGTGAAGCCGATGCCGATCAGCATCAGCGCGAGGGTGACGAACGCGCCCGAGGCGTGCGTGAGTGTCTCGAGCAGCGGCGCGACGTAGGTGTACAGCGTGAACATCGCAGCCGACGCCAGCACGGTGGTCGCGAGTGCCAGCAGCACCGCAGGCCGGGTGAGCACGCGCAGCTCCGCACGTAGGTCCGCAGTCTTGCCGGCCCCGCCCGACGGCAGCGCCATGGCGAGTGCCACGATGGCGATGACACCGAGGCCGGCCGTGCCGGCGAACGCAGTGCGCCAGCCGACTTGTTCACCGACCCAGGCTGCGGCCGGAACTCCGCCGATATTGGCGACCGTGAGTCCCATGAACATGGTCGCCACGGCGCTCGCGCGTTTCTCGCGCGGCACCAGGTTCGCGGCGAGCACCGAACCCAGGCCGAAGAAGGCACCATGATTGAGGCTGGTGACCAGGCGGGCGGCGAGCAGTGTCCAGTAGCCTGGCGCGAGCGCGGCCAGCAGATTGCCGAGCACGAATATCGTCATCAGGGCGATGAGTGCGTTCTTCACGCGAATCCGCCCGAACGCGATGGTCATGAAGGGCGCGCCCAACATGACACCGAGCGCGTAGGCGCTGATCAACAGTCCCGCGGTGGGGATGGACACCTTCACTCCGTTTGCGATCACGGGCAGCAGTCCCATCGGTGCGAACTCGGTGGTACCGACCCCAAAGGCGCCGATCGCGAGCGCGAGCAGCGCCCAAAACGGCTTCACGTTCACCTTCGTCGTTGCGTCATCGTTCACGGCGGCTCAGCGGGCCGTCGATACGGCATCGGGTGCATCGACCGAGACATGCAGGCGGCCGGCCTCGACGCGCACCCGCAGATGGCGATGTTTGGCGAGATAGCGAATGCCGACGAACGCAGCGCAGATCCCCGATGCCGCGCCGACACCGAGCGCCCAGCGTGCCCCGAAGGTATCGGCCACCCAGCCGACCAGCGGCGCGCCGATCGGTGTGCCGCCGAGGGCGATGGCCATGAAGATGGCCATCACGCGGCCGCGCATGCCCGGTTCGGTAGACAGTTGGACCGCGCCGTTCGCCGTGGTGGTGAAGGTCTGCGCAGAAACGCCGATGAGCACGAGGAACAGGCTGAAGACCCAGTCGGTCGGGCTGACGGCGGCCAGGGCGCACCCCACACCGAAAATTGCGGCGCCCGCGAACAGGTAAGCCATGCGCGGTTTCTCCCGGCCCGCCGACAGCAGAGCACCGATGACCGAACCCACCGCCATGATGGAGGTGAGCAGTCCATAGCGGTCCGAGCCGCCGTGGAAGACGGTGACCGACATGGTGGCGATGAAGATCTGGAAATTGAAGCCGAAGGTGCCGATCAGGAACAACATGAAGAACACTGCCTTGAGGTCGGGTCGCCGCCAGATGTAGCGGAAACCCTCGACCAGGCTTCCCCGGGCTCGTACCGCCCGGTTGCGCAGATGAAGCTCGTGTCGGCGCAGCAGGCTCAAGGAACCCAACACCGCCGCGAATGATGCAGCATTGATCAGAAACACCCACCCCGACCCGATCACGGTGATGAGCACGCCGGCGATGGCGGGACCGATCATGCGTGCGGCATTGAAGGAGGTGGAGTTCAACGCCACTGCGTTCGACAGGTCGGCTTCCACGACCAGTTCGGAGACGAAGGTCTGGCGCGCGGGCGAGTCGAATGCCGAGACGCAGCCCAGCGCGAAAGCGAACAGGTAGACGTGCCACAACTGCACCATGCCCGCCACCGTCAGCAGCCCCAGTCCCAGCGCCAGCAGGCCCATGGCCGCCTGGGTGGTGATCAACAGTTTACGGCGGTCGAAATGGTCCGCCGCGAACCCCGTGAAGGGCAGCAACAACACCTGCGGTCCGAATTGCAGGGCCATCACCACGCCCACCGCGGTGGCGTTGTGATGGGTGAGGCCGGTGAGCACCAGCCAGTCCTGCGCGGTACGCTGCATCCAGGTGCCGATGTTGGACACGATCGCGCCGGCGGCCCAGAGCCGGTAATTGAAGCCGTGCAGGGAGCGAAAGGTGCCTTTCACGGCGACACCAGCCGGTTCAGCAGCGCGACCGCACGCGACAATGTTTCCTGTTCTTCGGGGGTGAGATTCTTCTCGATGGCCGCGAACAGCCAGTCCTCGCGGGCGGTGCGGGCTGCCTCGATGCGCTCCCGACAGGCAGACGTAATCGACAAGAGCGTTTGCCGTCGGTCCGCGGGGTCGGGCGCACCACTGATCAACCCGGCCGCTTCGAGCGACGCGATGTTCGCGCCCATGGACTGGGGACGCATTCCTTCGGCTTTTGCGAGCACGGTGACCGTTGCAGGTCCCTCGCGGGCCAGGCGGCTGACCACCAGTGATTGGGACCACGTCAAATCACCGAGATGGGCTTGCTCGCTCAGACGCCGCTTCAGTTTGCCCGCCACTACCCGAAGGTCGCTTGCGAGGCCCGACGTGCGCGCGGCTTGAGGATCGAGGCGCTGATCTGTCATGAATGCAGTATGGCCCATACCAAGGAAAACTACAAAGGTTGCCTTGGTATAAGCTTCTCCGCTCACCGTGCGCGAGCGTTGCCCGGCGGCTCGACGCACACCGTGCGCGGCTGATCCTCGGCGGGCGGCGCGTTTGGATGCCAGGCGGCTACCTGATAACAGTTGGCATCGATCCAGACGATCCAATCACCGTTTTCCGTCTTGAAACGATCACCGGCACGGTGCCCCGGCGTCGGCCACCAGGGGTCCCAGGGCGAGGTAATCGTATCCGTGGGCGGTGCGTCCCTGCGAATCTCGAACGCTTTGACGGCGCGGTGTGCCTCCGCCGCCCAATTGACGACCGAGCCGTGACCAAGGGTCGCGGAAGCCGATGTTGGCGAGAGTGCCTGGCCCAGGGACGGCGGGGTGTTCACCGGCAGGTCGGCGCGCAGGTGTTCGGGGCGGCTGATTACGGCACGCACGGGGGCGCGATAGACCACGGGCAGAGGAATCAACTCTACTGGGGCGGTGTGCGCGGCGAGTTCGCGGCTCCGCGATGCCGTGATCAGCAGCCACAGCAACGCCACGTGAAACGCCACGACGAGGCCCAGCGTGACGGCACGGGATCTGCTCCAAACGTTCGCGTCGCCCGTCATCAAACCCCAACTCACTACCCACACCAGCATGTGGGTGGACCCCGCGCAGGGAGCAGGGTTCAAGCTTTAGCGCGTGCTGGTCGGGCAGCGGGTTCTTGGTGATGTCCCATTTGCTG
>CAZZVN010000072.1:7408-17787 GCA_964657625.1 uncultured Steroidobacteraceae bacterium
GGGCGAAATCGTCGAGCGAACGCTTGTTCTGCGAGCGCTGGCGGATCAAGGTATCGATGTCGAGCCAGAGCAACGCGCCCTCGCTGTAGTAATCCTCGAAACGTTGCCAGTCGCGCCAGGACATGGGCCGGCGCGGGTTGATGATCGGGTCGTTCGTCGTATCCTGAAGGGGACGCCAGCGTCGGCCGGTTTGGTTGTCGTAGTCCGCGGCGGTGAGCGCGAGCTGGTCGAGCATCTGCTGCCGCGTCCAGAGCGACGAGCGCGCGGTGAGCACCTCGCCCCAGTACTGGGTCTGCCCTTCGTACACCCAGAGCAGGCTGTCCTGCATGGGAACATTGTAGTTGGGGATCCAGAGGTCGGCCGGGCGGCGGAATTTGCCGTTCCAGGAGTGCGTGAACTCGTGGGGCAACAGATCGCGGCCGTAGGCCACCTTGTCCCAGTCGCTGAACGATTCCGGATCGCTGCCGTCTTCGCTGGACTGCGCATGCTCCAGACCGTTGTCGCGGATCTGGTCGCTCAGCGAAAACAAAAAATCGTAATGGGCATAGTGATGCGAGCCGAACAGCTTGTACGCCTGCTGCACCAGCGCACGATGGGCCGCCAGTTGTTCGGGCTTGACCGCGAGCAGCGTCGGCCGGTCGGCGAACAGATCGAGGTGGACGGGCACGGGACCGCCTGGGTCGAGTTCCAGCCGCGCGGCATATCGGCCGGCGTACACCGGACTGTCGACCAATGTCTCCAGGCTCACCGGTGTGAATTGGGTGCGCGCGCCGCTGCTCACCGGGTCCTTGTCGAGCGCCGTGGCCAGTTGGAAGCCGGCGGGCAGCGTCACGCTCGCATGCACCGGAATCTGGCGGACGAAGTAACCGGCTGGGTATAGCACGAGCTCGTTCCATTCCAGCAGCAGCAGATCGCGGCTCATTTCGATGGCGCCGACGGCTGAGCTGGTCGGGGACAGGTAGTCGAAATCGACGTCGATCGACTGCACCCCCGAGCCGCTGTTCTCCACCCGCAGGGCGTACACATCGACAGGATCGCGTTTCCAGTTGATCGGTACACCTTGGGCGGTGATGTTGATGCCGGCGATCCTGTCGATGGGTCCCTGTGGCGCATGCTCGCCCGGCAGCCACCTGGGGTAGAGCAGCACGCCGTGCGGCTCCAAACGCAGTCTCTCGTGCACGTGAACGATACGGTGTTCGAGGTCGGAGGCGTCGACCTCGATCAGGATCTCCCCCGGATAGGGCCGGTCGCGCGGGGCTACTATGGGTGACGGCAGCGCGAGGGGGCTGGGCCCCGGGCTGCCGGCCAGGGCCGGCCGTGCGGTCACGATCAAACCGACCGCGACGGCCGTGAATTTCATCCACATTACTTTTTGGTCTCCCTGTGATACTGAGGCCACCCACCCACCCTGCGGATGAGGTAATCACACTATGTCCGATTATCAGGCGCAAATCCGCTGGAATCGCCAGCCGGGCGAAAAGTTCGTCGATTTCCGTTACAGCCGGGCGCATGAGTGGACGTTCGACGGCGGTGTCACCATACCCGCGTCGAGCGCAGCCGCGTCCGTACCGCTGCCCTACTCGAAACTCGAAAATGTCGATCCCGAGGAGGCGTTCGTCGCCACGATTTCGTCGTGCCACATGCTGACGTTCCTGTCGCTGGCGGCAAAGGCCAACTTCGTCGTCGATTCCTACGACGACCTGGCGGTGGGCACCATGAGTCGCAACGCCGGCGGAAAGCTTGCGGTGACCACCGTGCGCCTGACGCCCGAAGTGGTTTTCTCCGGAGCGGTGGTGCCGTCCGATGCCGCCGTGGACGAGCTACACCGAGCCGCGCATGCGGAGTGCTATATCGCCAACTCCGTATTGACCGACATCTTCGTCACGGGCACCTGGCAGTACGCCGGGGTTTGAACCGCAGGGTCAGAACGTCCAGGTGGCGCTCACCATGAAAGCATCCGGATCACCGTACCTCGATCCGATTCGTTCGTACTCACCGCGTATTCCGAGCCCCAGAAAGTGACCCTGGACGCCGGCACCGTAGGCGACCTTGGTCTGCCATGACGTCCGTCGACTCAATACGTCTCCGTCATAGGTGTTGAGGTTCGTGGACAGACGTGCCGCGCCGAGCTTCGCGAAGACGTCGATGAAGGGCAGGGGCAGGTAGCCGACCGCCGACAACACGCCCGCCTTGGGATGTGAATC
This sequence comes from uncultured Steroidobacteraceae bacterium, assembly GCA_964657625.1. Taxonomy (GTDB): domain Bacteria; phylum Pseudomonadota; class Gammaproteobacteria; order Steroidobacterales; family Steroidobacteraceae; genus Bog-1198. Next base: position 9,613 of record CAZZVN010000072.1, read on the forward strand.
CGCGCCGTAGCTCGAGCCGTTTGCGGAGCTGTAGAAATAGTCGCTGCCATTGGCATGGCCGAAGTCAATGTACTCCGCCTCTGCGCCGAGGAATGGAATCGGCCGGATGCCGCCCATCACCTTCCAGGCCGTATGGTTCGGATGCGAGTTGATCGGGTAGTCCGGGTCGAATCCGTCGTCGCTGCGGACCGTGGATTCACCGACCCCCGCGCCGACGTACAAGCCCAGCAGATTCCACCCGGAGGAGTCATCCGCCCAGGTAGGTGTCGCCGCGCCCAGCCATAACACGCTCATAAGCGCCCATCCGCCCGCCATTCGATTCATGTATGCCCTTGCCTCGATTGTTCACCTATGGACAAGCGTTCAGCGGACAAAGTTCTGAAAAAGGACGCAGCACTTCGCACTCTTAACATTTTCAGACAGTTGCCCAAAGTTCCTTTCACGCCGCACAGTGAACTGATCGGGTTGGGTTGTTACCATACGCTCACTATCGGACGTAAGTTCGGGTCACCGGGCGGCCGGACTTTGGTGCGGACCTCTGGACTCCTCAACTGGGAAAAACTTTATGTCAATTTCATGGCGCCACTCGCTCGTTTCGATGGCGGCTCTGGGTCTCCTGGTCTCCGCCGGCTGCGACACGGGCAAAAAATCCGACATCCGGTTGCTCAACGTCAGTCAGGGCTACAGTTCGCTCGATCTGTACAGCGACAGTTCCGAGGAAGTGGCTTCGCTCGCCACGCAGAATATCAGCGCCTACAAGACGCCGACTTCCGGCAGTCACACCATCGCGATCACCGCTGCCGGGGTGTCCCGCACCAACGCGCTCAAATCCGTGGTCGAGTCGTTGAGCGACGGCAAGCACAAGACCTACGTCGCCTACGGTGATTCGGGCCAGTTCGGCACGTTGGAGATATCCGAGGATCAGAGCGCCCCGTCCAGCAGCTACGCCAGCGTCGAGGTGCTCAACACCGCCGTCAATGCGGGCTCGGTGGACGTCTATCTGACGTCCTCGACGGTGGCGTTGAGCGACGTCTCGCCCACCTTCACCGCGGTGGCCGGCGCCACGACGGCGGCCTTCACCACCATCACCAGCGGCACCTTTCGTCTGCGCGTCACCGCGACGGGCAGCAAGAGCGATCTGCGGCTCGACGTGCCGAGCGTCACGCTCGCGAGCGGCAGTGTGACCTCCATCATCGTTGCCGATACCGTCGGCGGCTTTCTGGTCGATGCCGCCATCCTGCCGCAGCAAGGAACGCTCACGTACGAAACCAACCCCAGCGCTCGGGTGCGGGCCGTTTCTGGAATTTCGACCGGTTCTAACGTGGTGGTGACGCTGGGGGGCGTGGGCCTGCTGAGCGCCGCACCTGCCAACAGCATCGGCACCTATCAACTCGTCCCGGTGGGCAGCGAGGCGGTGACCTTGAACGTCGGCGGTACGGCCGTGAGCGTGGCCAATCAGACGCTGACCGAGGGGGGTGACTACACGCTGCTGATCTACACGTCGTCGGGAGCGACCGCCACTGCCCTGCTGACCGACAACAATCATCTGCCCACCAGCGGCTATGCGAATGTTCGGCTGGTCAATGCCATGTCCGGGTTGGCAGATCCCATCTCGTTGGCCGTGGACTATTCCCCCATTGCCTCGGATATCACCCTGGGGACTGCATCCGCATACACCAACGTGACGGCCAGCACGACCGCCGAACTCGACGTCACCGATGCCACCACGTCGGCATCGTTGTTCTCCCAGGCTTCGACCACGTTGACCACCGAGGAGGTCTACACGCTGTTCATGTTCGGCAGCGCGAGTGCGCCGACCGGTACGCTGCGTACGGATCGCTAGCGCGGTCGGTTCAAGCCGCCAGGGGTCGCTGGGGATCCCTGACCGGCAGGCTCAATAAGTCTTGTAGGGCAGGAACTTGCCCGACATCACGATGTTGACGCGGTCGCCATTCGGGTCGGGCGTACGCGTCAGGTCCATCTTGAAATCTATGGCGCTCATGATGCCGTCACCGAATTCCTCGCTGATCAATTCTTTGAGGGTGGTGCCGTACACCTGGAGAAGTTCGTAGAAACGATAGATGAGGGCGTCGGTGGGCACCGAAGTCGGCAGCGACCCCTTGTAGGGAACGACGGTCAACCACCGTTGTTCTTCCTCCGTGAGGTCGAACAGCGGAGCGACGAGGGCGGCCTGTGCCGCGGTCATCGTCATCTGCCCGAGGCACGCGGCCGTCACCCATTCCTTGCTCAACCCGACCTTGGCGGCGATGTCGCTCCATTTGAGCGATTTACGAATCTTCGCAGCGACGATCTTTTCGGTGACCTGGTTGCGGTTCATGAGATTCTCCTGGTCGGTTACAAAAAAAAGGTCCCGCGTGTCGGCGCGGGACCCCTGTTACCCTCTATCCGACAGGTCTCATTCCTCGTTGATGAGCTTCGGCAGGTACGGCACGCCGAGACCGGTCACATCGTTGTAACCGGCGGGTGTGGCCGCGTAGGTGGCCAGCGACGTGAAGTTGAACACGTCGTTGATTCCCTCGCAGATGGACTGCGCGCACACTTCGAACGGATAAGGTGTCGTAACGATCAGCTCCGGAACCGAGTTGACCGTCACCACCCGTACCGAGTTCGGATTGTTGGCGTAGCCGCGCAGCAAAGACACCGGCTCGGCCGGCGCCACGATCTGGTTCAGACCGCCGCTCGTGAAGTTGACGCCATTGCCATGGCTGCCGTTGCTGTAGAACAGCGGATTGGCGAAGCCCACCAAAGGTTCGCCCGCGGCGCTGCGCTTCTGGTTCATCACGGCAATCACGCCCGCCATCAAAGGCGACGCGAGGCTGGTGCCGCCGATGGCGTTCTCGCAGTATTCCTCGGTCTTGGAGATCGCCTTGCATCCCGAATCGGCGTACTTGTCGCCGGCGATGGTGAAGGTCTCGCCGAACAGATAGCCGGTGTAGGGATCTGCGACCATCGCCACGTCGGGACTCACCCGCTGTGGCGAGGGCAGCATTTCCGTGTAGCCACTGGCAAGGTTCAACGTGGTCGCCAATGCGTCCGAAACCACACCCTTCTGGTAGGAAGGCTGCGCCTCGAGCAGACTGATGCCGCCGCCGGCGCCCGAATAGAAGCTGAAGTCGTCGAACGTCAAACCATAGGCGGAGGTGGTCGCGATTCCCGACGTGGTGACCGTGATCGCATTGCGCACGGTGACGTCGTTCAGGTAGGCGCGATAGGTGCCCCAACCGTATTCCGATTTGGTGCCTTTCGCATCCTTGATAAACAAAGACGTGCCGCCCACGCCGGTGACGTAGGCACTGGTGGCCTCCCAGCTGCCCGATGCGACGCCGTTGATCGCCGACAGGTCGCCGTCGTCGCCGGAACTGTACAGCACGGTCACGCCCTGCGCCGCACCCGCGAGAAACGCCTGGTCATCCATGGTCTGCTGACCCGCCGCGAGACTTTCACCGTTGTATCCATAGCTGTTGGTGACGACGTCGGCAAGATGGTTGTACAGCACGTTCATCAGGGCGATGTCGAGAGACGTACCGCAGTCACGCGCACCCACGTAGAGGATGTTGGCGCCCGGTGCAGCACCGTGTACCGCCGCCATGTCGAGGGATTCTTCCTCCCACCAGCCGTAGGGGCCGCAGCTCTCAGTCGGAGAGACGTCGTAGATGCCGCTGGGGATGATCTGCGAGAAGTTCTTGCCGGTCTTCAACTGCGGCAGATCATGATTGGCCGAGTAGCGGTTCGTATCGGCGAGCAGGGTGGGCGACGCATAGGCGTCGATGATGGCGACCGTGACTCCCTTGCCGTCGTACTTGACCTTGTTCAGCCCGTAGGCGGCCTGGATCTGCTGCGGCGTGTAACCGCACCCGAGCCACGGAATGGTCGCGCCGTACACGTCGGCGGCGGTGCTCAGCGTCGCCATCAACTGGTACCTGCCGTACTCCCCGTTACAGTAGTGCGAAGGATTGGAGGCTGCCACGGGTGGTGCCGTCACCGCGGTGGTGGCTTTGCCCGTCGCGGCGGCTTCGACGTCTTCGGACGCGAGGTCGTTGCCGGCCCCGGAACTGCGCACCGTCTTGGCGGCAGCCGGCGCCACCAGCGGCCCTGAGGTGGCTGAATGATGGAAAGGCGTGCGCAAGATGCTGGTTTCATCCAACCCCTCGACATACACCACGTTGGCGGCCATTCCGGCCGCGAGCGTGGGCTGTTCCTTGTTGGCGCGCAGCGTGTGACCCTTGTACGAATACAGGTTCTGAGTCACGTGGAACGCGGCGCGCAGCTGCGCGACGGTGGCCGTCGCAGTCACGTAGGCGCCGTGCGGGCCCGCATGCACGTTGGACATGCCGGCTTGATCGAGCATCTTGGTCACCGCATCGACCGTAGCCGGTGCCGGAGCGAACCGCTTCGCGAATTCTTCGTTGGTGAGGTAGCGACCATATTCCTTGCTGGTCGGCGTCGAGATTTCCCCGACCAGTGCCTTGAGTCCGGCGGTGTCTTTCAGTGCCAGATGCACGGCGATTTCCACCGACTGGTCGGCGGGCGCCGTCCCGACCTTGGCGGCCTTCGCGACCCAGCCCGAGACGTTGGAGGGAGTTGCCGCGCCGGCCGGAGGCGCCGCGCAGACGATGGTAGCGGCCAACAGGCCGCCGTGTACCAAACGAGTTCTGAATTCCTTGAGCACTGCGTAATCCCCTAATTTTGTGAGTCGAACAAAACCGGCGGGGGTCTTCGCACGGAGCTCGTGCGTCGTCAGAACGCCATATCCCGCTCCGCTCGAGATGCTCATGCACACACGAACCGCAAACGGCCAACAGCTCCTGACATCCCTAGCCGATTTTTTTTGCTGTGTCCGTGTGCTCGATCACATGATCGACGGTTGGACAGATTCGCCTCGACCGTACCTTTAAGTTCGATTGCAAGTCAACGCCGAATGCAAAGATTGTCGGTACGACGCGCGGTTCATTCACTTGGTGGACTCAAAAGGCCTGCAGGACCTGTTCTAGCGCTTGACACGCGAGGCACGATGGCTGCGGCCTGCGCAAAGGAGTTCGAGCCGAGGACAAATGCCCTTACACTACGTCGATGAAAATTCCCAAGGGTCTACAGCCGCTGGTGGACGACGGCATGGTCGACGCCGTCGTGCGCAGTCTCAAGAGCGGCAAGGAAGCGTCGGTTTACATCGTGGATTGCGGTGGCCGTCTGTGTTGCGCGAAGGTGTACAAGGAGGCGCAGCAGCGCGGCTTTCACAAGCTCGCGCAATATCAGGAAGGGCGCAAATCCCGTAACAGCCGCGACGCGCGGGCGCTGGGCCGCGGCGGTCGTCACGGCCGCCGGGTGCAGGAGGACGAGTGGAAGAACGCGGAGGTGGACGCGCTGTTCCGGCTGGCCGGCGTGGGCGTGCGGGTCCCCGCTCCTCATCTAGTGCACGAGGGCGTGCTGTTGATGGAACTGGTGCAGGATGCCCGTGGCGAGCCGGCGCCGCGGCTCAATGACGTGGAACTCGGCGCCGACCAGGCGCGAGAATGGCATGGCTTCATGATGGTGCAGATCGTGCGCATGTTGTGCGCCGGATTGATTCACGGCGATCTGTCCGAGTTCAACGTGCTGTTGGACGTGAACGGACCCGTCATCATCGACCTGCCGCAGGCGGTGAACGCCGCCGGCAACAACAATGCCTACGCCATGCTCGAGCGCGACGTCAACAACATGCGTGCGACGTTCGGCCGCGCGGCGCCGGAATTGCTGGACACCGAGTACGCACGCGAAATCTGGGCGTTGTACGAAGCAGGCAGCCTCACGCCGGAGGTGCCGCTGACGGGGCGTTTCACCGCAGACACCCGGGTGGCGGATGTGGCGGCGGTGCTCGACCAGATCGAGCAGGAGCGTCGCGAAGCGGAGGAGCGTCAACGCCGGCGCGCGGAGGCGGACGCGGCCTAGCGCGGACGCGAGCTAGCGAGGGCGCGGTCTAAAACAATCCGACGATGCGGCCGTCCGCATCGATGTCGATGCGGTGAGCGGCGGGGTCCTTCGGCAGTCCAGGCATGGTCAGCAGGTCGCCACATACGAATACGATGAACTCCGCCCCGGCGGCGAGGCGCACTTCGCGCACGTTCACCGTATGTCCCGAGGGCGCGCCGCGCGCAGCGGGATCGGTCGAGAAGGAGTATTGTGTCTTGGCGATGCACACGGCGTAGTGGCCGTACCCCGCGGCTTCGAAAGCAGCCACCTGCGCCAGCACCCGACGGTCGGCACTCACGCCGGCGGCGCCGTAGATCTTGACGGCCACCGCCCGTACCTTGTCCCAGAGCGAAAGGCCGTCTTCATAGACGAAGCGAAAGCGGCGGTTCGGCCGTGCGGTAATGTCGACCACGGCGCGCGCGAGGTCGACGGCCCCCGCACCGCCCTGTTCCCAATGGCGCGCCGAGATGACGGGCGACTGCAGATGGGCGAGCCGCGTCCGCAGCAGGCCGAGTTCCGCCGGGGTATCGTCGCTGAAATGATTCACCGACACCACGCACGGCAGCCCGTAGTGGCGCTGGACGTTGTCGATGTGGCGCTCGAGGTTGACGAGGCCCGCCTCGACGGCCGCCAGGTTTTCCTGTTTCAGATCCTGCAGGCTGCAGCCGCCGTGATATTTGAGGGCCCGCAACGTGGCGACCACCACCGCCGCGGCGGGCTCGAGGCCGGCCTTGCGGCATTTGATGTCGACAAATTTTTCGGCGCCGAGGTCGGCGCCGAAGCCCGCTTCCGTGACCACGTACTCGCCGAGTTTGAGTGCCGCCGTGGTCGCGAGCACGGAATTGCAGCCATGTGCCATGTTGGCGAAAGGACCGCCATGCACGAACGCAGGGGTGTGTTCGAGCGTCTGCACCAGGTTCGGCCGCAGGGCATCGCGCAGCAGCACCGTCATGGCGCCGTGGGCCCTGAGATCGCGCGCCGTGACGGGGGTACGGCCGCGGGTTTGTCCGATCACGATGTTGCCGAGCCGCTGCTTGAGATCGGCCAGACCGGTGGCGAGGCAGAATATCGCCATCACTTCCGAGGCGACGACGATGTCGAAGCCGTCCGTCCGCGGCGCGCCATTGGCGGGACCGCCGAGTCCGACGGTGATCTCGCGTAGTGCCCGGTCGTTCATGTCCATCACCCGCTTCCAGGTGATGCGGCGGACGTCGATGTCGAGCTCGTTGCCATGATGGACGTGGTTGTCGATGAGCGCCGACAGCAGATTGTGGGCGAGCGCGATCGCGCCGAAGTCGCCCGTGAAGTGCAGGTTGAGGTCCTCCATGGGCACGATCTGGGCATGGCCGCCGCCGGCCGCGCCGCCCTTCAGACCGAAGACGGGACCGAGACTGGGCTCGCGCAGGCACACCACCGCCTTCTTGCCGATTCGACCCAACGCATCGCCCAAGCCCACGGTGGTGGTGGTCTTGCCCTCGCCCGCCGGAGTCGGACTCAGTGCGGTGACCAGGATCAACTTGCCGTTCGGTCGCGAACTCAAACCCGCGAGGTACTCGAGCGACACCTTGGCCTTGTAGCGGCCGTGGCATTCCAGGGCATCGGCCGGAATGCCGAGCGTGTGCGCCACCTCCGCGATGGGCTTGAGCACCGCTCGCTGCGCAATCTCGATGTCGGACACGTGGATTTCTCTAGGGAACGAAGTTCTGCGGATTCTGCACGAGTTCGGGCGCCGGGGCGTACTTCGGCGCGCGGACCACCGCGGTACCCGCGATTTTGTCGTGCCAGGCCTGCCGCCCCGGATCGAAGGCGATCCATATGAACCCCAGGCCGGCCACCGCCAGGGACAAGAAGCACCCGAGCGCGCGCACCAGGGCGGTTTCCCAGTCGATGTCGCGCCCGTCGAGGCGTACCACCCGCAAATCGAAGACGATGCCGCCCACCGTCGAGCCGCGGGTCTTCCACATCGCTGCGCCGTAGGCGGCGAGCAGCAGCAGATGCACGTGTCCCAGGGGATGCAGCAGCTGCGCCACGACGCCGACCAAGAGCAAATCGATCAGGAGGGCCGCCATGCGTAACCAGAACCCTGCGCGCGGCAGTGCCGCCGCGGGGGGCATCGAGGCTGAGGCGCCGGGCGCAGCGGTGAAGCCGGGCCCAGCGGCGGGTCCGGGCGCGGCGGGTGAACCGATGTCCGGCTGATGGGCAGGGTTC
>CAZZVN010000073.1:0-17705 GCA_964657625.1 uncultured Steroidobacteraceae bacterium
AAAGTTGCGAATTTTTCAGGTCGATGCGTTCACCGCAGTCCGCTTCACCGGCAATCCGGCCACCGTCGTGCTCGATGCCGACGGGCAGAGCGATGCCGTGCTGCAGTCGATCGCCCGCGAGTTCGCACATGCCGAGACCGCGTTCGTGCTGCGAGCCGACGATGCCGGACACGACGTCCGCGTGCGCTTCTTCAACGCCCGTAAGGAAGCGCCCTTCGTCGGCCACGCCACCATCGCGGTGCATGCCGTGCTGCTCGCGCTCGGACTGCGCGACCAACGCCCCTGCCGGCAGCACTCGGGCACCGGCGTGCTCGAGGTCACCACGGACGGCACGCACATCGCATTCCGCCAGACCGCGCCCCAGCTCGACGCGCCGCTGCAGCTCAAGACCACGTTGCGCGTGGCCGAAGCCTTGAAGCTGGCCGCGACCCGGCTGCACGAATCTCTGCCGGCGCGAATCGCCCACAAGGGCAGCAGCCGGCTGCTCGTGCCCGTGCGCGACCCGGACGCGCTCGACGCCCTCGCTCCGAACTTCGACACCCTGATCGCGCTCGGCAGGGAGCTGCGCACCGAGGGATTCTTCGTGTTCGCGCCGCTCGTCGCAGACGGCGTACGGACCACCGAATCGCGCATGTTCTGTCCGGCCATCGGCATCGCCGAAGATCCCGTGAGCGGCAATGCGCACGCCATGCTCGCCGCCTATTTGTGGGAGGCCGGCTGGTTCACCGGTCAAGACGCCCTCTTCACCGGACGGCAGGGCCGCCAGGTTGGCAGACCCGGCGAAGTACGGGTCACGGTCGACGCGGCGCAGGGAAAATTCGCCGGCGCCGTCATCGGCGGCCGGGCCGTCATCGTCAGCAGCGGCACTCTGGCGCCGTAACCCGCGCGGCGCGAACCCACGCCGTACGGCCGCTACGACGGCATCTCCCGCCGGGCCGAGTCCAGCCACTGCGCCTGCGCCCGGCGATAATGCGCCGGCGCGAGCCGGGCCCCGTCCAACAACTCCTTCAGCTCACGGCGCGCCGCCTCCTGCTTGCCCCGCCGCTTCAGAACCAGTGCATAGCGCAGTCGCGCTTCCGCTCCGGGAAAGCCCGGCGCCACCGCCGCATATTCGCGCTCGGCATCCTCCAGAGCGCCGACGGCTTCGAGCGTGCGTGCATACAGCAGCTGCCCGTCCGCCGATTTGAAGTCGGGATTGCGCTCGATCAGCAGCGCCCACGACGCGCGTGCTTCGGCGAACATACCCGCCGCGAACTGCGCCCGCGCCAGCCCCAGCAGCAGCGCAGGATCGTGTTCGAAAACCCCTCGCAATCCGCTGCGGTAGGTATCGATGGCCTGCGCGTACTGACCGCGTTCGCACAGCTCCTCCCCCAGCCGCAGGCGCGCATCGACGTTGCCCGACACCTCCACCTCCGCGGCGGCGCGCCGCAGATCACGGTCCGGATCCAGCATGCGCTGCATGCCGCGCTTCGCGCGGTGTCCGGCGGCTCCTTTGAAAACGCCCGGCAGTACTTCGACCACGAGATAGGCCAGCGGCCCGGCCGCCGGCAACAACGCGATGGCCCATATCCACAGCATGTTCCGGCCGGTCTTGATGACGTGCACGATGAGCGCGGCCTGCAGGGCGAGCGACAGAATGAAAAACAAGGACAAGGCTGATCTCCGTCACGCGCGGGCACCCCACGGCCCTGCGTTATTGTACCGGGACTTCCTTGACCCGGACCTTGCGGGACATGTCCGCGCAGGCCGTCCAGCCCAGATTGGTCAGCGAATAGCCGATCACCTGGTCGGAGCGGAAATCGACCGACACCTCCAGCTCACAGCCATGAAAGCCGGCCGGGGCACCGGGCGGCGACTGCGGCAGATACCAGACGTAAATTTGCTTGGTGGGGGTGTCGTCGATCTTGCGCGGCTCGCCGAACGCTTCCTGCAGGCGTTGCACCGGTTTGCCGACGCTGTCGGCCGCGATCTGCGGCAGCGGCCGGACGGCATAGTCGGCCGTACCGCAGGCCGCGGCCATGAGCGCAGCGGCCGTGGCGACGGCGCCCAGAAGAGCAGGATGTACCATGGACATCTCCGTAGTTTAAAGAGTTACCGCGTGCGCGCGCCGCCGGTGAAGCCGCAACGCCCTGCCGATGCCACGCGGCAGGTCTTCCGCATGGTGGACGGCGATCACCAGGGTGACTTTGCGTTTCATGAGGCGCTCGAGCGTGTGCTTCATCGCTGCTCGCTGCCGGGGATCCAGTCCGGTCAACGGTTCGTCCAGCAGCAGCAGACGTGCATCGCCGACCAGCGCACGGGCCATGAGGGCTCGGCGCAACTGCCCATAGGACAACTCACGCGGCCGCCGCCGGGCCACCGACGACAGGGCGAAGAACTCGAGCCAGCGCTGCGCGCTGCGGCGCTCGCGCGCAGCGGCTTCGTCCACCAGCCCGATGCTGGCATGGCGTCCGCTCACCACCAGGTCGAGGATGCTGATGTCGATGGCATGGTCGGTCTGCAGCTCCGGCGAGACCATGCCGACGCGGCGTTTCCAGTCCGCGATCGGCGTTCCCGGCTCGACACCGGCGCGTTCGATGTGGCCGCCGAGCGCGGGCGACAGGTCGCCGTAGAGCAGCTTGAGGAACGTGGACTTGCCCGCACCGTTGCCGCCGAACACCGCCCAATGTTCCCCGGCACGCAGTTCCCAGTCGAGCCCGCGCAGCACGGGCCGATACTCGACGTAGACGTCAGCCCTGCTGATGCGCACCAGCGTCTCCCCGGCGGGTGTTGCCCGGGCCGGCGTCGCACGGATCCCGCCCGGCGGCCGGCCGCGCGGCAATCCCACCACCCGCGCCTCATCCGCCGCCGCGGCGAGTCGCGCAGCCTCGTGTACCCCCCAACGGGTGATGGCATGCAGCCGGCCGGCGCGCAGTTCCATCACTCGCCGCGTGCCGCGCGGGACATCGACGGCGCGGTGGGCGGAGGCGATCCAGGACTGGCCGCGGCGACGGGCCCCGTCCAGCACGCCGTCGATAACGGCCCGGAATTCCGTATCCAGACCGTTGTAGAACTCATCGAGCAACAACCAGTCGGGGCGCCCGATAAGGGCGCGTGCCAGCAGGGCCAGGCGCTTCTGCCCGTACGACAACGACAGGAAGCGCCGCTCCGCCAGACGCTCGAGCCGGCAGGCGGCGAGCGTGCGCTGCACCCGCCGAGCCTCGGACTGCGTCATGTGCCGCAACAGCAGGTCCGTGCCGTGCACGCCCGTTCCCAGCAACTCGCGCACCGTCAGGTTCCATTCGTAGCGGGCGTATTTGTCCTGCAGCTCCGCGCCGATGTAGGCCATGCGCGGCTTGGCGTCGCGAAGGTCCAGTTCGTGCCCGCCGGCGCGATAGAGGCGCCGCCCGGTGCGGGTCGGCGTCGGCCATACGGCCGTGGCGAGACATTTGAGCAGCTGGGTCTTGCCCGAGCCGTTGTCGCCCAGCAGCGCCCACCGCTCGCCGGGCTGCAGGGTCAACGTGATGCCGCGCAGCGCCCAGGTGGCACCCCGCCGTACGCTCACGTCTTGCAGCGAAATGCTCAACCGATGCTGCATGTTCCCGGGCCGCCGATCCTGCGGCGCGCCGCTGGCCGTTTCGTTGATGTTGCACTCCTTGCCGCCCCGCGAAGTTTGCCACAGTTGCGATGGGCGCCGGAGCGGCTACACTTGCAGACATGCCGAACCCACCCAATGCCCGGCGACTCGGGGGCCCGCCCTCTTGGACAGCGCTGTCGAGCCCGGATCCGGAGCAGAATCAGCGTTTTCTGGCGGAATCACTCGCGTTGCTGCTGGCCGATCTGCTGAGGTCGGTGCTGGCGGATGCGAGCCCGGCATTGCCGGCGGAGGAATTCGCCGTCGAGCGTTACCGCCAGCTCGCCGATTCCCTGGCGGAAGGCGAGTCGCGGCGGCGTACCAGTTTGGGAATCACCCGTGCCGGTCTGGCCAAACGCTGCGTCACCTGGCTCAAGCTGTTGCTGGTGACGCCGACCAATGCGGTCGCCAGCGCGCCGCTGCGCGAGTTCGTCGACGCGCTGGGCTTGTTTCCCTCGCTGTTCGACAGTGAACCCTCCGCCCGTTCGCGACGTGCCCGGCTGACCTGGCTGTTGACACACGACCGCCGGCTGGATGCCAGTACTCGCGAAGCGGCCACGGCGCTGATCGAGGCGTGCGAGCACTTGGGGGTGTTGCTCTGGCCGGATGCAGAAACCGCCTGACGCTCGGTTGGGCTTCGTCTTACGTCAAACGCCGCAGCGTAGCCGCAACTGCTGGCGTATGATAAGTGGATGGAAAATTCCTTGAAAACTGCGCCGGAAGTCGTGCCGGGCCCCGCGCCTGACAAATCTCGCTTCACGTTCCAGAAAATGCTTCAGCCTTTCACCGTGGAACGCGCCCTTGCGATCCCGCTGATGTGGTTTTTCCTGGACTGGCTGGTGCTCGGCGCCGCGATTTCGACCGTCTTGGTGGTCGATGCCTCGTGGGTGAAGGTATTTGCCTGCATGGTGGGGGGTCTTTGGATCGCCCGGTTGTTCGTCATCGGCCACGATGCGTGCCACGGCTCCTACACGCCCAACAAGACGTTGAACAAGTGGATCGGGCGCATCGCCTTCCTGCCCTCCCTCACGCCCTACAGCCTGTGGGAGGTGGGACACAACCTCGCGCATCACGGCTTCACGAACCTCAAAGGGCGGGATTACGTGTGGACGCCCTACTCGCCGGCCGAATTCGCCAACCTGCCCTGGCGGCGTCGGCAGATGGAGCGCATTTATCGCAGTGGTTTCGGACAGGGCGTGTACTACATGGTCGAGATGTGGTGGAAGAAGTTGTTCTTTCCCGGACGCCAGCACGTGACGACCCGACGCACCAGCCATATGGTCGATTGCTTCCTGGTCGCCGGCTTTGCGACGCTGTGGATCGGCGGCCTGACCGTGTGGGGCGTCTACACCGGCCGCTCCATCTGGGCGCTGCTGATGTATGGTTTCGCCGTGCCGTTTTTCCTCTGGAACTGCCTGATGGGTTTCGTCATCTATGTGCAGCACACGCATCCCCGCGTGGCGTGGTACGAACGGCGCGACGAGTGGACGGCCAATGCCGGATACGCGACCACCACCGTGCACATCAAGCTCATGCGGCCGTTGGACGGGTTGATCCACTACATCCTCGAGCACGGTGCACATCACGTGAACATGGGCATTCCGCTGTATCGGCTCAAGGAGGCGCAGGCCCGCCTGAGCGCCACGTTGGATGAGCGGCTGAATTCCGAGGTGTTCTCCTGGCGGTACTACTGGAACACCGTGCGACGCTGCAAGCTGTACGATTTTGCACAGCATGTGTGGACCGACTTCGACGGACGGATCACATCGTCGCCGTTGGTGCAGTCCCGGTGAGCGACAACGCCTGCGCATGATGGCGCAGGTGGTCGGCCATGAAAGTCTGAATGAAATAGTAACCGTGGTCGTAACCCTCCTGCATGCGCAGGACCAGCGGCTGATGGACCGCTGCCGACGCCGCCGCGAATTTCTCGGGCAGCAACTGCCCATCCGCTAGAAACGGGTCTGCGGTCCCCTGGTCGATTAAAATGCTGCCCGGAAATGCCCCGCGGCCGACGAGTTCGGTGGCGTCGTAATCGCGCCAGCCCGCCTCGTCCGGACCCAGATATCGACTGAACGCCTTGCGCCCCCATGGACACTGCATCGGAGCGCACAGCGGGGCGAAGGCGGAGATGGATTTGTACAGGGTCGGATTGCGCATGCCCAGGGTCAACGCACCGTGGCCGCCCATCGAATGTCCGAAAATTCCGCTGGCGCCGGCGCGTGCAGGCAGGTTGCCCGCCACTAGGCCAGGCAGCTCACGCGTCACGTAAGAGTCCATCTTGTAATGGGCGGACCACGGCGCCTGATTCGCATCGACGTAGAAGCCGGCACCCTGGCCGAAATCCCAGCTCTCGGCATCGCCCGCGATGCGCGGCTCGCGCGGGCTGGTGTCGGGCGCGACCAGCATCAACCCGAGCTCCGCCGCCAGTCCCTGCGCGTGCGCCTTGATGGCGAAGGTCTCTTCGCTGCAGGTCAGACCCGCAAGGTAGTACAGCACCGGCACCCGTCCGGTGCGGGCCTGCGGCGGCAGGAACACGGAAAACTTCATCATGCCGCCCGTTTCGGTCGAGCGATGCGAATAGAAGCGCTGCACGCCGCCGAAACAGACGTGTTCGGCAATCATTTGAAGAGAGTTCATCTGTTAATCTTAACGCATGAACATCGAGTTTTCCGTATATGAGGCGCGTGTGATCGGCTGCCTGATCGAAAAGGAAATCACCACGCCCGATCAATATCCGCTGTCGATCAACGCCCTCACCAACGCCTGCAATCAGAAGACCAACCGCGAACCGGTGCTGGAACTTGCCGAGTCCGCGGTGCAGCAGACCGTCGATGCCCTGATGAAGAAGCATATGGTGAGCGACAAGTCCGCCGGTTACGGCGGCCGCGTCACCAAGTACAAGCATCGCTTCTGCAATACCGAGTTCGGTTCGCTGAAATTCTCGAAACAGGAACTCGGGATCTTGTGCGTGTTGCTGCTGCGCGGGCCGCAGACGCCCGGAGAACTGCGCTCGCGCACCAACCGACTATGCGAATTTGCCGACGCCGGAGCCGTCGAAGTGTCCCTGAGAAGCCTGCTGACCCGCGAGGACGGCCCCTTCATCGCCCGTCTGGCGCGGGCGGCCGGCTCGCGCGAGTCCCGCTATGCCCACCTCTTTTCCGGTCTCATCGAGTCGGCGCCCGAAGACGCGGAGGAGGCTGCAGGGGAGAGCGCGACGGCGGGCAGCCCGACCGTACAGAGCACCGCGCAACGGTTGGCCGCCCTCGAAGCCCTGTTCGCGCAACTACGGGCGGAGGTCGATCAGCTCAAAACCGGCCCGCGCTGATGCGGGCGCACTGCGCGTCCTTCGCGACCTAGCGCGGCAGGGACGCCGCCTGTCTGGCGATCCCATCCCGCTCCTGCAGCCATTTGTCGAAGGCGTCGACGTCGTTCGCGCGCATGCCGTTGAGGTTGGTGCGGTGGTCGCTCAGCCACTGCTGCATGGCCACCATCAGCTCGTCGGCCAGGGGTCGTTCGTGATTGAACAGGTCCATGTACGCCGCTTTGGCCTCGTCCAAACGATCCACGTGCACATACGCCACGGCACGGTGCAACGTGGCGTCGGGCAGGTCGGACTTCAGCGCCAGCGCATGGTTGTAGTCGTCGATGGACTCCATGTTGGCGCCCAGTTTCAGGTGTACGAACCCCACGTGATCCCACGCCTCCACCATGTCGCCTTTGTTGCTCAACGCCTCGGTGAAGAGATCGAGCGCCCGGTTGTAAAGGTCTCCTGCTTTTTCGAGCGAGACCGATTTCTTGTCCGGATCAGGCGTCTTCGCCGCCAGGGTCTCCAGGCCCTGCGCCTTGTCGAAGGCCTTCATGCCCGCGGCGTAGGCTTTCTTTGCCGCCACCTCCGGCTTGTCCGACACGGGCGAGCTGCTGACTTCAGAGCCGGGTCCCCCCATGGAACCGCTTCCCGGGCGGCCGGCGCCGCCCATGCCCCCCATGCCGCCGCCCTGCCCGCCGGGCGAGTACTGGCCACCCGCCGAGGCCCCAGCGGCCGTCAGGCCGGCGGCAATCGCCAAAAACGCCGTCAAGGCGCTGAGATGTCGTCGCATGGTGTCCTCCGCGCACTGTTTCCACCCGGGCAGCCACCGCCCGGATCCTGCGCAATGGTAGGTTTTTACCGCCGTCCGCGCTGAGTTTTTTGACCTGGCCCCGCCGCCTCCTCGATGCCGATGCGCAGGGTGGTGGTCGCGATTCGCACCTCGATGAGGAACGCGAGCAACGCCGCGGCGAGCGACAGCATCGACATGATGAAGATGAAAGCGATGAACGCCGATAGATCCCAGCGCAGGAACGCATTCACGAACAACAAAACCACCACCAGGGCGATGAACAGCGCCGACATGGTGATGAGCGTGATGGCGACATTGATCCAGCGCGCACGCCGCGCGAGCACCCTGAGCAACGCATGCAGGTCACGGCCGTCGCTGCGATGGCCGGGCTGGCGCAGCTGGTCCTCCATGGCCCGCGCCCGGTCGACGATGCGCGCAAGCCGGCTGGTGAGCACGTTGAGCGTCACGCCGATGGCCGAAATCAGGAAAATGGGCGTCAGCGCCACCTGGATCAGGTGCGCGATGTCCACGGACTGTGCGGCAGCCGCGCTCAATTCACGACCACCTGGACCGTCAGGTCGCCGGCATGCCGGAAGCGCAGGAGCAGAGGGAAGTGCATTCCCGCAGTCAGGGGCGAGCGCAAGCCGCCCAGCATGATGTGCAGCCCGCCCGGTTCGACCTTGACGATGGCGCCCGGCGGACATTCGAGCGTGTCTACGGCGCGCATCTGCTGCAGCCCGTTCACCACCAGGGTCCGATGCAGCCCGGCCGTCGCCGCCACCGGCGACTCGACGCGGGTCAGCTGATCGGCGAAGTCGCCCCGATTGGCGATCACCAGGTAGACGACGCCCACCGTGCTGCCGGGAGGCGTCGGCGGCGAGCGCACGTCGTCCAGCGAAATAGTGCCGCGCGTCCCTGCCACGGACACCGCGCCCGACGAAATCAGCACCACGAGGGAAAGTGACGCAATCCACAGTTTCAGCTTGTTTGCGTGCACAGTTGCAGTATACGCGCGCCATGCGCCACTACACTGCATCCAGTTCGCACACCGATGCGAATACAAAGGTGCAGAAGTGGCGATCACGCCACACGCCCCAGAATTCTTAAGGAGGATGTTTCACAATGATCAAATACCCCTGGTCGGTCGCCTTGGCGCTGACCGTCCCATTAGCAGCGTTTGCCTCGAGCCACCGCGAAGCGCCGAATATCACCCGCATGCCCACGGTCGACGGCACCGATTTCTACATGTTCAACAGCTACGAAGCAGGTCGTACCGGCTACACGACGATTCTCGCCAACTACATTCCGTTGCAGGACTCCTACGGCGGCCCGAACTATTTCGCGATGGACCCCAACGCGCTGTACGAGATCAAGATCGACAACACCGGCGACGCGGTCGAGGACATCACCTTCCAGTTCCGCTTCACCAACACCCTGGGCAACGGCGGCTCCGGCATCGCGCTCGCGGTGGGAGCTGCAGGCGCCACTCAGAACGTCGCCATCCCGCTGAAAATTGCCGGAACGGTCAGCGGAGCCAGTTCGCCCAACCTCAATTTCGCCGAGACGTACACGGTCACCGTGGTCACCGGTCCCAGCCAGACGGCGACCGGCACCCTGGCCACCAACGCCGGCAACGGCTCGACCACGTTCACCAAGCCGCTCGACTATATCGGCCAGAAGACCCTCGGCAACGACGCTGCGTATGCGGCCTACGCCGGCCAGTACATCTCGACGATCAACATCCCGAACTGCAGCACGCCGGGCAAGGTGTTCGTCGGCCAGCGCAAGGAAGGCTTTTCGGTCAACCTTGGCGAGGTGTTCGATCTTGTGAATTTCGTGCCCGTCGAGGGCGACAGTGCACCGGGCGCCGGCGACGGCAGGGGCTTCCCGGGCGGCATCACGCAGAGCGCCACCAACAACATTCTCGCGAACAAGAACATCACCACCATCGCCCTCGAAGTGCCCACCGCGTGTCTCACCGGCACGGGCAACGGCGTGATCGGCGGCTGGACCACGGCCAGCCTGCGACAGGCCCGGGTCCTGAATCCCAGCGCCACGTTCGCCAAGCCTGAAGTCAACGGCGGCGCCTGGACTCAGGTGTCGAGGCTCGGTGCCCCGCTGGTGAACGAACTGGTGATCGGCATTCCGGACAAAGACAGGTTCAACGCCAGCGCCCCGAAGAACGATGCACAATTTGCCACGTACGTGACCAATCCCACGCTGCCGGCCTTGTTGAATGCGTTGTTCCTCGCGCCGGTGAACGCCACCCTGGGCACCACGCTCGCCACGCTCGCGCCCACCAACTTCCCGCGTAACGATCTGGTGGCCGCCTTCCTGACGGGTTTTGCCGGGCTGAACCAGATGTCCACCGTGACGGCCTCTGAAATGTTGCGTCTGAACACCGGTGTCGCAGCCAAAGCGGCGGCCTCGCAGAGCACCTTCGGCGTCGCGGCCGGCGATCTTGCCGGATTCCCGAACGGCCGGCGTCCGGGCGATGACGTCACCGATCTCGCCCTGAGGGTGGTGATGGGAGCGCTCTGCTATCCGCTGCCGATCGGCGCCAACGGTGCCGCGACCAACCTGGGTCTGTGTGCCACCACGGATGCGCCGGTGGGCAACGTCGCCTTCACGGATGGCGCCCCGGTCAGTGCACTCGACTTCGACCAGACGTTCCCGTACCTGAAAACGCCGCTGCCCGGTTCGCCGATCGGCGCGATGTAAGGAATGTCCATGAAAAAGATACCGACTTGTAGACAGATCGGCTGGGGGGCGGCGCTCATTGCCGCCGCGTCCCTGGCGGCTTGCGGCGGCGACGACCATGCCTCCCCGCCGGCCGGCACCGCCGTGCAATACACCCAGTTCTCCGCGTTCGTGAAGTCCACCTACGCGCTGGCTGCCAACACCACGCCCATCGAGATCAACGCCCTGCAGTTTTCATTCGACGTGCAGGACGATCCGACGGCCTTCGACGGCTTGCTGATGTAATAAAAAACGCCCCGGCCGCCGTGAGGCGACCGGGGCGTTCACCGGCAATCTTAATTGCTGGTCGTCGGGGCGGTAAACGTCGGCTTTTTGTGCTTCTTGTGCTTCTTGGCCGTCGGCGCATCGGTGGACGTGCTCGACGCGGCGTCTGCGGCCACGGGTCCGGCTGTCTTCGGCATCTCGACCGCCATCGCACCGGCGGCGACGCCAAGGGTCAACACCGCAGCAGTCATCAGCGTTCCAATCTTATTCATGTCGTCTCCAGAATTCGGGGGTTTACGAGCGGAATAAAGAATACCCCGCTTCGGGAACTTATCATTGAGATGAAGATCATTTCACAAATACCCGGCAATTGACCGCCTCAAGGTCTGCGGACATCGCGATGCGAGCGCAGCTGCCACACCAGATACCCGACGATGAGCGTGTTGCCGAGGAGCACGGCGGCCTTGCCGAGACCCGGGCGGTGAAACATTTCCCACAGCTCGAGCGGTATCAGGGAAGCCGTGATGATGGTGGTAAGCCACTCCGCCCACCGCTTCTGCATCCACAGTCCGACACCTTCGACGGCGAACATCGCGGCATAGGACAGCGTCACGAAGCGCAGGGCATGCACCCGCGACTCGCTCAGGCCGCTGAACCATTCCAGCAGCCGGGTCACCACCTCGTGTTCGAGACCCTGCGGCCGCGCCGCCGCCCAGGACAACAACCGGGCCGCCAGCGACGCATCGTGCAGCCGGATTTCGCCATAGACGGCCACCAACAACAGCACCACCTTCAGCAGTTTGTAGAGCGCGATGGTACGCAGCATCCCGAAGCGCCGGTCAGGCGCCTTCGCGTCGGCGGTGTCCATGGAGACTAAGCCTGACCCGCGGGCGGCTGGAATTCGAGGGTGGCGTCGAGGAGCGCGGGAATGTCGAATACCGCCCGCTCGTTGTCGAGGATCAACCGGGCGACTCCCGCCGCCGCCACCAGTGCGGCGGGGACCTGGATGCGGTCGCGCTCCCGGGTCACCGTCCAGGTTTCCAAACGCTTGTCCTTGAAGGCGAGATTGAGCGCACCCCAGCGCAGCAGCGCCGCGCGTGCCAGCGGGGTATCTCCACCCCATTGTCGCTGCGCCAGCGTCAGCGCCGAACTCGCGGCAATCTCCCCGTGCGGCAGCGTCATCAGATCCTGGATGTACTTGACCATCTCGTCGGGCGGAACGTGCAGATTCAGGAAGCTTGAGGCCGTATCGCTCATTACCCCATTTTAAGTCGGATTCTCGAGACTGAACATGGCATTCTCGTCGTCGTACGCAAAAGCTTCCGCATAACGGGCCCAGCGCACCACGGCGCGCAAGGTCTGATCGGCGGCCTCCTCGCTCATGAAATCCTCGAGTTCGTCGATGAATCGGCTCTTTCGCGCCGAATGAGAGGCCCGCTCGTCGAGCACCCGGCGGACGTGGGCCGCCAGGGGCACGTAGTTCAGCAGATGGCGTAGGAAAATGTGCTTACGGGCATCGAGCTCGGCATGCGCGAACGCGATTCCCTCCTCCGTCAGCTTGAGGTCCCCCCCCTCCACTTCGGCGAAGCGCAGCATCTGCAGCGTCTCCGCCACGGGAAACAGCTCGTCGATCTCCATCTGCAGGTCCGAGGCGATCTTCGGCAGATCCGCGTTGCCGTTGAACGGTGCGGCGGCGACCGCCTCCATCAACCCGGCCAGCAGGTTGGTCGATACCTGCGGCAAGATGCTGCCGATGCCGAGCCCAGGAAAACGCTCATGCCGCCCGCCGCCCGGCGCCGTCTTCGGCCGCGCCGTCATTTCCACGTAGATGCTCTCCACCAGCTCGCGGAAGCTCGGGTCGAGACGGTTGCGCGGTTGCGGCAGCGCCACCTTGATTTCGCTCAGGATTCTGCCGGGATTGCTGCCGAACACCAGGATGCGGTCGCACATCAGCACGGCCTCTTCGATGTTGTGCGTGACCAGGATCACGCCCTTGATGGGCATGCGGCCCTCCGCCCACAGATCCAGGAAATCCGTGCGCAGAGTCTCGGCCGTCAGCACGTCGAGCGCCGAGAACGGCTCGTCCATCAACAGGATGTTGGGGTGCACCACGAGAGCACGCGCGAAGCCCACGCGCTGGCGCATGCCCCCGGATAGCTCGCGTGGATACGCCGATTCGAAACCGTCGAGGCCGATGAGATCGATGGCCGCCAGGGAGCGTTTGCGGATCTCGGGACGCGGCATGTGCTGCGCCTCGAGGCCGAGCGCGACGTTCTCGAACACCGTCAGCCATGGAAACAGCGCAAAGCTCTGAAACACCATCGCGATGCCCGCGGCGGGTCCCGCGATGGGCGCGCCCAGATACATGACGTCCCCGGACGTGGGCTCCGACAGCCCTGCGATCAACCGCAGCAACGTCGACTTGCCCGAACCCGAACGGCCGAGCAGACCCACGATCTGCCCTGCATACAGCTCGAGGTTCATGCCTTCCAGCACCAACAGCTCGGCGCCGTCCGGTTTCGGGAACGCCTTGCGGACATCGGTACATTGCAGCAGCGGAGAATCGTTCATGGGCGGCCCGTCAGGTGAGTCGATATTTGCGTTCGGCGTAGTAGTACAACGGACGCCAGAACAGCCTGTTGATCACGACGACGAACAGGCTCATGACGCCGACGCCGAGCACGATTTGATGAAAATTCCCGGCCGCCGCGGCATCCGCGATGTACGAGCCCAGGCCCCGGGCCCTCACCTCGGAGGTCCCCCACGTCGCGAGCTCCGCCACCTGCGCGGCATTCCACGAACCGCCCGACGCCGTGATGGCGCCGGTGACGTAGAACGGCAGCACCGCCGGCAGCGCCACCTTGCGCCACCAGAGCCACCCCCGCACCTGGAAGTTCTCCGTCACGTAACGCATCTCGGTCGGAATGGCCGATGCGCCGGCGATGACGTTGAACAGAATGTACCACTGCGTGCCCAGGATCATCAGCGGGCTCAGGAAAATGTCGGGGTTGAGCTTCCACGCCACGATGCCGTAGACGGCGATCGGAAACAGCAGGTTCGCAGGGAAGGCTGCCATGAATTGCGCGATCGGCTGGACGATCTGCGCGGCCCGCGGCCGCATGCCCACCCAGATACCGATGGGAACCCACACCAGGCTCGCGAGCGTGATCAGGATGAACACCCGGAACATGGTGATGGTCGCCAGACCACACACCAGCAATGCTTCGTGCAACGGCGTGTGGGTGAGTATCCCTGCCACCAGATGCCAGAGCCCGAGCACCACGGCGGCCGCCACGATCAGCACCCACAGCAGATCGGAGCTGCGCTTCGCCTTCGGCCGCGCCTCGACCAGCCTGCTGTTGTCGGTACGCTTGACGGCACGGCTGGTCCACAGCACCGCGGCATGAAAGGCGACGGTCAGGGCATTGATCAGTCGCGACCGGCGCATCATGGTCAGCGCCCAGGAATCGGGCGTTCGTGCACCCGGTTCCTGCTCGACCCGGAAGCGGTCCACCCACGCCACCAGCGGCCGGAACAGCAGCTGGTCGTACAGCAGTATCACCACCAGCATGGTGACGATGGCCCAGCCGATCGCACGCAGATTTTTCTGCTCGATGGCGAGCGCGATGTACGACCCCACGCCCGGCAGCGCCACCGCCGAATGCCCGACGGTGATGGATTCGGAGGCCACCACGAAGAACCAGCCGCCCGACATGGAGAGCATCATGTTCCAGACCAGGGCCGGCATGCCGAACGGCACCTCCAGCTGCCAGAAACGCATCCAGGGCGAGAGCCGGAAGGATTCGGCTGCTTCGTTGAGTTCCGCCGGCACGGTGCGCAACGACTGATAGAAGCTGAATGCCATGTTCCATGCCTGGCTGGTGAAGATGGCGAAGATGGCCGCGAACTCTGCGCCGAGCACGCGGCCCGGCGCCAGCGACAGAAAGAACACGCTCGTGATGGAAATGAAACCCAAGATCGGCACAGACTGTAATATGTCGAGGATGGGTACGAGCAGCCTGCCTGCCCGTTCGCTCTTGGCCGCCCACGTCGCGTAGGTCAGGGTGAACACCATCGAGCAGAACAGGGCGACCAGCATTCGAAACGTGGTGCGGGCGGCGTATTCCGGCAGATGACGGGGATCCAGCGAAAGCGGCGACACGTTCAGTTGATTCAAGGGGGCGAACAGGCCCCGCGCGGTTTCGCCCAGAAAGGCGATCAGGCCGATGACGACGATGAAAGCCAGGACATCCCAGCGCGACACGAGTGCGCGAAGGAAGGCGTAGGGCTCGAAGTGTTTCATCCGCCCATTCTCGCAGGACGGGCAAGGAACTGGCTAGTAGGCGCCCCTCCGGCGCGACGACCGATGCGAAGGAGATTGTCATGGCCGATGATCGAAACCAGTCCGCCGCCGTGCACGCAAACGCCGCGGCTCATCATGTCGTGATCGTCGGCGCCGGCTTCGGCGGACTCGCGGTGGCACATGGGCTCAAGGGCCGGGCGCTGGCGGGACGCCTGCGCATCACCGTCATCGACCAGCGCAATCATCATCTGTTCCAGCCGCTCTTGTACCAGGTGGGCACGGCCTCGCTCGCCACCTCCGAGATCGCGTGGCCGGTCCGGCATCTCGTGCGTGATCGCAAGGAGATCACCACCCTGCTGGCCGTGGTCACCGGCGTCGACACCGGGAGCCGCAAGGTATTGCTGGAGGACGGCGCAGTGGTCGGCTACGACACCTTGGTCCTAGCGACGGGGGCACGGCACGCCTACTTCGGTCACGACGAGTGGGAGCCGTTCGCCCCCGGCCTCAAGACGTTGGAGGATGCCACCTCCATCAGACGCCGGATATTGTTGTCGCTCGAGCGCGCGGAACGCGAAACCGATCCTGCCGAACGCGCCGCGCTGCTCACCTTCGTCATCGTCGGCGGCGGTCCCACCGGTGTCGAGCTCGCCGGTTCCATCGCCGAACTCGCACATCAGAATCTGCCCGAAGAATTCCGTGCCATCGACACACGCACCGCGCGCGTGGTGTTGATCGAGGCCGGTCCGCGCATCCTGCCGAGCTTCACCACGGATCTGTCGGCGTACGCACAACGGGCGCTGGAACGGCTCGGCGTCGAGGTCGAACTGGGCGTCCCGGTCAGCGACTGCACCAGCGCAGGCGTGGTCTATGGCGCCAAGTCGCTCGCCGCCAAGGTCATCCTGTGGGGTGCGGGCGTGCGCGCGTCACCGGCCGCGGCCTGGCTCGGTCTGACCGGGGATGCGGCGGGCCGCGTAAAGGTCGAAACCGACCTGACGGTGCCCGGCCATCCGGAGATCTTCGTCATCGGCGACACCGCCACCATCGCCGCGTGGGGCGGCAAACCCGTGCCCGGCATCGCCCCCGCCGCCAAGCAGCAGGGCGCCCATGTCGCACGGAGCCTGGTGCAGCGTCTATCCGGCCGCAGCGAACCGCGCGCGTTTCGCTACCGACATTCGGGAAATCTCGCCACCATCGGCAAGCGCTCCGCCGTCATCGATTTCGGCTGGCTCAAGGTACGCGGCTGGGCGGCGTGGTGGCTGTGGGGCCTCGCGCACATTTATTTCCTGATCGGCATGCGCAATCGTCTGGCGGTGGCGCTGAGCTGGCTGTGGATTTATGTCACGGGCAACCGCAGCGCCTGCCTCATCACCCAGGTCGACCACCGTCCCGGCAAGCCGCGCTGAGCCGTTCGTCGCCCGTCGTGCGGCCGTCGCCGCTCGCGGCTTGCCGCAACTCGCACGTTCAGCCGTTCAGCAGCCCCATCATGGTCGGATGGTAACGCTGTCCCACGGCGACCCCCTGCGGCGCCACCGCCTCGATTTGCTGCAGATCGTGCGCACTCAGGGTGACCTCGACCGCGCCGAGATTCTCCTCCAGCCGTTGCAGATGGGTGGTGCCTGGAATGGGCACCACATGAGGACTGCGTGCCAGCAGCCACGCCAGCGCCAATTGCGACGCCGAGCAGCCCTTGTCGACCGCGAGCGCGTTGATCCGTGCCAGGACGGCGAGGTTCTTGTCGAAGTTAGCGCCCTGAAAACGCGGCGATTGACGGCGCCAGTCGTCCGCGGCCAGATCGTCGATGTTTCGGAAGCGGCCGGCGAGAAAGCCCCGGCCTAGCGGACTGTAGGGCACGAAACCGATGCCGAGCTCCTGCACCGTCGGCAGCAGCTCGTCCTCCGGATCGCGGCTCCACAGCGAATACTCGGTCTGCAACGCGCTGATCGGATGCACCTTGTGGGCGCGCCGCAGCGTGGCGGGCGATGCCTCCGACAATCCGAGGAACCGCACCTTACCCTGCCTGACCAGCTCACCCATCGCACCCACCGTGTCCTCGATGGGCGTCGCCGGATCGACACGATGCTGGTAGTACAGGTCGATGGTGTCGATGCCCAGGCGCCGCAACGAGGCTTCGCAGGCCGCCTGCACGTAGCCCGGTGCGCCGTTCACACCGCGTGCCTGGCTGCCCGCCTCGCGCACGATGCCGAACTTCGTGGCGAGCACCACCCCCTCGCGCCGCCCTCGCAATGCCTTGCCCACCGTGACCTCGTTGGTATGCGGACCGTAGATGTCCGCGGTGTCGAGCAGGGTCACGCCGAGATCGAGCGCGCGATGAACGAGCGCGATGCCGTCCGCTTCGCTGGTCGAGCTGCTCGAGTAAAAATCGGAGAGGCCCATGCAGCCCAATCCCAGCTCTGAAACCTTCAGGCCCTGCCGGCCCAATACGCGTGTCTTCATCGGATGTATTCCTCTTCAAATTGCGCTCGCCCGCCTGGGCCCGCGCGACGGGCGCGGCTCATGCGCCGCCACGCGATAGTATCCTCCTTGCACGAGCGCCGTTCGCATCGACGACCTTCGCTTCCGTTATGCTTGCCACGACATGCATAACAAGTCCCCGAAAAACCGCTACCTTACGGCGGGCGCCGCCTGGTTGCTAGCCGCCCTGGGCGCGGCCGCCACGCGCGGCGCCACCGCCACCGCTGCCGACACCGCCGCTGCCGCCGGCACCGCC
>CAZZVN010000074.1:0-17603 GCA_964657625.1 uncultured Steroidobacteraceae bacterium
AGCTCGATGAGCGGCTTGCCGCTGCAGAACTCAAAGTCAAACAGCTCAAAACCCGACAGCGGCAGTTGGACGCTCGCAAGCGCTCGATCGCCACCAAGAACCAACGCAGCCAGGACGCGCGGCGCAAAATACTGGTGGGCGCGATCGTGATGGCGAAGGTCGAAGCCGGCGAGCTCGACCGCACGCTTTATCGTCCGTGGCTCGATCAGGCTCTGGCGCGTGCGGATGATCGGGCGCTGTTCGAATTGCCGCCGCAATAACCCAAGTACCTACCCGTCAGGGTTTTTTCCGACGTCGGTGTTGAAATAAGATTTCACCCGATCCTTACAAGGAAATCCCGCAGCCTGGAGCCAGGCCGCGGATGAGCCCGCGCGCCGGCGATAAATGGCTTCGATGTTCGGGTTGCCGGCAGTCTCGCGATAGGTTAATAAACATTCGGCGAGCTGATCGAGCTCCCGAGCAATGATGCTGGCGTCCACGCCCAAAATGGATCGGATCTCCGTCAGCAACTCGGCATTGCGCCCATCAATGAAATAATCACCCCGGGGAGGCTGCGCCGCCTGGTCTGCGGCGGCAAGTAGTTGATGCACCGTGAAGGGGCCCGGGCCTTGACGCCGAAGTCGTTGCGCCACTTCCAAGGGAATACCCTCGCGCTGCTGGTTCAATACGTCGTCAGCCGCCTTCCAGGCAGTCGCCGCCAGTCGTAATAACTCATCGCGAGTGAACTGCGAGTGCATTAGATCGAGTTGCTTCCGCTGCTGAACAATGGTGATGAGCACACCGATGAACGCCAGCAGGCCGAAGAACCCGCTCAGGGTGCCGCCGACATACTCGCCGAATTCAGCCCAGCGGGCAGGATCTGGCGAGAATTCATAGCGCCAAAAACGCAGCAGATACGCCTCAATCACCACAAAGAAACCGCCCGTGCCGAAGTACCAAAACACGGCAACCAATTTGTCGAAGTGTTTGTCCTTTTGAGGCTTATCCATGCTGATTCTCCGAGACTACGGTTTCTTGCCACTTTTGGGTGCCGGCTTCTCGCCCTCGCGCGCTTTGAGCACCTGCATGAGTTCCGTGTGCTGCGTGTGCAGAGCTTCCGCCTGCCCCCGCAACTGTGCGGCTTCTTCCCGAGCAGAGCTTGCCGCCGATCGCGCCGCCGTCAACTCAGCTTCCCCCCGCTTCAATCGCTCGGCCTGATCTCCCTGCACCGCAGCCTGCGCCTCGGCCCGGGCCTTGACCGTCACGAGCTCCGTCGTCAGCGCCTCGATCCGCCCCCGGCTCACTCCCTGCTGCCCCCGCTCTACTTCGAGCTCCGCCGTCAGCCGCTGCACTGACCCCTGCGCCGCACTCAACGCCGCTTTCAGATCCTCCGCCCGCTTCTCGATCTCCTGCACCCGGGCCAGGGCGGTGTGTGCCTGGTCGGTCAACGCCGCCACCTGCCGTGCACTCTCGGACAAAGATCGCTCCGCCGCGGCAGCCGCTGCCGCGGCTCCGGCCTCTACTTCCGCAAGCTTTACCCGCAACGCCTCGAGCTCCGCGCCTTGCGCCTCGAACGCTGAGGAGAGCTCCACCCTGAGCTTCTCAGCTTCCGCTCGCTCCGCATCCCAGGCGGCCTGCGCCACGTTCAACCCTTCGTTGGCGAGTTCCTGGGCTTCTGTCCAGAGCGTACTCAGCGCCGACTGACTGGCTTGCTGCACCCGATCGGGCACCGACACCACCGCGGCGGAGGCCGAGACGATCTGCAGCCGGCGCCATTCCTTCATGACCGCCGAGGCATCGTTCATGTTGGTCTTCGACAGTCGTCGCACGGCGTCGACCGTGGGCAGTTCCAACCGCCCTGAGCCTTCAAACAGCTGCTGTGCCGCGTTCAAAATCCGTTCGCGAATCTCAGGATTGATGTCCATGTGCAATTCTCCGGGGTAACTTTACTAATAACATAAGAATAATAGTAATATTCTTACCACTATCAATCAAGCTTATTACTGCCCGCCCCGGCCCAGACCGCATGACCCCACCAAATCAGCAGTTTTTACCCCTCAAGGCGCCTGAAAGCGGATTTTGGCTGGGAAAACCGGCGGGGCCACTCGGCGACCAGCGCCAGGTGTTGACCCTCGAGCATTACAGAAAAACCCAGGTCGTTACCGCGGCCCCCACACCGACGTGGCTGGGCATCTCGCCTTAAATCGTCCAGGAAGCTCTAAGGGCGGCGCGGTGATTGGGAAGCATGAGAACAGCACATAATGTCAAAAGCCGCTCTGCAGCCTTCTCCGGCGGCAGAACACGCAAATTACTCGTCAGGGCGCCAAAACCTCCAATCCGGATCTCCCTCTTTCCAATAATTACGGATTGCAGCGACCCGTATGGGTCGCTCAAAGAATGGCGCGCGTGAGCGCGCTCATTGTGGGGTATGCCGGGCGGGTTGGGGATCGCGAAGCGATCGAGCCGGCAGGGGGCGGTAGCCCCCTAAGAGGCGGTGCTGGGGTTTATTGAGTTATGCACTTTTCACCACCGTCAATTATTAGGAATCTTGATAAAGGCTCTTAGATATAGGAACGGTGTACCGTTTCAGCGTACCGCTGGTGTACCGTTTCAGCGTGGATAACTTTCAAACCCCGGTAATTACAGTGTTTGGTTAGTGTACCGTTTCAGCGTGGATAACTTTTTCAATCCACAGGCGATAACGTGGTATTAAATATCTATTGAATCATGGGCTTATTGGTGAAGGTGTACCGTTTCAGCGTACTCACTATCCACAGGGGCGCTGCCGGTCTGGAAGCTATGCGGGCGTTTTCCTGGGCACTGCCAATAGGCTGCCAGGCAGAACCGACAGGCCGCCTCGCATGTCCCCCAGACGCACCCCCGGCATGACTGCGGCGATCTTTCGGAGCGCCGCGCGTGCCTTCCGCGCGAGTTCCTTGGCCGCATTGTCGCCCTCATAGTCCGCGCCGAGCTGTTTCGCGACGGCTCGCCACGGAATGAAACGCGCCCGGCCGGTGTGCTCCACGCGATACACCTCGTAGCAAAGCAATGCATACAGGTCGAGGGCCAGGGGGCTGCGCTTCAACGCCCGTAGCGCCCGTACGTCGATCGGAATGGGCGCGGCGGTGATGGCATCGTAAAAGTCGCGCTCGAGCTCGATCCAGCTATTCCACAGGCTGCCCTGGCCCGGGCTGCGCGGGTTCCACCAGAGAACTCCCTTGCGGGAGACCTGCATGTTGAGCCATGCACTGCCCTCGTTCGATCCATCTTGTACGTCTTGCATGAAGCTAATGCGGGCCTGGAACAGACGGGTCATTTGCACCTGCAGCCGTTGCCCGTCGCTGCGTTTGCCGCCATGGCCGGGATCCAATCCGACCTCGCGCATGAACCCCGCCATGCTCGCCCCCAATTCAAGCCGCGCACTTTTGGTCTTGAGCGCCTCGGTGGTGATCCAGAACAGCAAAAGACGCGGAATGATTCCATACGGCAGGCCATGGCTCTTGCCGGTTTTGACGTTAAACCCTGCTTGAATACCGAGCGTGAAATTGCCGTTTTGGCGACTCCAGGTGTCGGCCTTGGGGTCGCTGTGCGGCAACGTAGCCTGCACGAATTGACGCGCCAAGTAGGCGGCATCCTCGGCAGACGCCCGGTCCAGCCGAATCTCCGTGCTGGCGTCGACGATCGCGCGCTGGGCCTTGGTCAGTGGCTTGGGTTTCTTATCGGTGCCGCCCTCCCCCATGCTGTCACCGTTTCATGTAAGCATGGAAACATGCAAGCATGAAATCACTGATGGTCTGGTCCGCTTCGAGTGCCGCGCGCTTGATGGCTTTGACCTCGGCTGCGGGAATCCGAATTTGCAGCGGCGCGGGCTTGGCCACAGGTGCGGTCGCTTTTCCCACGGGGCGATGCGGCGCCGAAGAGGGGGTAGGAGCTGCGGCAACGGTCATCAGATCGGGACTCAGTGCGGTGACTTTAGCCATTGGCGGCTTTCCTCTGTTCCTGCATGTTTGCATGCAAGCATGCTTTTATGTTGATCCATAATTTACCGACCTCACGGGCGGCGGGACCTTTTTGGTCCACCTCTTGCGGCGTCCGGCCATCTGTAAACGCCGCGGGATAAACCACCCGATTGACGAGCAAGGTCTCCGCGACGGGGCCGTGGTGCGAGAGCGCGGCGATCGCCTGGGCGGTGATGTTGGTGTTTTGAATGGCCTGGGTGATCACGAACAGAAACGGCAACCGCAAAGTCTTCAGGCGGGCAACCGTCACGGCCGCGGCCTGCAAATCATCCGGCGTGGGCTTGATCGGTACCAACACCAAGTCGGCCAGCGGGAAAATCTCGGCCATGTCATGAATGGAGTTCGGCGGCGTATCGATCAAGACCAAGTCAGCGCCCTGCCGCGCCAAGAGCTTCAACCCCTCCCCCAACCCCGCGATCGATAATTCGACCCGCCGCGGCTCCTCGGCCTCCCGAGTCTGGTGCCAGTTCGTCAAGGTGTGGCCATCCCGATCAAAGTCGATCAGGTACACCGACAGTCCAGCCCGGCTGGCTTCCACCGCAAGCACACGGCACACGGTGCTCTTACCGCTGCCGCCTTTCTGCGAGTTCACCACGATGGTTTGCATGTAAGCATGCTCCTATGCTTTAAATAAAGCATGTATGCATGGAAACATAGAAGCATGCTACGTTATTGTCAAATAAATCGCGCGGCTAAAGTCGGCAGCGAGAGCGATGTGCAGGGCGGCGCAGCCGTCCCGCGTCGCGCGGGATGAGCGCCAAGCGAACCCGGAGCAGCGCGGTCGCGCTCAGCGCGACTCGCCCCAAGTTCTGAATCATTATTGGTTTGAGAGGGGATAGCAGGGAAGGGGGGTTGCGGTATTGATTAAATTTCCACAACCCCTAAACTATATGGTGACAAGTCGCCCCCGCACTTCGAACCGGCTCCGTATGGAGTGCTTGCCGCGGATACCCACGGCTAGAGTGCAGGATCGCAAGATCAAAGCCCCTTCAACGGGGCTTTTTCTTTGGTGTCAGCCAAAATGCCAAATGTCCGCGATGCGCGGTTTCAGCATGATCTTCCACCGCTCTCGATCGTCACGATCACGTTCTGCCCGCGTGATCGCGCCGATACACATATCCGCGAGTTGCATCAGGGGATCGCGTTCGGAGTCAGACATTTTCACGTCCTTGATCCGCGCGCCGAGTTCGCGCCGCAAGTAGCTATTCAAGGCGCGTTGAAAGTCACGGCCGCCGCTACCATCAATGCGCACCCGTGCGGCGTCCAGCGTTCCGTCGTCGTGCGCCATCAGCATTTTGACGAAGTAGTTGTAAAAACTGTCTGAATCACTGCGCAGGTGCGCACTATGCAGAGCCTCCTTGCGTACGATGAGTGCCCGTACGGTGAAAGGGCAGCGTGCAACGCATTCGAAAAACTTATCGCGGAGCTGATCACTCGATTTGCTGAATTTGAATTCGGTCCGATGCTTCACCTGCAGCCGCAGGTCCGCGATCGCGTGTTCCGTGGCGGTGGCGTCTTCACCATTGGCGAAGATCACCATGCACAGACCAAAGACGGGATCCGATCCTCTCGTGAACTTAAACCCCGGGCATCCGCTTTCATCGATCAACACCAGCACTTAATCTCTCCAGACACGCCGGTCGCTTGCCCGCCGTAAAAACAGCATTGTCCATGATTTTAGCTTCCGTCTTCCGCTGGCGTTTCCACCCGGTACCATTTTGTGGAATGACGGTTGACCGGCACAGCGATGTGCGAGCGAGCGCTCATCCCGCGTCTTTGCGGGATGAGCAGCAAGCGAACCTAAGAGCAACGCGGTCGCGGCTCCGCGCGACTCGCCCAGGATTATCGACACATCGATTGAGAGGGCAGGGCAGGGTATGCCCGCGCGTCGCGCCCAGTTCGCTGCCGCCTCAATCTAGGGATCGCCCAGACTGCCGATCTCATCGCTTTCCGGATCGACATCCGTCCGTCCGTCGAGCAGCGCCAGCAACAGCCCGGTTTCTTGGATGGCGCCGAACAACTTGTTGCTGCAGTACACCCGCAGGACGTAGGCTACTTCTTGATCGTTGTCGGAGTCGCCGTGGCGCAGAGCGCTGCCGCAGATGATGGCGACGAACATCGCATCGCGCACCGTGCGGACGTGAGCGTTGAGGCCATCTCGCAAAGCCTGGCTATCGAGCGGTGGGCGCGTCTTGCGGGGCGCGGGCTTTGATGCGCGGTTTCGGTGCGGGCGCACCTTCGACGTAGAATGGGCGACAGCCATGATTGCTCCTGGTTAGCAGTGATGGTTAGGCGCTCGGCGGTGGTAGAAACACCGTCGGGTGCCGATTGATTGACCCTTTCCATGCTACTATTACTTTAATAGCTTAATCAACCTCAATATATGGCTCCAGTACGTTTAAAAAAGATTCTCGTTTCCTGTTATTTGGACCGCGAGCAACTGGATCAATTGAAGGAGCTCAGCCGTCGCAAGGGCGAGCCAATGACGTATTACATGCGCGAGGGCATCGCGCTCATACTCAAGAAACACGCGGAAAAAACTAAAGCCCGGAAACCGGCCAAATCCCCATGAAAACTGCAAAGCAGATTTTTCGAGAATTTTGGCTTCCGTTCCTAGTTGCCTCCTTTTGGACATTTTTTATCGCTTTTGGTAAACCACGGGATTTGAAGACGGCAATATCGGGCTTTGGAACGGCATTTTTCCTGGCAAGCTGGATGACTGGTCAATTTTTTAGAGTCCGCAAGCAAGAAGGACTACAGGTTGGGCTGTCGTCCATTGAGAATCGATTAATCGCAGTTGTTGGACAGCTCGAGACAAATACACAAGAACTTGCAAGTCACATGACCGGTGGCGACAGTTACTGCTATTTTGCTGTCGAAGTTTCCTCTGGGAACACTTCGACATGGACAGCAGTTCATGAGGGAAAATATTCGCTTTATGGGGTAGGAGCCAGAATCGTTGACGCGGCTCTCGTGTCAGGTGCTATTGCAAGGGGTAATCCCTTCGAGTCCGACCGTATCGTCAATATTGGCGAACTCCCACCATCTACGGCAAAGCCCGCCTTAACTATCGATTTGGGCAGCGAAAATGAGCGTGACTTCAACGTTTTTTTCTCGGCGCGGAATGGATTTCGCACGCAACTTGTTAGGCTACGTCGCGCAAACGGCAGATGGCGAGTCGCGACGAGAATGGTGCCAATCGAAAATACATCTAATCCAGGAAAGGAAAGAGTAGACGAGGAATACCCTCTCAATCCTGATGGTTCTCCAGTCGGAATGTGACTATATCTATACGGCCGGCGTGGCATTGAAAGTCACCGTCTGCTGATGCGGTCGGCCGCGAGCGGTTAATACACGACCTTAAATGTCGGACTGTCCTCGGGTCGCGTTTTGCGATGATCATAGATCCGCGTCGTCGAGATGTTGGCATGCCCCAGCCACTCCTGCACCTTGGCGATATCGGCTTCGTTGTCGAGCGCATTGGTCGCCGCCGTCGCCCTGAGCGAGTGCGCCCCGATCTCGAACCCCAGCTTCGCGGAGTACCCCCGCACCATCCGATACACCCCATCCGCCGTAATGGCTTGGGTTGATAGCTGGTCACGGCTGTTGTGCAGAGGCCGGAACAAGGGGCTCGCCTCGGCGCCACCGTGACCCGCCGCCTCGAGGTACTCGACAATCAGTCCGCTCGCGGCGGGGTGCAGCGGCACGTACCGGGTCTTGCCTCCCTTGCCAGACACTTTGAGGTGCGGCACCCCGCGGCGCGCCTGGGCGTAGTCACGGACCTTCAACTTGCACAGCTCATCCCGGCGCAGCGCGTGATAGAGCAGGGTGGCGAGCATGGCGCGATCCCGCTTGGCTTTCAGGGTGTCGCCGGCGGGCGCGGCGAGCAGCCGCCGGGCTTGCGCATCGCCGAGCGCCGGCGTCTTCCCTTCGGTGGTCTCTGGTACCGGCCGCTTCACGCCCTTGACCGGGTTGTGCGTCACGGCGTTCTGGTCGCATAGGTAGTCGAACAGGGAGGCGAGGGCGGACAACCGGTGCCGGATAGTCGTCGCGGACAACGCCCGGCCGACGAGCTCGTCGCGCCAGGCGATCACGTGCGCGCGGGTGACGGTGCGAAATTCCTGCGGGCGCTCGATGCCGGTGAACCGCATGAAGTCCTTGAGGGCGGTCTCGTAGGCGCGGCGGGTGGCGGCAGTGCCTAAGTTCGCGAACCACTCCATTTCCGGGGGCACCTCGGCGAGGCCCTGGTAGGTGGCGGCGGTGAGGACGCGGGCGGCGGGGGAGCGCGGGGCAGGGAGGGGGGTCTTGGGAGATTTAGGCATCCCTCGTTTTACCCCCGATAAAATAGGTTATCAAGAGTAAAAGTGCAGATGAGGACTCGAGAAAAGGAACCCGGTTTGCTGCCGAAGGCGGTAGAAGCCTTAGGCTGCTGGCGTTTGACCGTTCATGTGCCCCGGCTAGTAGTTGACCCGAGGATCAAGACCTAAACAAAGACGTCGATTATTGGTTAGACCCGCCTTTATTCGGCTTTCGGTACGCGCACCACCCGAATATTCCTTTCATAGCGCAATTTCTTGAAATCAATTTTGTCGACGTCATCTCCATAGTAATACTCAACCCGATCTCCGCTGATGGATCGAATTTCGAAATACTCAGAGCCTTTTGGGTATGCGCTATCAAGATGCTTTGCACTAACTAGCGTAGTTATCTTATGGTCATCAGTGCATGTCACTAAAAAAACGCCGGGATTGCCGTAAACCGGACTGACTGAATAAATTAACGTAGACGAAGTCGCCCATGCAATACCAGTAATGTCATCGGCTATATGCGCAAGATTATCCTTATCACGCCCAATAGATAATTGCAGGAAACCGCCTTGCGATGAAATTTTTAGAGCGGCGGTACAAAAGTTTTTTGGAACGGAGTAAAAAACACCCGGTCGTTTAATTACGCGCACGGGACTAGCATAGGCAAAAGATAACGCGAGACAGCTAAAAGTTATCAGAAAAATATTGCCGATCATTTTGTTTTTCATGTGGTGATCGCTCTATTTGATTGTAATAGAGGTTAGGGGGTCAGCCGCCGTGCGACTAACCAAGTCCATGATGTCGGCGTTATCGGCACGTAGACATCCTTCCGTTCGGGAATTGTGGTTTCGACGCCCGCCATGCAAGCCTATGCCACGCTGTCGTGCAATATCGCCAGGCGTACCGTCTGAATTCACCGCACCGATCGGGAAGAAATACGGGCCATAAGAAATGCTGCTTCCCGTGTTAATCGGCGCCTGAACTGGAAAGGTACCCGCCGGTGCCGGCCCGTTACTGTTGATGATGTTGGGATTGCCGACTGGATTTGTTGTGTTGTTGGCAAAGGGGTACGTGACAGTCGTCCCGTTCTTAAAGTCGATGGTCAGTGTTCCAGAAGCTCTGTCGGCAATTGCCGTCGATAACCCAAACGGATCGACGTTGCTGACCGGATTCGATTGCGCGTAGCTGTACGTGTTGATATCACCATATAGCCCGATCGGATCGGATTGGATATATCGACCCGTGGCCGGATCATAATCTCTAAACATGTTGTAGTAAAAACCTGAGTCCTGGGTGAAGTACTGCCCTGGAAATCGCAGGGAGTTGTAGGTTGTACCCAAGCCGGCGGGGTTGGTGTTGGGCGAGCCGTAACCGAACGGATTGGGATCCCAGCGCCACATCAACCCGTTGTCGGACGGTCGGGTGATCTTGCGTGCGGCGTTCAACTGGTCGGTGTGTACGTAGTAAATCGTGACACTACTGCCATTCGGCAAGATATTCCCGACCGGGATATCGCCCAGCCACACAGTCTCTTTCTGAAACGCGCCGGAGGTGGTGTATTCGCCCAGCACGTGGCTTGCCTCGTCGTACATCAGGGAGGAGCCGGTGGTTGAAAAAGTGTACTGGGCCAACTGGCCAAGGGCGTTATAGAGATACGCGCTACTGGTGCTGCCGACGGTGTCGCTCGCCAGCCGGCCGCGATTATTGTAAGTGAGCATTTGATTGCCGAAGCTGGTGGGGTTGCCGGCGGCATCGTAGTTGTAGGCGCGCACCACCGTACCGCTGGTCGACATCAACCGATTGCTGGTGCTCGAGGGGGTGAAGGTCGAGGCCTGGGAGCCGGTCTGGCTCAGCCGGTTGCCGTTCGCATCGTAGGTCCAGGTGTTCGAAGAGCCGGTCTTGGCTGAGGAGGTGAGCCGGTCGAGCACGTCGTAGCCCAACGTCCAGGAGTTCGCGCTGGTGGTGCTGTCGGTGATCCCGGTGATGCGCGAGGCATTATCGTAGGTGAACGTGATCGGATCGGCGGCCGTGTTGATCTGCGTGAGCCGGCCGTCGCTGTCATAGGTGCGGCTGACCGACGTCGAGTTCCCCCAGGTCCAGCCCGTGACGGGGCCAAAGGGGTCGTAGCTCACCCCGCTCAACAGGGTGGTGCCGTTGATGGCAATGGAGGTAATACGGTGATTGGTATATCCATACGTGATGGTCTGGCCTGACGGCGTGACCATCGAGGTCAGATCGCCATTCGTGTACCCGTAGCCCACCGATTTGGTGATCGTCCCGATCTTCTGCGACTTGCCGATGACCCGCCCCAAGGCATCGTAGCTCCAGGCCATCGAGTGACTGGCATCGGAGGCGCCGGTCAGGCGACCTTTACCATTGGTGCCCGCATCGTAGGTGAAGTTGATCGTCTGGTCGGCATAAGCCTGCTGGGAGAGCCGATTGAGGGCATCGTAGGTATACGTCGCCACGGCGCCACGGGCATCGGTGGCAGTCTTTAGGTTCCCGCCCGAGTCGTAGGTCTTACTGCTGGTGCCGGTATCCGGACTTACCTGCTGGACCACGTCATTGAAGCCATTGTGGCTGTAGCTGGTCGTAAAGTTTCGCGGGTCGACGACGCTGGCCAAGTTGTCGTTGGCGTCGTAGCCGAGATGAGTCAACCCGTTGTTCGGATCGGTGGTCTGCGTCAGCCGGTTGAGGGCATCGTAGGCATTGCCGGTATTACGCGACAACGGCGCGCCGGTGGTCGTGCGGTTACCATTGTTGTCATAGGCATACGTCGTCGTCACCGCCGCGGTGCCCGCCGCGTTGATATCCTGGTACAGCTCGCTCAGCGTATTGAAGACCCGCGTGTGAGTACGGTGCAGCGTCCCCGAAGGATCGTAGGTCTTCTCAGCAGTATGGTTGCCCAAGGCATCAAGGGTATAGCTCACGTAGTTGCCCGTGCCGTCGGTCACCGTGGTCAGCCGGTGGGCGCCGTCGTAGGTGTACGACAGGGTGCTGCTATCGGGCAGTGTCACCAGCTTCAAGAGCCCGGTCGGCCAATAGGCGTAGGTTGTCGTCTCGGAGCCGACCTGGCTCGAGGTGAGGCGCTGCCGCGTATCGTACGTCAGCGTGGTGAGAACCCCATTGGGGTCGGTGATCGTGAGCGGCTGGCCGTAGGTGTTATAGGTGTTGTAAGTCGTCACCTGATTCAGGGCATTGGTAACGGTTTGGATCTGCCCGCACTGTGAGCCTGAACTGCAGCTGTAGTACGCAATCGTCGTGATATCGGAGACATCAGTGCGCGGTCCATCGATGGTAAGCACCTGGCCATAGCTGTTGTAGGTGTAGGTCCAGGTTCGCGCCACGTTGGGCGAGGCAGTGGCATCGGTAACGGTCTTTGTCAGAATGTTGCCGTGACCATCAAACGTGAAGCCGGTGGTGCGGTTGGGCTCCGTGATCGTCGAGGGTTCACGCCAGGTCGAGCTGTATGCCGTCGTGATTTTGCGCTGCAGCGTGCCGGAGGCCGGGGTATAGCTCGAAAGACTCGAAGGGCACGTGCTGCCTGATGCGAACCCCTCAACTCGCACGAGTTCGAGGCCGCGCGTGGGATCGTTCGCGTAGCAGGTGAGATTGCCGTTGTAGTCGGTGCGGCTGGCCACCCAACCGTTGCTGTCGTAGGTTGTGGCCGCAGAGTCCTGGCACGTCGGGCACTGGGAGCCGCTGATCGACGTGCTTTGATTCGCATCGCCCACCCGCGTGTAAGTAAAGGTGCGCACGGCCCCCAGCGCATCAGTCGTTGTCACCGATCCATTGCTGTTATAGGCGAGCCCCATTGCATTGGCGCCGGCGGCCTGCGTAGTCGAGGTCGCCCGCTCCTGCGAATCATAGACCCAGCTGGAAAAGGTGGTCCCATTCTCATCGACCACTCCGGTCAACGCATTGATGAAACTTGAGTTCCCGTAGACATAGCTCCGGCCCGTGCCACCCAGATTGGTCACGGTCGACAGTCGATTCGATCCGTCGTACGCATATTGAACAGTGCCACCGCCATTGACCGCGATACTGGCAATGGTTCCACTCGCATTGCGAGTCACGGATAAGGAGTTTCCAAAGCTGTCGGTGACACCGCTCCAGACCCTGCTGGTATAGGAAAGCGTCTGCACGACGCCGGCCCGCGTCGTGATCGATTGCAACACGCCGGCGGTATTGTACGTCTCTACCGTGTCCAGATCATCGGTGACGGTAAAGCCCGATCCTGTGATTGCCAACCGGATGGAGACACCGGGCGGATTGCTGACGGTACCATTGCTCATGATCGGATATCGCAACGTCTGTCCGTCGTCGCGAATTACATCGTACTCGATAGCAGTCGCTGGGGGTGTCGGGGTTGGATAGACCTGAATGGGCAACGTGCTGATGGTTGTTGAGCCGTTGGCAATCACGCAAACGCTGCCACTATAAGTCGCAGTCGCGCCCGCCCATGCGCTCACCGCCCCTTGAATGGCTGCAAAGCCTGAAGTGCAGGCAAGCGCCTGTGTCGAATATTGTGGAGACACCACCGTACTCTGTCCGGGATAGGAGGTTGCGACCGTTTGATAAACCGTGTTGATGGATCGGTCGTAGGAGTGGCGCCAGCCCGGTACACCATCGGTCCCTGGGGCGTCGGCGCTGTTATAAAATCTTTGAAACGAGAGCGCGCCGGTCCCAGTGAATTTCACATCGGTTTCTGTCGTGTAGACGTTGCCGATCGCCGGATTGATCGGCTCGCCGAGGGGGTCAGGTGAGGTTGTTTGGGCCCGCGACGGTGGCACTGCTGAAACAAAGTACGTTGCAGGCACCGTGTGCACGTACACCTCCGCTACGATTTGATTTGAGTATTGGTCGTTGTAATAACACTCGCCAATCGTTGCATCGACGGGCTGCCCCGATGGGCTGCACGAAGCCAAGGTCCAGACGTTGTTATACGGTCGCGTGGGAAACACCGACTGCAACGCTTCCGAACACGTCTCATACGTGGTAGCCGGGCACGTCGCACTACCGCCCCCAAACGAACTGAATTCTGCAAGATACGTCCCATAGCCGGTTGTCTGCGCACCGGCAACCCGTACGAACATCAATACAAAAACCACTACGAACCAACCGCGCATTAAATTCCTGCTTTGTCGGGTTGTACATACTCGATGATTGTTTTTTGATTTCCGCGATTTATGTAATGCAAAGCACGTACTGCGAAGCTTGCACTCAGTCCCCAAGCGCGCACTGAAAATCATGATATACATGAAGAGAATCCCGTCGTGGACTTATCTGTAGCCACAGCCTCGGCAGAGAACGTCGTCATTTTCATCATCCACCAGTCAGAGGTACATTGCGCCGACTTGCATCATAACGACCAGCAGCCATGATGATGGTATCTTCGATAATCGCATCGTAATCCGTATTTATTCGTTGAGTGTAGCTAGCGCCCATTGCAGTCGTCGAGTCGACAGCACCAATGATCGCGCGTTGCTGCTCGTCTTCGCGGCGCCGTCAACGGCCTATTATTGTGAACATGTAGCAGCGCTGTGGTATTCAATTCCTGCTACAGGACAATGTACCCGACTGTTCAGCCACAAGCCCCGCCCGCCACCACCCCGGCATCGACGCAAACTTCAAATACCCCTCGAGGTCCGGCAACTGCTCGATCTCGGAGGCCATCACCGCCGCCTCGGTGACATGCTGATCGCTAGTGGTCTTGCTCGAGTACCACTCCGTCGCGCGGCGCGAGCGTGACACATGCTCCCGGATGATCTCGCGCTCACCGATCAGCTTCGAGGCGAACTGCGCCGTGCCGCCGCCCTCGGAGGCCGAGCAGCGCAGGATCAGTGTGTTGCTGCAGTTTTCCACCAGCGTGTGCGCGTCCTCCCGGCCGTAGGTGCCGGACACCTGCGCGATGGTCTGAAACCCCAGCACGCAGCGCCCACCGAACTTACGTAACCGCGCGAGCGCGTCCTTCAACCCGTTGATGGGCCCCAACGCGTCGAGCTCGTCGACGATGAACCACAACCGGGCATCGCCCTCAGGCAATGTCATGGTTTCGAAGATCGCGATCCGCAGCCAGGTAGAGATCATGGTGCGCAGCGCCGCAATCTGATCCGCCTGGTACGGCAGAAACAGCACCCCCCGACCCTCCCTGACCCACTGTCGAATCGACAGCAACTCACTGGTCTGGGTCGTGACGAACGCGAGCGTCGCCACCGCCGCGGTGGTCACCGACCGGATCGAGGCCCACATCCGATCGTTGTTGACAGCGACGAAGGCCTGCGCGGCGGTGCCTTCCACCAGCAGCCGCAGCTCCTCCACCGACGCCGACACCACCAACCGATACAGCTCGCCCGTATCGCGCACGCCGGTGTCATGCGCTTGGCGCATCACCGCCGCGAGCAGAGTCTGCGCATAGCGATTCCAGATCCGATCCTCACCGGCGCCATCCGGGATCAACGAACCCGCGAGCTGCTCGAAGTCGTAGGGCTGCCGTATCTCACCGAACAGATCCCACTTGCGCGAGCGCGGATCGAAGGGATTCAAGATCACATCGCCGCGCGCCGGATCGTAAAACCGCGCCAGGTATCCTCCGTCCGGATCCGCAATCACCGCCCGATCGCCGCGGGTCAGCGCCCCGCGCAAGAGCTCGCGGATCGCCGTGCTTTTCCCCGTGCCGGTGGTGCCCATCATTTTGAAGTGCTTGGTCTCATCGAGCGTTGGCACGGGCCGTCCCGCCAGCGTCAGACCTACCTCACGCGGCGTTCGCCCCGCCCGAGTGTCACCGGCAGCCTCCAGATAAGCCCCTCGCTTGTGCGCGGCGTCAACACCCGCCGCCGGCGGCCAGCGCCCCACCCCAAACCCCAGAGCCGCCAAGAAGATCGCACCGCCGATTTCACGAATCACTCCCTGGGGAAGTATCTCCCCCAGGAACGACCACGCCGCCCCGCCCACCAGCACCACGCCGATCGCCAGCAAGAGCGCGAGCACATAACCCTTAAAATTCGCACGCCTGCTGTACAGCCCCGCCGCCAGGCCGCCGAGCGCGATGAGGTAGGCCGCCTTCAAACCCAGGGTGCCGGTCGCCGCCAGGACGCCGTGCGCGGCTGCGGGCGCCGAGTTCATGCGGCTCAGATCCTTGAGCGAGTAGCGTTCACGCCTCTGGGTGTACCGGCATCACGCTCGTTTGACGAGTGACATTTTTTGCGGGTATGTACAGAAATACACCGGCGCCGCCGCCCGCCGCATCACAACCTAAAATCATCGTCCTGCGCCTGACCATGCTCTGACCGCCCCCGATCCTGCCCCGGACCCGCCGGATCCGCCGGCGCGGGGTGCTGCATCCGCGCCCGATACTCGAGCCAGCGCTGCCGCGCCTGCGCGCGGATCTCCTCCGTGTCTAGCGGCCGGGTCAGCTCCGGCACCACCGTCAGCACCTCGGGTTCAGCCACAGGCTCGCGCTCCAAATAATCATGCGCGAGATCCTTGGCCTGGATTCGCGACAGCCGCTCGATGAATCGCGCCTGCAGCTCGGCGTCCACATTGTCGCCGCCGCCGCGGCCGCCAAAATCATCCGCCGCATAAAACACCGTCGCCGCCTCGCGATGCCGCGACAGCGCCACATAGGCCGTGTGTCGATCGAAATGACCTGTGGCGAGCACGTAGGCACGGTCCACCGTGCTGCCCTGCGCCTTGTGCACGGTGGACGCGTAGCCATGCTCGAGGTGTTTGTAGAACTTGGTGTCGATCGCGACAGAGGCCTCGGCGCCATCGAGCCTAATGGACAACACCCCCGCCTCGATGCCTTCCAAGGTGCCCATTGAGCCGTTCTTCACTCCCAACGCCTTGTCATTGCGCAAGAACCGCACCCGGTCGTTCACCGCAAACTCAGTCGAGCCGGCCGCGGTGGCGATCACCTGCCCCACCCCCAGCTGGCCGCGCTGCCGCCGCCAGGCACGCGCCGATGCGTTCAACTCCCGCACATCCTCGCGCGTGTACGCGAGCATAAGCCGCGAGCCGTCCGGTTCGGCCAGCGCATCGCGCGCCCAGCGCGTAAGCAGCGCATTGCGCGCCGAGTCGCGCCGCTGCACCGCAACGATCGCGCCCTGCTTCTCATACGCCGTCAGCGCCTCACCGGTCTTCCCGGTCGCGAGCGCCGACGTCGCAGCGCGCTGCCAGTCCTCGCGCTGACGATGCACTTCCGCGAGCTCGGCCACCCCGTGCGCCGCCGAGATCCCCCGAAACGGCGCCCCCGCCTCGATGGCCTGCAGCTGCTCAGGATCCCCCACTAACACCACTTTCGCCTGCGCCTTCTCCGCCACCGCCAACACCTGCGCAAGCTGGCGTGTGCCCACCATGCCCGCCTCGTCGATCACCAGCACATCGTTTTTACTAAGCGGATCGCGACCCCCCGACCAGGCCAGCTCAAAACTCGCAAGCGTCCGCGCATCGATGCCGGCGGCCTTTTGCAGGTTCTCAGCCGCGATCCCGGACAACGCCGCGCCCTTGACCGTAAAACCCGCCGCCGTCCAGGCCTCGCGCATCGCGGCCAATGCCGTGCTCTTCCCCGACCCGGCGACACCCACCAACGATTTAAGATCCCCCGCACCCGTGACGTGATCGAACGCCTGTTGCTGCTCCGCGCTCAAACGCTGCCGCGCCGACATCGCCGCGGGGCGTGCGCCCACGGTGTGCCCCGCCCTCGAGCTCAACGCCTGTGCATGTGCCAGGAGCTGCCGCTCGGTGCCCAGCATGTCGCGCGTGGTGAAGCGCTGCACCCCCGCCTCATCCACCCCCAGCCGCACGAGCTCTGGCGAAGTCTTCACCTTCAAATACGCCGCGTCGAACTGCTCCGCCCCGTCCGTGCGGGTGTGCAAAAAGCGCGCAACATCCTGGTGCGAGAACGTCGCCTGTCCCTGCGTGAGCGCCCGCAACGCAAGGCCCGGATCCGCCAAGATCTGCACCCCATTTGCGCCCATGATGCGTTTCTGTTCCGCCACCCGATCGGCAAGAAACGAAGGCAGGTTCAAATCTTGCTGACGCGAAAGATCCACGCCGATCTTGCGACCCGGGATGAGATCCAGACCCTGCTCGCGATAGGAGCGATGATCGATGCGCACCGCAAGACCCGCCTCGGCCAAATGCTGGTTCGACGCCTCCTCCCAGCCGCGCCGCCAGCCCATCAACGCCTGGGTCTGGTTCCAATCCGTGTTCTTGAAGCCAAAGCCGTCCGCGGTCAGCTCACGGGTGGTCAGCAAAATGTG
The DNA here is from genome assembly GCA_964657625.1 of uncultured Steroidobacteraceae bacterium. Taxonomy (GTDB): domain Bacteria; phylum Pseudomonadota; class Gammaproteobacteria; order Steroidobacterales; family Steroidobacteraceae; genus Bog-1198. Next base: position 17,569 of record CAZZVN010000074.1, read on the forward strand.
CGCGTGCGGGTTGTGCTCGTTGTCGAGGTGCAAGG
>CAZZVN010000075.1:0-17107 GCA_964657625.1 uncultured Steroidobacteraceae bacterium
ATCGTAGAGATGACGATTTGGCGGGTGCCCCGGCCTGCGTCTCCGCCGGGGTCCTAGGCCAGACGCTGCATGAGCTTCGCAAACCGTCCTTGCAGCGAGGCGTCCAAGGCGTGCTGCCGATTTTCGACGACCCAGTGCCCGCCGACCATGACATCGCGGATCGCGGCGCTGCCGCCGCCGAACACGACGTGGTCGAGGACGTGCTCGAGACCTGCGCCGGCGAGGCTCGGGTGGGCGGCATCGAGCACCATCCAGTCGGCACGCCGGCCCACGGCGATGGCTCCGGATGGCTGACCGATGGCGTCCGCGCCGTTTCGGGCGGCCTCGCGCCAGAGGCGGGTGCCGACGTGCGCTTCGGTATCGCTGGCGAGCACCCCGCGACGGGTGTGACGGAGCCGCATTTGATATTCCATCCAGCGCAGCTCTTCGGCCGGGCACACCGTGGCCTGGCTGTCGGAGCCCACGCAAAGCCGCCCCCCTGCGTTCAGGAACCGGTCGGTGTCGAAAAAGCCGTCGCCCAAATTGGCCTCCGTGCTGATGGATACACACACCGCCGCCGAACTCGCAGCGATGCCCGCGAGCTCGGCGGGGGTCGCGTGAGTGGCATGGACCAGGCACCAGTGAGCGTCGAGCATGCCGGCTTCCAGCAGCAATTCGATGGGCCGGCGGCCCGTGTGCCGTAGACAGGTTTCGACTTCCTGCAGTTGCTCTGCGACGTGAATGTGCAGCGGCAGATGAGCATCGACGTCGCGCAGCGCCGCGCCGGCTGCGCGCAGGGTGTCGAGCGAGACGGCCCGCAGACTATGAAAGGCGGCGCCCGTGCGCTGCAGCGAAGAGCGGCTGCGCTGTGCTTGCACCCGTTCTTGGACGGCTCGAACGAACCAGTCGGTGTCGAGCGCGAAGCGGGACTGATCCTTTCTCAAGGGCAGGCCGCCGAAGTCGCTATGCTGATACAGCGTGGGAAGCAACGTGAGACCGATGCCGGCGTCATGAGCCGCCCGGGCGACGGCCTCCCACAGTCCGTGACGTTGCGGGTAGTGCGCGCCGTCCGGACGTCGATGCACATAGTGAAACTCCGCCACCGAGGTATATCCCGCCTTCAGCATCTCGACGAACAGCTGTGCGGCGAGCACTTCGAGGTCATCGGGCTCGAGCCGATTGGCGAGCGCGTACATGGCGTTGCGCCAGGTCCAGAAACTGTCGCTGGTGGAGGTTCTGTACTCCGTCCTGCCGACCAGCGCGCGTTGGAAGGCATGGCTGTGCGCGTTGGCCATGCCGGGGATGACGACTCCGGCGACGCGCCGAGCGGGCGGTGGCGGGGGGGCGCCTGCGACCGGGGATGGCAGTGCGGACGCGGGTGACGGGGGCGCGGGGCTCAGCGCCGTGATCATGCCGTCGTCCGCCACGGTGACCCGCACGTCGCGCACCCAGCCCTGCGCCAGCAACGCTGTTTCTACAATGTAATCTTTAGCCATATGTCCGTGCCTCTTCGAGAAATCAGCTTGCCGTATCATGGCGGACACGGCAATCAGCGGGGTCGCAAGCAAACAGTGTCGAGCACGGCGTGGGATCGGGTGTGGGTGGGCGCGCATCTTGCGACCATGGCGGCGGAGCCGCCTTACGGCAGCATGCGAGATGCGGCGCTGGCCGTGCGCGACGGGCGCATCGTTTGGATCGGTTCCGCCGCCGAGGGGCGGGCGCGGGCGGCCGCCGCGCACGTGCCGGCCGATGAGTGCGACGGCCTCTGGATGACGCCGGGGCTGATCGACTGTCACACGCATCTGGTATATGGCGGCAACCGTGTCCAGGAATACGAGCAGCGCCTGTGCGGCGTGTCCTACGAGGACATTGCGCGCGCCGGCGGCGGCATTCAGGCCACCGTGCGCGCCACGCGCGCCGCCGATGCCGACACGCTGCTGGCGTCGGCCACGTTGCGCGCCGGTCGTTTGCTGGCGGAAGGCGTGACGACGGTGGAGATCAAATCAGGTTACGGGCTCGATCTTTCCACCGAACGACGCATGCTCGAAGTCGCGCGCGAGCTCGGCCGGCGCCTCCCGGTGTCCGTCAAGACCACGTATTTGGGATTGCACGCGCTGCCCGAGGAATACCGGGCCAACCGCGCCGCATTCTTGAAAGAGGTGTGTGGACCTTGGCTGGGCGCACTGGCGGCGGCCGGTCTCGTGGATGCCGTCGACGCCTTTTGCGAGAACATTGCTTTCACGCCGGCGGAGATCGGGCAGTTCCTGGCCGCCGCGCGCGAATTGGGCATTCCGGCGCACGTGCATGCCGGGCAACTTTCGGACATGGGCGCGGCGGAAGTGGCGGCGCAGTACCAGGCCTTGTCTGTGGACCATCTGGAATACTTGAGCGCCGAGGGCATCCGCGCCATCGCGGCCGCAGGTACCGTGGCCGTGTTGTTGCCCGGCGCTTATTACACGTTACGGCAGACCACGCCGCCGGCGGTGGCCCTGCTGCGCGCGGCGGGCGTACCCATGGCCGTCGCCACCGACAGCAACCCAGGCACCTCACCCTGCACGTCGCTGCTGCTGGCCCTCAACATGGCCTGTACTTTATTCGGCCTGACGCCCGAGGAAGCACTGCGCGGCGCCACTAAGCACGCGGCGCAGGCGCTGGGCGAAGCGCAGGATATCGGCACGCTCGAACTCGGCAAGCGCGCGGATTTCGTACTGTGGCGGATCGAGCGGCCGGCCGAGCTGTGTTATCAGCTTGGCGCGAATCCATGCGTGGGGGTGGTGCGGGGCGGGGTGCCCACCGCGTTGCCGAGCGCGGCCTGATCTGAATAGACTCATCCAAAGGAACATCATGAAATCAGTGTGTATGTGGATGGGGCTGGGGGTTGGGTTGGCGGGCTGTGTCGTCGTCAACGACCAGCACGGTACGTTGCCAAACACGACGCGGGCAGCCTCCCCTGCGCCGAACGCCCCGGCTGCGCCGCTGATTCGAGGAGCGGTCAGCGGCCAACGTCAGTTATTGATCAGTTTTTACGCCAACGCCCCTGATTGCACGACGCTGGGCTATCCCACGTTGAAGGTGGCGAAAGCACCGGCTCACGGTCAGGTCTCCATCGAGCAGGGGACGGCCATCGCAGGTTTCGGCATCGACGATGTGCGCAGCCCGTGCAACGGGAGGACCGTTCCCGCCACGGTCATCTATTACACGTCGGAGACAGGCTTCGTCGGCGACGATTCGGTGGCATTCGATCGGATCGGCGTCGCTGGGGTTTATGCGTATTACGAGTACGTAATCAAGGTGCGCTAGGGAAGGGTTGCAGTTGTCGGGACGTTTGGAATTTGCATTGCAGGCGACGGCGCCGGGTTCGCGAGCGCGGGCGGGCTGCTTGCGCACGACGCACAACGAGGTGCTCACGCCCACCTTCATGCCGGTGGGAACGCATGCGGCCGTGCGCGCGCAGCGCCGCGAGGATCTGCTGGAGAGCGGCGCGCAGGTGCTGCTGGCGAACACCTACCATTTGATGCTGCGGCCAGGTGTGGAGATCTTCGACCAGTTCGGCGGCATCCATCGCTTCATGAACTGGCCGCGCTCGGTGTTGACCGACTCGGGGGGGTTCCAGATATTTTCACTGCCGGGCAGCCGGAGCATGCACGAGGAAGCGGCGGAATTCAGAAGCTACGTCGACCACACCACGCTGCGCTTGAGCCCGGAACGCAGCATCGCGGCGCAGCGGTCGATCGGCAGCGACATCATGATGGTGCTGGATCAATGCGTGCCCTCGACGGTGGAGCATTCGGTGGCCAGGCAGGCCATGGAATTGACGCACCGCTGGGCATTGCGCAGTCTCGCGGCGCGCGGCGATTCGCCGCAGGCGCTGTTCGGCATCGTGCAGGGGGCGAGTTACGCGGATCTGCGGGCGCAGAGTGCGCGTGCGGTGACCGAGATGCCTTTCGACGGTTTCGCCATCGGCGGTCTGGCGGTTGGGGAAGGGCGCGCCGAGCGCGAAGACTGCACGGCCGTCGTCACGGAGTTGCTGCCGGCGGATCTGCCGCGCTATTTGATGGGCGTGGGCACCACGCGTGACCTGCTGGAGGCGGTGCATCGCGGGGTCGACATGTTCGACTGCATCCTGCCCACCGCGCTCGCCAAACAAGGCGTGGCCTTCACCAGCCTCGGCCGGCGCGATTTGCGGCGTGCGGCGTATCGGACGCTCGAAGGTCCCCTGGATCCTGCCTGCGGCTGCCATACCTGCCGCACGTATTCCCTCGCGTATCTGTTTCATCTCAACAAGGTGGGGGAGACGCAGGGGTGGCAGTTGCTGGGGCTGCACAACATTCACTTTTACATGGGTCTGATGAGGACCATGCGGGGACACATCCTCGCGGGCACCTGGCTCGAGTTCTATGCGGCGCAGCGCGAGCTGCTGGATGCGCGTGACAGCTACGGGCCGCCGGTGCGTCACGTGACCAAGGCGCAGCGCCAGAAGCTGAAGATGCAGCTCGGCCGCTACGAGGTGGTCGTGACCCGGGGCGTCGGCCACATCCGCGATACGACCTCGGGCGAGGTGATGCATCCGGTGGACGATCCGGCCGAGGAAGCGCGCTCCTTGTACGTTGAGCAATCACGGCTGGTGGAACACGTAAAAGTCTTGCATCCCGGTCTGCCGCCGCTGGTGGTCTGGGACGTGGGCCTGGGTGCGGCGTCCAACGCCATGGCGGTGGTGCATGCACTCGAATCGGTGGCCGCGGGTGAGCCTGCGCGACGCGTGCAGATGGTGAGTTTCGAGAACGATTTCGACTCGCTGCGCCTGGCGCTGCGCCACCCGGCCTGGTTCAAGCATCTGCGGCACGCGGCGCCGCGTACGCTGCTCGACACGCACCGCTGGTCGAGCAGCGACGAACGCATCGAATGGCTGCTGCTGCCCGGCGATTTCAGCGTCTGCAAGTGGCGCGCGCCGGCCCCCGACATCGTCTTTTTCGACCCGTTCTCGTACAAGACCGACAGCGCGCTGTGGACCTTGGCGGAGTTTCGCGGGCTTGCCGAGGTGTGTGCGGACCATGCCTGCGAACTGTTCACGTACACGTATTCCACCCGGGTCCGCGCGGCGTTGCTGGCGGCAGGATTCTACGTCGCGAAAGGTCGCGGCACGGGTCCGAAGGCGGAAACCACCATCGGCCTGTCGGCGGCTGCGGCGCGGGGGTCGCATGGCCGCGAGTTGTTGGGCGCCGAGTGGCTCGCACGCTGGCGGCGCAGCGATGCGGCCGAACCGTTCGGCGTTCCTGCCGAGGACGAGTCTTGGCGCGTCGCATTGGTCGGGCATCCGCAATTCCACGCGCCGGTGTGAGGGCGGCACAGGACGAGTTGGAGTGGTCCAAAGCCGTGCGCCCCCCTCTCTTGGACGCACGATTGCGTCGCATCGCGTCGCCACTCAGCGGTTGCCCGCTCTGGAGCTGTCTCATAACCGGTTGAAAGGGCTGTCGCACCGCGCCGTGACCGCCTGGCACGGAGCTTGCTCGCGATCCCTGTGCGGCTTCATCTGGCTTCGAGGAGGTTCTCATGGACGGACGCGCTACCCGGATCCGACTGTTCAGTGTTTCGAGCATACCGATGCGAACCTTTCACCTCGCCTGGATGGGGTTCTTCGTCTGCTTCTTCGCGTGGTTCGCGGTGGCGCCGTTGATGACGGTGATACGCAGCGATCTGCATCTGACCAAGGACCAGGTGGCCAACATCAACATCGCGGCGGTGGGCGTGACCATTTTCGTACGTCTGCTGATCGGCCCGCTCTGCGACCGCTACGGCGCGCGGTTGACCTATACCTGGCTGCTGGCCTTGGGTGCGCTTCCGGTGTTCGCCATCGGGCTGTCGCACAGCTACGAGTCGTTTTTGTTTTTTCGATTGTGCATCGGCGCCATCGGCGCATCCTTCGTCATCACGCAGGTGCAGACCTCGACGATGTTCGCCGCGAACGTGGTGGGCACGGCCAATGCGGCGACGGCCGGTTGGGGCAACGCGGGCGGCGGCGTCACGCAGGCGGTCATGCCGCTCATCCTGGTGGCAATCGTCAGTCTGGGCGTCGAGCAGAATCTCGGGTGGCGCCTGGCCATGATCGTTCCCGGCGTGCTCATGGTGGGCATGGCGGCACTCTATTTTCGCTATGGCCAGGACACGCCGTTCGGCAACCTGGGCGACGCGAAGGCCGTTCCGTCCGCAGCCTCGGATCCCTCGATCCCGGAGGCCGCGCTGCCGGTGCGCAAGAGCGCGAAGATGAGTTTTTTGATGGCGGCGCGCGACTATCGCGTTTGGATGCTGTTCGTCACCTACGGCGCGAGCTTCGGCATCGAATTGACCATTCACAACCTCGCGGCCACCTATTACGTGGACAAGTTCGCGCTGGACGTGAAGACGGCCGGTTTGTACGCCGGTAGTTTCGGTCTGCTGGCCCTGTTCGGCCGCGCGCTGGGCGGCATCATCTCCGATCGGCTGGCGCATTCCCGCGGTCTCGACGGACGTACGGCGTTGCTGTTCGGGTGCCTTCTCATGGAAGGACTCGGACTGATGCTGTTCGCGCGCATGGAGACGGCGTCGGGCGCGCTCGCGGCCATGCTCGGCTTCGGAATTTTCACGCATCTGGCCTGCGGAGCGACCTACAGCCTCACGCCCTTCATCAATCCGCGCGCCTACGGCGGCGTGGCCGGAATCATCGGCGCCGGCGGCAACGTGGGCGCGGTTGCAGCGGGGTTCCTGCTCAAGGGGGCCGCCAGCAGCCAGCAGGGCTTGTTCATCCTGGGTGCGCTGGTCACCGCCTGCGCGTTCTGCGCGACGGCGGTTCGGTTCGGCGCCGCGCACAAGCAGGCGGAGCGGGCGGCGTACCACGCGGCGCTCGATGCCCGCGACGCTGCCGACGCTCTCACGCTGCATCCGGCCTGAATCGTGACGCTGCACGGCACCTTGAAAAAACGCCTGGTCGTCATCGGTAACGGCATGGTCGGTCACCGGCTGCTCGAAAATATCATGCGCGACGCGCCCGGTCGGTTCGTCATCGACGTGTTCTGCGAAGAGCCCCGGGTGGCGTACGACCGGGTGAAGCTGTCCAGCTTCTTCTCCGGTAAAACCGCCGAAGATCTGTCGCTGGTGGCCGGGGACTTCTTCACACAGGATGGCATCGCGGTGCATTTGAGCGACCGGGTGGTCGGCATCGACCGTACGGCCAGGCAGGTGATCGGGTCGAGCGGGCGTGCCCTCGCCTACGACACGCTGGTCATGGCCACCGGCTCCTATCCGTTCGTGCCTCCGGTGCCGGGGCGCGACCGGCCGCAATGCTTCGTCTATCGCACCATCGAAGATCTGCATGCGATCCGCGCGGCGGGTGACTCGAGCAAGGTCGGCGTCGTGATCGGAGGTGGACTGCTGGGCCTCGAAGCCGCCAAGGCGCTCAAGGATCTCGGCCTGCAGACTCACGTGGTGGAATTCGCGCCCCGTCTGATGGCGGTGCAGCTCGACGACGGTGCGGGTCGGGTGCTGCGCAAGAAGATCGAGGAGCTGGGCGTGGGGGTGCATACCGGCAAGAACACGTTGGAGATCGTGGCCGGCACCGATCATCTGAATACGTTGAAATTCACCGACGGCACGCAGCTCGGTGCCGACGTGATCGTGTTCTCGGCGGGCATCCGGCCGCGCGACGATCTTGCGCGGGCCTGCGGGCTCGAGTTAGGCGCACGGGGCGGCATCGTGATCGACGACGGGTGTCGTACCTCCGACCCGGACATCTACGCCATCGGCGAGTGTGCACTGTGGAGCGGCAAGACATACGGGCTTGTAGCGCCGGGCTATCAGATGGCGCAGATCGTCGCGCAGCGTGTCGCGGGGGACACGACCGCGGCCTTCACCGGCGCCGACATGAGCACCAAGCTCAAGCTGATGGGCGTCGATGTGGCGTCGCTCGGCGATGCGCACGCTTCTCAACCGGGTGCCATTGCCTACAGCTTCGTCGACGAACGCAAGCAGATCTACAAGAAGCTCGTGGTCAGCGAGGACGGCAGACGGCTGCTGGGCGGCATCCTGGTGGGGGCGTCCGACGACTACGACACCTGGTTGCCGATGATGTTGAACGACATCCCGCTGCCCGATCAGCCGGAGCAGCTGATCATCCCGCTGCTGGAGGGCGCGGCGAAGCCGGTCGGGCTCGGGGTCTCGGCGCTGCCTGATTCGGCGCAAATTTGTTCGTGCAACTCGGTCACCAAGGGTGCCCTCTGCGCGGCCATCGACGGCGGTGAGACGACGTTCGGCGGTTTGAAGAAGTCGACGCGCGCGGCCAGCTCCTGCGGCGGTTGCGGGCCGCTGGTCACGCAGATATTGAAGGCGGAGCTCGCGCGCCGCGGCGTCGCGGTGAACAACCATTTGTGCGAGCACTTTGCCCATTCGCGCCGGGACCTCCATCATCTGGTGCGCATGGGCGACATCCGCAGCTTCAACGAGCTGCTGCGCAGGCACGGCCGCGGCCGCGGCTGCGATGTCTGCAAGCCCGCCGTCACCTCCATCCTCGCTTCGTGCTGGAACGACTTCGTGCTGACGGCGGCGCACGCGCCGCTGCAGGACACCAACGACTACTTTCTCGCCAACATGCAAAAGGACGGCACGTACTCGGTGATACCGCGCATCACCGGCGGCGAAATCTCCGCGGACAAGCTGATCGCCATCGGCGCGGTGGCGAAGAAGTTCAATTTATACACCAAGATCACCGGTGGCCAGCGCATCGACCTGTTGGGTGCGCAGGTCCACGAACTGCCGTTGATCTGGGAGGAACTCATCGCCGCGGGCTTCGAGTCCGGCCATGCCTACGGCAAGTCGCTGCGCACCGTCAAATCCTGCGTGGGATCGACGTGGTGCCGCTACGGCGTGCAGGACAGCGTGAGCTTCGCCATCGAGCTCGAGAACCGCTACAAGGGCCTGCGTTCGCCGCACAAGCTCAAGTTCGGCGTGTCGGGGTGTACGCGCGAGTGCGCGGAGGCCCAGAGCAAGGACGTGGGCATCATCGCCACGGAGAAGGGCTGGAATCTTTATGTGTGCGGCAACGGCGGCATGAAGCCGCGCCATGCGAATCTGCTGGCGTCTGATCTCGACAAGACGACCCTGGTGCGCTACGTCGACCGTTTCCTGATGTTTTACGTACGCACGGCGGACCGGCTGCAGCGCACGGCAAACTGGCTCGACAACCTGGAGGGCGGCGTCGATTATCTCAGGCAGGTGGTGTGCGAGGATTCGCTGGGAGTCGGCGCCGAGCTCGAGTCCGACATGACGCGGGTCATCGACAACTATGCGTGCGAATGGAAGAGGGCGGTCGAGGACCCGGCCACGCGCAGACGTTTCCGCCATTTCGTGAACAGCGATGCCGTGGATGGCAACGTGCTGTTCGTCGAGGAGCGGGGTCAGATACGTCCCGCGAATGAGTCGGAACGCGCCGCCAGGCACGAGTCCGCCGCCGGGGAGCCGGCTTGAGCGGCCGCTGGGTCGCCGTCTGCCGCCTCGCAGACATCCTGCCGGACACGGGAGTGTGCGCGCAGGTGGGCAGCCGGCAGGTGGCGCTGTTTCATGTCGAATCGCGGGTGTACGCCATCGACAATTTCGATCCGGCTAGCGGGGCCAACGTGTTGTCGCGCGGCATCGTCGGCGATGTGGCCGGGGAACTGGTGGTGGCGTCGCCGCTCTACAAACAGCACTTCAGCCTGACGACGGGTCGCTGCCTGGAGGAGCCGCAGCATTCCGTGGCGACCTACGCCACGCGGGTGACGGACGGCACGGTATGGGTGGAAGCTCAGCTTCCGCCGGACGCTGGAGCAGACGGCGGCTCCGGCGTAAAGCTGCGCTTGGTCGTGGTCGGCAACGGCATGGCCGGGATGCGCACCGTCGAAGAACTCCTGAAAGTCGCACCGGACCGGTACGACATCGAGGTATTCGGCGCCGAACCGCACGGCAACTACAACCGGATCTTGCTCTCCCCGGTGCTGTCCGGCGAAAAAGAGTTCGACGACATTCTGTTGCATCCGCCCGCGTGGTACGCCGAACACGGCGTGACTCTGCACGCCGGCGACCCGGTGACGGCGATCGACCGCGCCCGACGCTGCGTCACCTCGCGCAGCGGCGTGGTGGTGTCCTACGACCGGCTGCTGCTCGCGACCGGTTCGACGCCTGCCATGCCCTCCGTGCCGGGCGCCCAATTGAGCGGGGTGGTGACTTTCCGCGATCTGCAGGATGTGGACACCATGGTGGCGGCGTCGGTAACTCACCGGCACGCCGTCGTGATTGGTGGCGGCTTGCTCGGCCTCGAGGCCGCGAACGGCCTGAGGTGCCGCGGGATGGAGGTGACGGTGGTGCACCTGCATGCGGCCTTGATGGAGCGCCAGCTCGACCCGACCGCCGCGGCGCTGTTGCGGGAATCACTGGAACGGCGCGGCATCCGTTTCCACATGCCGGCGCGCACTCATCATTTCGTCGGCGAGTCGCGGGTGACGGCGGTTTGCTTCGAGGACGGCAGCGAGCTGCAGGCCGATCTGGTCGTGGTCGCCATCGGCATCCGGCCGAACATCTCGCTGGCCGCCGCCGCCGATCTGCGCTGCGAGCGCGGTGTGCTGGTCAACGACACGATGGCGACGTCGGATCCTTGCGTTCATGCGGTGGGCGAGTGCATCCAGCATCGCGATCGCACCTACGGGCTGGTCGCCCCGCTGTGGGAGCAGGCCCGGGTGTGCGCCGCCCATCTGGCCGTCGCCCTGCCGGCTTCGGCCAGTGCCGCCGCGGTGGATCTGGCGCGGACGGGTCAGCCGCTCTACGAGGGATCGGCGCTCGCAGCCACCCAGCTCAAGGTCACCGGCATCCATCTTTTCTCCGCGGGCGACATCCGCCCCCGGCCGCACGCTGAATCGCTGGTGTTCAAGGACGCTCGTCGCGGCGTCTACAAACGCGTGATCATCGAGGACGACAAGGTGCGTGGTGCCGTCCTGTTCGGTGATACCAAGGATGGTGCGTGGTATCTGAACATGATGACGGAGGGCCGTCGCGTCGGAAGTTTGCGCAATACCCTGGTGTTCGGCGAGGCGTATTCCGCACGGGAGCCTGTCTGAGTATTTCCGGTGGCCGCTCCCCGTGAGCAGGCCGGTACGTACGACCTGTCCTTACTGTGGCGTCGGCTGCGGCGTGGTGGCGGATGCCGCGGCGGGAGGCGTCACCATCGCAGGCGACCCCGAGCATCCTGCCAACTTCGGCCGGCTGTGTTCGAAGGGCTCCGCGCTGGGCGAGACCCTCGGCCTGGAGGGCCGGCTCCTCACGCCCCGCGTGCAGGGACGCGACACCGATTGGGATACCGCGCTCGACACGGTGGCCCACGGCTTCACGCGGGTGATCGAACAGCACGGTCCGGATGCCGTGGCCTTCTACGTGTCGGGCCAGTTCCTCACCGAAGACTACTACGTCTCGAACAAGCTCATGAAGGGCTACATCGGCTCGGCCAACATCGATACCAATTCGCGGTTGTGCATGTCCTCGGCCGTCTCTGCGCATAAGCGTGCCTTCGGCGAGGACGTCGTTCCCGTGTCCTACGCGGATCTGGAAATTGCCGATCTCATCGTGCTGGTCGGCTCGAACACGGCCTGGTGTCATCCGGTGGTCTTTCAGCGCATCGTCGCCGCACGCGAAAAACGCCCCGGACTCAAGATCGTGGTGATCGATCCGCGCGCCACGCCCACCTGCGACATCGCCGATCTGCACCTGCCCTTGCGGTCGGGCACGGACGTGTGGCTGTTCAACGGCCTGTTGAGCCACCTGAACCGGCGGGGGGTGGAAGACCGCGACTTCGTCGATGCCCACACCCGTCACGCCGCGCACGCGCTCGGCGTCGCGGACAACACGGCGGGCGCGGTCGGCGCGGTTGCCGCGCGCTGCGGCCTCGAGCCCGCGCAGCTGGAGCGGTTCTACGAGTGGTTCGCCGGCACGCCGCGCGTGGTCACCCTGTTCTCGCAGGGCGTGAATCAATCCTCGAGCGGCGCCGACAAGGCGAACAGCATCATCAACTGCCACCTGTTCACGGGCCGGATCGGTCGGCCGGGCGCCGGGCCGTTTTCGATCACGGGCCAGCCCAATGCCATGGGCGGGCGTGAAGCGGGCGGCATGGCGAACATGCTCGCGGCACACCTCGATCTGGAGCGGCCTGATCATCGCCGCGCGCTGCAGGATCATTGGGCAAGCCCGCGCATGGCAAGCACGGCGGGTCTCAAGGCGTTCGACCTGTTCGATGCCATTCACGCCGGGCGGATCAAGGCGGTCTGGATCGCGGCGACGAATCCGGTGGTCAGCATGCCGAACGCCAATCGCGTGCGCACCGCATTACAGCGCTGCGGGCTGGTGGTGGTATCGGACTGCATGGCGTACTCCGACACCCTGGCGCTCGCGCACGTGGCGCTGCCCGCCGCGGCATGGGGGGAAAAAGAAGGGACGGTGACCAACTCCGAGCGGTGTATTTCCCGGCAGCGCAAGTTCCTGGAGGCGCCGGGCGCGGCGATGCCGGATTGGTGGATGTTCTGCGAAGTGGCACGGCGCATGGGCTTCACCTCAGGATTTAACTACCGGACCGCGCACGAGATCTTCGTCGAACATGCGCGGTTGAGCGCGCTCGACAACCACGGCACGCGGGCCTTCGACATCGGCGGGCTCGGATCGTTGAGCGAGGCGCAGTACGCAGCGCTCGCGCCGACCCGCTGGCCGGTGCCGGCCGCGCCGGCGACCGGCACCGCGCAGCCGCCTCCCTGCGCCGAAGGACACTTTTTTCATGCCGACCGACGTGCACGCTTCGTTCCCACCGTACCGCACCTGCCGGCCGGCGCACTCGATGCGGAGTTTCCGCTGGTGCTCAATACGGGCCGCATCCGCGATCAGTGGCACACCATGTCGCGCTCGGGTAAATCGCCCCGGCTGATGACCCACCTCCCAGAGCCGTACGTCGACATGCACGCGCAGGATGCGCTGCTGTGCGGCGTCAGAGCGGGGGAGCTGGTACGGGTGGTGACGCGCTGGGGTTCGCTGGTGGCGCGGCTGCGCTGCAGCGGCGAGCTGCCGCGGCGCATGGTGTTCGTGCCCATTCATTGGAATTCCACGCATGCGGCGGACGCGCGGGTGGGAGCACTGGTGAATCCCGTGGTCGATCCGTTGTCCGGCGAACCGGAGTTCAAACACACACCGGCCCGCGTGACCGCGTTCGTCGTCGCGTGGCAGGGATTCATCCTCAGCCGCCGCAAGTTGGACATGAGCGACGCGGCATGGTGGTCGATGGCGGGTGGCGAGCACTTCTCCCGGTACGAGATCGCCGGTCGGCAGGTGCCCGGTCAATGGTCGGCCTGGGCGCGGCGTATGCTGGGGGCGTCACCCGGCGCCGACTGGCTGGAGTACACCGATGTCGAAACAGGCATATACCGTGCTGCGTACGTGGTCGATGAGCGGCTCGAGGGGTGTGTGTTCTTGTCACCCCGGCCAGACCTGCCACCGCGTTCGTGGCTGTCGAGCCTGTTCGGCCAACCGGCCTTGGACGACCTGGACAGGGCGGCGCTGCTTACCGGCCGCCCGCTGGAGGCCGGGACGGACGTGGGACCGGTTGTCTGCGCGTGTTTCGGCGTGGGTCGCAACACCCTGTGTGCCGCGATCCGCGAATTCCGTCTGACCTCGGCGCAGGAAATCGGCCGGCGGCTGCGCGCCGGCACCAATTGTGGATCGTGCCTCCCTGAGCTCAAGACGCTCTTGAAGGAGTGGGCGGCGACGGGCGCAGGACAGCCCGCGGTGGTTTGAGCCGACGGCATTTACCTTGACACGTGCACGGCCGGTTCCTACAATCGCCGGCCTTTGTCGTCGGGGCTACGCCCGCGGCTACGTTAAAGGTTTCTTTCAATCTTCCATGGTCACGCGCAAGTCGTGGCCCCCAAAGGTATTTATGGCGACGACGACCCAATTAATCCGCACCGGCCGCAACGAGCCCGCCTGGAAGTCCAAGGTCCCTGCACTGGCGTCCTCGCCGCAGAAGCGCGGCGTGTGCACCCGTGTTTACACGACGACGCCGAAGAAGCCGAACTCGGCGCTGCGCAAGGTGTGCCGCGTGCGCTTGACCAACGGCTACGAGGTGTCCAGCTACATCGGCGGGGAGGGCCATAATCTTCAGGAGCACTCGGTGGTGCTCATCCGGGGCGGCCGCGTCAAGGATCTCCCCGGCGTGCGTTATCACACGGTGCGTGGCGCACTCGATTGCGCCGGCGTCAGCGATCGTCGGCAAGGCCGTTCCAAGTACGGCGCCAAGCGTCCGAAGAAATAACAGAGTAGGTTTTCCATGTCCCGAAGAGCAGCAGCCCCCCACCGCACCATCCTTCCCGATCCCAAGTTTGGGAACGACATGCTGGCCAAATTCATCAACATGGTGATGGAGCGCGGCAAAAAGTCGGCCGCCGAGAAAATCGTCTACGGCGCCATCGATCGTATCGGCGAGAGGAAGGCCGGCGCCGTCGGCGGCGAGGCGATCGCGGTGTTGCAGCAGGCGCTGGACAACGTGAAACCGGTGGTCGAGGTCAAGTCTCGGCGTGTCGGTGGCGCCACGTACCAGGTTCCGGTGGAGGTGCGTGCCAACCGCCGGCAGACGCTGGCGATGCGCTGGGTCATCGAGGCCGCCACGGCACGTAGCGAGAAGTCGATGGCGCACCGGTTGGCCGCCGAGTTGATGGAGGCTGCCGAAAATCGCGGCGCCGCCGTCCGCAAGCGCGAGGACACCCATCGCATGGCCGAGGCGAACAAGGCGTTCGCCCACTACCGCTGGTGATCCGGCGCGGCCGCAGCCACGGCTGCAGCCCCCAGAATTGTTGAGGCGGGGTCGTACGGGCTCCGTCGGCAGGTGGCGGACAGCGCCCGACGAGCACGCAAAACCCAAGCATCATGTCACGCACGACGCCAATCGAAAGATACCGAAACATCGGCATCTCTGCGCACATCGACGCGGGTAAGACCACGGCGACGGAGCGCATCCTGTTTTATACGGGTGTGTCGCACAAGATCGGCGAAGTGCACGACGGCGCGGCAGTCATGGATTACATGGAACAGGAGCAGGAGCGCGGCATCACCATTACCGCGGCCGCGACGACCTGTTTCTGGAAGGGGATGGACAAGAGCTTCCCCGAACACCGCATCAACATTATCGACACTCCGGGCCACGTCGATTTCACCATCGAGGTGGAGCGCAGCCTGCGCGTGCTGGACTCCGCCGTGGCGGTGTATTGCGCCGTCTCCGGCGTGCAGCCGCAATCCGAGACGGTGTGGCGGCAGATGAACAAATACGGCGTGCCGCGCATCGCGTTCGTCAACAAGATGGACCGGGCGGGTGCCAATTTCCTGCGTTGCGTGGAGCAGATCCAGACGCGGCTGCATGGCGTGCCGGTGCCCATTCAACTACCCATCGGCGCCGAGGACGGATTTCTGGGCGTGGTCGATCTCGTCAAGATGAAGTCCATCTGGTGGGACGAGGGCACCCAGGGCATGAAATTCGAATATCGCGACATTCCGGCGGCGATGCTCGAAGAGTGCGTGGACTGGCGGGCGAAGATGATCGAGGCGGCCGCCGAGGGCGACGAGGAACTGCTCGACAAGTATCTGGAGAGCGGCGAACTTTCCGACCTGGAGATCAAGCGCGGGCTGCGCGCGCGGGCACTGAAGAACGAGATCTGTCTGGTGACCTGCGGGTCGGCCTTCAAGAACAAGGGTGTGCAGGCGGTGCTCGACGCCATCGTCGAATACATGCCCTCACCCACCGAAGTGCCGGCCGTGAAGGGATTGAGCGAGCAGGGCGAGGTGCTGACGCGCAAGCCCGACGACGCGGCGCCCTTTGCCGCACTGGCCTTCAAAATCTTGAACGATCCCTTCGTGGGAAATTTGACGTTCTTCCGCGTTTACTCAGGAACGTTGAATTCCGGCGACCAGGTGTACGTTCCCGCCAAGAATCGCACCGAGCGCATCGGCCGTCTCCTGCAGATGCACGCCAGCGAGCGTTCCGAGATCAAGGAAGTGCGCGCCGGGGACATCGCCGCCGCGGTGGGTCTGAAGGACGTCACCACGGGGGACACCCTGTCCGACCCGGGCAAGGTGATCATCCTCGAGAAAATGGAGTTTCCGGAGCCCGTGATCTCGGTGGCCGTGGAGCCGAAGACCAAGCCCGACCAGGAACGGATGGGAGTCGCACTGCAGCGTCTCGCGAAAGAAGACCCCTCGTTTCGCGTGCATACCGACCAGGAATCCGGTCAGACCATCATTTCCGGCATGGGGGAGCTGCATCTGGAGATCATCGTCGATCGCATGAAACGCGAATTCAAGGTCGATGCCAACGTGGGCAAGCCGCAGGTGGCATACCGCGAGACCATCCGAGCCAGCGTGGAATCGGAAGGCAAGTTCGTGCGGCAGTCGGGCGGCCGTGGCCAGTACGGACACGTGTGGCTGAAGATCGAGCCGCAGGAGGCGGGCAAAGGCTACAACTTCGTCAACGGCATCGTCGGCGGAGCCGTACCGCGGGAATTCATCCCCGCCGTGGACAAGGGCATCCAGGAAGCCGTGCAAACCGGCGTGATCGCCGGATATCCCATCGTCGACGTCAAGGTGACGATATTCGACGGGTCGTATCACGACGTCGATTCCAACGAGATGGCCTTCAAGATCGCGGGGTCCATGGGATTCAAGGATGGTTTCCGCAACGCCAGGCCGGTGCTGCTCGAACCCATCATGAAGGTCGAGGTGGTGACGCCTGAAGATTACTATGGCGATATCGTCGGCGACTTGAACCGGCGTCGCGGCCAGATCGTCGGAATGGAGGATTCTCCGTCCGGGAAGGTGGTGACCGCGGAGGTCCCGCTCGCAGAGATGTTTCAGTATTCGACAGCGATGCGCTCCATGAGCCAGGGCCGCGCGAACTACACCATGGAGTTCGCGAAGTACCAGGAAGTGCCGGGCAACGTTGCCGATGCCGTCATGAAGATCGCTTCCTGAGAAGCCAACCGACTATTTCATCCAAGAGGTACTTGCCGTGTCGAAGGGGAAGTTTGAGCGAACGAAGCCGCACGTGAACGTG
>CAZZVN010000076.1:0-16681 GCA_964657625.1 uncultured Steroidobacteraceae bacterium
CGAGGCGAAATTCACGCCCCTGTTGCAGGCGCCGCTGACCGGCTCCCGCCGTGAGCAGTTGGGCCCAGGGTTGCGCGTCATTTTTCATCCGCCCTACGCCATTTATTATCTCACCGCCGGATGAACTCATCATCGTTCGTGTCCTGCATGGCGCGCGTGATGCAGCGGCAATTGCCGATCGAGGAGGGTTCAGCGTATGAAGCTACCGGGGTCCTCTGCATCGCCCGCCACTTCCCAACGGCTATAGCTTTCTGCTGACGACGCGGCCGATAGGATCGCGGAGTAACTTCAGCGCCCCCGGATCGAGAAGCAGCGGTGGATGCGCGCGTTGCGCTCGAAATCCTTCGGCATGGTCGCCGCGCTCAGATCCTCGACCTCGAGGTCGGCGAGCGCGTCGCCATCGAGTTTGAAGCGCGTGTAGTTGGTCGAGAAGATCAGCCGCCCGGCCGGGCGCAGCAGCTGCAACGAACGGCGGATCATCCCGACGTGGTCGCGCTGCACGTCGAGCACGCCCTCCATCCGCTTGGAATTCGAGAAGGTCGGCGGATCGACGAAGATCAGGTCGAAGCGCGCACCCCAGGTCGCCTGGTTTTCCAGCCACTGCAGACAGTCCGCCCGGAACAGCTCGTGCGCCTCGCCGCCGAAGCCGTTCAGCAGCAGGTTCTCGTGCGCCCAGTCCAGATACGTGTTCGACAGGTCCACGCTGGTGGTGCTGCGTGCGCCGCCCGCGGCCGCGTACACCGTCGCGCTGCCCGTGTAACAGAACAGGTTGAGGAAATCCGCATCCCGGGCCCACTCGCGCAGGCGCTGGCGGATGATGCGGTGGTCGAGGAACAGGCCCGTGTCCAGATAGTCGCGGAAATTCACCCAGAACTTGAGCCCGTTCTCCCGGACCACGTGACGCTCGGCCACGTTCTCGCGCTTCTCGTACTGCTCGCTGCCCTTCTGCGGCTTGCGCACCCGCGAATGGACGTGCGAGGTCGGCACGCCGAGCACCTCCGGCAGCACGGCCAGCACCTCGCGACGGCGTTCCCGTGCGCTCTCCTGAGCCACCGTCTTCGGCGGCGCGTATTCCTGCACGTAGACGTGCGGCACGTCGTGGCCGTACAGGTCGATCGCGAAGGCGTACTCCGGCATGTCGGCGTCGTACACGCGGAAACACTCGATCTGCTCGCGCAGCGCCCACGGCTGGTATCGCTGTAGATTCTTGCGCAACCGGTTGGCGAACATCTGCGCGCCCGGCCGCGCCGACCAGTCCGCACGCACCTCCGCCGCGGGTCGCTGCGCGCTCGCCGCGTCGAGTTCGAAGCGCAGCAGCCGGCACTCCAGGGTGCCGTTCAAAAAGCGGTGCGTGCGTTTGGCGTACACCCCGAGGTTGCGGGCCAGCGGCGCGTTGCCCGTGAGCACCGCCGCCTGCCAGCCGTTGAAGCGCTCGCGCAGCACGACTCCGAGTTCCGAATACAGCGCCGGCAGACCCGACTCCGCACCGATGCGTTCGCCGTAGGGAGGATTCGTCACGATCAGCCCCGGCACGCCGGCCTCGCCCACATCGGCCTCGCCCACGCCGGCACCGCCGCCCGGCCGCACCACCTCGGCCAGTGCCCGCTTCTCGACATGGACCCAGTCGGCGACCCCCGCCCGGGCGGCGTTCGCGAGCGACATGCGCACTGCCTCGGCATCGATGTCGGAGCCCACGATGCAACGCCGCGGCACGCACGCCGCGCCGCGCTCGCGCGCCTCCCCGCACAGGCGCTCCCAGAGCGCGGCGTCGTGGCCCCGCCACCCCGTGAAGCCAAAATACCCACGGTCGAGCGCCGGCGCCCGGTCGGCGGCGATGAGCGCCGCCTCGGTCAGGAAGGTGCCAGAGCCGCACATCGGATCGAACAGCGCGCCGCCCTGCGCGTACAGCGCAGGCCACCCCGCCCGGAGCAGCACCGCTGCCGCCACGTTCTCCTTGAGCGGCGCCCGCCCCCCTTCGCCACGGTAGCCGCGCCGATGCAAACTCTCGCCGGAAAAATCCACCGACAGCAGCGCGGCCGGCCCCTCCACGTGCAGATGCAGCAGCACGTCCGGACGCTCCGGACTGATGTTCGGCCGCTCTCCCGTGGCATCGCGCAGGTTGTCGACCACCGCATCCTTGAGCAGCTGCGACCCGTAGATCGTGTGACGGATAGACTCGTTGCCGCCGCTGCAGTCGCACGCGAGGGTCGCGCCGGGGGCGATGTGTTCCCGCCAGTCGATGCGGTTCACCGCGTCATAGACCTGCTTCGAGCTGCTCGCATCGATCGAGCCCAGGCTCAGCAGCACCCGCGTCGCCGTACGCGACCACAGACACGCACGGTAGCCCACCTCGAGCGTGCCCTGAAATTTGACGTCGTGGCTGCGTTCGCGGAGGTCCGACGCACCGAACTGCGCGAGCTCCTCGGCAAGCACCGAGGCGGCGCCCACCGGCGCGGTCGCGATCCAATACAGCACGTTGTCGTTCAGCACCCCGCACTCCGCAGCGCGTGCCACGCAAGATCCGGGCGCCGCGCGAGATGCCGCTGCAGGATGCGATACACGTCCACGTCGAACGTCACCGCCGTGCGCCGCCCGGCGAGCTCCGCGAGTTCCTCCTCGCAGCGCGCCGTCCCCAGGTAGGCCCAGTGATCGACCACCACGAACTCATCGCGCCCCTCGCGGATGGCGATGCGGCCCGGAAACGGCCACGGCTTCAATTTCAAGGCCGAGAGCGCCATTTTCAGCCGCATGTGATGCAGCGCCGGCGGCTCTTTGCCGACACACGCGCCCTTGCACCGGCCGAGCTGGTAGGCGAAGCACGACCCCGCGCTCTCCTCCAGTCCGAGCGTTTTGAGACAGAGCAGTTGCGCACGCGCGATCTCGCCGAGCGCCTTGCGCGCATCCTTCAGCGAATGGAACACCCCGAAACAGTCCGCCAGTTGTGCGGCATCGAGCTCATCGATGGCGGCCAGGGTCACCCGCGAGGGCGCGTCACCCGCCAGCAAGGTGTAGCTGTGCGCCTGCGATTTCAGCCGCTTGTTGTAGAGCGGCCGCTGCACCTTGATCCACTGCGACTCCTGCAGCTGCGCGCCGAGATCGCCCGCGGTCTCCAGCCAGTCCACTCGGCGCACCTGCGCCGCCAGCCGCCGCTCCTTCGACTCGGTGTGCTCGGCGGTGAAATGGCTGAGCACCCGCGTGCGCAAGGAAACGCTCTTGCCGATGTACAGCAGCACGTCGCCCTCGCCGTAGAATCGATACACGCCGGGGCCGTCCGGCAGCTCGTCGGCGAGTTCCGGCGGCAGATGCGCGGGCAGCCGCTGTGCACCGAGCACCGCCTGGGCGGCGTCGGCGAGCTGCTGCGCGGCCAGCTCGCGGCACCACACCGACCACAGATCGCTCAACACCCGCGCATCGCCGAGCGCCCGATGGCGCGCGCTGCACACCACCCCGTGACGCTCCATCACCACGTCCAGGTTGTGCCGGTGATGGTGCGGGAACAGCCGCCGCGACAATTTCACCGTGCACAGCACCTTCGCCGAAAAGCGCATATCCAGCCGCCTGAACTCGGCGCGCAAAAACGAGTAATCGAAACGGGCATTGTGCGCGACGAACACCGGCGCCCCCGACGCCGTCAATTTCTCGAGCACCAGGGCGGCGATGTCGGCGAAGCACGGCGCGTCCTCCACCATGGCGTTGGTGATGCCGGTGAACGACTCGATGTAGGGTGGAATGAGGCATTGCGGGTTCACCAGCGAACTCCACTCCTCCACCACCACGCCGTCGCGCCTGCGCACGATGCCCACCTCGGTGATCCGGTGATAGGCCACGTTGCCGCCGGTGGTCTCCAGATCGACGAACACGAGATCCTGCGGAAGAAGGGGGTCCCGCGGGAGTACCTCGCCGTGCGGCAGGATGCCGACTTCAGCCGCTGCCATCGAGCGAGAGCAACGGCCCGTACAGCTCCGGTCGGCGGTCGCGGAACACGCCCCAGGCCTCCCGGTAGCGGCGCACCTCCGCCAGATCGAACGCCGCGGTGAGCACGGTCTCGCTGGACCGGTCCGCCTCCGCCACCTTCTCGCCGGTCGGCGCGGCGATGAACGACGAGCCGTAGAAGGTCATGGTGTATTTCTCACCCTGTTCCGTGCCGACACGATTCGAGGCCACCAGCGGCATGACGTTGGCCGCGGCATGGCCCTGCATGGTGCGCTGCCAGTGCGCACTCGAGTCGAGACTCGCATCCTGCGGCTCCGAGCCGATGGCGGTGGGATAGAGCAGGATCTCCGCGCCCTTGAGCGCGAGACAACGAGCAGTCTCCGGAAACCACTGGTCCCAGCAGATCGCGGCGCCGATCTTCGCGAAACGGGTGTCGAACACCTGAAAACCCGTGTCCCCCGGCGAGAAATAGAATTTCTCGTGATAGCCCGGCCCCTCCGGGATGTGCGATTTGCGATAACTGCCGAGCACCGCACCGTCGGCGTCGACCATCACCAGAGAATTGTAGAACGCCCTGTTGGCGCGTTCGAACACGCTCACCGGCAGCACCACGCCGAGTTCGCGCGCCAACGACCGGAAGTGCTCCACCGCAGGATGCTGCGCCAACGGTTTCGCCAGGTCGAAGTGACGCGGCGAATGATCCTTGCAGAAGTAGGGCGTCTCGAACAATTCCTGGATGAGGATGATGTTCGCACCCTGCGCGGCCGCCGCGCGAATCAACTTCTCCGCGCGCGCCATGTTCGCGTCACGATCCCAACTGCACGCCATCTGCGTGGCGGCTACGGTCACTTTACTCATACGCTATGCTACCTCGGCTGCGTGCCTCCGTCAGAACGTCGGCGGCGAACTCGCGCTCACGAGCTCACACTCCTCGCGCCCCGTGTTACGAAACCGGTGCGGGATCGAACTCTTGAAGTAATAGGCATCCCCCGCGGTCAGCAACCGCGAGTCGCCGCCGACGGTGAGCTCGATCCGGCCCTTGACGACCACACCGCCCTCCTCCCCCGCGTGCGAGAGCATTTCCTCCCCGGTATCGGCGTTCGGCGCGTAGCGCTCGTGCAGGATCGACATGCTGCGCTTTCCCAGCCGGCCACCGACCAGACGCAGCTCCACGTTCCCCGTGCCGATGTCGGCGAGCTGCTCCCGCGGGAAAAACACCTCCGGTTTGCCCCCGAGATCCAGCGTGAAGAAATCCGCCAGCGCCATCGGAATACCATCCAGCACCTTCTTCAACGAACTCACCGACGGGCTGACCCGGTTCTGCTCGATCAGCGAGATCAGCCCGTTGGTGACCCCCGCCCGCTTGGCGAGCTCACGTTGCGACAGCCCGTACATCTGCCGAACGGCTTTAAGGTGAGACCCCACATCGATGTTCATCTGTGCATTATATTAAACAGTTGACGCCGGTTGCGAGCAAAAATTGAGCGTAGTGTTGATTTTCTTTATCATCGGGACACTATCCCCGGAGGATCGCCATGAACGCCCAGCTCACCCCCGCCGCCGAGACCGCGCCCACCGCCGCGCCCGCAGCGCACGCTCCTTCACCCGCGCCGACGCCCACCCTCGCGCCGCCGCCCCCCCTGGTGCCCGTGCCCGCGCCCGCCGACCTCGACGCGTTCTGGATGCCCTTCACCGCCAACCGGCAGTTCAAGGCCAACCCCCGTCTGCTTGCACGCGCGCAGGGCATGCACTACTGGACTCCCGAGGGCCGGGAGGTGCTGGATGCCGTGGCCGGCCTCTGGTGCGTCAATGCCGGCCATTGCCGGCCCGAGATCAACGAGGCGGTGGCGCAGCAGTTGAACACCATGGAGTTCGCACCCACGTTTCAAATGGGGCACCCCATCGCGTTCGAGCTGGCCTCCCGGCTCGCCGACATTGCGCCGCCCGGCCTGGACCGCATCTTCTTCACGAACTCAGGCTCCGAGTCCGTCGATACCGCCCTGAAGATCGCCATCGCCTACCACCGCGCCCGGGGCGAGGGGCAGCGCACCCGCCTGATCGGCCGTGAGAAGGGCTATCACGGCGTCGGCTTCGGCGGCATTTCGGTGGGCGGCATGGTCAACAACCGCAAGACCTTCGCCGCCTCCATGCTGCCCGGGGTGGACCATCTGCCGCACACGCTCGACCACGCACACAACGCCTTCTCACGCGGGCTGCCCCACTGGGGCCTGCACCTCGCCAACGAGCTCGAACGGCTGATCGCCCTGCACGACGCCTCCACCATCGCCGCCGTCATCGTCGAACCCATCTCAGGCTCGGCAGGCGTGGTGCTGCCGCCGCTGGGGTATCTCAAACGGCTGCGCGAGATCTGTGACAGTCACGGCATCCTGCTGATATTCGACGAGGTGATCACCGGCTTCGGACGCATCGGCCGCCCGTTCGCCGCGCAAGCCTTCGACGTGACGCCCGACCTCATGGCCACGGCCAAGGGTCTGACCAACGGCGCGGTGCCGATGGGCGCCGTGTTCGCACAGCGCAAGATCTACGATGCGTTCATGCACGGTCCGGAGAATGCCATCGAGCTGTTCCATGGCTACACGTACTCGGCGCATCCCGTCGCCTGCGCCGCCGCGCTGGCCACGCTGGAGGTGTACCGCAACGAAGGGTTGCTGACCCGCGCCGCGGAAATGAGCCCCGTCTGGGAGGACGCCATGCACTCCCTGCGCGGCACCCCGCACGTGGTCGATATCCGCAACTACGGCCTGATCGGCGGCGTGGAAATGGAACCGCGCCCCGGCAAGCCGGGCGCACGCGGCTACGAGGTGTTCACCAAGTGTTTCGAACGCGGCGTCATCGTACGACAGAGCGGCGACACCATCGCCATGTCGCCGCCATTGATCGTCGAGCCCCGGCACATCGCCCAGATCGTCGAGACCCTGACCGACGTGATCCGCGAGACCGCATAGCCACTCGCGCCGCGACCTCGCATCGCTGCGACCTGGCGTCGCCGCGCGCGGCGACTGGATTATGTCGAACGCGGGCGCCGCGCCCCGGTTACTTCGCCTCGAACACGGCGTACCACTTCTTGCACGGCTCCACGACTTCCCAGCTGCCCTCGAAACCCGCGGGCACCACGAACGCATCGCCGGCGCGAAAATCGTTCTTGTCGCCGCTGACCGACTCGATGCGCACGCGGCCTTCGGTGATCACGCAAAATTCATGTTCCGTGTAACGCACGCGCCACTTGCCGCTGGTGCTGGTCCACAGACCGCAGAAGAACTGCCCGGTGGCGTCGGTGAACTGGTTGGACACCCGTGTACGCGGGATCCCGGAGAGAATTTTCTCCGGCGCCGGATTCGAGGACTCCCCGCCCTGCAGGCGGTCCATGACGATGATCTTCGGCGGTGCGGACATGCGCGGCTCAGGCCTTCAACGAGAACGGAGTGAAATTGGTGGCGGTGTCGTAGAAGTCTTCGTTCTCTGCCTTTTTCAAGAACGCGACCACCCGGTAGGTGAGCGGCGCCGCCACGATCTCCCAGCCGCTCTTCAACGCGTATTGCGTGAACATGATGGCGACCAGATGCCCCTGCGGCATGCGGCCGTAGAACGCGACGAGATAAAAGATCACCGAGTCGACCAGTTCCCCGCACAGCGTAGAGCCGACGAGACGCGTCCACAGCCAGCGCCCCCGTGTCCAGATCTTCATCTTGGCGAGCACGAAGCTGTTGACGAAGGTGCCGCACAAAAACGCCGTGATCGAACCGAGGACGATACGCGGCGTGTTGCCGAAGATGGCCTCGACGGCGGCCTGGTTCGCCCGCGAACTCTCAGAGGGCGGCAGATTCACGACGATGGCCGCCATGAACGAGGCAAACGCCAGCGCAGCGAACCCTGCCCACACGACACGGCGGTCACGGCCGTAGCCGTACACCTCGGTCAGCACATCGCCGAAGATGTAGGAGATGGGAAAGAACAACACGCCCGAGAGGAAGGTCACCGCCCCCACCCCCGGGACGTGAAGAGTGGTCTCCTTGGCCGGTCCGATCAGATTCGAGCACAGCAGCACGCACACGTAGGCCGCCATCACGAAATCGTAATAGCGGTATTCGCGGATGGGCGGTTGGTGGGGCATCGACTCCATGATGTCACAGGCCGGCCGGTGTGGCCTAGTTCTTGCCGGAGGCCGGCGGCGCCGGTTCCTGCCAGCCGCCGCCCAGAGCCTTGACGAGGTAGACGGCGGTGGCGAACTGCTGGCCGTGGATCTGCACGGCCTGGCGCTCGTTGCCGAGCAAGTTCTGCTGCGCGGTCAGCACGTCCAGGTAGAGGGCGACTCCGCCCGTGTAGCGATCGTTGGCGATGTCGAAGGCGCGCTGCGCGCTCTCGACGCTCGCATTGGCCTGCCGCGCGGCGCGATCGAGCGAGTCGAGACCGGTGATGCCGTTTTCCACCTCTTCCATGGCGGTCAGCACGGTCTGCCGGTACGTCGCCACCGCGCCGGTGTAATCCGCTTCGGCGATGCGCACGTTGGCACGGGTCCGGCCGGCGTCGAACAACGTCTGGGTGGCCGTCAAACCGAACGACCAGCTCTGGCTCGCCGCGCTGAACAAGGAGGACAACGCGTTGCTCTGCGCGCCGAACACCGGCACCACCGGGGACAACTGGATGGACGGGAAATAAGCCGCCCGGGCGACGCCGATGCGGGCATTGGCGGAGGCCATCGCCCGTTCGGCGGACGCGACGTCCGGACGGCGTTGCAGCAGGTCCGACGGCAGCCCCACCGGCACCACCGGCAGATTTCCCGGCGCCACCACCGGCGCGATGACGAACCCGGGAGCCGGCGTGCCGACGAGCGTGGCGATGGCATGTTCGTTCTGCGCGCGCTGCACCTGCAGCAATTCCTTCTGTGCGGCGCTGCTTTGCACCAATGCCTGCTGCTGCGCGAGATCGAGCCCGGTCGCGAAGCCCAGGTCGTGGCGCGACTGGATGAACGTCAGCGCGTCCCGCTCGAGGCCCAGACTGCGCTCGACCACGTCGATCTCCGCATCGAGTTCGCGCAGTGCGAAATAATCGCTGACGAGCTGGGTGGTCAGCATCAAACGCGTGTTCTCGAAATCTGCCGCCGATTGCTCCGCGGCGGCTCGATATCCCTCGAGCTGCCGCCGTACGCGACCGAACAGGTCAATCTCGTAGGTGACCGACGGGCCGAGCGTGAAATCGTTCTGCACCGTCGACTCGTTGGGAATCGAATACGACGACAGCGGCCGGTTGGCGGAAGTTTTGCTGCGCCCGGCCGAGGCCTGTAGCCCGATCGTCGGAAACAGATACGAACGCGCCACCGTGACCTCGCTGCGCGCCTGATCGAGGCGGGCGGCGGACACCTTCAAGTTCTGGTTGGCCGTCAAAGCCTGTTCCACCAACGGGTTCAGGGTGGCGTCCTGAAACAACTCCCACCAGTTCCCCTTCAAGGCCGCATCGCCCGGGACCGCGGCGCGCCACGGCGCATCCGGCTGCCAGGCAGGCGGGGTGTCGGCAGCCGGACGCCGATAGTCCGGACCCACGGCGCACCCGGCAGCCGTCGCGAGCAGCGCGACCGAGGCGAGCACGCGGCGGCGCGTTTGAGCTGCCATGCGCAATCCTCAGCCCCGTCCGCCGCCACCGGGGCTACCGGCATTCCCACCGGCGCCCGCACCCGCACCGGCACTGCCGCCCGCGCCCGCGTTGCCACCGGCGCCTGCGCCCGCACTCCCACCGGCGCCCGCATTGGCCGTCTCGACGGAAACCACGTCACCGTCGGCGATCGAATCGGCCGGGTTCACGACGATGCGGTCGGCGGCACCGAGTCCCGTCAACACTTCCACGGCCGTACCGAAATCCGTGCCGAGTTTGACCGCCGCCAGACGCACGTGACCGCCGGCATCGACGACCGCTACCCGGGGTCCGTCCGGACGGAACAGCAACACGTTGGTGGGCACCACCGTGGACGCGTTGTCGCCTTTGATCGGCAGCGTCACCTGCACGTACGCACCCGCAAACAGCGCGCCGTCGTGGTTCGGTACACGAATCTCCACCTGCAAGGTCCGCGTGGCGGGATCGATGGCCCGCGCCGTGCGGGCAATCGTGCCCTCGTAGTGCTGGCCTGCGCGTTCGGCCAAGGATACGGTCACGGCGTCACCCACTTTGATCTGCGCCGCATACACCTGCGGCACGTAGACGTACAGCCGCAACGGATCGACCTGCGCCACCGTGAACAGCGCCCCGCCGGCTCCGCCGTTGCCCGCATTGATCAAATCCCCCACATCGACGTTGCGGCGGGTCAGGACACCGTCGAAGGGTGCCGTCACCTTGTTGAAACCCTGCAGGCTGCGCAGCCGGGCGACATTGGCATCGGCTGCGGCCAGATCGGACTGCGCCTGCTTGTAGGCACTCACCCGCTCGTCGAGATCCTGCTGGGTCACGGCATCTCGCGAGCGCAGACTCTGCCAGCGGTCCGCGGTGGTCTTCGACAAGCCCTCGCTGGCGGCGGTTTGCGTGCGCGCAGCCTCGGCCTGGGTGAGCTGCTGGTCCACCTCCGGCGCCGTGATCTCCGCGAGCAACTCGCCCTTCTTGACGGTGGCGCCGATGTCCTTGGTCCAGCGTGCGAGATAGCCGCTGCTGCGCGCGTACACCGTGGTCTCGATCACGCCCTGCAAGGTGCCGGGCAGGGTGACGGGCAGGCCGTCGCCGCCTGTCTTCGGCGTGGTCGTCGTCACGTATTGCACCGCGTGGGCGGAGGTCGCCGACTCGAGCGCGCGCGCGTGGAACGTGCGCATCACGAGCACGATGATGGCGCCCAGGATCAGCAGCACGAGCAGGCCCGCCACCACGAATTTGGCACGTTTCAACAGAGGCGAAGGCGAGGGAGCGGTGTCAGACATGTCAAATATTCCCCTGAACCAGCGGCGCCGCCGAATCGGGCCGCGCCTGCTTGCGCCGCGCGAGACGCCGATGCACGCCGGCGAAGATAACCGGTACGAACAACAAGGTGGAGACCGTCGCGAACATCAGGCCACCGATCACGGCACGTCCGAGCGGCGCATTCTGTTCGGCGCCCTCGCCCAATCCGAGCGCCATCGGGATCATGCCGATCATCATCGCGAGCGCCGTCATCAACACCGGCCGGATACGGGTCGACCCCGCATCGCGTGCCGCCTCGACCGGGTCCAACCCCTCGCCCATGCGTTGGCGCGCGAACGATACGATCAAGATGCTGTTGGCCGTCGCCACCCCCATGGTCATGATCGCGCCCGTCAGCGCGGGCACGCTCAAGGTGGTCGCGGTCAGCATGAGCATCCAACAGATGCCGGCGAGCGCGGCCGGCAGCGCGGTGATGATGATGAACGCGTCCACCCACGACTGAAAGTTGACGACGATCAGCAGGTACACCATCACCACCGCCATGACCAGACCCACCCCGAGCTGGATGAAGGACGAACGCATGGTCTGAGCCTGGCCGAGGATGGTCACCTGCGTTCCGCGCGGCAGCTGCGGCTGCAGATCATCCACCAGCTTGCGGATGTCGCCGGACACGCTGCCCATGTCGCGCCCTTCCACGCTCACGTAGATGTCCGTGGCCGGCGCAAGATTGTAACGCGAAGCCACCGTCGCCTGCGTCGTCGGCTCGACGCCCACCAGATTGCTCAGCAACTGTGTCCCGCTCGCGACGGCGACGGGCGCACGCACCGGCGTGCGCATCAACGAATCCAGGCTGTCCACCGAATATTGCGGCGATTGCACCGTCATGTTGTAGACGATGCCGTTGTCCGGATTGAGCCAGAAGTTCGGCGAGGTGATCGAGGTTCCCGACGTCGAGACCAGCAGATCGTTGGTCACGTCGCTCGGACTCAGCCCGAGCTGCTGCAACTGGGTACGATCCATGGCCAGCGACACGGTCGGCAGATCCAGCCGCTGGTGGATGTGGGTGTCCACCGCGCCCGCCACCCCGCGAATCTGCTTCATGAGCTTGGCGGCGATCTGATAATTTTCGCGCAGGTTCGCGCCCGTGAATTGCACGTCGATGGCCGCCGGCAGGCCGAAATTCAAGATCTGCGTCACCATGTCCGCCGGCTGGAAGAAAAACTCCGCGCCCGGAAAGAGCTTCGGCAGCTCACGACGCATCCGTTCGACGTAACCGGCCGTGGGAGCATGCCCCTCGTTCAGCGACACCTGGATCTCGCCGTCCAGCGTCCCGAACACACCCGAGTTGCTGTACGAAAGGTTAAGGCCGCTGTACGGCACGCCGAGATTGTCGAGCACCGGCCCGAGTTCGCGCGCGGGAATGATGCGCCGGATCGCCTTGTCGATTTCATCCGCGTTGCGTGCGGTTTCCTCGATGCGGGTGCCGGACGGCATGCGAAAATGCAGGCGGATCTGGCCGGCATCGACGCTGGGGAAGAAATCACGGCCGAGGATGAACACCAGGCCGCAGGACAGCACGCAAAAGCCCAGAAACACCCCTGCGAACACCCGCCGGTGCTCCAGCGCCGCGCTCAAAATGTCGATGTAGCCGCCACGGATCTTCTCGAAGCGCGCATCGAATGCCTTGTAGACGCGACGCAGCAGGCTCGGCCGGGCCGACGCATCGGGCGGCGCGTGATCGAGCAGCATCATCACCAGCGTGGGCACCAGGGTTCGCGACAGCACGTAGGACGCCAGCATCGCGAACACCACGGCTTCCGCCAGCGGCGCGAACAGGAAGCGGGCAACGCCCGACAGAAAGAACATGGGAACGAACACGATGCAGATGCACAGCGTGGAGACCAGCGCCGGGATGGCAATCTCTCCCGCGCCATCCAGAATGGCCTTGTTGAGATCCGAGCCCAGGTACAGATGACGTTCGATGTTCTCGATGGTCACCGTGGCATCGTCGACCAGGATGCCCACCGCCAGCGCCAGACCGCCCAGCGTCATGATGTTGAGCGTCTCGCCGGTGATGTAGAGCGCGATCACCGAGGACAGGATCGACAGCGGAATCGACACGGCGATGATGCAGGTGCTGCGCCAGTTGCCGAGGAACAGCAGGATGAGCACGGCGGTCAATCCGGCCGCGATGAGGGCCTCGCGAACCACCCCGCTGATGGCGGCACGCACGAAGGTGGACTGATCGAACAACGGAACGATTTTCAGGTCCTTGGGGAGGATCTTTTGCACCGTCGGCAGTTGCGCCAGCAGATCGCCGACGATGTCCAGCGTCGAGGCGCCACCGTTCTTGATTACCGACAGCAGCACGCCGCGCTGGCCGTCCTGGCGCACGATGTTGGTCTGCGGCGAGAAGCCGTCGCGCACGTGCGCCACCTCCTCGAGGTAGGTCGTCGCGCCGTTGCGGGTGGACACGGGAATCTTGTTGAGGCCCGCGATGGTGTCGGGCGAACCGTTGGTCGCCAGGACGAATTCGGTGCCACCAATCTTGGCCGTACCCGAGGGCAGCACCAAGTTCTGCGTATTGACGGCCGTGACCACGTCACTCGGGGTCAAGCCCTTGGCAAGCAAGGCAGGCGTGTCGAGGTCCACCGAAATGATGCGCTGCTTGCCGCCGTAGGGGTAGGGAATGGCCACGCCGGGAATGGTCACCAGACGCGGCCTCAAAAAATTGACGGCGGTGTCGAACAACGCCTGTTCCGGCATGGTCGGACTGGAGAGGCCGAGCTGGATGACAGGGATGCTCGAGGCCGAATACTTGATGATCAGCGGTGGCTGCAGGCCCGGGGGGAGCTGCCTCAGCACCGATTGTTCCAGCGCCACGACCTGGGCGATGGCGGTCGGAATGCTGGCATTGGGCTGGAAGAAGATCTTGATCACCGACGTGCCGTTAAGCGACTGCGATTCGATGTGCTCGATGTCGTTGACCGTGGTGGTGAGGTTGCGCTCGTTGACCGCCGTGATGCGCAGGCCCATCTCCTGGGCGGACAATCCCGCGTAGTTCCAGACGATGCTGATCACCGGAATATTGATGTCCGGGAAGATGTCCGTGGGCATCTTGAGCAACACCAACGGAGTTGCGAGCAATATCAAGAGCGCCATCACCAGGAACGTGTAGGGGCGGCGCAACGCAACTTGAACGATCCACATCGGCTAAAAGACCTCTGCGCCGCGGCGTCGACGGCTATTGGCTGACGCCCGAAGCGGGCTTTTGAGCGCCGGAGTCGGCAGCCCAGCCGGCTATTTTACTGCAAACGTTACGACAACGCTGTCACCGAGGCGGAGCGTCCGAAGCTCGGCGCCCGCGCGCGTCAGCGCGCGCCCACGTCGTCAGAATACACCGCGTCCAACGACCTGAAGGTTGCCCGCGCCCGTCGCGCTCTTAAATTTTCGTCATGTGCCACGCGAAACTTGCAATATCCCGTGTACTCTGCAAGTTTAACGGGGTCTGCAACGAGACACCGGAACCGGGCTGAGTGTTTTGTTAGTCCCATGAGGTTCGGTTCCGGTTCCCGCTATTTTCGGCGCCATATGCCGCCCGTGACACAAGGCCGCACCGGCAAGCGGTCAAAGCGCCGCCGCCAATGACTCTGCTCCAAAAGATTTCCGCCGTGCTCATTGGTTTGCTGCTCGCCGCCGCGGGAGTGGTCTGGTGGCAAAGCGCCCCACCCTCGCCGAAGCGCGTGCAGCGGCTCGCCGCCGCGGTCACCTCGGCCGCGCTGGTCGATGAGAGCACCTATGCCACCGCGCAGCGGCTTGCGCAGCTCGCAAAAACACCCGACGAGGACACCTTTGCCGCGGCAGCACTGCGCGTTGCGGATCACGAACTCGCCCTGGCGTTTACCTCGGCGCTGCGCGATGTCGAGGCCCACCCGCCCGCCCTGAGCCCCGCGGCAGTCGAGATCCAGGGCCGCCTGCAGAAATCACAGAGTCTGCTCGACCGCGACCAGCAACGTGTGACCCAGCTCACCGCCAGCGTGGCGCAGGCCACCGCCGCGCAGAAAGACACGCTGCAGGACGCATTGGAACTCGCCCAGTCTCAATTGGACCTCGACAAGGACGAGCTCGAGGAAGCCAGTCAGGACCTCGTTGCTGCCGGCGGAGATCCCCAGCAGCGGATCGAGACGCTGGTCCAAGAACACGACGCCCAGGTCAAGACCCGCGCGGCGACCGCCCCCGCAACCGCCGCCGTCGCAGCGGTCGCCGCCAACGCTGCGTCGGCCACAGGTGCCGCGGGCGGCGCGGGCACATCCGGATCGCGCGGGGCCGTGCGCCAATTCGCCGAGTGGTCGACGCTGCGGCGCAAACGGCAACAGCTCCTCGACGCGCAAAGCGCCGCGAATGCCAAGGCCGCCACGCTGAGCGGCCAGCGTCTGAGCCTCGCCGCCAGCCTCGACGACTCCAAGGGCGGGATCGCCGAACTCGCCCAGCACACGAAGAGCGCCAAAAGCGCCGCGCCCACCGCCACCCCGTCGCCGGCCGCACGGCCCGCGGCGGACGCCAAGCCCGCCCCTGCCGCCCCGGCCGCGGCGCCCACGACCAGCGTGACGTCCACTCCCATACCCGCACCCGCGCTCGCGCCCGGACCCGGACCCTCGGCCACGCCACCCGCGATGGTCGCCCCGCGATCGCACGAAGACGCCGCCGCCCTGCTGCGCCAGACACGGCAGATCACCGCGGACCAAAGGCTGCTCACCCTGCTCGACCGACAGACCGCCGATCAGCGCC
The DNA here is from genome assembly GCA_964657625.1 of uncultured Steroidobacteraceae bacterium. GTDB lineage: Bacteria > Pseudomonadota > Gammaproteobacteria > Steroidobacterales > Steroidobacteraceae > Bog-1198. The sequence continues at coordinate 15,616 of CAZZVN010000076.1, forward strand.
AGCTCGCCGGCATCTATGCACAGTGGAGCGGCGTGGTAGGCCAGCAGGCCAACGCCGTGCTCCACACCTTGATGCTCGATACGCTCATCGTGTTGGGGCTGCTGCTCGTGATCTTGTTCCTGGACCACTGGGCACATCGCCTGCTCGACAATCCGAAACTCGACCGCCGCCAGGTCGAAACCCTGCGCAGCCTCACCCGCATAGGCCTGCGCGTGATCGCGCTGCTGGTCATCGTACTCATTTTGATCGGCACGCCCAATCAATTCGGCACGATGATCGGCATAGTCGGCGCCGGGCTTACCGTTGCACTCAAGGACTTCATCGTCGCCTTCTTCGGCTGGCTGGTCCTGATGGGCCGCAACGGCATCCGATTGGGCGATTGGGTCGAGATCAACGGCGTCAGTGGCGAAGTCACCGAACTCGGCATGTTCCACACCGTACTGCTCGAAACCGGCAACTGGAGCGACGCCGGCCATCCCACCGGCCGCCGCGTCACCTTCACCAACAGCTTCGCCATCGAAAAGCACTATTTCAATTTCTCCACGTCGGGACAATGGCTGTGGGACGAACTCCAGGTGGTGGTCCCCGCCGGCCGCGACCCCTACCCCATCGTCGAAGCCATCACCCGACGCGTGAGCGACGCCACCGCCGAGAGCGCACAGCAGGCCGAACAGGAATGGCAGCGCGCCGTGCCCGCGCAACGCGGCAAATCGTTTTCCGGCGCGCCCGGCGTCAACGTCAAGCCCGTGGTCGGCGGCATCGAGATCGGCGTGCGCTATCTCACCCGCGCCAACGAACGCTTCCTGCTGCGCGCAAAGCTCTACCAAGCCGCGGTGGATCTTCTCGGCGGGTCGACGGGCTAGTCCAGACGCGGGCCGGCGACACCCTCTTTGACGTTAGGATCATCGCGTTTTCCGAAACGCGCGTCGCCCCGCGGCGCATTCATCGGGCGCCCTCATGTCTACGGAGCAGCAACATGTCGTGCTGGCGAATTGCACGTATAATCCGCACGCGCTCTTCCGCGACGTCGCCGGCTTAGCACAGTGGTAGTGCAACGGTTTTGTAA
>CAZZVN010000077.1:0-1275 GCA_964657625.1 uncultured Steroidobacteraceae bacterium
CGTGGACGCGAACAGCGACGCCTCGCATCTCTCGATCCTCGTGGACCTGACCGCGCAACGCATGACCCTCTCGCGCGACGGCATCCCGGTGACCAGCAGCAAGATTTCCAGCGGCCGGAAGGAAAAGCCGACGCCGCCCGGCACGTAGAAGAGGGCGGGCACCTCGCGTGCGAGGTCGGCGATGCCCTGAATACTGCGTTCGTCGAGCATGTTTTGCGACAACGCGGACACGCTCATGGGCACGCGGCTCAAAGACTCCGATTGTTTGGTGGCCGTCACCACGATGGCATCGAGCGAGTCGGCGCCCGCCGCGCCCTGGTCGGTCTCGGCGGCGAGAACGGCGGCGCAGCACATCGACGCCGAAATGAAACCCACGCCCGTCCCGAACACGACAGTATTCTTGTTCATGTGATCACTCCCCAGTGACATTCACCGCCAGCCGCTTTTTTCTTACGAAGCTACTTCGAGTGTGTAAGCGTTACTTGCATTATGTCAAGGGAGCTCGAACGCCCGCACTCCCGGCGGGCGGACCGATCGCTATGCCGAGAGCGTGAACCCCACGCTGCCCAACCGTTCGACGCTGAGCTTGATGTAATTCCCCGCGGTCAGCGCTTCCGCGGCGGTCGCGCCGCCGGCCATGACGATGTCGCCGGCGTCGAGCCGCTCGCCGCGTTCGGCGACCAGACGTGCGGCGGCGACCAGCGAGAACAGGGGATTGCCGAGGATGGCGGCGGTGGAGCCGATCTGTCGTGGCACACCGTCGATCTCCATGATCATGCCCAGATTGCTGAGGTCGAAGGACGGCGCCGCCCAGGGCCCGATCACCAGCGCCGAAGAGGAGGAATTGTCGGCGATCACGTCGGTTAGCGAAAACGTGAAGTTCTCGTAACGGCTGTCGATGAGTTCGAGCGCGGGCGCAACCGCCTCCACCGCCGCCATCGCCGTCATGGCATCGATGCGGCCGGCCAGCGGGCGCCGCAGCAAAAACGCCACCTCCGGCTCGACCCGCGGGTGGACGAAGCGGCTGCGGGGCACGCTGCCGCCGGCCTCGACCAGCATGGCGTCGGTGAGCCGTCCCCAGATCATTTCATTGAGTCCCATCTGCGCCATCTTGGCGCGACTGGTGAAGCCCATCTTGACGCCGATGCGACGCTCGCCGCGCGCGTAACGCCGGGCCAGGGACGCCGCTTGAATGTCGTACGCCTGCGCGACGGTGAGCGCCTCCTGGCGCTGGGGCACGGCGTGCGCCGTGCGCATGGCGTCGTCGAGAGTGGC
>CAZZVN010000077.1:1285-15843 GCA_964657625.1 uncultured Steroidobacteraceae bacterium
GACGCTGGGATGGGCCGCGACGCCGGGGGGGGCCGTCATGTCCGCGCTGTTCATGTCAGGTCTCCCGCGCGAACACGGCGCGCACCGAACCGAGCCCGTTGATCCGCAGATCGAAGATGTCGCCGGCCGACGCCGGCACCATCGGGCCGAGCGCGCCCGACATGATCAGATCACCGGCCAGCAGCGGTCTGCCCACCGCAGCCATCTTCTGCGCGAGCCACAGCGTGGCGTTGAGCGGATGCCCGAGACACGCTGCGCCCGCGCCGAAACTGACCTGTTCGCCGTGCCGTTCCAACACCATTCCGCACAGCCGCAAATCCACGTCGCGCAGCGAGTGAGGCTCGTTGCCGAGCACGTAGCGCCCGGACGAGGCATTGTCGGCCACTGTGTCCGCGATCTTGATGTCCCACCGCTCGATGCGGCTGTCGACGATCTCGATGGCCGCCAGCACGTAATCGACGGCACCCAGGATGTCGGTCATGGTCAGCTGCGGGTGCGTCAGGTCGCGCTTGAGACAGAAGGCGACCTCGCCCTCCACCTTCGGCTGGATCAACGTCCGCGTCGGCACGTCCGCGCCGTCGCACACCGCCATGTCGGCGAACAACAGGCCGTAATCCGGCTCGTCCACGCCGAGCTGCCGCTGCACGCTCCTTGCCGTCAGGCCGATCTTGCGCCCCACCGGCCGCCGTCCCTGCGCCAGCCAGCGCCGTGCATTGTGCTCCTGCACCGCATACGCGGCCGCCACGTCGTCCGCACCGATCAGCTCACGTACCGGTGCACACGGCGTGGCGGTGGTCTGCGCGTGCCAGAGACGGTCGGCCGCGGCGGCGATGACATCGCCGGGGATGCGGGTGGAGCCGGCGGCGCCGGCCGGCCGCGCCGCGCCGGGAGCGGTGGCGGGGGTTGCGGAGGCAGCAACGGGGTTTGAACTCATACGGAATCCTCGTGCAGGTGGCGGTGCGGCGCGTAGGCGACGGCGCGCACCATGAGCCGCTGATGCGGATGCGGGAGCTCGGTCACGCCCACGGTGGTGCGCGTCGGGCCGCTGAAACCAAAGAACTCCGCGTACGCATCGTTGAAATCCTCATAATCGCGCATGTCGGTGAGGTAGGCCTGGATGTCGACCAGATGCTCGAGACCCGCCCCGATGCCGACCAGCATGTTGCGCAGATTTTCGAACACCACGTGCGTCTGGCGGCGGATGTCGAACACGGGGGTGCCGTCCGCTTCGATGCGTACGCCCTCGAACGTATCGTCCGGACGTCGTGCACTGGTGCCGGAGAAGAATACGAAGTCACCCACGCGCTTCAGATGGGGGAACGCGCCGCGCGGACGGGCCTGCTGCGGAAACACCAAACTCTCGGTGAACATCGCATGCTCGAGACGCACCGCACGGTCGGCGAGTGCGCCGCGCACCCGTTTCAGCATCGCATCGTCCAGCCGCGACAACGGCGCCGACACCGCCAGCGCGGCCACCACGCCGCCGCGCGCATTGCGCACCGGCACGGCGACGGACCGCAGTCCCTCCTCCCATTCCTCGTCCTCGCGCGCGAACCCACGCTGCGCCACCTCGTTCAACAGGCGCGCGAGCGCAGCGCGCGACGTCACCGTGTGCGCCGTGAAACGCACCAGGTCCAGCCGCTCCAGCAGCTGCGCCTGCGCCTTCGGCTCCAGCCAGGCCAGCAGCGCCTTGCCCACCGCACTGCAGTGCAGGGGCACCGTGTCGCCCGCCGCATGGCCGATCACCAGGGACCGGTCGGGCAGCGCCTGCGCGATGTTGATGGCGAGCGTTCCGCTGTGCACCGCACAGTGCGCGACTTCCCGGAATTCCACGGCCAGCGCATCCAGGTGCGATTGCACATGATCGATCAGCATTTTGTTGCTCTCGACCTTGTCGCCGAGATTGGCGAGCATCAGACCGAGCTGGAAACGTCCCTGCGGCGAGCGCGACACCGCACCGATCTCCTCCAGCGTGACCAGGAAGCGGTGCACGGTCGGCAGGTTGCTGCGCAGCTTCTGCGCGACGTCCGTCGCCGTCATTTCACCCGGCCCCGAGCCGAGCACGTTGAGGATCTGGAAGGCTTTGGCCACGGAGGCATTCTTCGGCGTGCGCAGCGGACCCGTCATGAACTAGCCGCCGCTCTCCCGAGCGCCGGCAGGCCCTGCACCGTGTTTCGCGAGCCGCTCCGCCGCACCGCGCGCTTTGTGCGCGGTCGCCTGCATCTCGATCACCAGGTGCGGATGCGGCAGCTGGTGCACGGCCACGGTGGTGCGCGTCGGTCCTTCGTACGTGAAGTACTCGCCGTACACCTCGTTATAGCCCGCGAAGTCGTTCATGTTGACGAGATACGCATTGACGCTCACCAGGTCCGACAAATCGCAGCCGACGCTCGACAGGATGCTGCGCACGTTTTCGATGACGGCCCGCGTCTGCTCGCGGATGTCGAGCACCACGGTGCCGTCCGCGGCCGTGCGCACGCCGGCGAACGAGCCGTCCGGGCGGCGCGCGCTGGTGCCCGAGACGAACACGAAATCACCGGCGCACTTCACGTGCGGGAACCGACCGCGCGGCGCGGCCAGGTGCTGGATCACTTTCGCTTCATTCACGTCGCAGTTCCGAGTAAAAGGCACATTCGATCTCGACGCTGGCGCCCAAGGGCAGCGCGGCGACGCCCATCGAGGTGCGCGCCGGCGGTCGTGCGACGCCTTCCAGCCAGTGCTCCCACGCGGCATTGATCGCGGGAAACTCCGCGAAGCGCGTGGTGTAGATGCGCGCCTGCACGAGCTCCGCCAGGGTCAGGCCGAAATCCGGCAGCGCCAGGCCCACGTTCTGCAGAATCTTGCGCGTCTCGGCGCCCGGCCCTCCCGACTCGAGGGCGCCGGTTTCCACATCGAGCGCGATCATACCGGAAAACAAAATCCACGGACCCGCTTTGACCACGGGACTGTAGCGAAAGCGCGGCCGCGGCAGATGCGGCGATGCCAACGCGGTGATGCTCATGAGCTCCCCCTCGAAGCAGCCTAGTATTTGTAGCCGACGGTCAGGCCGATGGTGCGCGGTTGATTGGTGGCCACGCGGTTCAAGAACGCCCCGTTCGCGCCCAGCGAATTCGTGTCGCTCAACTCCGCGCGGGTGTCGGCGAGATTGTTCACGAACACATAGCCATACGCCTTGTCGAGCGCGAGACCCAGGCGAAAGTTCGCGAGGTTGTGGCCCGGCAGCTGGTTCTGCGCAAACGTGTAGTCGACGATCGGACCCACCTGCGTATCGTCGAGCCGCGCGGTCAGCCGGTAGCGCTCGAAAATCGGCGCCTCGTAGCTCAACGCGAACGCCGCCGTGTACAACGGCACATCGGGCACCCGCTCGCCCGCGGTGAAGCCCGTCTGCGGCGAATCCTTGCTGTACGTCGAGTGCGTGTACCCGCCGCTCAGCGACACCGTCAGCGGTTCGGCGAGCTTGGCCTTCACCTCGAGTTCCGTGCCGTATACGCCGGCGTCGTCGCCGTTGGTCGAATAGAAGAACCCGCAGGGCAGCGGCACCTGCAGCTGGATGGCGCGCCACTTCTCGTAATACACCGCGGAGTTCACCGACACCCGGCCGTCGAGCAGACGTGCCTTCTCGCCGAGTTCGTAGCTCCACACCGTGTCCGGACCATAGGTGGTGGGCGCGGTGGTCTGACCGAACACCGCCAGCGAGCTCGCGCACGAGGCGGGCCCGTTGACCGGCACGTATTGGTTGCCGCCGCCCGGTCGGAACCCCTTCGCCACGCTGCCGTACACAGTCAGGTCCGCGCTCGGGGTGAACGCGAGGCTCGCCATCGGCGTCACGCCGGAATTAGCCTGCGTCACGGCGCTGGTGTTCACGGTCGTATTGTCGCCGGTGGCGAACAACCCGGTATCGGTGACGTCGAAGCCGCTGCGATAATTGAAGTACCGAGCCCCCGCGGTGATCTTGAACAGCGCATTGAGCTGGTAGCTCACGTTGCCGAATACCGCGGCCTGCCGCACGGTCTGCGGCTGCGTCTCGGTGATCAGGTTCGAGAAGCCCACCACCGGAATCCACGCCGGGTCGTTCGCCACTTGTTGAAACTGCGAACGGAATTGACTGTAGTACACGCCGCCCAGCCACTGCAGCGCACCTTCGCCGGTGGACGCGAGCCGCAGCTCCTCGCTCCACTGATGGCTGGTGTCGGTTTCGGTGAGCGGTGAGGCCAGGAACGAATCGAGCTGCACCAACGCCTGGAAGTCCTCCGCCAGATCCATGGTCTGACGCTGTTCGCGGTTCCACACCGAACTCGAAAAGGTCAGATCCGCCCAGTCGAAGCGCTTTTTCACCACCAGGCTGCCGATGGTGAATTCATCCAGGAACGGCTCCGCCGTATCCACCGGCTGATAATGCGCGAGCGAGGCCGGCGACGACCCCGGCGGATTGTCGTACGTGTTGTAACCGCCCTGGGTGAGACGTTGGTAGAACACGCCCGGCGTGATCGAGAACGTATCGTCGATCTGGATCAGCAGGCTGCCCCGCACGCTGTGCAGATTTTCCGAGTTCGCATCGTGGTAGGTCGCCGTGGCGGTCGCGGCCTGCAGGTCGCCACGCGGCAGCGCAATCACGCTGCCGGCCGCCGCGGTGGGGCTGAAACCCGCCTCGAGCGGAAAGTTGCCGAGCACCACCCGGTCGATCCAGCCCGAGTTGTGCTCCGACGTCCCCACCAAACGCAGCGCCAGATGATCGTCGATCAACGGCAGGTTCAACATGAAGTTGACCGAGCCGTTGTCGCTGGCACCCTGCGTGTGCGAGCCCGTCAGTTCCACGCTGCCCCCGAAGCTGTTCAACTGCGGCGCAGCCGTCACGAGCTTCACGGTACCGCCCATCGACCCCGAGCCGTACAGCGTGCCCTGCGGCCCGCGCAACACCTCGACGCGATCGAGGTCGTAGAGGTTCGGATCGATCACCACCTTGCCGTTGTTCGCGCCGCCGGGCGGGGTGAGCGGCGCTTCGTCGAGGTAGAAACCGACGGTGGGCGCCGCACCGCCGGACGACGCCAGTCCGCGCATCTCGATCTCATTCTGACCGGGCCCGGCCGACCGGATGGAGACGCCGGGCGTCTGCGCAGCCACCGTGCCGAGATCATGGATGCCGGCGGCGTCGAGGTCCGCACCGCTCACCGCGGTAATGCTGATCGGCGTCTTCAATACCGTGGAATCACGCTTCTCCGCGGTCACCACGATTTCGGACAGCGCATCCGACGCGGGCGCCGGCACCACGTCCGCCGCCAAAGCCGCGGCAAGGGGGGCCAGCATCGCGCAACCGGCGCTGACCGTCGTCCAACGTCGAAAGCCTCCGGCACTGCGCCGGTTCGAAGATTTGATCGGCATGATACGGCACCCCTGTCTCGTGTATCTCACTATGTGAGATTGAATGTTCACCTATTGATATCTTTGCGGCATCGGTTGATGATTGTCAATATCGTTCAACGAACCACCGGAGACGTTTCATGGCGCAAGGTGAAATCATCGCGGGCTTTCTCGCTCCCCATCCGCCCCATCTGGTGTACGGCGAGAATCCGCCGCAGAACGAACCAAAATCGCAGGGTGGGTGGGAACCTTTGCGCTGGGCCTACGAGCGCGCCCGTGCGGATCTGGCCGCCATGAAGCCCGACGTGTTGCTGGTGCATTCGCCGCATTGGATGACATCGGTGGGCCACCATTTCCTGGGCGTCGAGAAGCTCTCGGGCAAGTCGGTGGATCCGATCTTTCCGAACCTGTTTCGTTACGATTTCGCGCTCGACGTCGACGTCGAACTCGCCGAAGCCTGTGCCGAGGAAGGCCGTCGCGCGGGGCTGGTGACGAAGATGATGCGCAACCCGAATTTTCGCGTCGATTACGGCACCATCACCACGCTGCACATGATCCGTCCCGAGTGGGACATTCCGGTGGTTGCCATTTCCGCGAACAACACGCCCTATTATCTGGACACGCAGCAGGGTCTGGCCGAGATGGAGACGCTCGGCCGCGCGACCCGGGAGGCGATACGCAAGACCGGACGCCGCGCGGTGCTGCTCGCGTCGAACACGCTCTCACACTGGCATTTTCACTCCGAGCCCGCCATCCCGGAGGACATGTCGAAGGAACATCCGCAGTCCATGATCGGTTATCAATGGGACATGCGCATGATCGAGCTGATGCGCAAGGGCCGCATGCGCGAGGTGTTCACGCTGCTGCCGCAGTTCATCGACGAGGCGTTTGCCGAGGTCAAATCCGGCGCGTTCACCTGGATGCATGCCGCCATGGAATACCCTGAGCTGGCGGCGGAACTGTACGGCTACGGCACCGTGATCGGCACCGGCAATGCCGTCATGTGCTGGGACGCGCGTCACGCGGCGCAGGCGGGCTGACGCCGTGGCCGTCGTTTCCGCCTTTCTCGTGCCCGGTCACCCTTTTCCCACGCTCAAGCCGGAAATTCCCGGCTACGGCCGCTTGAACCAGGCCATGCAGAACGCCGGCCGTGCGCTCGCCGCCTCGCGTCCGGACGTCGTGCTGGTCTACTCCACGCAATGGATCGCCGTGCTCGACCAACTCTGGCTGACGCGCCGCCGGAGCACGGGCGTGCACGTCGATGAGAACTGGTACGAATTCGGCGACCTGCCGTACGACATCATGGCGGATGGCGAACTGGCCGCGGCTTGCGTCGCCGCTTCGCCGGGCAGCGACATCCATGCCCGCGGCGTCGACTATGACGGCTTCCCGATCGACACCGGCACCATCGTCGCCGCCGGACTGCTCGGCATCGGCGGCGCCGACCGCCCGCTCGTGGTCGGCTCGAACAACCTCTATCACAACGGCGAGATCACGGAGAAGCTCGCCGGGCTCGCGGTGCGCTGCGCCGAGGCGCAGGGCAAACGTGTCGCCGTGGTCGGCGTCGGCGGCCTGTCGGGATCGCTGTTTCGTGCCGAGATCGATTTGCAGGAAGACCACATCGCCACCCCCCAGGACGACGCGTGGAACCGGCGGATGCTGGAACTGATGACGACGGGCGACGTGGCCGAACTACGCCGCCTGATCCCGGAGTACGTCGGCGCCGCCCGCGTCGACATGGGCTTCAAGCATCTGCACTGGATTTTAGGCGCCCTCGACAAGCCTTTCAGCGGCGCCGCAGTGCATGCCTACGAGCCCTTGTACGGCAGCGGTGGGGCGGTGGTCGAATTCCACCCGTGACGGACGCGCCCCGGCACTACCGCAACTACGTCGATGGACAGTGGGTCGAGAGCGGTCGCCGCTTCCAGGACCTGAACCCGGTCGACGGCAGTTTGGTCGCCGAAGTCCACGAGGCCGACGCGGCTCTGGTGGATGCCGCGGTGCAGGCCGGGCGTGCCGCCGTGCACGGCGCCTGGGGCAGCACCACGACGGCCGAGCGCGCAGCGGTGCTGCATCTCATCGCCGACGAGATCGACCGGCGGCGCGCGGATTTTCTCGCCGCCGAAATGGCCGACACCGGCAAGCCGCACGCCATGGCGTCCACCCTCGACATCCCGCGCGGCGCCGCCAATTTCCGGGTGTTCGCCGACCTCATCAAGACCGTGCCGCTCGAGAGTTTTCGCACCGAGCTCGCGGGCGGCGCGCAGGCCCTGAATTACACGGTGCGCAAGCCGCTCGGCGTGATCGGCGTTATATCCCCCTGGAACCTGCCGCTGCTGCTGCTCACCTGGAAGGTGGCGCCGGCACTCGCCTGCGGCAATGCCGTGGTGGTCAAACCCTCGGAGGAAACACCGGGCACCGCCACCTTGCTCGCCGAGGTCATGGCGGCCGTGGGCGTGCCGCCCGGTGTGTTCAATCTGGTGCACGGCTTCGGCCCGAACTCCGCCGGTGAGTTCATCACGCGCCACCCCGACATCGATGCCATCACCTTCACCGGCGAATCGCGCACCGGCACCGCCATCATGCATGCCGCCGCCGCCGGCGTGAAACCCGTGTCCTTCGAGCTCGGCGGCAAGAATGCCGCCCTGATTTTCGCCGATTGCGATTTCGAGAAGACGATGGACGGCATGCTGCGCGCCGTGTTCTTGAACTCAGGCCAGGTCTGTCTGTGCACCGAGCGCGTCTATGTCGAGCGTCCCCTCCATGAACGCTTCTGCGCGGCGCTCGCCGCACGCGCGCGCAGCTTGAAGCTCGGGTGGCCGCGGGAAGACGACTGCGCCATGGGTCCGCTCATCTCAGCGGCGCACCGTGACAAGGTGCTCGGCTATTTTGCGCTCGCCCGTGAGGAAGGCGCACAGGTGCTGGCGGGCGGCGGTGTGCCGCATTTCGGTGATGCCCGTGACCACGGTTATTGGGTGGAACCCACCGTGCTGGTCGGGCTGCCCGAAGACGCCCGCTGCGTGACGGAGGAGATCTTCGGACCCGTCTGCCACGTCGCGCCCTTCGACACCGAGCGCGACGCCATCCGCCTCGCCAACGACACCCGGTACGGTCTGGCCGCCACCGTCTGGACCCGCGACTTGAATCGCGGTCACCGCGTCGCGCAGGCGCTGCGCGTCGGCGTGAGCTGGGTCAACACCTGGTTCCTGCGCGACCTGCGCACCCCGTTCGGCGGCGCCGGCCTGTCCGGCATCGGCCGCGAGGGCGGCCTGCATTCGCTGAATTTTTATTCGGAACTGACCAATGTGTGCGTGCATGTGGAGGCGGATCCCGCATGAGGCGACTGCGGCGCGACGCTCGAAGCCCGCAAGGCGTTGGCGGATGGGGATGCGCGGTGATCACGATACCGCAAGAATCGGAGCGCTTACGCCCGCCTTGACCCGTAAGTTGGCCGCTCCAAACGGAGGATCGACGATGTCATTCCTGATCAGCGGCCTCGACCCCACACCCTTTCGACACCTCTACGGACTGGCTGACGAAGCCCTGGCGGGCTACGGCGCGAAGCGCTGCGTCGCCGACGCCCGCCCCGGGTATCCGGATCGCGTCGAAATTCGCGACGCCGAACCGGGTGAGACGCTCCTGCTCCTGAATTATCAGCATCAACCCGCGGACACCCCCTACCGGGCAAGCCATGCCATCTTCGTTCGCGAAGGCGCGACGCAGGCATACCGTGGCGTGGACGTGATTCCGGAAGCTGTGCGGGTCAGGCCCATCTCACTGCGCTCGTTCAACGCCGCGGGCGAGATGGTCGACGCCGACCTCGCCGATGGAAATGAGCTGATTCCGGTGATAGACCGTCTCCTCGCCAACCTCGAGGTGACCTATCTTCACGCGCATTACGCGAAGCGTGGTTGCTATGCGGCGCGCATCGAGCGCATCTAGCGGTCAGCTGATCGTGTCGGTCGCCGCGGGAAGCCGCTCCGCATCCAGAAGAACGCGCTTGCGGTCGAGGCCCCAGCGGTAGCCGCCCAGACCACCGTCGGAGCGCAACACCCGGTGACACGGGACCAGCACGCCGATCCGGTTCGCGCCGCAAGCGCTCGCGGCGGCGCGTACCGCCCGCGGGGCACCCACACCCCGGGCCACCTCGGCGTAGGTGACGACCTCGCCCCGTTTGACACCGAGCAGAAAGCGCCAGACTCGAATCTGAAACGCCGTGCCACGAAGGATCAGCGGAAGATCCGGCAGTGGAGCACCCCGCGACAGGTGCGCGTCCAGCGCTTCCATCCACATGTTCAACCCGCTGTCGGCTTCAGGCGCAGCCCCGCGAAGCTCCGCCTTCGGGAACTCAGCGGCGAGCAGACTCCGCAATTCCTCGGTGTCGCTGCCAAATTGCACGAAACACACACCGCGTTCGGTCGCCGCCATGATGAGCGGCCCGAGCGCTGAAATACGCACCGCATACACGATCGCTTCGCCCTGGCCCCCGGCACGGTAGGCGGACGGCGTCATGCCGAGACCACCGTCCACCTGCTCGTAAACACGGCTGGTCGACCCGTAGCCCGCATCGAATACGGCTTCCACCACGCTTGCGCCCGCACGCAGGCCTGCCTTGAAGGCGGCCAGGCGCCTGGCGGCTTGATATTCCTTTGGGCTCACGCCAATCGTCGCCTTGAAAGTGCGCTGCAAATGGCCTGCACTCATGCCCGCAACCTCGCCAAGCTGCTCGAGCGTCAGTGACTCGTCCACGTGAGCCTCGATGTAGGCCGCCACCTCACCCATTCGACGGGTCGTGGCACTCGGCCGCACCTTGCGCGACCCCGGGTCGCCGGCCGTTACTTTTGGAGCTGAGATCACCGGCATGCTGTATTTCCGCAAGTGCATTTCTGGAACGTTAGTTTCGCGCGTTTCCACCTGAAAGAGCGCTCCGAAACTTGCGCCGAAGTTCGAAAAGCAGCGACGCACGACCGACTTGGATGCGCTCATGTCTGACAGCGCAGTCTGCCACGCGGCGGTTTAATGACGCATCGTAACGCCGCCCCGGAGACGTCTTTGCCTGTTCTCGACTCGTTGGGCCATGCGCTGTGGATGGCATTGGTGATGTTTTGGGACATCTTCTGGGGACTGAGCCTGGGGTTTCTCTTTTCCGCCGTCATCGAAGAGATCGTCTCGAAGGACGAGATGTCGCGCCTGCTTCCCGATGCCGGTCCGCGCAGTATCCTGATCGCCGGCAGTCTCGGCGCCGCCTCGTCTTCGTGCTCGTACGCCGCGGTCGCCATGGCGCGCTCCATGGTACGCAAGGGCGCAGATTTTACCGCGGCGATGGCTTTCCAGTTTGCCGCCACCAATTTGGTGTTGGAACTCGGTGTGCTCTTGATCGTGCTGTTGGGCTGGCAGTTCGGCGTGGCAGAGTTCGTCGGTGGGCCGATCATGATCGTGCTCCTTGTGCTGATTTTCCAGCTGACGCTCAAGCCGGAACGAAAAGAGGCCGCCATCGCCCAGGCAAAGCGGAACGCGGCAGGCTCGATGGAAGGGCATGCGCAAATGTCCATGATGAAACACCAGGGTCGATGGCCGGATCGGTTGCGATCGCGCGAAGGCTGGATCGCGATCAGTCATGGTTTCGTGATGAACTGGGCGATGCTGTGGAAGGACATCCTGGCCGGCGTGCTGGTCGCCGGCGCGTTGGGTGCATGGGTTCCCGACCCGGCATGGCAGGCGCTCTTTTTGACGGGTCATCCCTTGGCGGCCTCGATCTGGGGCGCATTTCTGGGACCCTTGATCGCGATCGCCTCCTTCACCTGTTCGGTCGGTAACATTCCCTTCGCCGCCGTTCTGTGGAAGGGGGGGATCAGCTTTGGCGGCGTGATCGCTTTCATTTTCGGCGATCTCATCATTCCGCCGATACTGAACATCTATCGAAAATACTACGGCGGCCGGATGACCTGGTATCTGGCGGTCACTTTCTACCTGGTCATGGTGGCCTCGGCGCTGCTGGTGGAAGGACTGTTCGCGATGTTGCATCTCGTACCCCAGGGGGTGCGGCACGGACTGGCGGAGGAGGGTATTCGCTTCAACTACACCACCATTCTGAACATCCTGTTTGCTGCGCTCGGCCTCGGCCTCTACATCCTTTATGCTCGAACCGGCGGCCCTGAGATGATGCGGGAAATGGCGGATAGCCATGGCGAGCACCCTCGCCACTGAGCAGCACGAACAGCGTCCGCAGTCGGCTCGCTCGTGCGGGAGGCCGTTCGGATCCTCTTTTTTTGGGAGATAGGCATGTCGAATCACCACCGGAAATTTTATATCAACGGCGCCTGGGTGGACCCGGTGGTGCCGCGGCTGCTCGACGTGATCAATCCCGCAACGGAGCTTGCCTATACGCAGATCGCCATGGGCAGCGCGGCGGACGTAGATCGTGCGGTGTCGGCCGCTAAATCGGCATTCCCCCGTTTTTCGCGCAGCCGGCGCGAAGAACGCCTGGGCTTTTTGCGCAACGTGCTGGAATCGTACAACGCCCGCCACGAAGAGATTGCCGAAGCGGTGAGCGATGAGATGGGGGCGCCCCTGCAATTTGCGCGCGAGGCCCAAGTCTGGGCGGGTCGGGTACACCTCGAGGCCACCCTGAAATCCTTAGAGACTCTCGAGTTCTCCTCTCGTCGTGGAAGCACGTGCATCGTCCGCGAGGCCATCGGCGTGGTGGGCTTGATCACTCCCTGGAACTGGCCGCTCAATCAAATCGTCTGCAAGGTAGCGCCCGCCATCGCGGCCGGATGCACCATGGTGCTCAAACCGAGCGAAGTCGCACCGATCAGCGGCATCATTTTTGCCGAAATCATTCACGAAGCCGGGCTGCCGCCCGGCGTGTTCAACTTGATCAGCGGCGATGGTCCGGGCGTCGGCGAGCCCCTAACCAAACATCCTGACGTGGCGATGATGTCGTTCACGGGATCGACCCGCGCCGGTGTGCTCGTGGCAAAGGCGGCGGCGGACACCGTCAAGCGCGTTGCCCAGGAGCTGGGCGGAAAGTCCGCGAACCTCATTCTCGCGGATGCCGACCTCGAAGATGCGGTCACCCGTGGCGTGGCGGCCTGCTTTGCCAACAGCGGCCAATCCTGCGATGCGCCCACCCGGATGTTCGTTCCCGAAAATCGTCATGCAGAAGCGTTGGGAATCGCCAGGGCCGCCGCCGCAGGCCACCGCGTCGGCGCGCCCCGCGCCGCGGATACCGTGTTGGGACCGGTCGTCAGCCGCGTGCAATTCGAAAAGATCCAAAAGCTCATTCAAACCGGGATCGACGAAGGCGCCACACTCGTCGTGGGCGGTACCGGCCGGCCGGAGGGCCTCGAGCGCGGGTACTACGTCCGGCCCACCGTATTCGGCGACGTACGCCATGAAATGACGGTTTCCCGGGAAGAGATCTTCGGACCGGTGCTGTCCATTCTTCCCTACGCAACCGAACAGGAGGCGATCGACAAGGCGAATGACTCCGAATACGGGCTTGCGGCGTACATCTGTTCGACGAACATGGAACATGCTCGAGAAGTAGCGGGGGAGTTGCGTGCCGGCAGCGTCAACATCAACTATCCGGACTGGGATACCCACGCGCCCTTCGGCGGGTACAAGCAGTCCGGCAATGGTCGAGAATATGCAGACTGGGGCATTGTCGAGTTTCTGGAGACCAAGGCAATCATCGGCTACGGCGCGGCGTGACGTCTCAGCGTAAGCGGTAAGTAGGCGGCGTTTTTCCCGTTGACTGAAGACCCGGAACGCGCCTGTGAAAAAACCCCTAGCCGCCAACCCATCGCGATCTGACTTGAACAACTTTCCCACGTAATAACGCACGCCAATCGTCGGCGTCGCGGGGCCTCGTGGCCCGCGGAGTCGGCGATGCACTTACGCAGATTGCTTCGTCGGCCTGCTGCTGCGCCAGGTTGCGAAATCTTACGGCACGCAGCATGCGGCCAAAAGCGGAAATAGCTCACAGAGGAATGCATGCCAGTAAGCCGCCATTCGCTGCTTGTTGTAAGCTGGCCTCTTGAAATGAACCCTCAGCACGGACCTTTGTTATTCCTTATCGGCTTAAGCGTCTTAGCCGTAATTACTATTTCAATCATCCATCCGCGAACGATACAGGAGTACTGGCGACGAGCTTGTATGGGTAGGGCATGGAAGAGAATGTTTCCTCAGACATCAAAGGCCGAGCTCCGACAATTTCTATATCTGTTCGTTGACGCGTTTGCCTTCCCGAGGCGTAGAGCTTTGCAATTTGCTCCTACAGATTGCGTTCTCGCAATCTACCGCAGTTCGTATCCGCTGAAAGGCTGGCCCGATGCACTTGAGCTGGAGACGCTCTCGCTTCGGCTTGAGGAGCACTACGCATTGGATCTTCGACCGATTTGGCGGGACGAATTGACCCTCGGCGAAATTTTTTCGCGGATTCATCTACCGGCGCCCCAAAACTTGTCGAAGCCCGCTCGAATCTGATGTAACAAAGCTGCCGGTCATCACCGGCGGCAGTGGGTCGGCAGGAGTCCGCCGCGACGATCTCCTATATCATTCTAGCCGTTGGACGTTAACCAGTTTAGCGAAGTTGCGGTCGAATGTAGCAACCGGCAAGTGGCCGGCTTTTCTTGCAATCTCCAGCACGAGACAGTCCGAAAATTCCACGGCTGAGCGCCCACGAAAATGGGCTAGCGCCGCAGCGACGACATCCGCGTCCTGCAGGCTCAGCTCGTTATGATTCAATAGCATCTCAACGGTCGTTGCGATCTGCGCACGAGAAAGATCATATACCGAGTCCAAGACCCACAGCGTTTCTGCCAGGACTAGTTGAGATACCCAGGCTCCTTTGGTGATGGAAGCCTCAGCTGCACGAACCTGGCTTACATCATCACGTGCGAGTAGCCGAACCAGGACATTCGTATCAACCGCGAGCATGTTTCTTTCGAACAGCTTTGCGAAGGGCGGCCTTTATGTCGGGCACGGTTTTGTTATTAGGCGTGCCTTTTGGAAACACTGCCTGGTGAACATCGGACGAGCTGAATCGCCCAGCTCGACGAACCAAAACGCCGCCGTCTTGTTCGTGCCACTCAAGCACAGACCCAGGTCCAATTCCGAGCTTCTTACGCACCTCCACCGGGACAGAAATTTGGCCCTGCGCCGTTACTTTGGATTGCGGTATTGACATCGCGTTA
>CAZZVN010000078.1:0-7765 GCA_964657625.1 uncultured Steroidobacteraceae bacterium
GGCGGCGCGGGTGCAGACGGAGGCAGCAGCAGCCGAGACCGCGCGGGTGCAGGCGGAAGCGGCGGCGGCCGATGCGGGGAACGCCCAGGCAAAGGCCGCCGCGCAGGCGGCTGAGGCGGCTGCGGCTACCGCGGCCGCGGCCGAAGCGCAGGCACGCGCCACCCGGGAGGCCCAGGCGACGGTGAAGGCCGAGGCGCGGCGCGACGCACTGGCGGCGGATCGTGCCGCGGCCCAGGCAGCCGTGTTGAAAGCCGCGCAACTGCAGCAGCGTAAGGACGTGGAGAAATCTGCGGCCGCAGCCGACGCCAAGCGTGCCGCCGACGCGCAGCGTGTCGCCCAGGCGGCACAGGCCAAGCAGGTGGCGCAGGCGCAATCACAGGCGCAGGCACTCGCACAGGCCGCCGACGCGAAGAAAACGGCGGACCTCAAACAGGCCGCCGATGCCAGGAAGGCGGCGGAGGACCACGCGCGCAGAGAGCGTGAATCGGAGCTGCAAACCCAGCTGGCGGAGGAAGAGCGTCGCAGCGCCGTGCAGTCGGGCCCGCTGCGCGACCGTTACATCGCGAGCCTGCGCGACAAGATCCAGGGCGTGTGGATCAAGCCGCCGTCGGCGAATGCGGGCATCGATTGCACGGTGGCGGTGACGCAGGTGGTGGGCGGAGAGGTGACGGCGGTGCACGTCACGCAGTGCAACGGCGATGCGGCGGTGCGCCAGTCCATCGAGAATGCGGTGTATCGTGCGTCGCCGTTGCCGGATCCGCCGGACCCGGCGTTGTTCGAGAAAAACTTCATCTTCAGGTTCAGACCCAATGACTAGACGAATGCATTTGCTGGTGGCGGTGATGGTGGCGTTGACGGGCTTTCCCTGCGCGCGTGCGGAACTCGTGGTGGAGGTGACGCGGGGTCAGGCGGACGCCATTCCCATCGCCGTGGTGCCGTTCAGCGCCGACCCGGCGGCGGCGCCCTTCGACGTGGCGGCGTTGGTGGGCAAGGACCTGACGGGCAGCGGTCGGTTCCGGACCATGGACGTCAAGGACATGGTGGACCGGCCGCATACGGGCAGTCCCATCGCGTTCGACGACTGGCGCCGTCTGAGCAACGACTACTTGGTGGTGGGTCAGATCCAGCCGCTCGCGGAGGATCGCTTCAACATCACGTTCGAGCTCTTCAACGTGCTCACGCACGAGAAGCTGATCGCGTATCAGATCAATGCCAACCGGGCGGGTCTGCGTCTGGCGAGCCACCAGGTCGCGGACCAGGTGTTCGAGAAGATCCTCGGCGTGCGCGGCGCGTTTGCGACCCGCATCGCCTACGTCTCGGTGACCGGTCATCTGCCGGCCAAGAGCTACAGTCTCATGGTGGCGGACGCGGACGGTGAGAACCCGCGCACCATCATGCAGTCGAACGAGCCGTTGATGTCGCCGGCGTGGTCGCCGGACGGCACCAGCCTTGCGTACGTGTCGTTCGAGAACCGTCTGCCGTCGGTGTACGTGCAGACGGTGAAGACCGGCGAGCGACGCCGCGTCTCGGCCCGTGCGGGTGTGAACCAGGCGCCCGCGTGGTCGCCCGACGGCGGCAGGCTCGCACTCACGCTGTCGACGCGGGACGGCAATCTGGACGTTTACGTGCTCGATCTTGCGAGCCAGGGGCTGACCCGCATCACCGACGATCCGGGCATCGACACCGAACCGCAGTGGTCGAAGGATGGTCAGTCGCTGTATTTCACCTCGGACCGTGCGGGGGGTCCGCAGATCTATCGGGTGGCGGCCCGTGCGAACGAGAAGCCGCGCCGGCTGACGTTCCAGGGTTCGTACAATGCGCGCCCGCGGCTCTCGCCCGACGAATCCCAGCTGGTGTTCGTGACGCAGGAGGAAGGCGGGTATCACATTGCCCGGATGGACCTGCGCGGGCGGGGGGACGTACAGGTGCTCACCAGGGGCCGTTTCGACGTCTCGCCGAGCTATGCGCCGAACGGCGCGTCCATCCTCTACGCGAGCCGCGATCACGGCCGTGGCGTGCTCGCGCTGGTGAGCGCGGACGGCCGCGTGCAGGAGAAGCTGGTGGCGAGCGAGGGCGAGGTGCAGGAGCCGGCCTGGTCGCCCTTCTGATACGCTTGCGTGCTCGAGTCGATCGAAAAATCACGGAGAATTAGATGAAAAGAACCTTATCGATGGCGTGTTTGCTGGCGGGTGTGATGCTGTTCGCGGGCTGTGCGAAGAAGAACGTCCATGAGCTGCCGGAGGCGGGCGCGCAGGTGGGCGGGGATGCCGCCGCGAGCACTCAAGGTCAGGGCGATCCGTCCACCTCGGGATCGGCGCTCGGCGGCGACGTCAACGGCTCGGCCACGAACGGCGCGGGTGGGGCGGGGGGCGATACGAGCGGCGGGATCGGCGGGGCGAAGATCATTTATTTCGACTTCGATAAATCGGAGATCAAACCGGAATTCGCGGACATCGTCAGCGCGAACGCGAAAAACCTCACCAGCCACCCGAATCTCAAGTTGAAGCTCGAGGGGAGCACCGACGAGCGGGGTACGCGCGAGTACAACATCGGTCTGGGTGAGCGGCGCGCGCAGGCCGTGCGCCGTGCGCTCATGCTGCAGGGTGTCGCCGAGAACCAGGTCACCACGGTAAGCTACGGTGCGGAGCGGCCGGCGGCGGAAGGCGATGACGAAGCCGCCTGGTCGCAGAACCGCCGCGTGGAACTGGTCTATCTGCCGTGAGCAGACGGCTGTCGGCCTGGTGCGGCGCGTGTGCGGCGGCGTGGGTCTTGACCGGCTGCGCGGCCACCCTGTCGCCCGACGAGGACCCGGTGCAGATCAAGCTCAAGGAGCTCGACACACGGCTCGAACGGATGGAGCGGGTGACGGCGAACCAGAGCCTGCTCGAAGTCGCCAACCAGCTCGAGGCGTTGCGCGCCGACGTGCGCGCGATGCACAACGACGTCGACGAACTCAACCACAGCCTCGATGCGTCGCGTAAACAGCAGCACGATTTGTATGCGGATCTGGATGCGCGCATGCGGACCTTGGAGGGACGAGCGGGCGGCGCTGCGCCCGGCGCAGGTGCGACAGCGGGCGTGACGGGCGAGGCCGCCGGCCCTGCCGGCGGCGCGGCGGCGGGCCCGGGCGCGGGCGCCGCGGGTGAGGCCGCCGAGAAGGTCAGCTATCAGGCCGCCTTCGACCTGTTGAAGGCGGGCCAGTACGATCAGGCCACCGCGGCATTCCAAAAGCATCTGGCGACGTATCCTGAGGGCGCGTACGCCGACAACGCGCAATACTGGCTGGGCGAGGCGTACTACGTGAACAAAGCATTCACCGACGCCCGGACGGCGTTCCAACGGGTGCTCGACAAGTATCCTCAGTCGCGCAAAGTTCCCGATGCGCTGTTGAAACTCGGCTACTGCGACTATGAGCTCAAGGATATTCCGGCTGCAAAGATCGCACTCAAGCAGGTGACCTCGAAGTACCCGGACTCCGCCGCCGCCCGTCCGGCTCAGCAGCGCCTCGACAAGCTCGACGCGGAGAAGCTGTGAGCGCGGCAGACGTGCTCGACACGACCCGAGCGGCGGACGTGTTCGACACGACGACGGCCGCCGCGCCAAAGCGTGAGCGTCTGCGCATCAACGAGATTTTTCATTCACTGCAGGGCGAGGCCGACGCGGTGGGGTTCCCCACGGTGTTCGTGCGCCTGACGGGATGTCCGCTTCGCTGCCAGTACTGCGACACTGAGTACGCGTTCCACACCGGCGACTGGCACGACCTCGACGACATCCTGGATCAGGTGCGCCGCTTCGGCGCCGGGCATGTGTGCGTGACCGGCGGCGAGCCGTTGGCGCAGCCGCACTGTTCGACGTTGCTGCGCCGGTTGTGCGACGCGGGCTATCGCGTATCGCTCGAGACCAGCGGTGCGCTCGACATCGGCGCGGTCGATCCCAGGGTCTCCCGGGTGGTCGACGTCAAGACGCCCGGTTCGCAGGAGGCCGCGCGCAACCGCGTCGAGAATTACGCGGATCTGCGGCCGCACGATCAGGTGAAATTCGTCGTGTGTTCGCGCGAGGATTACGACTGGAGCAAGGCCTACCTCGCGGAGCATGGCCTGGGCACGCGCTGCCAGGTGTTGTTCTCGCCGAGCTACCAACAACTCTCGCCCACGGCGCTCGCCGAATGGATACTCGCCGACCGCCTGCCCGTGCGCTTCCAGCTGCAGCTTCACAAGATCTTGTGGGGCGACGTCCCCGGCAAATGAAGCACGCCATCGTGCTGCTGTCGGGCGGACTCGATTCCGCCACCACGCTCGCGATGGCCCGGGCGCAGGGTTTTCGCGTCTATGCGTTGAGCGTGCACTACGGCCAGCGCCACGCCTCCGAGCTAGACGCCGCCCGGCGCGTGGCCGAAGCCCTGGGTGCGTTCGAGCATCGCGTCATGGGGGTCGACCTGGCCGGCATCGGCGGCTCGGCACTCACCGACGCCGCCGTGGCCGTGCCCGAGACCGCGGGCACGGGCATCCCGGTCACCTATGTCCCGGCGCGCAACACCCTGCTCCTGTCGCTCGCGCTCGGCTGGGCGGAGGTGGTGGGCGCCGCGGATATTTTCGTCGGGGTGAATGCGGTGGATTACTCCGGGTATCCGGACTGCCGCCCGGCGTTCATCGACGCGTTTGCCCGCCTGGCGCAGGTGGCAACCAAGGCGGGGGTGGAAGGCACGCATTTCGAGATCCATGCGCCGCTGCTGGCCCTGTCCAAGGCCGACATCATCCGCGCCGGCGCGGCGTTGGGCATCGACTACGGCATCACCGTGTCGTGCTACCAGGCAGACCCACAGGGCCGGGCCTGCCGGCAGTGTGACTCCTGCCGGCTGCGGGCCGCGGGTTTTGCCGAGGCCGGCGTGGCCGATCCCACGCGGTACCGTACGCCATGAGACCGGTGATTCGGTCGCCGACATCGGCTATGATGCGCGGCTGGGCGGGACGGTAGCTCAGTTGGTAGAGCAAGGCCCTTTTAAGGCTTTGGTCCTGGGTTCGAGTCCCAGTCGTCCCACCAATAAGATCATATATTTAGCCTCGAAAGCGAACGGCGAGGCTAAAGACTGACGCCTGTCATTTCAAGCTGTCGCAGAGTGCTCAAGGGGTTCAATCTCCCGCAGCGCGCGTTTCGTTTCCGCAGAACGTTCGGCTGTTCGAAGATCGAATATGGATTGCAAATTCAGCCAGAACTGCGCGGTACCGCCAAAGTAGCGCGCAAGCCGCACGGCGGTATCGGCAGTGACACCCCGGCGCTCCAGAACTATGTCACCAATGCGCGACGGGCTTAGGCGCAGAGCCTTGGCAAGAGCGTTTGCGCTCAAGTCCAACGGCTTCAAGTACTCCTCACGAAGCACTTCGCCGGGGTGAACCGGCCGCATTCCGTTTTTGAAAGTCATATATCCTGCTTTTACGTGTAGTGATTGGTAATCTCAACGTCCGTCGGCCCTGTGTCGGTCCAAACGAAGCAGATCCGGAACTGATCGTTGACGCGGATGCTGTGCTGTCCACCTCGATCACTTACCAGCGCTTCGAGGCGATTGCCCGGTGGCGATTTCAGATCCTCAAGGACGGTCGCGGCCTCCAGCATCGTGAGCTTGCGAGTCGCGCCTTTGCGTATCGCACCGAAACGTTGGGATTTTTCCGTCCTAAATAGCTTTTCGGTGTCCTTGCATTTGAAGCCCTGGATTGCCACATGAAAAGCGTATACCGTTTCCCGGTAAACGGCAAGCATTGTCGCCGCTCGCGCTTGCCACGGAACTTGCACGGGGAAACCAAGACGAGGCCGTCATCAAGGCGGTCCGTGCTCGGTTGGAGCTCCTGCGCTCCGCCGTCCTCGTAAAGTCCCCAACCAGCCGAAATGCGATCCCAATCGGGATCGCCGGTGATGCAGCGGGGCATTTCGAGGGGTGCCAAGGTCGCATCGTAGAAGCGAGTGGCCCGCGTGAGGTTATTGGTACCGAGGTAGGCGTAGCTGATCATCGCGGCAGCCTTCTCCTCAATACGGCGGTTTGGTCTTCGCGCGCTGTGCCTTCGCCGCGTCGGTCCACCAGCCGAGATCGTCTGCGAAGCGCGGGAACGCCTTCGTCAACGACTGTCCGGCATCGCCGATGGGCTCGCCCTGGTCGTTCAAGGTCTGCGCGATGGGTCCGACGGTAAGCGTGCTCGAGGTCACCACCATGCCCATCTCCGACAGAGTGGCGTGCCACAGCATATTCGCACGCGCCCCCGCAAGTCGGCCGGCCGAATAGCTCGCAATGGCAGCCGGACGCCAAAACCACTCCTCGAGAAAATGATCGGTGAGGTTTTTCAGCCCGGGCTGCATGCCCCAGTTGTACTCGCCGGCAACGAAGATAAAGGCGTCGGCCTGCCGGATCTTAGCCGCCACGCCTTCCATGGCTGGCGGCGCCTCGCCCTTCGGATATTCCTTGTACATGCGATCGAGAATGGGCAGGTCAACGGCTTTTGCGTCGATCAACTCCGACGCTTCGCCGCGTTTGCGAAGTTCGTCCACGATAAAGTTTGCCAAACGAATACCCATCCGGTCGGAGCGATAGGAGCCGTATAAGACGAGGATGCCGTGGTTCATGTACCGATGGTAGCCTGCACGGGCGGGTCAGCGGTAGTCGAGACAGCCAGTGTTTTGAGCATCATTGGGAGCCTCAGCGCGTGAGCGCCCGCACCGCCACCGCGGTGGCGGGATACTGGACTGGATTCATGGACGACTACCCTGGCTGACGCGGTTGCGGACATTCGACGTTATCTAAAACGCCGGGGCGGGTCTGTGCGCTGTCGTACTTAGACCGACCGGGACCACGCCAAAATCAGCTGGAGTGAGATCATGAGGCACCGGGTCCCCGCGGCGCCGCGGTGCGCGCGTGCGCCTGGGTGCCGCGCGTGAACACCTGGTCGTCCGCGAGCACCGCGTCCGTCTCGAGGTCGGGCTGCGCGGCGAGCTGGGCGTAGAGGGGTGCGAAGTCCGTGTCGAGCGTCTGGCGCAGCAGGTCTTCGTAGCTGTCGATGACGAAGTAGGTCTGCTGGAAATCGTCGATGCGGTAACGGGTGCGCATGACGCGCGGCAGATCGAAGCCGAGCCGGTTCGGCGAAGGATCGTCCAAGGCGAAGCGGGCCTCGGCGTGTGACGACACGATCCCCGAACCGTACAGCCTGAGGCCCTGATCGCTGCGCACCAGACCGAACTCCACCGTGTACCAATACAAGCGCGCCAGCCGGTGAATGGCGTCGTATTGCATCGCCCGCACACCCCCTGCGCCGTATGCCTGCATGTAGTCGGCGAACACCGGATGGGCGAGCAGGGGCACATGGCCGAACACATCGTGGAAGATGTCCGGCTCCTGCAGGTAATCGAGTTGTTGCGGCGTGCGGATGAAGCGACCCGCAATGAAGCGACGATTCGCCAAGTGTTCGAAGAAGACCGCGTCCGGCACCAGTCCGGGCACCGCCTGCACGGTCCACCCCGTCGCCCGCCGCAGCCGTTCGGACAGCGCTTCGAAATTGGGAATGCCCGGCTCGGCCATCTCGAGAATCTCGAGACCCGCCATGAATTCCGGTGTCACCCGCGACGGCAGTTGCGCCACCTGGCTCGCGAACAACCGATCCCACACGGCATGATCCGCCACCGTGTACTCCTCCCAGCGCTGCGGAATGGTCCAATCCGCAGCCGCGCCCGGCGGTGGCCTGCGCTCGGTGGTGTGCGAAGTGGTCATGGGCTCCATCTTGAGCCA
>CAZZVN010000078.1:7806-15608 GCA_964657625.1 uncultured Steroidobacteraceae bacterium
CCGTCGCGCCGCTAGAACCGGTAGCCGAACTTCACACCGTAGGTGCGCGGCGGGGCGTACGCCGAGACGTGGGTGCCGTAGGAGACGGTGGTGCCATTGGTGCGAACGGCTTCATTGCTCAAGTTGTCACCCCACAACGACACATCCGTGGTGGCGTCGGGCGAGGTCCAGCGCAACGCCGCATTGACGGTGGTGAACGCCGCCTGGCGCACCACGTTGTCCACCTCCGTGTACCAACCGGAGTTGCGGTCGACGGCCGCATTGAGGTCGATCACCCCGACGGCGATGGGCAGGCTATAGTTGCCACCCAGGCTTTCGGTAAATTTCGGGGCGATGGGCAGCTCATGCCCCGTGGCACTGCCGAGCACCACCGGGACCCCGCCCGACGCGGTGGAGGTCGGCGCATTGGTCGCGAAACTCGCGAATTTCGAGTGCAGCATTTCGATGCCGGCATTGACCTTCAGGTGGGTGGTGACGGCGGCGCTGAGATCGGCGTCCAGGCCGTAGATTTTGGCTTTCGCCCCGTTCAGGATGCCGATGGCACCGCCCGGCTCGATGTACTGCGTCTGAATGTTCTTGTAGTCGTAATAAAATGCGGCGCCATTGAGGCTCACGCGTCGATTCAACAGCTCGGTTTTGGTGCCGAGTTCGAAAGCGTCCAGGGTTTCCGGTTTGAAAGGTGCGTCCGTCACCGACCCCGCGTTGAAGCCGCCGCTCTTGTAACCGCGGTTGTACGACGCATAACTCATGACGGTGTCGCTGAAGTGATGATCCAGCGACACACGCCAGGTGGGCTTGTTCGAGGAAATCTTGTCGCCGGCCGGGGTGGGGATCACCGCCACCGGGGTGGTCGTGAATATATCGACCGTTTGGGTGCCGTCGAGCGAACGGTTTTCCTGGGTGTCCCGGATTCCCAACGTGAGGTTGGTCTGCGGCAGGATCTCCTTGGTCACCTGCCCATACAACGCATAGGACTCGGTGTGTTGCACGGTGGCCGTCGAAATAATGTTGACGGGGAACTGCGGGTTGCCCGTGGGACCACCGGTCAGCAACAGATCGAGGGGAGCGTACGCGCCGCGTGAATTGAAGTAGAAAAAGCCGGTGGTCCACTGCAGCGGGGAAGAACGCGGGGACTGCAATTGAAATTCCTGGCTGATCTGCCGGTCGTGCTGTTCCTGCACAAACGCCTGGAAAGGAGTGGGCGTTGCGTCGAGATCGAACGTGTTGTGGTAATCCATGGTCCGGTAGGCGGAAATGCTCGAAAACCTCAGCAAGCCGAGTTCTTGGTCTATCTTCAGCGCAGCGCCTTTGGACGTGACGACGGTGTACGGCTGGTTGTCTGCCGAAATGTCCCAGGGCGAACCACCATAGGCCGGGCCGGTACCGGCGCCCGGCACGGTCCCTTGGTCCAGCCTGATGTCGTTGGTCGAGCCGGCGCTGTCGGCGTAATCCAGGGTCAAGGCGACCCGGGTGCCGTCGGCAGGTTTCCACAGGAATTTGGAACGCGCGGATATCTCGTGATCGATCTTGTTGGCCTCCGCACCGGTGGCGAGATTGCGTCCGTATCCCTCCCCCTGGTGGGTCGCCTGCAGCGCCAAGTCTGCCGCGAGCGTGTCGGTCAACCCGCCGGTCACATAGACCGATCCCGTTTCGGTGCGGTAGTTGCCGTATCCGGCGCTCACGTTGCCATGGAATTCCTGGGTGGGATCCTTGGTCGTGATCTGCACCAGACCGGCCACCGCATTGCGCCCGAACAATGTGCCCTGGGGCCCCTTCAGCACTGCCACCTGCTCGATGTTGTTGAAGGAAAACAGCGACGACTCGGACGAGGCGTAGTAGACGCCGTCGACGTACACGGCCGTTTCCGGCTCGATGCCGGGACCAATGGCCGAAGAGCCCACGCCCCTGAGCCGGGGGGTGGCGTTCCCCTGGGTGTTGGAAAACGTCAAGCCCGGCACCACCAACGCGAGATCTTCCAAATCGTTGATACCGTTGGCGGCGAGTTGTGTTGCGGAAACAGCCGTCACCGCAATGGGCACGTCCTGCAGATTCTCCGAGCGACGTTGGGCGGTGACGGTGATCGCCTCCAAGGCCGGCTCGGCGGACTCCGCGGTCTGTGGTGCGTCCGCCGCTCCCGCGATCCCTACAATCGTCGTTGACGCGCTTGCAACCCACAACCATTGCGCCATAGACCGTGATGCCATAACTCCCCCTCGAATCAGCCAGCCATGAGATATCTGCGTCAGTTGATCTGACGTCGACGCGGACGATACCGCGGAATATCGATTAAGTGAAGCTAAATTCTTATCGATCGATTTTACAACGGCGAGCCCGCCCTTGATCGATCACGAGAGGCCATAGGAATTTGCGTTTTCACGCATTGGATGGCAGGGCTAGAGAGGGAAGGGGGCGGACCCGGCAGGCAAGAACTACAGGCTATTGGCGTTTGGTGGCACCGGCAAACAGCTCCAGCAGGGAGATATCGAGTTCGTCGGCCAAGGCGAGCAGGATCTTGATGGTCGGATTGTAGTCACCTCGCTCGAGCCGTCCGACGACGTTCGGATGAATGCCCGCTTGCAGCGCCAACGCTTCCTGGCTCAGGTGCCGTTGCTTACGCCGATGACGGACCTCTTCGCCCAAACTCCTCAGGACCGTTGTTTCGCGCACGCACAAGAGTCGGCTCGCGCACACGATACTGTCTAGACATTATAGTGTTGGAATGCCTTATTAGTCAATGACTTGTCGAGCCCTGAGGCTGCGGAAAACGACTTCTGACGCACCCCGGTCTGATTTGAAAACAAGCGGCAGTCGGGTTAAACATTATAGTGTTTACGTATTGATCAAGGACGCCTCACCCCGGCAGGAGAAAGCCATGCTCGTTTTGACTCGACGACCCGCGCAGACGCTGAAGATCGGCAACAGCATCATCATCACCATCCTCGAGATCCGCGGCAGCCAGGTCCGGATCGGCATCGAGGCTCCACGCGAGTTGGAAATTTCCCGGGAAGAATGCACCGCGCAGGTGAAGGCTGCGTACCCGCGACGGGAGGAGGGCGCTTAGCACCCGTCGGCCCGGCAATTTCAGGCGGCTGGTTGGCGCTACACACTATCGTGGGTGGACACCATAGTGGGTAAGTTCCAATTTGTCCGCGATGGTGAAAAAAGGCCTCATCGAGGAATTTCCGGCGACCATGCGCTCGATTCGCGAGGACTTAGGCCTTTCCCAGGAACAACTCGCCGACAAGGCCGATTTGCACCGCAACCACATCGGCATGATCGAGCGGGGCGAGCGTTCGCCCACGTTGCGCGCCATCGAAGGCATCGCGGTCGGACTCGGCATCAAGGTGTCGGAGTTGATGTTGCGCGCCGAAAAGCGTCTTTAGCCCGTCTCCTCGGCGGTCTTCACCGCGTCTCTTTTTGTTTCGATAACTCTCAGGTTGAATGCAGCGACGATTACACACTATAGTGTGTAATAGATTCGATCATGGACATCATCGGCAGGAGGCTCGACATCATGCTTGCTTCGAACCAATCGCGCGACCGGGCAACCGGGCGCAACGGAATCGCCGAACAGGCGAGCGCGGCCTCTCGCAGCGCGAATGAGGTCAGCTAAGGAGAACCGCCGCTGTCGACGCGGGGGGCTTCCGGCATGAAGTCGAGACCCGCACATTTCGAACGTCTGCTGGGATTTTTGCGCCGCCGGGGCCGGTCCCGCGAGGACGCGGAGGATCTCATCCAAGAGGGCATGCTGCGTATGCATCTCTACCGTCGGGACGTTCCTGTGGCCAACGAGGAGGCGTTTCTACGCCATGCCGTGCTCAACCTATCCATCGATCAGCACCGCCGCGATGGCTTTGCGGTGCACAGACGTGTTCCGCTCGAGGACGTCCGTGCCCATGCATCGCTCGTCGATCCGCTAGCCACGCCTGAGCAAACCTTGGACGCCCAGCAAAGGCTCGCTAATATCGGCAGAGTATTGGACGCCGTCAGCCGACGCACCCGGGAGATCTATTTCGCCCATCGGGCCGGCTATAGTTACCCGGAGATTGCGCATCACATGGGAATTTCGCAGAGCACCATAAAGCGGCATGTGGCCCGCGCATTGTTGGCCCTGATGAATCAGGGCGATCTGGAAGCCGATGGAAACGGGAACGGCACGGCCGAATAACGAGCAGTCGGCGCGTATCCGGATGCGTGCCGCCGTCTGGGTGACGGCATTGCACGGTCCAAATCGCAATGCCAAGCTCGAGGAGAAGGTACGGCGCTGGATCGCCGAAGATTCCCGGCACGCCGCAGCGTTCGAGTCGGCGACGCACGCCTGGGCGCGCAGCGGCGAGTTGCCGGCGCCATTCATGGATCTGCCACCCCGGCGGACGGCCGCCCGTTTCGCCGTGACCGGCGGGGCGGCCGCCACCCTGTCCTGCGGCGCTGTCTTATGGGTGCTTCATACCACGAGCGCGAACACCGTCGAAACCGGAGCGGGGCAGCAGAAGACGCAGGTCTTGAGCGACGGCACCGTGGTCGTGCTCAACGCGAACAGCCGCTTGGAATTGCGATTCGATCGCGACACCCGTCGCGTCATTCTCGCCCAGGGCGAGGCCGTCTTCGACGTCGCCAAACACCAACCGAGGCCCTTCGTAGTCGTGGTGGGTGATCGCAAGGTCGTCGCGGTGGGGACCTCGTTCCTCGCGCGTCGCGAACAGCCGGCGGGCACCGAATTCGCGGTGACGTTGCTGGAGGGCCGCATCGCCGTCGAGCCGATCGCCTGGCCCGACGTGCTGCCCGCCACCTTCGTCGACGGGCTGCAGTTGCTGAATCCCGGCGAACGACTGCGGTTCGAGAGCAGCGGGGCGGGGAGGGTGGATTCCCCCGCCATCGACACGCTGACCGCCTGGCGTTATCACAAACTCATTTTCAAAGACAATTCCTTGAGCGAGGCCGCCGCCGACTTCAACGGTTTCAACACGAAAAAGATCACCCTCCGGGGCGCCGGTACGGAAAAAATACGGGTGGGAGGAGTGTTCGCCATCGACGATCCGGCGAGCTTCGTTCGGGCCGTAGCCACCACCTATGATCTGCAGGTGACGGATCTCGGCAGCGAATTCATCCTCACCAAATACATCGGCGAGGAGAACCACTAAAAATATTTCAAGACGGGTGATCCCTCTCGCCATGCGATTTACGTCTTAGTTATCGAGCCTCTTCCAGACGCTCGAGACGACCGCTTCCGGTGACGTACACGCAAGAACCAACAGGGACACCATGCATCAGCTGCCACAACGAGTTTTAGCCGCCATCGCCGTCATTTTCGTCTCGGCAAACGTCGTGAGTGTGGCCGATACGAACACCAAAACCCATTTCAACCTTCCTGCCGAATCGCTGGATCAGTCGCTGCGTGAGCTCGCGCTGCAGGCAAACTGCAACATTTCTTACGACCCTTCTCTGGTGACCGGCTTGCGCGCGCCGGCCGTGAAAGGCGAATTCCTGCCCAGCGATGCCTTGTCGATGATTCTCAAGAACACGACGTTGAAGCTGATCAAAGTGGATGAGCACACGCTGCAGATTCAGGCCGCGGCGGCTTCTCAATCGAAGCAGACGGCAGTTCACAGCCCTGCAGCCCCGGACGACACCGTGTCCGGAACCTCGGGCACCGCAGCGGCAGTGGAATCATCGACGGCGGAAGATGCTGCCGCTCGCAAGAAGGACTTGGACGCCATCGTCGTCACCGGCACTCACATTCGAGGTGAGTCCTCGCCATCGCCCGTGATCGAGATCGGTCACGAGGAAATCGAGCGATCGGGGTACACCTCTATCGCGGACGTGGTGCGCACCCTCCCGCAGAATTTCGGGGGCGGTATCAATCCATCAGGAATCGTCAATAATTCGCAGATCAACAATGCGTACGCGGATAATCCGACTGGTGCTTCGGAGCCGAACCTCCGGGGCCTAGGACCTGGCTCCACGCTGACCCTGATAGATGGACACCGAATGGCATCCGGCCTGCAAAGCGGAGGCGCCGACATATCCTCGATACCTCTGGACGCCGTGGAGCGGGTGGAGGTTCTCACCGACAGCGCCTCCTCCATTTACGGGTCGGACGCGGTGGCGGGCGTAGTGAACGTCATCCTCAAGCAACACTACGACGGTGCCAAGACCAGCTTATCGTATGGGCTCGCCCCCGAAGGCGGCGGGACACAGAAGCGGGTGAGCCAGGCCCTCGGAACCTCTTGGAGTACGGGCCACGCGTTATTTGCGTATGAGCATGCTCAACAGGGTGAGGTGGATTCACGCGACCGGAGCTTTACGTCGAGCGCGGCTACGCCCAACTCCTTGCTTCCGTACACACAGAGCAACTCGTGGACGGTATCGGCAAAGCAAAGTCTCTCAGAGCCGGTTTCGGTATTCGTTGATGGTCTCTACGTAGCTAGAGATGCAAAAACCTTTTCTTACTATTCTGGTTCATATCCGGCGTATGTCGAGCCTGCTGGCGTACGCCGTTATGAAGTTGCAGCCGGAGCCGATATTACCTTGGGAAATGACTGGAAAACGACGGTGTTCGTCAACGATGCGGAGGACATAACCCGAGAAGCCTACTTTCTGCTCTCGCCGCCGGTAACACCGTATTTCGCGGAAAAGCTTGCTGGAACGTCACGGGGCGGCGAGGTTAACGCCAATGGCAGCATATGGACTCTGCCCACCGGACCGTTACGGCTTGCAGCGGGAGTAGGCTATCGCAAGGAAAGTTTCTCCGAAGACGCGGGCACTTCGAGCACCATGCTTTCCTCCTACTCAGCAGGCGATAGGAATATTCGCTATGCGTTCGGCGAGTTGTCCGTGCCGGTGGTGGCGCACTCGAACAGGCCTGGCTTGAACTACTTGGATTTCGTCCTGAGCGGACGGACGGAACGTTACTCCGATGTCGGTGGCAGCACCGTGCCAAAGGTAGGAATCGTGTATGTGCCGTCGAAGTCGCTGAAACTTAGATCGACTTGGGGGCGGGCGTTTAGGGCACCCAACCTTTACAACATGGACGTGGCCCCAGAAATCGATGTGTTCAATCTCGCCAATCCGTCCGCCGCGATGGGTACGTCTCAAGCCTTGGTTCTCCAAGGTGGCAACCCCGGTTTGAAGCCAGAGAAGGCTACTGCATGGACCGTCGGCGCGGACTTTTCGCCAGAGTGGTTGGACGACATGCGGCTTGCCGTTACCGCTTTTGACATCAGCTACAAAAACCGAATCACCCAGCTCGGCAATTTTTACGCGGCATTGTCTGATCCCATCTATGCCGCGTTCGTGACGCCCTCGCCATCCGCAGCGTATGCACAAGCCCTGGTAAATCAATATTCGCCCTCTCAGTTCTACAACTACGCGGGCGGGGCATTCTCGCCTCAGAATATCAGTGCGGTGGTCGATTACAGAATGGTCAATGTGGCACGGCAAATTGCGCGAGGGGTTGATCTCACTGGAAATTACTCCTTGGACGCAGTTGTGGGCACCGCAGATTTCTTTCTGAACGGCGCCTATATGGACCTCAAGCAGCAAGATACTCCCACTTCGCCAACTCAGACTTTGAGCGGACTTGCCTACTACACGCCGAAATTCCGCGTGCGCGGAGGCGCCACTCTGAAGGTCTCAGCGTTCACCTACGCGTTGACGGCAAATTATGTATCGCATGAACTGAACAGCCAAGTCACCCCGAACCAATATGTGGGATCGTGGACCACACTGGACTCGTCGGTACGCTATGCGCCCAATCTGAGCGGTCTGCTGTCAGGAATCACCTTGAACCTGTCGGCCATCAA
>CAZZVN010000079.1:0-13338 GCA_964657625.1 uncultured Steroidobacteraceae bacterium
GTGCGAGTGGCCATGCGAGTGGCCGTGGTGGTGATCGTCACCGCTCAACAGCCAGGCACTCGCGACATTCACCACCAGACCGACCACGGCGATGGGGATCGCTTCGGTGAAGCGGATGGGCACCGGGGCGAGAAATCGGGTGACGGCCTCGTAACCGATGAGCAGCGCGATCATGGCCAGGATGACCGCGCTGGTGAACCCGGCAAGGTCGCCCAGTTTGCCGGTGCCGAACACGAAGCGGGGATTTCGCGCATGTTTGCGCGCATACCGGTAGGCGAGCGCGGCGATCAACATCGCACTGGCATGGGTCGACATGTGCAGGCCGTCGGCGACCAGCGCGAGCGATCCGAACACGCTGCCACCGATGATCTCCACCGCCATCATCAGCGTGCAGAGCACGATGACGGCCCAGGTCTTACGCTCGTTTTTCTCGTGCCCGGCGCCCAGGAAAACGTGCTCATGGGCTACGTCGAGAGGAATGAATTCGCTCATGGAGGTCTCGATGCCATACTGGAACAACGCCGGGGATGTTATTAGACTATACAAATAGGCAGGATTCATCAACCGTTCGAAGCACCGCGTCGGGAGCCAAGGTTACCGTGACCATCAGAAGTATCTCGAAGGAACTGCAGGCCGCGCCCATCGCGAACGGCAGGCTGCCTCATCCGGTGGTGCCGAAGCTCGACGGCGCAGGTCCCATCTGGCAGCAGATACGGCGGGCGCTTGCCGATCCGATCTTGAGTGGTCGATGGCCGCCCGGGACCCGCATCCCGACGGAGACCACGCTCACCGCGCAATTCAATACGTCGCGCATGACGGTGAGCAAGGCGATACAGACCTTGGTCACCGACGGGCTGGTGCAGCGCCGACGCAAGGTAGGCACGTTGGTCTCCGAGCGCGCCCAGGAGCGTCCGGTGTTCGAGATCTGGGACATCGCCGATCTGGTGGCCCGCAACGGCGGGGTGTATGCCTACACGCTGCTGGAGTGTCGCAAACTGGGGCCTGATCCGGAACGTCGCGAATTGCTGGGCGTGTCGCTGCGCACCCCGCTGCTATGGATGCGCTGCATGCATCTGAGCGACGGCACCCCGATTCAATTGGAGGAGCGGCTGATCAATATCAACGCTGCTCCCAACATCACCTGCCAGCCGTTGGAAACCGAGGGACCGGGCAGCTGGCTGCTCGCCCAGGTGCCGTGGACCGATGCGGAACACAAAATATTTGCCCGCGAGGCGCCTGCTGAAGTCGCGACGGAACTGGGCGTGAAGCCCGGCACCGCGTGCCTGGTCGTGGACCGGCGCACCTGGAATCAGAGTACGCCGGTCACGCTCGCCCGGCTGTGGCACCCCGATTCGCGCCACAACCTGGTAGGACACTTCAAGCCGGCGCGCTAGGGGACCCGCCCGCAGGCCCTCGAGCTCATTCGCTCGCCTGCGGCAGGCCGTATTGCGTCGACAGGTACTGACGGATGCTGGCCTCCTCGGTGAAGAACAGATGGTCCTGCGCAGAGTCCGGCCTCAGCGAGTCGTCCTTGACCTGTCGGTCGGGCGCCAGCACCAGCACCGGCAAGGATTGATGCTTCTCCCCCAACGCCTTCACCAGTGGGGTGCGCGGACGCGGGAACTCCAGATAATGGACGTCCAACAGTTCGCGCAGCTGCGGGAAAAAACTCAGCACGCCCTCGACCGGCGCGGAATCCGAGCAGTAGAACGGGCCCATGCCCGCATTGGTGAATCCCGGACGAAGCAGATAGAGCTGATCTTTCATGGTGTGACCCGTGGTTTCAAAGAAATTCTCGCCGTACCCGTTTGACGCTCAGCACCACCCCGGTGACGCTGGCCGCGAAGCCCAGCGCGAGCAGGCTCAGGACCAGCAGCGTGCGAAGCCCGGGATGCGCGATGAGCCCCGGGAACTGCAGGGTGTGCAGGGCATAATAAATCCAGGCGTAGCTGCGGCGGCTGACGTTCATCACCGTCAACAGGCGGCCGGACTGACGATCCACGTAGATCCGTGCGGCAGCATCCCCCGGCGCCTCGAAACCCGCCGCGCCGTCCGGCGTCGACTCCGCCAACCGGTAGAGCGCGTCGCGGCCATCCGGTGTCACGGGCACCGGCACGCCCGTCGGCCACACGCGTCTGATCGCGGCAAGCAGCAGGTCGTCGGGCAAGGCGGGCAACGTGGCTGCGGCGACCGCAGCGGCGGCAGAGGTGCCGGCGACGTTCAGAAACGCGACGCGCGGCGCCCGGTCGCCGGGACCGTACGCCGTCAGGAATGTTTCACCGGCGAGTGCGCCGAACGTCATTTCGGAGGCCGGGGCCGCCGCCCGCAAAGCCTCGAGCGAGACCGTACGGGTGAGCACGTCGAACGGCACACCGCCGAAGCGCAGCGACTGTTGCGGGGTCGGCTCGCCGCGCGAGAACAGCCGCCCGTGGTCCATGGACAGCCAGCCGCTCAGGATCCACGTCACCACGATGACGCTCGCGAACAGACCGATGACGTGGTGCCAGCGCATCCAGCCGCGAAACGGCGACAGGCCGCGACGACCCGCCGCCCGATTGGACACCGTACGGTAGAAGCCGAGCCAGGTGCCGACCGCAGCCGAGGAGAGCGCCGCCAACGCCACCCACCAGACCACCTGGTTCCACGCCCGAAAACTCTGGCGCAACGGCGTGAAGTAGATCCAGTGCACGATGGCACCGCTCCAGTTCCACGCACGTTGCGTAAACCGCGTCCGTTGCAACACCTCGCCGCTGCGCGCCGAGACGTACAGATCGGTGCCCGCGGCGTCCGTCAAACGCACGCGGTAAAACGGCCGGAACGAATCGAAGTGTTGATGCACGATCCATTGGTCGTAGTCGAGCGGGCCCGCCACACCGGCGACGGCAACGCCGGAGAAGCGCTCCGCGACGGTGGTCGCCAGGGCCGCCGACACCGCGGGCAGCAGCTCACCCGTATCGCCGGCGACGCCCATGACGCCGCCGGGTGCCTGAACTACGTAGACCGGCCGCCCCGCCACACTGACCAGCCGTAGGTCCGTGGCGCCCGGCACGCGTGCCAGTGCCGCGCTGGGAGCGATCCCCACCCGCGAGACATCGATGGTTTCACCCGCCGCCTGCCGGGCCGTGCTGGACAGCGCGGGAAATCCCACGAAGTGCAGCACGGCGCCGCTCGCGAACCAGAGGGCGAACAGCAGACACAACACCACCCCCGCCCAGCGATGGAACCAGGTCAGCCACCGGTTGACGCGAAAGCCCAGTGAGCGCATCTCAGGAGCCGAACTACTACAGTTTGAAGTACACCCCGAGCTCCCAATACCGGGGCTGCCCCAACAGAATCTCCGAAGGGTAGTAGATGTCCGCCCACTGCGCGTATTCCTTGTTGAACAAGTTGTTCACGCGACCGGTGACCAGGATGCCCGGCTTGACCTCATAGGACACGTACGCGTTGGTCAACGCGTATTTGTCCAGAATGAGGGTGTTCGCCGTATTGCCGGGACGATTGCTGATGTAGCGCACACCGCCGCCGATCTCGAGCGGCAGGCCGGCGATGCGCTGCACGCTGGTCCACACGTTGGCGGTGACGCGCGGGATGTTGGCCGGCTGCACGTCCGTGTAGTTCGCCCCGGTGGAAGGATCCGTGAACGTCGTGTAAACCGAATCGGTGTAGGCGGCATTGGCGCTCACCGTCCAATTCGGCAGCACCTTGAAGTCGGTCGACAACTCGACGCCCTTCGAGGTCTGGTCCGCCGTCGCCTGCGCCTCCTCGCTGGTCTGCACCAGCAGGTTCGATTTCTTGATGTCGTAGACCGACAACGTCAGATCCGCCTTGCCATCGGGTGTGCGAGCCTTGACGCCCGCTTCGATCTGGTGGGAACTGCTGAGGGCAAAATTTCCTTCAGGCGCATTGACGAGGAATATATTGTTGGTCCCCGGCGGATCCTTGCCCGTGGTCCAGGACACGTACGGCGTGATGTAGTCCGTCACGTCGTAGACCACGCCCACGCGCCAGTTGGCCGAGGAATAGTCCTGGCTGAACCCGTTGGTCATCTCGACGCCCTGCGTGTTGAAATTCTGCCGGACGAGGTCCAGTCGATCGTAGCGTCCGCCGGTGACGAGCTTGAGCTGGGGCGTGAG
The DNA here is from genome assembly GCA_964657625.1 of uncultured Steroidobacteraceae bacterium. Lineage (GTDB taxonomy): Bacteria > Pseudomonadota > Gammaproteobacteria > Steroidobacterales > Steroidobacteraceae > Bog-1198. Next base: position 4,134 of record CAZZVN010000079.1, read on the forward strand.
CGTGATCACGTCCTCGAAGAACGCCGCGTAATCGTTCCAGTGCGTCGGACTCTGGCGCTCCGTCTGATCGCCGGGTGCCAACAGCGGCCCGAACAGACCCGGGTCGGGTTTGTAGGGATCAACGAGATCGTTGTCGGGGAAGCCGCGGATGCGGTTGAAGTTCAGGTGGCTGTAATCGAAGCCGGCGACCACGGTGTTCGCCAGTCCGAAAATCGTGCTGCGGTAGCTCGCACTGCCCTGGTCGCCGATCAGGTTCTGCTTGTGGAACACGTAGAAGCGATCGCGGTTGATCTGCGGAGCGGCGAGCGCGTTACCGTTCAAATCGGTGGTCGTGTACTGATACGTCTCCGCGTTGTCCCATTCGCGGTGGGCGTGGAAATAATACGTGAAATTCTGCACGGTCAGATTCTCGAGCGGGGTCCACTTCAACAACAGCTGCGGCCACACCTGCTGGGAATGGATGTACGCATCGGAGACGTTGTAATTGATGCCCTCGGTGCGGCGGTCGATGGCGCCATACCCCTGCGAATTGACGCCGCTCACCACACCGCTCTGCGCCTGATTGCCCGCCGACGCGGCAGGCACCAGCGGCGTGCCGTAGTACTCGGAAGGATTGTCCTCGAGCCAGTCCACCGTGAACTGCACGTCCAGCGTCGAGGACGCCTTCCACAACGCCGTGACCGTCGCTTCGGTGGTGTTCGACGGATTGTGGATGTAACCATCCGTCGAGGTGCGACTGAAATCGGCGCGGATGGCGAAGGTGTCGCCCCAGTGCGTGGTGCCGCCGATGCCGATGTTGGTGGTGCCGTAGCTGCCGCTGGTGGCCAATGCCTCGACCTGGGAAGCTCCGAAGCTCGGCGCCTTGTCGACCACGTTCAGGGCGCCCGCGATGGCGCCTTGTCCGTATAGAACCGAGGCCGGACCTTTCAAGATCTCGACGCTCGCGACGTTGAACGAGTTCTGATCCCGCGTGGTCATGTTCGACGGACCGATGTAGAGTCCGTTGCGCAGCGTCGTGATCTGGTTGCCGGTGAAGCCGCGCATCGAAAACTGCGACTGATCGCCCGGGGAGCCGCCCGAGGTCACGCCCGGCTGGCTGTCGGCCGCCTCTTGTACGTTGAAGAACCCGCGGCCGATCATCTGATCGTTGTCGATGACGTCGAGGGTCGCCGGCAGTTCCTGCTGCGTCAGGCCGAGGCGGCTGCCCGTCGGGGTGAACTGCTCCAACGAACGCAGCTTCGCGGCGGTGATCGTGATCTCCTCCAGCTCGGTGCCGGTCGGTTGCGTTCCCGCATCGCCGGCCAGCGCGTGGCCCGCCCACAGCATGCCCGCCGTCGCGGCCGCAAACGCGGCTTTGGAGATCCCTTTACTCATGACATTACCCATTGTTTACCCTTGCCATTGACGCCACCGATCCCCCGAATTTGTTGTCTATACAAAAACAAGAGAATCTCCTACTGCAAATCCGATGTCAATATTGGATGTGACTTTCCCGCAACAGCAAGTGCTTTCGGTGCGCGAACCCACCTTGTTTTGTATCGACAAAATCTTTGCTTGAGCCCCGCAACCGCGCTATTTGAGGTAGCGGTCGAACCAACCCAGCACGCGCTTCTCCTGATCCGCCAAGTTGGTGGGATCCCGAATTGCATGGCCCTCCCCCGCATAGATCACCATCGAGGACGCCACCCCGAAAGCTTTCAACGCATGATCGAATTCCAGCGTCTGGGCCGCCGGGCATTCGACGTCGAGAGCGCCGACGTAGGTCAGGGTGGGCGTCTTCACGTTCTTGATGTAGGTGATCGGCGCGGAGCGCGCGTATACCGCGGGATCGTCGTACACCGATTCCCCGAAATAGGGAATCATCCACTGATCGATGCCGTTCTGGCCGTAGTAGGACTGCCAGTTGGCAATCCCGGCCCCGGCCACCGCCGCCGCGAAGCGTTGCGTCTGGGTCACGGACCACATGGTCATGAAGCCGCCGTAGCTGTGGCCGTAGAGGCCGAGGCGTGCATCGTCGATGGGCGCCGTCATTTCGACGGCGTCGATGCCCGCCAGAATGTCGCGCAGATCGCCGTGCCCGAAATCCTTCACGTTTGCCTGAGTGAAGGTCTCGCCCTGTCCGAAGCTGCCGCGCGGATTCGGCAGGAACAGCGCATAGCCCCGCTCGAGCAGGCTGCGCTCGAGGCCCGCGCCCCAGAACACCGGCTGCGTCGCGGCGGCCGGGCCGCCGTGCACCACGGTGACCATCGGCAACCGGACGCCGACCTTCGAAGCAGGCAGCAGCAGCCAGCCCTGCACCGACAGCCCGTCGCTGGACCAGGTCACGCTGCGCGCCGTGGCCGGCAGCGTCCGGCCCTGATTGGCATGTGTCACCGATGCCCAGTCGCCGAGCCGACCCACGGCAATTTCGGGCGGCGTGGTGAAGCTCTGCCGCACCACCGCCTGCCGGCCCGAAGGACAGCTCTCGGACCGCAACCCACCGATGCTATCGGAACCGCTCCAAACTTTTTTGGCGGCGGCGCCGGAGGCATTGCCCACATCGAGCAGTTCGCTCGCGTCGCCGGCCAGAACCTGCGCCAGCAGATGTCCATCGCAGCGCACGGTCAACGCCGTCGCCGACGCACCGAAGCCAGGCGTCAGATCCATCACCTTGCCGCTGTCACGCTCGAGGCTGTAGACATCACCGCCCGTGGAGCCGAAATCGCTCATGATCCCGCCGATGAACGCCACGTGGCGCCCGTCGGGCAGCACCGTAGGTTCCGCGATTTGATGACGCGCATCGGGCGGCGTGTAGATCAGCTTGCCCGCTCCGTCGGCGAACGAATAGAGGCAGGCAACCCACCAGTTGTTGTCGCCGTCGCCCGGTGCCGCGGTGCCGACGAAGCCGCTGCCGTCGGGCAGCCAGTCATATTCGTAGACGAACAGGTCGGGCGGCGACATCCAGTGCAAGCCCTGCTCATCCACGACCGCGATCCGTTGCTCGGGGATCGCATCGGCGAGATCGCCCAGCATCGGCGCCCCGGCCTCGACGGCGCCGAGTTCCTTGGTGGCCCCGGCGGTGGCCAGCAACGCCAGGCGCCCGTCCCGACCATAGCGCAACGCATCGAGCGTGCCGTCGAAGGCCAGCAGTTCGGTGAGGCCCGTCCCATCGGCGCCGACGCGATAGAGCGACCGCGCATGACTGCCCGGCCTGCGCAGCGCAAAGGCCAGGCTTTTCCCGTCCGGCGCCCAGGCCAGGGCGGCGGGCCAGCACTGCGCCACCCGGCCGCAAGGCAAGGTAACCGAAGCGATCCGCGCGCCATCGGCACGCCGCAGCACGAGATCACGCACCACCGGCGCGCCCCCCGCGGCCGATTGGTCGCCCTCCACCGACGCCAGATGGGTTCCATCCGGCGACAGGCGCACCTCGAGGTAGGAATGCAGCGCACCCTGGGAGGCAGCGGCCACTGCGGAGGCCAGCCACAGGGCCACCACCCGGGTCAACGTTAGTTTGCGCATTTCACTTTGAAGCTGAGTAACAAGCATGGAGGCGCTTTTAATTTAGCGCTCTGTGCAGTGTAACGTAGCGTATCGTATCATGTGTATGATTACGTTTTTGGATACACATCATGCGCACCAACATAGTCATCGATGAGAAATTGATGAGGGAGACCCTCAGGCTCACTGGTCTCAAAACGAAGCGAGAAGCTGTCGAATTGGGACTTCAAACGCTCATCAGGCTTCGCAAACAGAAGGAGATTCAGCGGTTTCGCGGCAAGCTGCCTTGGAGCGGTGATCTGGAAGCCACGAGATCCGACAAGTGATCTTGGTCGACAGCAGTGTTTGGGTGGATTACTTTTGTGGGATCGACACCGAACAGGCTGACACACTCGACACCCTGCTGGGTGTCGAACAAGTGGTGACCGGGGATTTGATTTTGACGGAGGTGCTCCAAGGATTCGTCAGCGAGCGGGAGTTCAATCAAGGCAGGAAGTTATTGGCTTCCCTGCCTGTCGTCCCACTCGTCGGCGCGGAAATCGCGGTTCAAGCGGCAAGAAATTTCCGTAAGCTCAGGGCTCTGGGCATCACCGTTCGCAAGACCATCGATACTCTCATCGCAACCAGCTGCATCGAGAAAAGCATCTCATTGCTGTACAGCGATCGCGATTTCGATCCCTTCGTTCAATACCTTGGTCTACGATCGGCGAATTGATCACGAGTCGGGCCTAGACCGCACATATCCCAGAAAACAGAGTGGCGGTACGACCCCCGACCCACACCCCTTGGCTGTCTTGATCGATGTAAATGCGTCCCGAGCGACCGATACGGGTTCCCTGCGCGGCGACATACGGCGCCGACGCGCGACCCGCGGACAACAACCATTGCGCGGTGGAGGCATTGAGACTGCCCGTGACCGGATCTTCTCGGACCCCGCCCTGATGATCGGTGAAGAATGCGCGCACCTCGAACGCGACGGGATTGCCGGCCGGGTACGGTCCCACCACGCCCACCTCGATACGCCGGGGATGATCCCGGGCGGGTTCCAGGGACAACACCTCATCGGCCGACGCGAGCAGTACGACGACCCACCCCGGTCCGTTGTCCGCCCACTGCGCATCGACGATCCGGGCGCGATCGATGCGCAGGAAGTCGGCAGTTTCGGCAATTTTAGAGTCGTCGACCGGGCCGCCCCGGAGCAACGGCGGTGCGGCGAAGGCCAGCTGCCCGGCGCGGCGCCGAATCGGTACCAGTCCCGCTCCGCATTCCTGGACGATCAGCGCGGCATCGGCCGGTATGGCGCCCGTCGCCAGCCACGCGTGGCAGCTGCCGAGGGTCGGGTGTCCTGCGAACGGCATTTCGCGATCGAGCGTAAAGATGCGTACCCGGTAGTCCGCCCCGGGCGACGACGGACGCATCAAGAACGCGGTCTCCGACAGGTTCAACCAGCGCGCCATGGTCTGCATTGCCGCCGTGCTCAGATCATCTGCCTCGGACACCACCGCCAACGGATTTCCGCTGAACGCGCCATCGTGAAAGACATCGACCATTTGGAAAGGTCTGCTCATCTGCGACACCCCCGCATCACGCACCTCGACGATATCAAACGAGTTTGCAACACCGCTTCCCTCATTGCTCATTGTCTGCGACCAGCGCGCGTAACGTCGGGCTGCCGATACGGCGGGAGGCATCCTCGACGGCGTCGCGCCAGCACCGCGAAGCGCGTATCGCACTCTTGTAGTCTGCGAGACTGAAGGTCGAAGCACCACAGGCTTCGAGAGCCGCATTACCAACCGCGCCAGCAACCGGCGTGCGGCGGTCGGGGTCGCCAGATCCGTGCGGGAATCATCGCCAAGCCGGAGTGGATTGCCGCGCTGAGCGATCTGCGCATCGCCACCGGCATGTCGGGAAGTCCGCTGGCCGCGCGGCTGCAGCATTACGTGCTGGCCGACGCCGGCTTTCGCCGCTATCTGGATCATATCCGGGGGCGTTTGCAGGAAAAGATGGCTCGCGCGATCAAACGCCTGGGGGGTATCGGAGTGGTGCCGTAGATCGAACCATCCGGCGGTCTGTACCTGTGGTGCACGCTGCCAAAACGCACTCGACGCCGCGGACATCGCGCGACGGGCGCTCGCCGACGACGTCCTGCTCGCGCCCGGCAACGTGTTCAGCATCGCCCAATCCGCGGGAAGTTACATGCGCTTCAACGTCGCGATGATGGAGGACCCGAAGATCTTTCGCGTGCTGGAAACCGCAATGATGGAGAGTGCGCGCGCCGTCCAGCGGCAAAGCGAGCGGCCAGACCTCGATAGGCGTGGTGCTTCGGCACAGGCGAATTCGAGCGCGCAAAGACCATGATAGGCCAGGGCCACCACGAAGCGATTGAAGCGCTTGGCTCGCCGACGAAGAATTGGCATGATTTGGTCGTCTAATGCCAGGTGTGCCAAAAGGACGTCTACCATGCCCAACGGTGTCGGTCCCAGTGCAATGGCGCCGCGCGCAGGAAGCCAATCATGATGCAAATCATCCCCGGCGATCTGCGTGATCCGCGCGTAGTCGATCTATTGCAGACCCATCTGGTAAGCGCCCGCGCAGAGACAGCGTCCGGCAGTGCGCACGCGCTGGATCTGACGGGACTGCAATCCCCCGATATCCGCCTCTGGGCGAGCTGGGACGATGAAACCCTGGTCGGGGTCGGCGCGCTGAAACAACTCGCGGCCGATCACGGCGAGATCAAATCGATGTACACCGTAAAGTCCTTGCGCGGAAAGGGGGCGGGCAGCGCCATGCTGCGTCAAATCATCGCGACCGCACGGGCAAGCGGTATGTCGCGCCTCAGCCTGGAAACGGGCTCCTGGGATTATTTCCTGCCAGCGCGGGCGCTTTACAAAAAGCATGGTTTCGTGGAGTGCCCGCCCTTCGCCAATTACGTGCTCGACCCGAACAGTGTCTTCATGTCACTCGACCTGAGAGATTCCTGAACCGTGGGACACGCACAGCCCGGAGATCAGACCGACCGGTTGCCGCTCCAACCTTTACCTTTCCAGTAATCCGGAGACATCGAATGCTTGAACTGCGTCCTGGCTGCGAGTGTTGCGACAAAGATCTTCCGCCGGAATCGAGTGAAGCGCGGATTTGCTCGTTCGAATGCACCTTCTGTAGTACCTGCGCTGAAGGCGTTCTCGGCGGCAGGTGCCCCAACTGCGGTGGCGAGTTACTGGTTCGCCCCCGGCGGCCTTTGGACAAGATTGCCAACAATCCGCCGACGACAAAACGCATTCACAAACCTTCGGGATGCATGAGGGCGGCGTAGTCTTCACCCTCGACATCGCCACAGGTTACTGCACGGGCCTGCGCGTTAGGTCATCCGCGCGGCGCTTCGTTTGCTCGACTCCCGCGATCGAGGCGTGGCCCGGCAGCCGCGCGCCGATGTCGAGGCGGGATGGGTTCCTTTGAGCAGATAATCGGCCCAGGGGTTGCCATGAAACCCCATGTCGCCTACTGCAACCCAAACCGCTTGTAGTCGTTTGGCTCTTGGGTAAGAAGCTTCAAAAACCTCTTCGGTTGCCGGATCGGGCGCAAGCGACTCTACCTGCGCATGGCGAAACAGGACGTCGGTTGTGGTCACGATGTTTGCAATTTCCGAACTTGCCTGCGCTTCGAGCAGCGGAATTGTAGTGATCAAAACAGCCGGGTTCGGGATCAACGCCGTCGCTTGGCAGCGCTGCCAATTCTGCCAATGCTGCCCTGGCTCTCACGCATGCCTTGAGAATCGTCCTGGTCTCGATATCGACGGACGGCGGCAGATCCGGCAAATCGTTATGAGGCTTGGAACCAGTGACAATCACGGGCAGCGGAATGAAGGCACCGCCCCTCAAACAATTTGATTAGAGGAACCATCATTTCGAGCTTGACCGTCGTTCCATATTTCTATTATATTGAAACTATGAAATCTACAGAAGTCATCGTTGGACTGGCGGCGCTAGCTCAAGAGTCTCGACTGGCGCTCTTCCGGCTTTTGGTTAAACGAGGTCCCGAGGGCTACACACCGACGCAGCTCATAGAGAAACTCGACATCCCTGCGCCGACATTGTCGTTCCACCTGAAGGAGTTGCAGCGAGCCGGCCTCATCGAGGCCCGCCGGGATGGGCGGAACCTGTTTTACAGTCCAAATTTTCCCCGCATGAACAAATTGGTCGGATTCCTGACCGACAACTGCTGTGTATTGGCTGACAAAGACTGCGGCCCCGCCTGCGGCATTCCCGCGGCCGAGGCTGCCCCACCCAAGAGGAAGCAAGCATGAAGCGTTTTCACCTGCATGTCAGCGTCAAGGACCTCGATGAGTCGGTACGTTTCTATTCCACGCTGTTTGCAACGCCGCCGGCGGTCCGTCATGCGGATTACGCCAAGTGGATGATCGAGGATCCTCGGATCAACTTCGCGATCTCGACGGACCGTCAGCCGGCCGGGGTGAATCATTTAGGCTTCCAGCTCGACTCCGACGACGAGTTGCGCGCCATGCACGCGCAGCTGGAGGCCGCTGACTCGAAGCTGATCGAAGAAAGCGAGCAACCCTGCTGCTATGCTCGAGCGAACAAGTACTGGGTGACCGATCCCACGGGCATCGCCTGGGAGACCTTTCACACCCTCGCCGAAATTCCCGTCTACGGTGAAGATACCTTAGTCTTCAATCGTGGCTTATCCACCGTTTCAACGGAGCCAGGGGAAACCAGCGACAAGTGTTGCCTGCCCCCACCGCCTGATTCCGCTGTTTGCTGCGAGCGCAAAGCACCCGGTGAGTCCTGCTGTGCTGCCTGAACGCACACCAGCGCGGATCGCGATTGGCACGACACATGAGCGTCCCAGCCCGCGCGTCGGCATCGACTAACCACACTCTTCGACAAAGACCAAGAACATGACCGACAAGGTCTACAACGTGCTGTTCCTGTGCACCGGCAACTCGGCACGCAGCATCCTCGCCGAATCGATTTTGAATCGGCGTGGCAACGGGCAGTTTCGCGCCTACAGCGCAGGAAGCCATCCGAATGGGGAGGTCAATCCGTTCGCGCTCGATCTCCTCAAGCGACAAGACTTTCCCACGGACGGCCTACGTAGCAAAAGCTGGGATGAATTTGCCACCCCCGCCGGTCCGCATTTTGATTACATCATCACGGTCTGCGACAACGCCGCCGGCGAGGCCTGCCCGGTGGGGTACGGCAAGCCCACGACCGCGCATTGGGGTATTCCCGACCCTGCTGCGGTTCAAGGCACCGACATCGACAAGAAAACCGCTTTCAATCAAGCCTTCAAGGCGATGGATGCGCGGATCCGACTGTTCCTGAGTTTGCCGATCGCCAGTCTCGACCAGCTGCGCATCAAATGCTCAGCAGCTTCAACTAGTCGCCGGCGCACTCAAGCACCTACGGAATAAATTAGTGTTTGTCGGCGGCTGCGTCACTGGAATATTAATTACCGATATCGCACGGCCTCCCGTCAGAGCGACTCAAGACGTTGATCTAATCGCTGAAATTGCGTCCAAAGCCGAGTACTACGCGATTGCAGCCGAACTCAAGCGCCTGGGCTTCCAAGAGGATTTCGGGCAGGTCATGTGCCGCTGGCGTTTCGGCAACCTCAAAGTCGACGTGACGCCTTCCCGGGAAGGCGTCTTAAATTTCACCAACCGGTGGTATGCCGACGCGATCGATGCATCAATCATCGCCGAGTTGCC
>CAZZVN010000079.1:13438-15332 GCA_964657625.1 uncultured Steroidobacteraceae bacterium
CATCCAAGCTCTACACACGTTTCAGTATGAGTGGTAGAAATTGGTGGGCCGTGGGCGATTCAGACTGTACCTCCGATCTTGATCCGCATAAAACTTAAGTAATTCAATATCTTGCGTATTCCCATGATGCCGGTACTCTGACTCACGACAACGCGCTACTGAGCCCGACGTCGGTTGCCCGCTCTTCCCGGCGCTTGTTTTGAGAATAGTTGCCCTGCATGTTAATCGATATTATTATGGTTTTAGGATAACTATGTCGATTAGTAAAAAACCCCATTCTCCGCTTGCCCTGCGCGAGGGCTTTCACGTCGTACTGCTCAGAGCTCTGGCAGAGCGACTGCAAGGACGCGATTGGGTTCTGAAAGGTGGAACCAATCTACGCCTTTACTTTGGCAGCATCCGATTCAGCGAAGACATCGATCTCGATGTGGGCAAGGACGTCGCGGGCGCCATGCAACGAGCCATTCCGGCGACGCTGGCCGACGGAGATGTGCAACGTCGTCTGCAAGCCCTCGGCATACTCCAGGCGTCGCTGATCGGCGGACGATCGAGTAAGTCGACCGATACGACGCTGCGCTACAAAATCGAGCTGGTCGGTCGCGGCGGCATCCGACCGCCGACCAAAATAGACGTGTCTTACCGGGATAGATGCGAGGGAGACGAGCACGCTGTCAGCCCGGCTAACGATTCCGCAGTCCGCGAGTATCTTCGCCCGGATGACCCACCGCTTCTATTGCCGAGCTACACACGGTCTGCAGCCGTCCGTCAGAAGATCACTGCCCTTGCGTCGCGCACACACGTGCAGGCCCGTGATGTTTTCGATCTGTTTGTTCTTGGAGATGGAACGCTCAGAGGTATCGACACTGGTTTCCTAAGACGCTGGCTAGACGATGCCACGCTACGAAACGCACGCGGCCGAGCGCTCGAAATATCCCACGCCGAGTATTCAGACACGGTTCTGGCCTACCTGGATCCAGCGCAACGCGAGCAGTTGCAGGACGAGGACACCTGGATCGCGCGTCAATTGTTTGTCGGCGATCTCATCGACCAGATCCTCGCCGTAGCACCGGAAACAATCACATGAACGCCGTGGATACCGCTGTCTTCGGCGAACTGACGCATCATCAACCCGTATTCACTACGGCGGACGTCATCAAAACCACCGGAGGTTCGCCCGTCTGGGCGACACAATCACTTTCGGCTTTGGCGAAGGAAGGGCTGATTGCCAAAGTTCGACGTGGGATTTGGGCATTGCCCGGCCATGCTGACTTCTCACCCTACGCCATCATTCCACAATTGCTGCGCGCCACGAAAGGAGAAAAGACCGACGTTCGCGGTTATGTCTCGCTACTCTCCGCGCTCAATCTTCACGGCATGATCGACCAGGCGCCGCACGTGATTCAGATCGTGGCGGAACGTATTCGTCCCACGGTACGAACCCCTTTTGGGACATATCAGTTCCACGGACTCGACCCCGCACTCATCGGCGGCTATGGTCCGTATCGAAACACCGGCAACTTCGAGATCGCTACCCCTGCTAAAGCGCTATTCGACGCGCTCTATTTATCGACCCGGCGCGGCCGGCGACTGCGTCATTTCCCCGAACTGAGTTGGCCAGCGAACTTCTCTCGACGCGAATTACGCGAGTGGATCGCAAAGATCGACGATAGCAAGCTACGGGTGGCAGTCACCGAACGATGGGATGTCTTGCGTCAGAAGTCGCAGCCATGAGCAGCAAAGAAATCTACGTGAGCACCGACGTTGAGGCCGATGGGCCGATCCCCGGCCCGAACTCGATGTTGAGTTTTGGCTCGGCGGCGTGTACCGGCGGAAAGGAATTGATCGGCACATTCAGCGCGAACCTTGAAACGCTGCCGGGCGCAACGGTCGATCC
>CAZZVN010000080.1:0-15061 GCA_964657625.1 uncultured Steroidobacteraceae bacterium
GATCTCCTGACCGCGGGTGCGGCATGACGGCGCCGGAGCCGACCCCGAAAGACGCGGACCTGCGCGGGCGCCTGTTCGTGGCCCTGCAGTACCTGCTGCCCCAGCATGGCTTGTCCCGGCTGGTGCTGCACGCGACGCGCGTACGCAGCATCTGGTTCAAGGATCTGTTGACGCGGGGATTTCTCAAGCTGTTCTCCGTCGACATGAGCGAGGCGGTCGAAACCGATCCGTACGCCTACCCGAGCTTCAACGACTTCTTCACCCGGGCCCTGCAACCCGGGGCGCGGCCGATCGCCGCGGCCGCCCATGCCGTCGCGAGCCCGGTGGATGGCGCGGTGAGCGAATGCGGCAGCATCGATGCGGGCACGTTGCTGCAGGCCAAGGGCCGCCGTTACAGCCTCGCCGCCCTGCTTGCGAATCAACCGTGGGCGAACCGCTTCGAGGGCGGCTCGTTCGCAACCATCTACCTCGCGCCGTTCAACTATCACCGCATCCACATGCCGGTGAGCGGCCGCCTGCTCGACTGCGTGTACGTGCCCGGTCGCCTGTTCAGCGTGAACACCGTCACCGCGCAGCATGTCCCGCGGCTGTTCGCCCGCAACGAGCGTGTGCTCACCTTGTTCGAGACCCCGTTCGGGGCCGTGGCGGTGGTGTTGGTGGGAGCGCTCAACGTCGGCAGCATGGCGACCGTCTGGGCCGGCGACATCACCCCCGCGCGGCGCCGTGCGGTGACCCGCCTCGCGGTGCCGGCGGTGCGCCTCGCCAAGGGGGCGGAACTCGGCCGCTTCAACATGGGCTCGACCGTGATCGTGTTGTTCGAGCGCGGGCGGGTGACGTGGCATCCGGGATTGCGCCCGGGGGCCATCGTACAGCTGGGTCAGGCCCTGGGCGAGGCGATCTGAGCGCATGGCGGCCCACGGCCACGGTGGCGGCGCTGCGACGGCGGGCGGCACTCCTGGCGCGGGTGCGCGAATTTTTCGCGCAGCGCGGCGTGCTCGAAGTCGAGACACCCATCCTCGGCGCCGCAGCCGGCAGCGATCCGCAGATCGAATCGCTTTCCCTTCAGGTCGACGGACTGCCGGGACGCTCGTTCCTGCACACCTCGCCCGAGTACAGCATGAAGCGACTGCTCGCGGCGGGCTGCGGCGACATCTACCAGGTCTGCAAGGTGTTCCGCGATGGCGAGCGTGGCCGCTGGCACAACCCTGAATTCACGCTGCTCGAATGGTACCGGCTGGGCTTCGACGACGCCGCTCTCATGAGCGAAGTGGAAGCCCTGGCAGCCATGCTGCTCGCGCCCGCGCGGGTGCTGGAACCGGCGGAACGGCTGACGTACGCCGCGGCCCTGCGCCGGCATGCGGGCGTCGACGTGTTTGCCGCCCGCGATGACGAACTCGATGCCGCCGCCGCGTTGCACGGCGTGGCCTGCGGCGCCGAACTCGACCGCGATGCCAAGCTCGATCTGTTGATGGGGCTGGTGGTCGGTCCCAAGCTCGGCGTGGAACGTCCCTGCTTCGTGTGTGACTATCCCGTATCGCAGGCGTCGCTCGCGCGGCTGAAGCCCGGCGTGCCGCCGGTGGCCGCGCGCTTCGAGTTCTATCTTGACGGCCTCGAAATCGCCAACGGCTTCCATGAGCTGAAGGATGCTGCAGAGCAGCGGGCACGCTTCTTGAGCGATCTTCGCACCCGCAGAGCACGCGGCCAACGCGAGGAGCCGTTGGATGAGCGGCTGCTCGCGGCGCTGGAGGCGGGCATGCCGGACTGCGCGGGTGTCGCGCTCGGCGTCGACCGGTTGGTCGCGGTGGCCCTCGGTGCCTCGTCCTTGCAACAGACCATGGCGTTCTGCATCGACAACGCCTGAGCGGTGCCCGTCGTCGGATCAGCCCTTGCCGCGCGAAAGGTACTCGCCGGTGCGGGTGTCGATGCGCAGGATCTCGCCCTCGTTGATGAACAGCGGCACCCGCACCATGGCGCCCGTTTCGAGCTTGGCCGGTTTGGAACCTCCGGTGGCCGTGTCGCCGCGCACGCCCGGGTCGGTCTCGACCACCTTCAACTCCATGTGCGCAGGCGGCGTCACTTGCAGCGGCACACCGTTCCACAGGGTCACGACGCAGATGGTCCCGTCCTTCAGCCACTGCGCGCCGTCGCCCACCGCCTCCTTGGAGGCCGTCAACTGCTCGTAGGTGTCCGGCACCATGAAGTTGAAGAAGTCGCCTTCGCGATACAGATACTGCATGTCCGTGTCGACCACGTCGGCCGCCTCGACCGTATCGCCGGACTTCCACGTGCGTTCGATGGTGCGGCCGGTCTTCAGGTTGCGCACACGCACACGGTTGAACGCCTGACCCTTGCCGGGTTTGACCATCTCGTTCTCGACGATGGCGAAGGGGTCGCCGTCGATCAGAATCTTGAGTCCTGCCTTGAATTCGTTCGTGCTGTAGTTAGCCATCGCCGGGCCTCGGGGTGAAGGGCGCGTATCATAGCCGCAACCCCCGCTTCTGGCCAATGCGTCCGATTTGGTCTTTTCACCTTAGACGCCGGTCCCAGAATCATGGAAAACCGGGTGCTACACTCCGAATCCCATCAACCGAGGACTTCCATAGTGGCAGAATTGGGTGCCGTTCCCATGATCGTGATGACGACGTCGCAAGACCACGTCGAAGCGATCAACAGTACCCTGCGCAACGGCGGCCATCCGGTGCATTGCACCTGGCTGCCCGACGCACGCGATCTGGGCGATGCCCTGACCCAGCTCAATCCCGAGATGCTGGTCGCGTTCATCGAAGAGCTGGAAATCGATCTCGAATCGGTGATGAAGGTCAAGCAACAGAACGCACCGGAAATGCCGGTGCTCATCGTGCGCGAGAACGTCGATGAAAACGCCATCGCCGAGGCCATGCGTCTCGGCGCACAGGACGTGGTCACGCTCGCCAACCGCAGCCGCCTGCAATCGGTGGCCTCGCGTGAGCTGCGGGCCTACCGTCTGGAACGGGCGCTGTTCAGCACGCTGTCCTCGGCACGCGAGTACCGCGAACAACTTCATCACTTTCTGGAAGGCTCCGCCGACGCCATCACCCACGTGCAGGAGGGCATCGTCGTCGACGCCAACCATGCCTGGGTCGAGCTGTTCGGCTATGCCGCCGACGACGCCCTGACCGGCACGCCGCTGATGGACCTGTTCGAACAGGAAACCCATCCCGCGCTCAAGGGAGCGCTGGTCGCGTGCCTGCAGGGAAAGTGGGCCGGCCATGGACTGAAAGTTCAGGCGTTGTTGTCGGACGGCTCGGGGATGGGCCTGGAACTACAGCTGACCAAGGCCGATTTCGAAAACGAACCGGCGGTCCGCATCGCCATTCCGGCGCGGCACAAGAAGGATCTGGACCTCGAGCTGCGTCTCGCCGATGCGGTCAAGAACGATGCCTCCACCCGGTTTCTGCAGCAGCGCTATGCCATCGCCGCCGTGCGCGAGCGCTGTGCGATCGCCGCCAAGGGCGGCGTGCGTCAGTTCGCGCACATCAAACCGGACCGTTTCATCGACATCCAACGCGCGATAGGCCTGCTTGCCAGCGAAGATTTCATGGCCCAGCTCGCGGAACTGCTGCGTGTGCAGGTGACGCCCACCGACATCTGCGGCCGCTTCGGCGGCAACGGTTTCCTGCTCCTGCTCGAGCGCGGCACCGCCCGCGACGTCGAGACCTGGGCGGAGAACGTGGTCAAGCGGGTCAACGAGCACATCTTCAGCATCGACGACAAGACCCTGTCGGCCACGGTGACGGTGGGCCTCGGTCTGCTGCCTGGAACCCACCCCGACGTCGATGCCGCCATCACCGATGCCGTCGACGCCACGCGGCGCGGCCGCGAACTCGGCGGCAACCAGATGTACGCGGTCGACAAGGCCGACAACGATACGCGCGTGCTGGCCTACGACAAGATCTGGGTCAAGCACATCAAGAGTGCGCTGATGGAGAACCGCTTCCGGCTGGTACAACAGCCGATCGCCAGTCTGCAGGGCGAGGACAAGGGCATGTTCGACGTGCTGGTGCGCATGCTCGACGAGCAGGGCAACGAGGTGCTCCCCGCCGAGTTCATGGCCGCCGCCGAACGCAACGATCTCATGAAGAACATCGATCGCTGGGTGATCGGCGCGTCCATGTCGTTCGCCGGCAACCGCAAGGCCGGTTGCATCTTCGTACGCGTGTCCAGGGACACCATACTCGACAAGAGTCTCGTCGGCTGGTTGGAGACCCAGTTGAAGTCGCTGAAGATCGATCCGGACCGGCTGTGCTTCCAGGTGACCGAAGTGCTCGCGACGCAGTACGTGCGGCAGACCAAGGAATTCGCGGACAACCTTCTCAAGCTGGGGTTTCGCTTCGCATTGGAGCATTTCGGCACCGGCCGCGATCCACTGAAGCTGCTCAACGACATCGGCATGAATTTCATCAAGGTCGACGGCTCGCTGATGCAGGGTCTGTCCACCAACCAGCTGCAGCAGCAGCGCGTGAAGGGTCTGGTCGAGGCGGCCAAGCGCAAGAACGTGGAGACGGTGGCCGAGCGCGTCGAGGACGCCAACACCATGGCGGTGCTCTGGCAGCTCGGCATCGAATTCATCCAGGGTTACTTCGTGCATGCCCCGGAAGACGTCACCATGTCTGGGGAGCGGTAGGGCCCGCGCCCCCACGCGGCCGCCCCCCGCCGGCGGCCGGCGCGCAGCGCTATCCCGCAGTCACCTCGAGCCGGTCGACCTGCTTGTAAGCCCGCGAGAACCGCTGGCGCCGCTGGCCTTTCCGGTCCTGGAATTGTTTCAGCTCCTCGTACTTCAGCTTCATCGGCGCACTGTTGCCGCTGTGCACCGTGAGCGTCTCGCCCGGCGCCACCACCGCCATCGCCACCAGGTACTCGTCGCGGTCCGCGGACTGCTTGCCGGCGATGCCGTAGAGGTTCTGACCCTTGCCCGAACTCATCGTCTCGATCTGCGCGACGGCCAGCGTCAGCACCTCGCCGTCGTTGTTGACGAACACCGCGAGCGCCGCCTTGTGCGCGATGGGCTGGGCCGGCAGCACGCGCGCATTCTGCGGCACCTTGAGCACGGCCTTGCCCTTCTTGTTGCGTGAGTACAGCTCACGCAGCGTCACCACGAACCCATAGCCCGCATCGCTCGCCAGGAGCCACGCATCCTCCGGCTCGCCGATCAGCACCGCCGCGAAGGTCGCCCCGTCCGGTGGATCCACCGTTCCCGACAGGGGTTCGCCATAACCGCGCGCGGCCGGCAGTTGATGTGCATCGAGGCTGTAGGCACGGCCGGTGGAATCGATGAACACCGCCTGCTGCAGATTGCGGCCGCGCGCCGCCGCCTGGAACTCATCGCCCGTCTTGTAGCTCAGCGCACGGGCGTCGATGTCGTGCCCCTTGCCCGCCCGCACCCAGCCGAGCCGTGACAGCACCACGGTGGTGGGCTCGCTGGTCAAGAGTTCCACCGCGGAGATGGCCTGCGCCGCCTCGCGCTCGACGAGCTTGGTGCGCCGGTCGTCGCCGTACTTCTCGGCGTCGGCGAGCAGTTCGTCGCGCACCAGGCGGGTGAGCTTCGCCTTGCTTGCGAGCACGGACTTGATGTCGTCGCGCTCCGCCGCGAGCTTCTTCTGCTCGTCGCGGATCTTCATTTCCTCCAGGCGCGCCAGATGGCGCAGCTTGGTCTCCAGGATCGCCTCGGCCTGTTCCTCCGACAGGGCGAAACGCTGGATGAGCACGGGTTTCGGCTGATCTTCGGTGCGCACGATGCGGATCACTTCGTCGAGATTCAGGTACGCGACGAGCAGCCCGTCGAGGATGCGCAGCCGTGCGCTCAGCCGGGCAAGCCGATGTTCGAGCCGGCGCGTGACGGTGGACTTGCGGAACGTCAGCCATTCGAGCAGCAGCTCCTTGAGCGCCATCACGCGCGGGCGCCCGTCCAGCGCGATGACGTTGAGGTTGACGCGGTAGCTGCGCTCGAGGTCCGTGGTCGCGAACAGATGCGCCATCAGCGCGGCGACGTCGACGCGGCTAGACTTGGGCACGATCACCAGACGGGTCGGATTTTCATGGTCCGATTCGTCGCGGAAATCCTCCACCATGGGCAGCTTCTTCTGCTGCATCTGGGCGCCGATCTGCTCCTGCACCTTGGACCCCGACACCTGGAACGGCAGCGCGTCGATCACGATCTGACCGTCTTCGAGCGAATACGTGGCGCGCGCCTTGAAACTGCCCGCGCCCGTCTCGTACAGCTGCACCAGGTCCTCGCGCGGCGAGACGATCTCGGCGCCCGTGGGCAGATCCGGGCCCTTGATGCTCGCCATGAGCTTTCGGGTGCTCAAGTCCGGATCGTCTAGCAGCGCAACGCATGCCTTGACCACTTCGCGCAGATTGTGCGGCGGGATGTCCGTGGCCATGCCGACGGCGATGCCGGACCCGCCGTTCAACAACAGGTTCGGCACCCGCGCCGGCAGCATGGTGGGTTCGTCGAGCGACCCGTCGAAATTCGGCGCCCAGTCGACCGTGCTCGCGTCGAGCTCCTGCAGGAGCAGCGCCGCATAGCCGGTCAGCCGCGATTCGGTGTAACGCATGGCGGCGAACGATTTCGGATCGTCGGTCGAGCCCCAGTTGCCCTGGCCGTCGACCAGCGGATAGCGATAGGCGAAATCCTGCGCCATGTGCACCATGGCCTCGTAGCACGCCGAGTCGCCGTGCGGATGGAACTTGCCGATCACGTCGCCCACCGTGCGCGCGGATTTCTTGTGCTTGGCGCCCGCGGCGAGTCCGAGCTCGCTCATGGCGTACACGATGCGTCGCTGCACGGGCTTCAGGCCGTCGCCCAGGTGCGGCAGCGCGCGGTCCAATATCACGTACATCGAATAATCGAGATACGCGCGCTCGGCGAACGATTTGAGCGGCTCGCGCTCGATGCCTTCGAAATTCAATTCCTGGTCTTTCATCGTCATCAGAGCTGGGCCAGATTACCCTTGGTTTCCAGCCATTCACGCCGGTCGCCCGCGCGCTTCTTGGCGAGCAGCATGTCGAGCATCTGATCCGGACTGTCCGCCGCGTCGATGGTCATCTGCACCAGGCGACGCGTCTGGGGTGCCATCGTCGTCTCGCGCAACTGCAACGGACTCATTTCGCCGAGGCCCTTGAAGCGCGTGACCACCGGTTTCGTGCGCGGGTTGGCGGCGGTGATACGTGCGAGCACGCTCTCCCGTTCCGCCTCGTCGAGCGCGTACGTGACTTCCTTGCCGACGTCGATGCGAAACAGCGGCGGCATGCATACGTACACGTGGCCTGCCATGACCAGCGGCCGGTAGTGCCGGAGGAACAGCGCGCAGAGCAGGGTCGCGATGTGCTGACCGTCGCTGTCGGCGTCCGCGAGGATGCAGATCTTGTGATACCGCAGCCCGCTGAGGTCGATGGCCGCGGGCTCCACGCCGATGGCGATGCTGATGTTGTGCACCTCCTGAGACTGCAGCACCTCGCGCGTATCCGCCTCCCAGGTGTTCAGGATCTTGCCGCGCAGCGGCATGATGGCCTGCGTCACGCGGTCGCGGGCCTGTTTGGCCGAACCGCCCGCCGAGTCGCCTTCGACCAGGAACAGTTCGCCGCGCGCGGGATCCTGGCTCACGCAGTCGGCGAGCTTGCCCGGCAGCGCCGGCCCCGACACGATGCGCTTACGTTCGATCTTCTGGCTGTCCTTGAAGCGCTGCTGGGCATTGGCGATCGCCAGCATGGCGATCTTCTCGCCCTGGTCGGGATGCTGGTTCAGCCAGAGCGCGAAGGCATCCTTGATGACGCCCTGCACGATGCCCGCCGATTCGCGCGAGGAGAGCCGCTCCTTGGTCTGCCCTGCGAACTGCGGTTCGCGCATCTTCAACGACAGGACGAAGCTCACGCCGTCCCACACGTCCTCGGGCGCGAGCTTGAGGCCCCGCGGGACGAGGTTGCGGAACTCGCAGAACTCGCGCACCGCATCGGCCGTTCCGGAGCGCAGACCGTTGACGTGCGTGCCGCCTTCCACGGTCGGAATCAGGTTGACGTAGCTCTCGGTGATGCGGTGCTCGGACTCGCTGACCCAGGCGAAGGCCCAGTCGACGGTGCCGCCCTCGACGTCGCGCTTGCCGTAGAAAGTCTCCGCCGGCAGCCACTGCCCCTTGCCCAGCTCCTCGGCGAGATACTGGTGCAGGCCGCCGGTGTAAAACCACTCCTGGCGCTCCCCGGTCGCTTCCGTGGTGAGCGTAACGCGCAGCGTCGGACACAGCACTGCCTTGGCGCGCAGCACCTGCTTGAGACTCGGCACGGCAAACTTGTCCGTGTCGAAATACTTCCCGTCGGGCCAGAAGCGCACCGTCGTGCCGGTTTTGGACTTGGACACCTCGCCCACCACGTCGAGCTTCGAGGTGAGCCGGCCGCCCTCGAACCCCAGGCGGTATTCCTTGCCCCCGCGCCGCACCCGGCACTCGAGTTGCCGGGACAGGGCGTTCACCACCGACACGCCCACCCCGTGCAGGCCCCCCGAGTGCTGGTAGGTGGTGTCGTTGAACTTACCGCCCGCATGCAGACGCGTCAGGATCAGCTCGACCCCGCTGATCTTCTCCTTCGGGTGGATGTCGACGGGCATGCCGCGGCCGTCGTCCTCGACCTGCAGGGAGCCGTCCTTGAAGAGGGTCACGTTGATGACACTGCAGTGCCCGGCGAGCGCCTCGTCCACGCTGTTGTCGATGACTTCGTGCGCCAGATGGTTGGGGCGCGTGGTGTCGGTATACATGCCCGGCCGGCGCCGCACCGGATCCAAACCGCTCAATACCTCGATGTCTGAGGCCGTGTAAGACGATGCCATCGGTTACCTCTCCGGAAGGCGGCGGAGTCTACCACGCGATTCACTTACCTCATGGGCCGGCACCGGGACCGACAGGTGCGGCGGCCGCAGCGGGGAACTGGCGGCCGGACACGCCTTCCGCTATCGTTCGTGCCCATGGGAATCTTCAACGCGCAAAATCTCGTGCGGGGGTTGCCGGCGCTGCCGAAGCCCTATGGCATCCGGATCAGCCTGCGCCGTGGCGACCCGTTCGCCCGGCTGCTCGGCACCGACTGGCAGAACACACACTGGTTCTACACCGCCGAGGAGCGCGACCGCCGCCTCGAGGAGATGTCGCGTCGCCACGAGTACTCGCGCATCGGCGACCAGCCGGCGCAGGTGTTCGAGAAGGTCGAAAACCTGTCACAGAGCCGCAGCTTCTAGAACGTGCGCCCCAAAAACAGGTAGAACGCCGCGGTCCCGCGCGCATCGTACCCTGAGCCGAGATACACCGGCCCGAGATAGGTGTCGAAGGCGATGAACACCGACGCATCCTTGCGCGCCGAGGTCACCGAGAAATCGCCGCGCCGCTGCCAGGTGTCGCCCATTTCGAGCGATGCGCCGAGATAGGCGGGAAACTCGAAGAATCCCTCCCCTCCCCGGCCGATCTTGCGAAAATAAATGGCGCGGGAGATCGCGTAGTGCGGCCCGATCAGCGAAGACTGCGCCAGGCCGGAAAGATTGAAAAAACCGCCCAGCGAATAGAACTCGGGCAGCGCCGTGGTCCTGATGTTGCCGTCGAGCGTGGTGCCCACAGAGTTCCAGAACAGCAGCGTATTACGGCCGCGCGACGTGGCCACCAGCCAGTCCGCGCTCACCCGGTCGCGCACCTGATCGGCGCCGAGGTCGGTGCGTTCGGCGTCCCACTGGAAGTTGAAGGTCGCTCCGGCGCGCGGGAAATGCACGTTGTCGAGCCGGTCGTAGCTGAACTTGAAGAACAGCTCGCCGTTGTTGTAACCCGGCTCGACCAGGATGGGATCACCGTAGCGCGCCTGCGTGGCGCCGTTGGTGCGATGCAGCCCTGCCCGTATCTCGCCCCAATTGCTGAGGTTGCGGCCGAAATCGAGATCGATCTCGGCCTCGCGGTCGCGAAAATCCGCCACCTCCTTGTTGTCGACGTAGATCGGCAGATCGCGCGCCTCCACCCGCGCACTCGGTGCCACGAACCACAGCCGCTGGGCGTCGAGCGGTTGATAGAACTCGCTGACGATCTTCGGATCGCTGCCGATCTGCACGTCCGTCAAGAGCTCCGCGCCCCGGTCGTTGAGTTCGGTCAGCACGAAGCGCGCCGTCGCGTTGTACTGGCTGTTGCCCTGGAAGTCGTCCTCCAGGTTCAAGCCGAAGCGCAGGTAATTGGGTCCCCAGGACTTGCGGCGCGCGTGCACCTCGAGTCCGGTCTCGTCGGCACCCGTGTCCGCGGCGGCCGGGCCGTGCTTCTGCTCCACCAATGAGTAATCCAGCGTCTCGAAATTGCCGAGCCCGTACAGCTCGGTGATGCGCCTGCCCAGCGCGTCGGCATCGAGCGGTTTGCCGACCAGCGGCTGCATCTTCGCGAGGATGGTCTTCTCGTAGCGCCTGGATTCGTCGTCGACGCGTACGAACTCGATGGGTCGCGGACCCGGTTCGTGCGCCTCACGGCGCGCCACGTAGCGCCGGTACTCGGCATCGCTGACGCCGAGCGCGGCGAGCTTCGGCGCCGCCGCGCGCGCCGCGGCCTCGCCCTGCACGATGGTGCCCGCCGCGATGGTGAAATCCGTCGACGGGGCAGACCCGAGAACGGGTGATATCAACACATCCTGTGCCCCGAGCGTCTCCTTCTGCCGGTCCGAATCCTTGCGGACCAGGATGGCGAGCATCTGGTTGGAAATCGACAGCGCCGAATCGAGCTGCCCGCGGTTCAGCAGTGGAAAACTCACGTCCGAGACGATGAGGATGTCGGCGTGCATGTCGCGTGCGACGTCGATGGGCAGATTTTCCGCAAGGCCACCGTCCACCAGCAGACGGCCCTGGTAATCCACCGGGGCGAACACCCCGGGCGCCGAGATGCTGGCCCGCATGGCGATGGCCAGATCGCCCTTGTCGAGCAGCACCGCGGCGCCGCTTTCCAGATCGGTGGCCACCGCCCGGAAGGGGGTGGGCAGGGTGTCGAAATCCGTGGTGTTGCTGAACGAGAGCGTGAGCTGGCGCAAGGTCTCCTGCAGTTTCTGGCCCTGGATGAACCCCTTGGGCAGCAGCACCTGGCCGTGCTTGAGACCCAGCGGCAGGCGTACCAGGAAGTTGCGGTCGTCCTGTTTGCGCCGGAAGGCCAGATCGCGCCGCGGCGGCGCGTCGCGGAACGCTTCCTGCCAGTCCACCGAGCGCATGGTGCGGTCGATGTCGCGGGCGCTCATGCCGCTGGCGTACAGCCCGCCCACCACGGCGCCCATGCTGGTGCCCGCGATGCAGTCGATGGGAATCTTGAGCTGTTCGAGCACGTCGAGGACGCCGATGTGCGCCATGCCGCGCGCCCCGCCGCCCGACAGCACCAGACAGATGCGGGGTCGCAGCGACACTGCTGCGGGAGCGGGTGGCGGCGCCGACGGCCCGGCGCGCGTGGGCTGCGCAGTGGGTGCGGCCGCGGTGGGCGCCTGTTCCGCCGCACGTGCGGGCGGCGACGACAATACCGCGGCGATCAGTGCCGAGGCGGCCCATCCCCATGCGAACGACCGCCGCATCGCAAGACGTCGGTCAGAGCACGACGTTGATGCTGGCCGCCGTGAAAGTGTTGGTGGTCCGGTCGTAGGTCCCCCGCGCCTCGAACGACAGCGCTGCCTTGGTGGTGAACACCGTGGTGAGCTGCGTCACGTACGTCGATAACGCGCTGTACACGTGGACGCCGTCGGGCGCCGCATCGGTACCCGTGACGGTCGGGTCGCCCTCGGAGAACAGCGGCGTGTACGTGGACGGCAGGCCGGTGGCGGTGGGCGCGGTGCCGGTCGCTGCCACGATGACGGGCGAGGCGGGCAGCGACGTCAGGGGCAGGCTCTCCGGTCCGAAACGGATCACCGCGCTGGTGATGCTGGCGTTGCTGAGATCCAGCGTCAGGCCGCTCGCCGACATCGCAGAGAACGGCGCCGGCGTGCCGGCGGTGCCCCAATTGACACGAATGCTGGCAGTCTTCGAGGCCTCGCTCTGAACGGCGCTGGCGTTGAAATCCGGCGGCCCCGCCGCGTAGGGCGCCACCACGCCGTCGGCCCACACCGGATCGCCCGCCGTGGTGTCGGGCACGGTCAGCCCCGTGGTGTTGACATAGTAATTGGTGGCGACGGCATCGTTGGCGGCGCTCGAGCCGGTACCCGCAAAGTTGAACACCGAGACCGGCCAGTCGTTGATGGTGGTGAGGTTCAAAAGCAGATCGTTCGCGCCCGCGGCCACCAGCGACCCGTACACGCTGGTCGAGGTCAGCCGAACGGAGCCCACGCTGGTGCTCGAACCGGCGGCGTCGACCGTGACCACGCCATTGGTGATGGAGGCAACACCGCGCGCGATGACGTGCTGTCCCACCGAGACCGAGTTGTAGTCGAGACCGGTCAGGGTCGTGTTGTCGTCCACGGTCACTTCAGTGGCGGGCCCCACCGTGAGGATCGAATCCGTTTCGTAGTAGGTGAGCGTGCCATTGGGTTCCCAAAACGTCGCGCCGCGCAGCGTCAGCGTGTTGCCCGAGCGGCTGATGACGTCGCCCTCCAGGCCCGAGGTGTAGGTGTCCTCGAGCGTCGCGCCGCCGATCATGTACTGGGTGTGCCACTTGCCGGCGGTCGCGGTCGGCGTCACGGTGGGCTCGTACGTGGCGTACGCCGCGGTCAGCGTGGTGCTCGCCGACTTCTGCGACAGGATGGTGAGGCCCGGCGTGCCGACGTAGTTCAAGCCGTTCAGCGTGTAGAGCGTGTTCGCGTCGTTGAACAGCGTCACCGACCCGATGTCGTCGCCCTCGTCGTGGAACGGCCGCACGTACACCGTGTACGTGCCCTCGGTGACGCTGGAATTGATCAGCGGGCCGCGGATGCGCACCAGTTTCTGATCCGAGGGCGAGATGCCCGCCGTGAAATACGGCCGCACCGTCACCGTGGGTTTGGCGGTCGAGGTATCGATCGACACCGTGGACGCGGTGAGGTCCAGATTCAACGCCAGCCGCTGCGCCGCGGTGGTCGCATACGTGGCCGGCAGCGTGAGCGGATTCGCGGGGTCGAAGACCACGACGATGGTCACCGTGGTCACGTCCGCGCCCGTGGGCCCAACCACCTTCGCCTGCACCGGTGCGCCGTTGACCATCACTGCGATATTGGCGCTCGAATAATCGAGCTGAATGGACGCCGCAACGAACGTCCCCGTGGCCACGGTCCCCGTGCCCCACAGTTCGGAGAGATTGGACAACTTGGTGAAATCCACCGTCTCGGCGGTGGCGAGCGGAGTGGCGGTCTGGCCGTCGTTGCGGATCAGTGTCACCGAATCGATGTTGACGCTGTAACTCGCGAAGTCGCCGGGCTCCGCGGTGAGCGTCACCCAGGTGGCGCCGTAACCGCTGCTGGTGTTGTTGCTGTGGCACCCCGCGGCGAGAAACGCGACGGTGCACACCAGGGCGGTCAGAGTTCGGCGGCAAAGTGAGAGCACTAGGGAATTCCAGTAGGGGCGGCCCCGGGGGGGTCGTGAGGCTGCGTAGAATAATGGCATTCGAGAGCCGGCGTGCGGCAAAGTTCCATTTACCGGCGCAGCGCCGGCTTCACCCGCCGTGGCACCTGTTGAGTGATGCAGTGGATGTTGCCGCCGCCGAGCAGGATCTCCCGGGTGGGCACGCCCACGACCTTGCGCCTGGGGAACAGGCGTTTCAGCGTTCGCGCGGCCGCGCCATCCCAGCGCTTGTCGTACAGCGGCATGACCACGCACTCGTTGGCGATGTAGAAATTGATGTACGAGCCGGCCAGCCGGTCGCCCGCCCGGCGCGGCTGGGTGCTGGCACGCAGGTCGATGCCGGCCGCCTCCTCGGCGGTCATGTACAACGGACCCGGCTGATGGATCTTGTGCACGATGAGCGGTCGGCCGCGGGCGTCGCGCGCATGGCGCAACCGCTGTTCCGCATCCCGGGAAATCTCGTACTGCGGATCGGACCGGTCGAGCGTCCAGGTCAGCGCGACCTGACCTGGCCCCACGAAACAGGCCAACTCGTCGATGTGGCCGTCCGTCTCGTCGAGATGCACACCGAGCCCCAGCCACAGGACCTTGGTCACGCCGAGATAACGCCGCAGCACGTCTTCGACGTCGGCGCGCGTCGCGCCGGCGTTGCGGTTCGGGTTCAGCAGGCACTGCTCGGTGGTGAGGCAGGTGCCCTGGCCGTCCACGTGGATGGCGCCGCCCTCCAGCACGAATGGCACGCGGTAGCGATCGGTGTCCTCGATCTCGAGCACCTTCTGCGCCACTTCGTCGTCGCGGTCCCAGGGAAAGTACAAACCGCCGTCGAGCCCACCCCAGGCGTTGAAGGTCCAGTCCACACCGCGTCGCCGGCCCTTGGCGTCGACCAGGAACGTGGGTCCGCTGTCCCGGATCCAGGCATCGTTGCAGGAGAGTTCCACCACGCGTATGGCGGGCGGCAGACGCGCCCGGGCGTTCTGAAACTGCGCCGCCGAGACCCCGACCGTCACCGGTTCCCCTTCGGCGATGGCGGCGGCGACCGCCGCGAAGGCCGTCTGGGCCGGCTTCGCACCGTCGCGCCAGTTGTCGGTGCGCTCCGGCCAGAGCATCCAGCACCCGGCGTGCGGTTCGTATTCGGCCGGCATGCGGAAGCCGTCCTTGCTGGGGGTCGAACTCAATGTGCGCAATGCGGGCCTCCGTCACCGCATGCTAGCATTGCGGCCGATTTTATAGGAGCGAACGAATGCCTGAAGTAAAACCAATGACCTTGCAGATCCCGGCCGGCGGCGCAAAGATCACCATCAGTGACGGCAAGCTGCACGTGCCGGATCAGCCCATCATTCCGTTCATCGAGGGCGATGGCACCGGCCGCGACATCTGGGCCGCAAGCGTGCGCGTGTTCGACGCGGCGGTGAAGAAGGCCTATGGCGGCAAGCGCAAGATTCATTGGATGGAAGTCTATGCGGGCGAGAAGGCCAACAAGACGTTCAACACCTGGCTGCCGGACGAGACCGTGACCGCGTG
>CAZZVN010000081.1:0-8505 GCA_964657625.1 uncultured Steroidobacteraceae bacterium
CCAATCGTACGGAAGTCCCCTGCGGACACGGACCGGGCGGCCCGCGTCGCAGGGGCGGACAAAGACTAGGCAGCGATCTGGATGCGGCGCGGCATCGCCTTCGCCTGCTTGGGGACGGTCACCGTCAGCACGCCGTCCTTGCCGGTGGCATTGACCTTCTCGCTGTCGACCGTCTGCGGCAGCACGAAGCGGCGGTAGAAACGGCCGAGACCCCGTTCCGTACGCTGCACCTGCGTTTCTTCGCCCTTGTTCTTCGAGGGCGTCGCCCATCGTTCACCCGACAGCGTGAGCACCCCGCTCTCGAGCGTCAGTTCCACCTTTCCCGGATCGACACCCGGGATGTCCACGTAGAACTCGAAGCGATCGGCATACTCGTGGATGTCGACCGCAGGGACCCAGCCGGCGGTTGCCGAGCTGCTCTCGACGTTGCTTGCATTGCCGAAGAGCCGATTGATCTCGTCCTGAAGACGCGGCATCAGGCTCCATGGGTCTTGTCTCACCAGGCTGTTGTTCATGGCGGATTCTCCTCTAGATAAGCTAAATGACACGCCGTACCGGGACCATCCCGTTACGTGCGGGGATAATCTACGAACCCAAAAAGAAAAATCAAGGGACCACAAATAAAATTTTTGAGGGCGGTCGGACGGTGCAGCGGCCGGCGCGCAACCGTCACCCCGGAGCGTCTTTCAACGGGTGATCCGGGCTTTTCCATAATGATCCGCGAGGTGTCCGTCGCGGATGAAATCCCGCATCATGGCAAAGTAGCCGGGTGCGAAGCGGGTGGCGACGCGGGCTCCCGACTTCAGCTCGTATTCGGTCATGCCATGCTCCACGCCGGGATACACGGCGAGCGTGTACTCCTTGCCCGCGGCGATCAGTGCCCTGATACGCCGGGCGGTCATCGCACTGGGGGCTTCGAGATCGTCCGCGCCCAATATCCACAGCTGGGGTGTCGTCGAGGCACGCAGGATGGGCATCGGCTCGTAGTGAAAGGGGACGTAGAAATTGAACCGGTTGGCCAGGGCGTCGATGATCTGCGCCCTGTCGAGCTTCATCACGAAAAAAACGAAGTCGCCGTGCACGTCCTGATACCAGGCTTCCGATGCGTAGCGTCGGCGTAGCGCATCGAACTGCTCGTAGCCCTGCCGTCCGCCGGATTCGATGACCCGTTCGCCCGCGCGCGCCAGCCTCAGTGCCTTGGCCGTATCGCCGGCGGAATGATGATGAAACCGCATGTCGAGTGCGACGCTCTGCTGGTCCTCCTGCATGATCGTCACGGCAAGGCCGAAGCTCACGATGGTGAAGTCCACGGCGGCACGGTTCGCCGCGAGCGGCGCGACCCACCCGCCTTCGCTGCCTCCCTGATAGCCGATGCGGCCCGTGCGCGGGCCCGCGAGGCGACGCGCTTCCTGCATCGCGCGTACCGCGTCGTCGGCAAGGACGTCGAAATCCTGGGTGTATGTGCCACCGGATGCGCCGGTGCCACGCTTGTCGTAGACGAAGGCACCGATGCCCTGCGCCGGGAACATGCGCTGCAACGCATAGGACTCGAGCGCGGAGTCGTGCTCCGAGCCGTGGACCAGCACCACGATCGGGACTTTCGCATCGCCCTCGGGCAGCAGCAGACGCCCTTTGAGTGTCACGCCCCGGCTCGCGAATGTCGTTTCGACGACGTCGAAGGCAATACGCCGACCGGTCTGCCCGCCGAAGGTGATCGTTCCCGCGGCACAGTCGGAAAACGCGACCTCTTTGCCGTCGGGCTGGTCGGTCCAACCGCGGGTGCTGACCCATGCGCCGTTGGCGTCCGCATGGAGCCGGCCCGTCTCACCGCTGAACGCGCGCCAGCGCCACGTGTCGCCCTCCGACGGAGCGATGTCGATGGTTTGGCCATCGGCCAACCGGTACGAGCCGAGGCGGCAGTCGGGCGCAGTCTCGCCGGTTGCAAAGGCGGCCGGCGAGAACGCCGCCAGCCAGAGCAGCGCTGCAAAGGAGGGTCTCATCGGCGGTTCAACTCCTCGATAAAGTCTTCGCCCGCAGCGGCGATCTCGCTACCATGACGTCATGAAAATAGTCACCTACAACGTCAACAGCATCAATGCGCGCCTGCCGAATCTTTTGCGCTGGCTGGGCGAGTCTGCACCCGACGTCGTCTGCCTGCAGGAATTGAAGGCGCCGCAGGACAAATTTCCCGAGGCGGCGCTCGAGCAGGCCGGCTACGGCGCCATCTGGCACGGCCAGAAGAGCTGGAACGGGGTCGCCATCCTCGCGCGCGGTGCGAAACCCGAAGAGATACGCCGCGTGCTGCCCGGCGATCCCGAGGATCTGCACAGCCGTTACATCGAAGCCCTGGTCGGCGAGGTGCTGATAGGCTGTCTGTATCTGCCGAACGGCAACCCGACCGGCACGCCCAAGTTCAGCTACAAGCTGCGTTGGATCAATCGCCTGCTGGCACATGCCGCGGAGCTGCGCCTCGCGGGCCGTCCCACGGTGCTCGCCGGCGACTTCAACATCATCCCCACCGAGGCCGACGTGTACAAGCCCGAACGATGGGTGGACGACGCCTTGTTCCGTGTCGAGGTCCGCGAAGCCTTCGCCCATCTTACCGGGCACGGCTGGGTGGATTCGCTGCGCGCGGTGCACCCCGACCAAACGCTCTACACGTTCTGGGATTATTTCCGCAACGCCTACGGTCGCGATGCGGGGCTGCGCATCGATCATCTGCTGCTCAGTCCGAGCATCGCCGGCCGCCTCGTCGACGCCGGGGTGGACCGCGCCGTGCGCGGGTGGGAAAAGGCCAGCGACCACGCGCCCACGTGGGTGACGCTGCGCTAGCGGGACGGCGGCACGGGGCGGATGACAGTGCGCTTCACGGGTAGGCTGCCCGGCGCGGCGTGGCGGCCCGGCGCGGCGTGGCGGCGCGTCGCGTCGCGTCGCGGGGGGCAACGCTAAGCGCCGGGGAGGGCGCTCTTCGCGAGCGACGTCAGGAACCCCTTCGCCTCTTTCCAGGTGATGTGCGGGGGCAGCGGCGCCACGTTCGGATCGGTTTTGACCTCCAGCAGCACCGGACGATCGGCGGCCAACGCCTGACGCCAGGCCGGTTGCAGATCGGCGGGATTGTCCACGTGAATTCCCATCAGCCCGAGCATTCCCGCGAAGCGAAAATACGGCACGTCCGGCACGTCCTGGGTGGCAGCGTAGCGGGGATTGCCTTCCATCACGCGCTGCTCCCAGGTGACCTCGGCAAGATCGCCGTTGTTCAACACGCAGACGATGAAGCGAGGATCTGCCCAGCGTCTCCAGTATTTCTGCACGGTGATGAGTTCGGCCATGTTGTTCATCTGCATGGCGCCGTCGCCGACCAGCGCGACGACGGGGCGTGCGGGATGCGCGAACTTGGCGGCGATGGCATAGGGCACCGCCGCGCCCATCGAGGCGAGACCGCCGGAGAGCGTGCCGCGCTGGCCCTTGCGCATCCGGTGATACACGGCGTACCACGGTGCACTGGTGCCCGAGTCCGACGTGACGATGGCATCCTCGGGGAGCAGCTTCGACATCTCCCATACCACGCGCTGTGGATTGACGGGATTGGCCGGGGCCATCGCCCGCTCCTCCACGGTGTGCCACCACGTGCTCACGTCGGCGACGATACGCTCCTGCCAGCGCCGGTCCGCCTGCCGCTGCAGCATCGGGATCAACGCGCGCAGCGTGTCGCCGGCGTCGCCATGCAAATTGACCTCCACCGGATAGCGCAGGCCGAGCATCGCGGGATCGAGGTCGATCTGCACCGCGCGGGCCTGCCCGTCCTTCGGCAGAAACTCGGACCACGGAAACCCGGTGCCGATCATGAGCAGGGTGTCGCAGCCGGTCATGAGCTCGTACGAGGGCTTGGTGCCGAGCAGGCCGATGGCGCCCGTCACGTGCGGCAGATCGTCGGGCAGCACGTCCTTGCCGAGCAACGCCTTCGCGATCCCCGCGCCGAGCAGCTCCGCCACCTCGAGAACCTCCTCGGCCGCGGCGCGTGCGCCGGCACCGATGAGCACGGCCACCTTGCTGCCGCTGTTCAGCACGTCGGCCGCGCGGCGCAGATCCGCCTCGTGCGGCAACACCCGCGGCCGCGTGTAGCCCGGCCCGGAACGGGTGAAGCCGTGTGCCTGCTTCGGCTCCACCCAGGGTTCGTCCTGCACGTCCTTCGGCAGGATGAGCACCGCCACGCCGTTTTGCGCGATCGCGACGCGCAGACCCCGGTCCACGAGGTGACGCACTTGCGCCGGGGACGTGGCCTCCTGCACGAAGTTCGCCACGTCGGCGCAGACCCGGTCCAGGTTCAGCTCCTGTTGATAGCTCGCGCCGCGCACCGTGGCCTCGGCCTGTCCGGCGATGGCCATTACCGGGACGTGATCGAGTTTGGCGTCGTAGAGGCCGGTGATGAGGTGGGTCGCCCCGGGCCCACCGGTGGCCAGGCAGACGCCGAGCTCACCGGTGAACTTGGCGTGGCCGGTGGCCATGAAGGCGGCCATCTCCTCGTGGCGCACCTGGATGAACTCGATGCCTTTGCCATCACGGTCGGCGCGCTGCAATGCGCCCAGCACGCCGTTGATGCCGTCGCCCGAATAGCCGTAGATCCGGCTCACGCCCCAGGTTTTCAATCGCTCGACGAACCAGTCACTGGTCAGCTTGGGCATGGTGTTCTCGGTTTGTGAGGCGGGGGTATGCGCGTCCGGCGGACGACGGCGCAGTAGAGCAAGCGTGGGCCGCGCCGCCAAGGGTGCGTGCGCCGCCCGCCGCTGTCGGGATTAACCCGACGCGCTGTGGACACCCCCCACCACAGACGCGCTGTTGACACCCCCCACCACATCGGGAGAATACCGGCCCTCATGTCGCCCCACCCGCCTTCGTCCCCGCCGCGTCCCGCCCGCGCATCGCCGGCCCCCGGCACCGTCCGCGGCTGACCGGGATGAAGCGCAGCAAGGGACGAACGGCACGCAGCACGTGGCTGCGCTGGGGCGCGGCGGCCGGCCTGGTGGTGCTCGTGCTGGTCGTCGCGGCGGGCGCCTGGGTGGTGCACCTCGACCGCGTGGTCACCCGTGAATTTCAAGGCCGCCATTGGTCCGTGCCGGCGCGCGTATACGCAGCACCGCTCGAGGTCTACGTGGGGGCGCCGGTGTCGGCCAGCGAGCTCGAGGACGAGCTGCGGCGGCTGCGCTACCGGGCGGGTGACCCGAACGTCGGGCCCGGCCTGTATCGCCGGCGCGGCAATACGTTCGAGCTGCACGCGCGCCGTGCGCGCTTCATCGAGGAGCTGCGCGAACCGCAACAGGTCTCGGTGACCGCCGACTCGACGTCCATCACCGCCTTGAAAGCGGCGGACCGCAGCGAACTGCCGGTGTTCCGGCTCGAGCCGCCGGTGATCGGCAGCGTGTTCCCCATCCACGGCGAGGACCGGCTGGTGCTGGCGCCCGCCGACGTGCCGCCGCTGCTGCGCAACGGCATCAAACTGATCGAGGATCGCCGTTTCGACGAGCATCACGGCGTCGACGCGTACGGAGTGCTGCGCGCCACCTGGGCCAACCTGCGTGCCGGCCACGTGGTGCAGGGCGGCAGCACGCTCACGCAACAGCTGGTGAAAAATTATTTCCTGAACGACCAGCAGAGCTTCGGCCGCAAGGCCACCGAGGCCGTCATGGCGCTGCGGCTGGAGGCGCATTTCTCGAAGGAAGAGATCCTCGTGGCGTATCTCAACGAGGTGTATCTCGGCCAGGACGGCTCGCGCGCCATCCATGGCTTCGGACTCGGCAGCGAATATTATTTTGCGAAGCCGCTGGCCGAACTCGACGTCGGCGAACTGGCACTGCTCATCGGTCTGGTCAAGGGTCCGTCCTACTATGATCCGCGACGCCATCCCGACCGCGCCCGGGCGCGGCGCAATCTGGTCCTGCAGGAACTCGGCAACACGCATCTCGCCGAGGCCGGCGCGGTGGCGCGTGCCACCGCGGGCCCGCTCGGACTGCGGGCGCCCGGGGGCGGCAGTTACGTACCCGCCTATCTCGATCTGGTGCGGCGTCACCTGAAACGCGATTACGCGGAGGCGGATCTCGCCGCCGCGGGGCTCGCCGTGTACACCAGTCTGAATCCGCGCGCGCAGGCTGCCGCCGAACATGCGTTGATCGCGAACCTGACCCGGCTGGATGCGGCGAGCCGCGTGCGCGACGATCATCTGGAGGGGGCGGTGGTGGTCGCCGAACCGAACAGCGGCGACGTGGTCGCCGTGGTCGGCGGCCGCGAGGTCGGCAACGACGGTTTCGACCGCGCACTCGATGCGCGCCGGCCGATCGGCTCGCTGGTCAAGCCGGCGGTGTATCTGGCGGCGCTCGAGAGCGGCCGCTACACCGCGGCGACCCTGCTCGAGGACACACCGCTCGAGGTCAAGCTCAGCGACGGCACCACCTGGGCGCCACAGAATTTCGAGCATCAGTTTTATGGCCAGGTGCCGGTGGCGCGGGCGTTGGCCGAATCGCTGAACGTGCCGACGGTGCGGCTCGGGCTCGACGTCGGCCTGGCCCGGGTGATCGAGACGCTGCAGCGGCTGGGTCTGGAGACAACGCCCACCTTGAATCCGTCGCTGCTGCTCGGCAGCGTCGAGATGACGCCGCTCGAGGTGGTGCAGGTGTACACGTCGCTCGCCAACGGCGGCTTTCGCGCACGGCTGCGCGCCGTGCATGCCGTGCTCGACGAGCAGGGCCGGCCGCTGAAGAGCTTCAAGGTGCAGGTCGAGGAAGCCGCGCCGGCCGCGGCGGTCTATCAGCTGGACCGCATGCTGATGCTGGTGACCACGCGCGGCACCGGTCGCGACGCCGGCGCGCGGCTGCCGCGCGGCATCGTCGTCGCCGGCAAGACCGGCACTTCCTCGGATACGCGCGACAGCTGGTTCGCCGGGTTCACCGGCAGCTACGTCGCGGTGGCCTGGGTGGGCTATGACGACAACCGTCCCACCGGGCTCACCGGCGCGGCCGGTGCATTGCCGGTGTGGGCCGACACGCTCGCGCGGCTCAAGTCGGCGTCGTTTCAACCGGTGGCGCCGGAAAGCGTCGAGGATCGCTGGATGGGCTACGGCGACGGACTCGAGACCACGCCGTCCTGCAGTCCCGATGCCGTGGCGGTCTCGTTCGTCAAGGACACGCCCCTGCCGGCCAAGCCGGATTGCGAGGGACCGGCCGGCGCGGCCGCAGGGTCCACGCCGGCGGCAGGGCCGGGGCCCGGCCCCGGGCCAGGACCGGCGCCCGGGCACGCCGCGCCAAACGACACGATGGGAGAGAAGATCAAGTCATGGTTCAAGAAAATCGTTCACTGAGGACGCTGGCCGTGTTCGCGGCCGCCGTGATCACCACGTCGTTGCTGAGCGGCTGTCCCGCGCGCGCACAACGTCCCGACGCCCTCGACGAGCCCACGGAACCCGGCGCGCCAGCGATGATGCCGGGACAGGGCGCCCCGGGGACCGCGCCGCAGGGCGCTGCGGACACCGCTTCGTCCGGCGGGGCGGTCGCGCCCCCGGCCCGCCCGCCCGCGCCACCGCGCGAAAACCACCTCACCCCGGCCACCCGCTCGCTGGTCACCCAGGCCCACAAGCTCGCGGCCGGCGGCGATGCCGATGGCGCCTCCGCCACGCTCGACCGCGCCCTGCGCATCGAACCCAACAATCCGCTGCTCTGGATAGAGCGCGGCCGGTTGCGGCTCACCGAGAGCGACGCCCATCAGGCCGAGAGCTGTGGCCGCAAGGCCCTGGCGCTCGCGAGCGGCGACCGCCCCACCCAGGCGCAGGCCGGCCGGCTGCTCGCCGACGCTCTGCGTGCGCAGAGCCGCAATCAGGAAGCGAGCGAGGTCGAGCGGCAGCCGTTCATGAAGTGACGTCGGCGGGCGCGAAGGCCGCTGTCATGAGCTCAATGTCCGCGCGCGCCATCCCGTTTCGCTGCGCCCTCCGGCGCCATTGACGCGTCTCCCGGGTGACCTCGCCCACGATGCGTGCGGCGTCATCCTTCGACAGCGAATACCATTCGGCGGTGTCGATCACCGTCGCGAGACTCGGACGGTTGCCCGTTTCATCCAGATTAAGATGATCATCGCGGTTGCCGATCGCCACGTTGAAGGCGACCCGGCGAAACAGCTGTTCGAGATCCGCCGTCACGAACTGCCCCGCGCCGCGATGGTGGAGGAATTCCGCAAGGTCGAGATAGCTGGTTCCCTCGCTCTCGTCCTTACGCAGCATCGCCATGGCCGATGCGTAGAAGCGACGCCGCCCGCCGAGGCGGTCGAAGCGTTTCACGCAAAAGGTGTGGTGCTCGTTGCCGAAGCGGTGGATACGCGCAGGCGGCACGTGGATACCCGCGCGCTGCGCGAGATCATGGACCAGGCCCTCCCACGCACCCATGTCACGTTCATCGTCCTTCGCCGGAAACTTCGCGATCCACAGACTCTGATCGTCGTCCGTGAAGTTCGCCTTCGGCCGCGCCC
>CAZZVN010000081.1:8605-14859 GCA_964657625.1 uncultured Steroidobacteraceae bacterium
AACGGGTGGCCCAGCCACGCCGGAGCATAGGCAAACCGTAGGGCGCCCCGATCATGGCTGAGTGAACCGACGAGAAGCGTATCGGTCAGCAAGTCTGCGTCCAGCCAGACGTGAATGCGGTCACTCACGGGACGTCCCCGTTGTCGTCGTCTTCAACTCCTCGCGGGCCATCGACACCGCCACCGTCGCTCCTGCGGCGCGGCGTCGTGACGGACGCACGGCGCCGTGGCTTGAGTTGCTGGTCCTGCAGCAGACGCCCGAGCTTGTCGTCCCGGGCGATCTGCTCCAGATCGGATTCCATTCCCAAGACCGACAGGAGACGCACCAGCGTGCCGATGGCGAGCGCCGAGTTGCCCTGCTCTGCGCGATAGAGGGTCATGCGGGAGATACCGGCACGCTCGCACATGATGTCGATGCCGAGTTTACGGCGTAGACGAGCGAGGCGAAGGCGCTCCCCGAGCGCCTGAAGGAGCCTCTTCTGAGGAAGATACATAGCAGGCTGTTTGGCTGGCATGTATCTTATTATATATGTTTTAAGTTTTTAAGTTTATAATGAGGTACAAAACGCCCAAACCCGGGGCCAGCACCCCGGCCGACAGGCATCGCGTGCTTGTTGCGCGCCGTGCGTACCTCGTGGAGCAGATCGCCAAGGAAAAACGAACCGCCGCCGAGATCACGCTCGATGGCGGCAACCGTGCGCGCGTTCGCTCACTCCCGCACGGCCGGCCGCCCGTCGCCGCCGAACCAGGTTCCCGACGTCTCGCGCGCATCGACCAAGCCGCCCGCGGCGATGTCGCCGCGGGCGTTCAATACCGCCCAGCGCACCACCGCGCCCGCCGCGTAGCTCAGTCCGTCGCCCAGCAACAGCGTGCGCAGCAGATTGCGGCGGATGCGCTGATGCCCACCGCTCGACACCACGGCGCCATGCAGGTAAGTGGCATCCAGCGAACGAATCCCCTCGGCCCACAGCAGCCGGGCATAGCGCGACGAGCCCGACTCCGGGTCGGCGTCCGTCCACCGCGACTGCAGGTCGGCGAGCAGCCGGTCGTTGCGCTCGAGCGCCGCGGTCAGCGCCTCGAACACCGGCGCCAAATCCGGTGCGGCCAGGGAATCCGCCCCGCCGACCGGGCCGCGCACGGCCTCGCCCGCCTGCAACCTCGCGTCCTGCAGACGGCGCACGCGACCCGCCAGGGTGTCCGCCTGCTCGGCGGCGGCTGCGATCGTCGACAACTCCGGCACGAACGCCGCGCGCGCGCCCGCCTCCTTGACGCGAGCCGCCAGCGCGATCGCGAACGACAGCGGATCGATGACCGTACGCACACCGTGATACTCGACGTCCTGCCGCAGCAATCCCGCCAACCCCAGCACCGCGCCGGCCGCGGGGTTGATGGTCGCCGCCACGCCTGCCAGGGACGCGGCCGCCGCGAGCGCGTTCTGCAGACCCGGCGCGGCCCGCGCACCGATCGCCGCCTCGCCGGCGTCGCGCGCCCGCTCCCCGCTGCCGGCCGTGGCGGCCGTGGCGGCCTGCGCCGCCCCGGCGATCGCCGCGTACTCGGCGCGCAGCTGTTCGAGAAAGGCATACGCCGCGTCCAACTTTCCGAACTCGGCCAGCACCGCCGTGCCCACGATCACCACGGTCTTGTCCTTGACGTACTGCGCCACCGCCGCGGCGATCTTCGCCGCCAGTGCGTCGGCGCATCGATAGCTCAGCCGTTCCGTCTCGAAGAACAGCTTGTCGTCCACGGTGGTCCGACCCGTGTCGGGCAGCGTCAGCGGCGCTGCCGGTCCCGCCTTGTAGTCCGCCATGCGTACTCCTGCGCGCTCACCACGGCGCGGGCTTGTAGTCCTTGAGAAACTGACCCCACACGTGTGCGCCCGTGAGCTGCCCGGCGAAGATCGGATCGACGATGCGCGCGGCACCGTCGATGATGTCGAGCGGCGGTGAGAAGCCGAGTTCGGCCTTGCGCGCGGCGTGCGCCGCGGGATCTTCGTCCGTCACCCATCCCGTGTCCACGGCGTTCATGTGGATGCCGTCCTTGACGAAGTCCGCCGCCCCCGTGCGCGTCATCATGTTGAGCGCCGCCTTCGCCATGTTGGTGTGCGGATGCTTGTCCGTCTTCGTGCTGCGATAGAACTGGCCCTCCACCGCACTCACGTTGACCACATGCTTGTGGTGCCCAGGGGTGCGCAGCAGCAGCGGCTTCAAACGCGCATTCAAGATGTAGGGAGCGATGCAGTTGACGAGCTGCACCTCGAGCAGTTCGGGCGTTCCGACCTCGTGCAGGCGCAGCCGCCAGCTGTTCACCTCGCGCAGGTCCACCTGTTGCAGGTCTTCATCGTAGCGGCCCGCGGGGAACAACGCCTCGCCGCTGCGAAAATCCTCCTCGAGATAGCGGCGCTGCGAGAGCGCCGCGCTGTGCAGCAGACCTTCGGCGGTGCGCCGTGCGTCCCCCGTATGCGTGGCGATGACGTCCCCCTCGCCGCTCCCGCCGTGCGCCGGCCCGAGCACGCCGTGCCGCAGCTCCTCGTGCGCCGCCAACGGCCCGCGCCACGCCGCCGGCAGCTCGCTTGAGGGCAGCGCCTCACGCGCTAGCAGGTGTTCGAAAAAGCCCGCCGGGCGCCGCACCGTCTGACAGGCGTTGTTCAGGATATGGTCGAGCCGCGGCACCCGCTCCAGCACGAAGCGCGTGAACAACTCCACGCTCGGCGTGTGCCGCAGGTCGAGCCCATGGATCTGCAGCCGCGGTGCAAAGCCGGAAAAGTCCGGCTCCTGTGCATAGCGCTGCACCGCATCCACGGGAAACCGCGTGGTGACGATGACGTGCGCGCCCGCCCGCAACAGTTTCAACGACGCCTGGAAGCCGATCTTGACCCGCGCCCCCGTGATCAGAACATGCTGCCCCGAGAGATCCGCCGTCTGTTCACGCTTCGCGTAGTTGAAGTCACCGCAGCTCACGCACATCGAGTCGTAGTAGCGATGCGTCGTCACGAACGGCTGCTTGCAGACATAGCAAGCGCGTTCCTGCCGCAAGTCGGGCCGCGGCGGTCCGGCGTGCGGACCGGTGGCGGCGTGCGGACTCGATGCGTCGTGCGACTTCGGCCGTTCCAGCCACAACGGCGAATACACGGCCGCCTGGCGTTGCACCCTGAGCCCCGCACTCGCGAGTACCTGCCGGTCGTGCGCCTTGCCGGCCTCGCGTTTGGCGCGCCGAAACGCCTTCGCCATGCGCGACACGTCGTGCCGCTCAGGCTTCGCCACCAACCCGGTGAGCATCAACAGCTCGCGGCGCTCGGCCTGTGTCAGGTGCGCAAGACAGCCCCGGTCCTGCTCGATCGCGCGCAGCACGCGCAGGCAGACCGCAACGTCGTGGACGGACAGCGCCGCGCCGGGCGCGTGTCGCGCCGGCGGCGCCACGGGCGCGGGCGCGGGTGTCGCAGCGGGAGCTGCCGCAGCGGGCGCGGGCGGCACGGGACCATCGGTGGCGGATGGATTCATCCTCGTAGTGTAAGCTCCGCGCCATGCTCACCGGCAACCGCCTGCCGTCTGGCGCGCTCCTCGCCACCTGGCCGCTGCTGCTCGGCATGGGGGTGCTCATGCTCGGCGCCGGTCTGCAGAGCACGCTCCTCGCGTTGCGCGCCACGCTCGAAGGCTTTTCGCCGACGGTGACCGGCGTGATCATGTCCTGCTATTACGTGGGCTATCTGTTCGGCACCTCCATCGCCCCACCGCTGGTGAGCCGGGTCGGCCACATCCGGGTGTTCGCGGCGCTCGCCGCCGTCGCCTCCGCCGCCATCCTGCTGCAGGGCGCGTTCATCAATCCGCTTCATTGGGGCGCCGTCCGGTTGCTGTCCGGCGTGTGCTTCGCCGGCATCTACGTGGTCGCGGAAAGCTGGCTCAACGACCGCGCGAGCAGCGCCAACCGCGGCCGCCTGCTCGCCCTCTACATGGGCGTGCTGTACGGCGGCCTGGGCGGCGCGCAGTTCCTGCTGATCCCCTCGGACCCGCGCACGGCCCTGCCGTTCATGCTGGTGTCGATGTTGATCTCGCTGGCATTGGTGCCCATCGTCCTGTCCGCCCAGCCGGTGCCCGAGCGCGTTGCGCCCGGCCGGGTCCGGCTGCGCGAGTTGTATCGCAATTCCCCGCTCGGCGTCGCCGGCGTGATCATGTCCGGGCTGATCTCTTCCACCATTTTTTCGATGGGACCGGTGTACGCCCAGCTCAGCGGCCTGAGCACCGCCGGCATCGCAAGGTTCATGGGTGTGAGCATCCTCGCGGCGGTCCTCACGCAATATCCCGTCGGCCGCCTGTCCGACAAGATCGACCGGCGCACCGTCATCGCCGGTGTGTGCACCCTGTCCACCCTGATCGCCGGCAGCCTGTGCGCGTTCCCGCAGCTGCTGCACGCGGTGCTGCTGCCCCTCACCGCCGTGTTCAGCGGCCTGGTGCTCACGCTGTACTCGTTGTCCGTCTCCCACGTCAACGACAAGCTCGAGCCCGCGCAGATGGTCGCGGCCAGCAGCGCCCTGTTGCTCATGAACGGCACCGCCGCCGCCATCGCCCCGGTGGTCACCGGCAGCCTGCTCGGCCACTTCGGCCCGCGCGCCTACTTCGCCGCCCTGGCCACCCTCACCGGCACGCTGCTGCTCTACGATCTGTGGCGCAAGTCCCGCCGTCGCCCGGTGCCGTCGTCCCGCAAGATCCCGTTCATCGGCTTCGAACCACGCGCCTGAGCGGCGGCTGCGGCGCCGACGCCGCGAGTTGCGCCGGCGGCCGGTTCAGCGCTTGACCGGCCCCTCGGCCGCGCCCACCGGCAGCGACACCGACAATTCGAGCACTTCGTGCCCGTCGTCGCGCCCGACGTTGATCTGCACCGCCGAGGGGTCGATGTTGACGTAGCGATGGATGACCTCGAGGATTTCCCGGCGCAGCAGCGGCAGGTAATCCGGGGCGCCGCGTTCGCCGCGCTCCTGCGCCACGATGATGCGCAGGCGCTTCTTCGCCATGTCGGCCGACGTGGAATTTTTTCGAAACAGATCGAGTAAGCGCATGTCAGCCCCCGAACATGCGGGCGAACAGCCCACGCTTCGGTGCCTCGACGAAGCGCATGGGCACCGTCTCGCCCAGCAGCCGCGCCACGGCATCCTCGTAGGCGGCGGAGACGTCGCTCTCGCCGCTGAGAATGACCGGCACACCCGCGTTGGAGGCCGAGAGCACGTCGGGCGACTCCGGAATGACGCCGAGAATGTCCAGACCGAGAATCTCCTTCACGTCGGCCACGCTCAACATCTCCCCGCTCGCCACGCGGCGCGGGTTGTAACGCGTGAGCAGCAGATGTTCCGTCACCTTGCCGTTGCCCTGCTCCGCGCGCTGGGTCTTGCTGGCCAGCAATCCGAGAATACGATCCGAATCGCGCACCGACGAGACTTCCGGATTGACCACGACCACCGCCCGGTCCGCGAAATACATCGCCAGGTGCGCGCCCTTCTCGATGCCCGCCGGGGAGTCGCAGACGATGAAGTCGAAACCCTCGGCGACCAGCTCGTCGAGCACGCGGCGCACGCCCTCCTCCGTCAGCGCGTCCTTGTCGCGGGTCTGGGACGCCGCGAGCAGGTACAGCGTCTCGATGCGCTTGTCCTTGATGAGCGCCTGCTTCAGGGTGCAGTCGCCCTGGATGACGTTCACGAAATCGTAGACCACGCGCCGCTCGCAACCCATGATGAGGTCCAGGTTGCGCAGGCCGATGTCGAAGTCGATCACCACGACGCGCTTGCCGCGACGCGCGAGTCCACAGGCGATGCTGGCGGACGTGGTGGTCTTGCCGACGCCACCTTTTCCCGACGTCACGACGATAATCTCAGTCAATGTTGAAATCTCCTACAGAGGAAGGATGTGGCCTGCGGCTCACGCGCCGATGGGCGCGCAGTGCAGGGCTTCGCCGTCCAGCCACACCTGTACGGGCTTGCCGGCCAGCTCAGCGGGCATGGTCTCGAAGATACGGAACACGCCCGCGATGGACACCAGTTCGGCGTGGAACTCCTGGCAGAACACCCGTGCCGTGAGGTCGCCGCGTGCGCCCGCCATCGCCCGCCCGCGCAGCGAGCCGTAGACGTGCAGACAGCCGTCGGCCATGACTTCCGCGCCGGCGGCCACGGCCGCGGTCACGACCAGATCCCGATGGCGGGCGTAGATCCGTTGTCCGGAACGCACCATCTGCGTCTGCATCAGGGCGGGCACGCCCGCGTCCGGCACGGCG
>CAZZVN010000082.1:0-13894 GCA_964657625.1 uncultured Steroidobacteraceae bacterium
GTCTGCAATCTGCGCGGCCGTCGCCGACCAGACGCCGTTGCCGGCCGCGAGGGCTGCGCAAATCCGGCGCACCGCGTTGCTGCGGAAGGGAAGTCCGGCGATGTAGGGGGTCATGCTGAAGCCGAGCACCTGGCCGCCGAATCGCGGCGCCTCCTCGCGCAGCAGGTGTATCGACGCGTCGATCTGGCTCACCCACTCGTGTTCGCTCTGGCGTCGCTCGATCAACAACAGCCGGTCGTCCAACTCGTTCGAGAGCGGCACGGCCGCCAGCGGTCCGTGCGCGGTGTGCAGGGCGAGCGGCACGCTGTCTGCCTCCCAGTCGAGGCAGATCGTGAAGCCCGCCGCGGCGATCAGGTCGAGCGTGGCGAAGGATTGCTGGCGGGCGGGACTCATCCAGGTACGCGGGGTCAGTCCCGCAGCCCTGAACCCCGCCAGCGTGCGGTCGATCAAGGCCGTTTCCTGGGCGACGTCCAGGCCGTTCCAGTGCAGGTTGTCCGCCGCCAGACCGTGGGCGGCGATTTCGTGGCCATCCGCGGCGATGGCGTCGAGGAGCGGGCGGATGGTGGGCAGCAACGCCGCATTGATCGGGAACGTTGCCTTCAGGCCGGCGTCGCGCAGCGCTGTCAACAAGCGATACACGCCCACCCGGTTGCCGTAGTCGCGGCTCGTGAAATGGCGCAGATCCGGATACGGGGTGACCATCGCGCCCGGCGCCTTGAACGGCTTCACCTGGGGATTCAAGCGGTGAAATTCGAGCGGGATGACGCACAGCGCGGCGATGGCCGCACCGCCGGGCCATTGCAGGCGTGGGCGAGCCTCGCGGGTGCGCCAGGGGTAGCGGTCTTGATCCGAGCCGTAGGCTCTGCGCGGATACGACAGATAGGCGTCAGGCAGTGGAATGAGGGGCTCCCGGCGGTGAAAAGCCCGTGCCGCCCGTGGCGAGACCGCGCCGGGCAATGTCCTGCAGCGCGCCTTCCCAGCAGTGGCTGCGGTAGAACTCCGCGATCTCGACCGCGGTCGCGAACCAGACGTCGTCGCGATGCGCGCAAATATGAGCGAGGGCGTCGGCGAAGGCGCCCAGCCGATGCGGCTGCGCGACCAGATACGCGTGCAGCGGTATGCACATCACGGTGCCGCTGGTCTCACCCTCGAGCAGCAGCTGGTCGAAATGACGGATGAGCACCTCGGTGTAGCGTGCCGGGCTCATGCCGAGCGCGCCGTAGGTGATCACGTCGTTGACCTCCAGGGAGTAGGGCATGGACAACAGCTTGCCCTGACGTGTCTTCAGCGGCTGCGGCTGATCGTCCTGGAACAGATCGCAGGTATACCAGAAGTCGTATTCGGCGATGAGGTCGAGCGTGCGTTCGGTATGGGTCAGGGCCGGCGCGAGATAACCGCGGATGCGTTGACCGGTGGCGGCCTGAATGGAGCGGATCGAGTCCTCGATGACTGCACGCTCCTGCGCCTCGTCCATCCCGTACGTGTAGCGCGTGTTGTAGATGCCGTGGGAGAAGAATTCCCAGCGCCGCGCGACGCACGCTTCGATGATTTCCGGATGGTGGTCGAGCAATGCGGTCGACAACGAGATCGAACCGCGCAACGAATGCTCGTCCATCAATTCCATCAACCGCCAATGCCCCACGCGATTGCCCCAATCCCGCTGTGAGTAACCGGTGACGTCGGGCGCGGGCCGCGGCCACCCGGGGCGGGCCGGGTTGACGGGCGGATCGTACTCGTACACCTCGATGTTCGGCGCGATCCAGAAGGCGAGCTTCTTGTCGCCCGGCCAGACGATCTTCGGACGATCGACGTACGGCCAGTAGTCATACAGGTTGGGTGTTTCGTGCATGGCCTACTCGGCGCCCTCTATCCGCGGATCGTAGCATTGCGCATCGGCCACCGCGGCGGCGAGCCCCACGCGTTGGTTCACTCCGGCAAGGTCGGTCATCCGCCCGCGCATGCCGTGCGAGCTGCCGTCGCTCTTGAACGTCGTCAGCAGCGCCTCGACGGCGGGAATGACCGCACGGACGAGGGCGCCGGGCGCAATGACCAGCTTGAAGCCGATGTCGGAAAGCTGCTTGCGGGTCAGCAGCGGGGTGTGGCCGCCTTCCACCATGTTGGCGAGCAGGGGCACGCGGCCGTCGAAGGCGTGCACCACCGCGCGCAGGTCCGCCTCCGTACGGGGGGCTTCGATGAACAGCACGTCGGCGCCCGCCTCGAGGTAGGCATGACCTCGCTCGAGCGCCGCCGCCAGACCCTCGATGGCGGCCGCATCGGTCCTGGCCACGATCAACGTGTCGGCCTGCTGACGAGCATCCACGGCCGCGCGCAGCTTGCCGGCCATTTCCGCCATGGGAATGACGGCTTTGCCGGCGAGATGCCCGCAACGTTTCGGGAAGGTCTGGTCCTCCAGCTGGATGGCGTCGGCGCCCGCCCGTTCGAGGCGGCGTACCGTCCGCTGTACGTTGAGCGCGTTGCCGAAGCCGGTGTCCGCATCGACGATGAGCGGCAGCGCCACCCGCTCGCGCACCCGCGTCACCACGTCGGCCAGATGCTCCATGCTCACCAGGCCCAGATCCGGGCGGCCG
Organism: uncultured Steroidobacteraceae bacterium; assembly: GCA_964657625.1. Lineage (GTDB taxonomy): Bacteria > Pseudomonadota > Gammaproteobacteria > Steroidobacterales > Steroidobacteraceae > Bog-1198. Next base: position 2,589 of record CAZZVN010000082.1, read on the forward strand.
AGCTGGGTGTAGGCGATCGAGGCGCCCGACAGATACGCCGCTTCGAAGCCTGCCTGTTCGACCAGCAGCGCGGTCAGCGCATCGTAGATGCCGGGCGCCAGCACCGCCGTCGGTTGGCGAAGCCGGGCCTTGAGGGAGAGGGTCATGAGGCGGCCTCCGCGAAACGACGTTTGAGATGAGGGACCAGTCCGCCGTCCTCGATCATGGCGAGCAGCCGGGCGGGCAGCGGCGCGACCTCGTAGGTCTTGCCGGACGTAGTGTTGACCACGCGCCCGCGCGCCACGTCCACCTCGAGCAGATCGCCGGCGGCGATCTCGTGCGCCTGCGGGAAGACGATCACCGGAAGACCCACGTTCAAGGCATTGCGAAAGAAGATGCGTGCGAAAGAGCTTGCGAGCACCGCACCGACGCCCAGGAACTTCAACGCCTCCGCGGCCTGCTCCCGCGAGGAACCGATGCCGAAGGCGTTGCCCGCCACCACGATGTCGCCGGGCCGCACGGTCACGGCAAAGGTGGGATCGACGGCCTCGAGGCACGCCACCGCGAGTTCCGCGAGAGGACGCTTCATGACGCGGCCGGGCGCGAGCGTGTCCGTGTCGATACGATCGCCGAACACGAAGGCACGGCCCATCAGGCGCCCTGCGCCGCGCCGCGCCGGCGGCTCGGGTCGATGCGTTCGTCGAGCAGCGGGCGGGGGTCGACGATGTGGCCGTCGAGCGCAGCCGCGGCGACCGCGTAGGGCGACGCCAGATACACCGAAGAGCCGGGGTGGCCCATGCGGCCGCGGAAGTTACGGTTGGTGGTCGAGATGCAGACCTCGTTCTCGGCGAGTACGCCGCCGCCGTAGCCCGCGCAGGCCCCGCACCCCGACGCGAGCAGGGTGGCGCCCGCGTCGAGCAGCACGCCGAGCGTGCCTTCGGCCGCGGCGCGGCGGGTGATGTGCGACGAGGCGGGCGCGACGACCAGGCGCACGCCGGAGGCGATGCGCCGTCCGCGCAGGATCTCGGCGGCCATGCGCAGATCCTCGAGCTTGGCGCCCACGCACGCACCGATATACGCAAGGTCGATGGGCACGCCGGCATGGTCCGCCACCGGGCCGCTGTTCTGCGGCGAATGCGGAGCGGCGATCTGTGGGGTGATCATCGTCGCATCGATGCGCAACAGCCGGTCGAAGACGGCGTCGGCATCGGAGGCGAGCGCCCGCGCTGCGGCGGCGTCCTCGACAGGGTGGCCGACGTCCTCCAGGTACGCAAACGTTGTGGAATCGGGTGCTATCAGCGCCGTATCGGCGCCCAACTCTGCCGACATGTTGCAAAGGACCATGCGCTCCCCCATGCCCAGGGCGGCCACCGCGGAGCCTGCGAATTCCACCACCCGGGAGGCGTTATCCATGCCGAGTTCGCGGGTCAGGAGGAGCATCACGTCCTTGGCGGTCACGCCGCGCGCGAGACGTCCCGACAGCTCCAGCCGCAGCGTCGCGGGCACCAGGATCCAGGTCTCGCCGGTGGCGAGCATGGCGGCGATGTCGGTGGCGCCATACCCCGCGGCGAAGGCACCGAACGCGCCGGCGGTGGGGGTGTGGCTGTCGCCGCCGGCGATGAAAGCGCCCGGACGGATCAGACCCCGCTCGGGCAGCACGGTGTGGCAGATGCCCTCGGCATCGAAGAAATGACCGAGGCCGTGCTCGCGGGCAAAGACGCGCGTGAGCTGCAATATCGCGGCGCTCTCGGTGTCGGCGGCGGGCACGAAGTGATCGGAGACCACCGCGACGCGCTCCGGATGGCGGATGGACGCGCCCATCGCGGCGAGCAGCGGCCCCCAGCGGCGCGGGCCCGAGGAATCATGGCCGAAGATGAAATCGACCTGCGCCATCACTATCTCGCCGGGGGACACCCGCTCGCGGCCGGCGGCCCGCGCGATGATCTTTTCGGTCTGAGTAGCTGCGTGTCTCAACAGGGACGCCTCCGGGCGCGGCGACCCCTCGTCGCCACATTAACTCCCTAGTTTAGTACAAATGAACGCCGCATGCCTTCGAGACGCCCCATGCCGTCTCGAAGCCGTGCGCCGGTGGGCACCGCTAGAACTTGACCCCGGCGCGCAGCCCGAACGTGCGCGGATCCGGCAGGTACAGAAGCGCCGTGTTGCGAAAGTCCTGGTGCAGATCGAAATACGGGATTGCCGAGTCCGGGACCAGGTTGTTCCAGACGTTGTTGACATATAGAAGCGCCGACCACTTGCGCGTCTCGACACCCACCTGCAGGTCCTCCTTCGCCGCTCCGCCGAACGTCCAGGTGTTGTATTGGTTGCCGTACTTCTTCGAGGAGTACACCGCGGAGGTCTGCACGAAACCCTGCAGGTCGTCGGCGATCGGTTTTTCGTAGCGCACGCCGGCCGTGACCGTGTGCGCGGGCACCGACGGCAGGCTCTTGCCCGAGTAGTTGCCGCCCGGCAGGAACTCGAGATCGTTGGCCACCGAGCTCAAGTAGGTCTTGTAGTACTCGTGGATGTGGCTGTAGGTCAAGTCCAGGGTCAGCGGCGTGATCGGCCGGTAGCTGATGGACAGTTCCTCGCCGAATCCATACACCTGGCCTGCGTTGCCGACGCTGGAGATGGGGGGTATGACCGCGGTGTTCGCGAGGTTCACCTGCTGATCGAGATAGTTGTTGAAATAGGCGTCGGCGTTGATGCGCAGTTTGTGGTCGAGCCAGTCGGTCTTCGTGCCCACCTCCCAGCTGTAGAGTTTCTCGGCGCCATACTTCTGCGAGGTGAGGGCGGTGTTCGAGATGTTGAGCAGGCTGTAGCCGCCGGGCTTGGTGCCCTTCGACCAGGTCAGGTACACCATGTGGTCCGGATCGATGCGGTAGTCGAGCGTGACGCGCGGATCGATGTACGTGGTGTAGAGCGTCCCGGCGACATACGTGATGCCCTCGGGCGCGCCGCCCGGTCCGTAGGTGATGCCGCCCGTGTAGGTGCTGATCGACGTGCGGCTCTGGAACGGCTTGCTCACGTTCAGGGCCTCGTAGGCCACGCGCACCTCGCCGGTGAGGTTCAGCTTCGGGGCGATCTCGTATCCGAGCGAACCGAAGGCCGATTCGTGGTTGGTGCGCCGGTCGAGCTTGGTGGGGGAGAGCACCGCGGAGTCATAGGTGGGCGTGGTGCGGGCCAGCGGATTGAGGGGGTTCGCATGATCGAGGACGTACTGCGTGCTGTCGTGCAGTTGCGCGTCTTCGTAGTAATAGAGGAGGCCGCCCAGCCACTTGAGCTTCGAGTCGCCGTTGGAGGCGAGCCGCAGCTCCTCGCTGAGCTGCGTCGTGTCCTCGTACAGATCCTGCAGCTCGTTCTCGTAGGCGAAGAACGCGGGGGTCACGGCGTACGCTTCGTAGTCGGCATCCTGCACGAGCCGGGTGCGATCCTGCAGGGCACCGGTCAGCGAGGTGAGGGTCCCCCAGCCCAGGTTGTAGTCCACGCTCACGGTCCCGCGATAGGTGGCGGTGTGCAGGCCCGGGTAGTCCGAGCTGTAGTCCACCTGGTTCGGGTTGGCGGTCTGGTTGCCGTGCACGTAGGGAATGGTGGGCGAGGTGGAACAGCTGAGCGCGGCGTTGGTGCAGTAGCTCGCGAACTGGCCGTTGGAGCGGACATCCACCGCGGCGCGCTGGCGTTCGCTGGTCTCCGAGTACTCGAGCACGGTGCGGATCTTCAAATCGTCGTTCGGCAGCGCCTCGAGTTCGCCGGAGATGCCCTTGCCGTGGGTGGCGCCCAGGTCCTTGTTGCCCGTGTATTCATTGCGGTAGTAGCCGCTGTTGCCGTTGCTCTCGACGGACAGCCTGAACAGCAGCGTGTTGGCGATGAGGGGGCCGCTCACGGTGCCGAACACGCTGTAGGTGTTGTAGTTCCCCACCGTGGTGTTGACCTCGCCGGTGAAGTCCTTGGTCGCCTCGCGCGTCACATAATTGATCGCCCCGGCGAAGGCGCTGCGCCCGTAGAGCACGCTCTGCGGGCCTTCGACGACCTCGATGCGCTCCACGTCGAGGAGGTTCTGATTGAGGAGCGCGCCGCCGCCGGCGCTCACGATCGATTCGGTGGTGACGTCGAAGCCGTCGACCAGGATGGCGACGCTCGGCCGTCCGCGCTGCACGTACAAGCCGCGAATGGCAGGCCGCGTGTCCAGGCGCGAGATGCCCTCGTCGTAGGTCAGGCCGGGGGTGTAACGCGCGACGTCGGCGAGACTGCTGATGCCGAGCTCCTCGATCTGCTGCGCGCCGAGCGCGGTGACCGAGACGGGAATGTCCTGCAACCGTTCTTCGCGTTTGCGGGCGGTGACCACCACCTCGGCCAGCGAGTCGCCGTTCGGTGCTCCCCCGTCCTCCATGGGGGAGGGGGCGGCGACGGCGGGCACCGTCGGAAGGCCGCACAGCAGGCCGGTGGCACCGGCGAGCACGATCACGGCGCGGGCGCGGCGGCCGAGCGAGGGAGACGCAAAGGAGGATCGGTAGCGATTTGTCATCCGGTTTACTCTAGGTTGTGGTAGGCGCCGACTCCCGAAAATTGAACATACCGAAGATTTGGCCGTCCGGTGGCCCTTTTCCGCATGACGAAAACGCATGCAGACATTACAAAAAGCGAATTTCCTGGCACCGGCTTTTGACCTATGTTCTGGTATCGATCATTCGGAACCGTCATGAGGAGATCTGCATGTTTTTTGCCAATGCCGCCAACGACGCCGCACAGGCCGAGATTTCGCTGTCCCAACGGGGACGCGCGGGACTCGAGATGCTGGGCTCGATGCAGAAGTTCGCCGCCAGCACCTACCGTCCGCGCGCGCGTGCGACGTTCCTCGCGGCGCCGGAGAACGCCAGCCTCATCGCCGCGCATGCCAGCGACCCGGGCGGCCCCGAGCAGGTGCGTGAGCGGGTCGGGCGCGCGCGCGCCATCGCCGATGGCGATCCCGTGTTCCGGTTCGAGCGCTTCCTGCAGCGCTACGTGGCGGAGCAGATCTTCGAGCACGGCATCCCCGCGGCAGAGGAGCGGCGTGCGCAGTTCGAGCCCCTGATGCGGGAGGCGCCGGGTGGCGCGCCTGCGATGGCGGCATCCCCGGCCGGCGCGTCGGCACGCGCTTCAGGTTCGCTCGAACTCGACCCCGAGCTGCGGGGGCCCAAGTATTATTCCGCCACCGAATGGCATCTCGAGCCCGACGGTTGGGACGGCTACGATCTGTACGGCCCGATGTTCGGCTTCGGCGTGGGCCCGCTGGTCTTTCGGCACGGCGGCTACGCGGCCGTCGGGGTGGGGGATGACATCCTGCAGCAACGGCGCGACGTGGTGGCGCAATTCCCGAAGTCGAGCTACGGGCGCATCTACGAGCCCGGCTGCGGCGGCATCTCGACCTTGAGCGCCGTGCACGAACGGTTTCCGGAAGCCGAACTCGTCGGTAGCGACCTCTCGGCCCTGCTGCTGCGCAACGGCTTCGCACTCGCGCAGCGGCGCGGCATTCCCCTGCATCTCAAACAGCGCAACTCCCTCGACTGCGGTGAACCGGATGCGAGCTTCGATGCGGTCATCACGTATGCCCTGCATCACGAGCTGCCGCCGCGCGACAACAAAGCGCTGTTCGCGGAGATGTTCCGCATCCTGAAGCCGGGCGGCGACATCGTGCTGTCTGATCCGCCGCCGTTCCGCGCCGTCGACCTGTTCCAAGCAGTGGTGCTCGACTGGGACACGGAGCATCGCGCCGAGCCGTTCTTCACCGCCTCCTGCCTCGCGGACCGCGATGAAGAGCTGCGTCAGGCCGGCTTCGTCGACGTCTCGTCGTATGCCCTGGGCAACGGCAGCTACCCGTGGGTCACGCGGGCGACGAAGCCCTCGGCATGAGCGGCTACCTGAGGCCGGAGGACACCGACGGGCTCGGACGCATGGTGTTCGCGCTGCTCGCGGAGGTGTGGATCATGCGTGATCGCATGGCCGTGCTCGAGGCGCTGCTGGCACAGGAGGGCACGCTCGCGCCGGGGCGGGTGGACGCTTTCGTGCCCTCCGTCGAGTTCGCCAAGGAGCTCGAGGCGCTGCGTGAGCGCGTCGTCAAGCACGTGGTGGGTGCACCCATCGCCGCCGAGGACCGCTCGATCGACGGCATCCTCGCGCGAGCCGGGCTCGAACGGCCGCGGGCCGGATGACCCGTGCCTCACGCCGTATGGCGCGTTTCAGCGGCGATCTGCGCCGCGGACGCCTCGTCCAGTTCGAGGCCGTCCTCGCCCGACGGCGACGCCTCGCGCATCGGCGCGGTGCGCAGTCGCGCCATGTTGATGAGCTGGCGCAGGGCCGGGGAGACCACGGTGTTGGCGCGGTACAGAATGCCGGCGACGATCCGTCCGCCGGGCGTCTCGCAGTCGAGGCGCACCAGCTGACCGGCGGCGACCTCGGCCATCGACTGCTCCCGGGTCATGACCGTCAAGGCGTTCAGGCTGTACAGGCCCTGCGCGAGAAGCGGGGCCGAATTGCTGATCAGCACCCGGCGAGGCGGCCGCTGCCCGCGCACTTGGAAGAACGACTCGAAGGTCTGCTGGAAGCCCACGCTCGCCGGCATGACCCAGGACGCCCGGGACAGATCCTCGATGGTCGGGCGCACTTTCGCCGCCAGCGGATGGGTGGCGGGACACACCACGTCCGACTGCGAGGTGTACAGCCGGCGCAGCCGAAATTCCTCGAAATGCACCGCCGAATTGAGCAGGCCGAACAACACGTCGATCTGGCCGACGCGCAACCTGTCGACCAGGGTGCCGAATTCGTCGGACACCATGACCGCGTCCAGCTGCGGGTGCTCGCGGAGCAGATCGAAGACGATGTTCGGCACCAGGTTGTTGGTGTAGCTGGTCATCACCCCGATGCGCAGCAGCCCGGACTTCTCGTGACCGATCCGCGACAGCTCCTCGACAGCGTGCTGCTCTTCGTTGAGAATCCGTTCGGCGCGGGGCAGCAGGGCGGACCCGTAACTGGTCGGCTCGACGCCATGCGCGCTGCGCACCAGGAGCGCGACGCCGAGCACGGTCTCGAGATTTCGGATGCTACGGCTGATGCCCGACTGGGAGATGCCGAGCTCCGCCGCCGCGCGGCCGATGTTGCCGTACCGGACGGCCGCGATGAAATGCCGCAGTTGCTGGATTTCCATGGTCTCAAGGTAACCGCATGATGCCTGACGGACAAGACCCATGAATTCCACCTCGGGCGTCACGCCCGTCAGCCTCGATTACAAGGAGTCGTCCCAGCCGCTGTCGCTCCGGCTGTGCCTGAGTTTCGGCGTCGGCACCGTCGGCTCCGCGGTGCTGCTCAACAGCGTGGCGGTGTATTTTCCGGCCTTCATGGCGACGGTGCTCGGCCAGTCGACGGCCGTCGCCGGACTTCTGATCACCCTGTCGAAGCTCTACGACATCCTCGCCGATTTCGCGATCGGCGCCGCGTCGGATCGCACGCGCTCGCGTTTCGGCCGGCGGCGGCCCTACCTGCTGATGGGCGCCCTGGTGTCCGCGATCTCGTTTCCGTTCATCTTCAATCCGCCCGCGCTCTCGGGCGTGGCCCTGCTGGTCTTCTTCGCCGCGATGTTGATGATCTACTCCACCGGCTATTCGTTGTTCGTGGTGCCCTATCTCGCCATGACGGCCGAGATGACCCAGGGCTATCACGACCGCACACGCCTGTTGTCCTATCGCACGCTGTTCGCTGGGGTGGGGCAGCTGGTCGCGCTCTCGGGCACCGCGGTGATGATCGTCAAGTTCGGCGGCGGCCGCATCGGGTATTCACGGACCAGCCTCGCTCTCACCGCGCTGATCGTGCTCACCATGCTCGTCACCTTCCTGACCACCGGAAACGCCCGTTCGACACCGCGTCTCGAGGGCGACAAGCCTCCTCTCGCGCAGCAGGTGCGCCTCGCCGCACAGAACCGTCCGCTGATGCTCCTGCTCGCATGCAAGTTCTTCTCCCTGCTCGCCCTCTCCGCGGTGTCCAGCATGACGCTGCTGTTCATGCTGAACGCGACGCGTTACGGCTACGGCGGGCAGCGCGATCTGTCGCTGGTGCAGAACGTCAGCCTGATGCTGAGCATGCCGCTGTGGCTCGCCGTGGCGCGGCGTATCGGCAAGCGCAACACCATGCTGGTGGGCCTCGTGATCTATTCGGCGATGCTGCTGTCCTGGCTCGCGACCTCGCGCACCGAGGCGGAGATCTGGCTCTGGGCGCGCGGTTTCGTGCTCGGCCTCGGCTCCGGTGCGATTTTGCTGAGCGTGACGGCCATGCTGCCCGATGTCATGGAATACGACCGCCGCCGCACGGGTCTGCGCCGCGAGGGCACGTTCTCCGCGCTGTACGCCATCGTCGAAAAGAGCGCCTACGCGGTGGGGTCGGCGGTGACGGGCGTGTTTCTTTCATTCGCCGGCTACCGCCCGTCCACCCATGGCGCCCTGGTCGTGCAGCCGCACGGCGCCGTCACCGCGCTGTACCTCGGGGTGTCGGTGATTCCCGCGGCGTTCCTGATGATGGGTTTCGTGCTGATCCTCTTCTACGATCTGGATGAGCGCAAGCTGCGGGCCGGGTGAGCCAGTCATGAGTTCCATCGACGATATGCCCCCTGAGGTGCGGCGTGTGTCGGGCCGCATCGCGGTGCGCCCGAGGCCGTCGTTCCCGGAGCACGTGCCGCTCATCGTGATCGGTGCCGGCGGCTGCGGCATGGCCGCGTCCCTCGCCGCCCGTGACGCCGGCGTCGATGTGCTCATGCTCGAGCGCGAGGCCCGGGCCGGCGGCACCACGGCCATGTCCACGGGCCTCATCCCGGCTGCGGGAACGCCCGAACAGGCATCCGCCGGCATCGTCGACACGCCGGCGCTGTTCGCCGCCGACATCGCCCGCAAGGCCCACGGCGGCGTGAACAGCGCGGTGGTCGAGCGCCTCGCCGTCGAGTCCGCCCCGCTCGTCGACTGGCTGCAACATCGACACGGGATCGCCTTGAGCTTGGTCGACGGTTTTCTCTATCCGGGCCACAGCGTGCGCCGGATGGTCGGTACGCCGAACCGTAACGGCGCCGAGTTGATGACGGCGCTCGAGAGCGCGGCGGCGGCGGCCGGCGCGGACGTGCTCACCCGCGCGGTGGTGCGCACGTTGTACACGGACGGGGGTGGACGCATCAGCGGCGTGCGCGTGGAGCAACCCGACGGCGACGCCCTCGACGTGGGGTGCGATGCACTGGTGCTCGCCTGCTGCGGGTTCGCGGGCAACCCGGACATGCTCGAGCGTTACATCCCCGAGATCCATGGCGCGGTGTTCCACGGCCATCCGGGCAACAAGGGCGATGCCATCGCCTGGGGCGTCGAACTCGGTGCGGCGCTCAACGATCTCGATGCCTACCAGGGCCACGGCGGCCTGGCCGCCGGTCATGCCATCCCCATCCTCTGGCCGCTCATCATGGCAGGCGGTTTCCAGGTCAACACGGCGGGGCGGCGCTTCTCTGACGAGTCGAAGGGGTACTCCGAGCAGGCCGTCAATGTCGTCGCGCAACCCGGCAACGTTGCGTGGAGCGTTTTTGATCAGGCCCGCTACGAGCTCATGTTGCAGTTCGACGACTTCCAGCAGGCCGTGGCGGCGGGCGCCATCGTGCGCGGCGACGGGATCGGGCAGCTCGCCGAGCGTTGCCGCCTGCCCGCCGATGCCCTGGAAGAAACGTTCGCCGCCGTGGCGCAGGTCCGCGCCGGCGCCGCCGCCGATCCCTTCGGCCGCGTGTTCTCCCCCCTGCACCCGCCGCTCGCGCCGCCTTACTACGCCGCCAAGGTGAACGGCGCCCTGTTTCACACCCAGGGCGGACTCGAGATCGACGCCGACGCGCGCGTGCTGCGCGAGGACGGCAAGGCTTTTCCCAATCTGTTCGCCGGCGGCGGGGCGGCGCGCGGCATCTCGGGTCGCGGCGCGTCTGGGTACATGGCAGGCAACGGCATGCTCACCGCCGCGGGCCTCGGGCGGATCGCCGGGCGCACGGCAGCGCGGCAGATCCTCGAGACGCTCTGAATGACACGCCGCGGCCGCGCGGCAGGGGGTCTGGCAGGCGGCCCGGGCGCATTGCCGGGACGTTGGTGACGAGCGCGCCCGCGTCCTTCGATGACTGGCGTGAACGGGCGAGGCGCCGGCTGCCGCCGTTTCTGTTCGAGTACATCGACGGCGGGTCCTACGCGGAGCAGACCCTGCGACGCAATGTGGCCGATCTCGACGCGCTGGCGCTCCGCCAGCGGGTGCTTCGGAACGTCGCTTCCGTCGATCCGTCCACCGAATTGTTCGGCCAGCATCTGGCCATGCCCGTGGTGCTCGCGCCGGTGGGGCTTGCGGGCATGAACGCGCGCCGCGGCGAAGTGCAGGCGGCGCGGGCGGCCGACGCTGCGGGCGTGCCGTTCTGTTTGTCGACGGTATCGGTGTGTCCGATCGCCGAGGTGCGCGCCCAGGTCGGCCGGCCGTTCTGGTTCCAGCTGTACGTGCTGCGCGATCGTGGCTTCATGCGCGACCTGCTCGCGCAGGCCACCGAGGCTGGCTGTAGCGCGCTGGTGTTCACGGTGGACATGCCGGTGCCCGGCACCCGCTACCGCGACTATCGGTCGGGCCTCGCAGGAGCACCGGGGCTGCGCGGCGGTTTGCGGCGTCTGGCCCAGGCGCTCACCCATCCGGCGTGGGCACTCGACGTGGGGCTGCGGGGCCGGCCGCATGCGCTCGGCAACGTGGGGCCGCTGCTCGGCAGAAACACGGGATTGGAAGATTTTTTCGCATGGATGAAGAACAACTTCGATCCGTCGGTGACCTGGAGGGATCTGGATTGGATACGCGAGACCTGGCCCGGCCCGCTCATCATCAAGGGCATTCTGGACGTGGAGGACGCCAGGCTCGCCGCGGACCTGGGCGCCGACGGTATCGTCGTCTCGAACCACGGCGGTCGTCAACTCGACGGCGTGCCGTCGAGCGTGCGGGCCCTGCCGCCGATCGCCGATGCCGTGGGGTCGCGGCTCACGGTGCTCGCGGACGGCGGCGTCCGCTCGGGTCTCGACGTGGTGCGCATGCTCGCGCTCGGTGCGAAGGGCGTGTTGATCGGCCGTGCGTGGGCGTACGCGCTCGCCGCCGACGGTGGCGCCGGCGTCACGCGCCTGCTCGAAACGATGCGGGCCGAAATGAGCGTCGCGATGGCGCTGACCGGTTGCGTGCGGCCCGGGGACTTGGGCGCGGAGGTCATCGCGCGGTAGGAACGGGGTGTAAGGGGATCAGGCAGCAGGGTTTTCATTTCACCGGCATTCACG
>CAZZVN010000083.1:0-12639 GCA_964657625.1 uncultured Steroidobacteraceae bacterium
GGCAGCGGCGGCAGCGGCGGCATCCGCAAGGATCCTCGCTTTGCGTTGCCACGGCACGACGGCGCGCTGATTGACCGAATCGAAACGTCGCCGGGCCACTTCGTGACCGATCTCGGCATACAAAAGACGCGCGGCGAACATGCCGGGCCGGCAGGCCTTGGGCAGTGTCGCAAGACCGGCCTCGCTGCGCGCATACAAGCTTTCCGCCACCTCGAGCAGTCGCTCGACGACGCTCGCCAGCTGCCGGCTGAAATGCGGACGGCTCAGCCAGGCGCGAGGGTCGATGCCCGCTTCATGCAGCCAATCGAGAGGCAGGTACAGCCGTCCCTGGCGGGCATCCTCGCCGACGTCGCGGGCGATATTGGTGAGCTGCATGGCCACGCCCAGATCGCAGGCGCGCGCCAGTGACTCGGGATCGCGCACTTCCATCACCATGGCCATCATCGCCCCAACGGTGCCCGCGACCCGGACTGCATAGGCTTTGAGCTGCGACAGATTCGCATAACGGCGGTTGAGCGCATCCCACTCGAAGCCCTCGAGCAGCGCCTGCGGAAACTGCCGGGGTATGTGAAAGCGACCGATGGCGTCGGCGAAGGCGCGATCAGCGGCGCAGTCGGCGGGCGCCCCCGCGTAGATCGCGTCCAGCCGGCCGTGCAGGTCCGTGAGCGCCGCGCGACGGTCGCTGCCATGATCCACGGCGTCGTCCGCCATCCGACAGAAAGCGTAGAGCGCAGTGGCCGGACGTCGAACGCTCCTCGGCAACACCAGCGAGGCCGCGAAGAAGGTCCGCGAGCCACCGCGCAGCGACTGGCGACAGGCCGCCACGTCGGCGACCGAGGCATGCAGGCTAGCGGAGGAACGACGCGGCATCGGGCACCACAGAATCTAGGACGCGTGCGGAAGATAACACGCCGGGCACGCCTGCGCCGGGGTGAGTCCCCGCCCCGACGAGGAAAAGATTGTCGAGCTCTTCGCTGCGATTATGCGGCCGAAACCAGGCGCTTTGCAGCAAGGAGGGTGCCAGACCGAAGGCGGCGCCCTGCACCGAGGACAGCCGATCGCGGAAATCCAGCGGCGTCATCACGCGCGACGTGACGACATGTTTTTCAAGATCCGGCAGCAGCGTCGCGGCGAGGTGCTTCTCTATGGCGCCTCGATAACGCTCCGCCACGTTCTGCCAATCGGTGACGCCGCCAAGATGTGGGACGGGCGACAAGACATAGAACGCGTCGCACCCCGGCGGTGCGAGACCAGGATCCGAGGCCGTGGGCCGGTGAAGATAGAGGCTGAAGTCGTCCGCGAGAATTTTCCTTTGAAAGATGTCGTGCAACAGTTCGCGGTAGCGTTCGCCCACCAGGATGGTGTGATGCGGCACGTCGGGGTAAAGACGGTTGGTACCAAAATACCAGACGAACAAACTCATGGAATACGAGGCGCGCGCGATGCGCCCGTCGGTCCACCGCCGGCGCACGGCGGCGGGAAGAAGATCACGGTAGGTGGCAGCCGAGTCTGCGTTGGAGACGACGATGTCGGCCGGCACGGTCGCTCCCGACGCCAATGCGACGCCGGTCGCCCGCCTCCCCTCGTGCAGGATGCGGGTGACCCTGGCGCCGTAGCGAAGTTCACCCCCGCCCGCCACGATCAGCCGGGTCATTCCTGCGACGACGCTGCCCATGCCGCCCACGGCGTAGTGCACCCCCCAACGGCGTTCGAGAAAGGCGATCAGGCCATACAGTGACGTGGTGGTGAACGGGTTGCCACCCACGAACAGCGGATGGAAACTGAGCGCGAAGCGCAACCGCCGGTCTTTCACGAACGAGGCTGCGAGACCATGCACGCTGCGGTAGCTCTTGAGACGGACGATTTCCGGCAACAACCGCAGCATGGCCGAAAGCGATTCGAACGACACATGCCCGAGGCGGGTAAAGGCCACATCGTAGATGGCCTCGCTGGCCGCAAGGTACGCGCGATAGCCGGCCAGATCGCCGGGGGCGAACCGGTTGATCTGCGCGGTCATGGCTGCCTCGTCGTCGGAACAATCGAGCACGCTGCCGTCGTGGAAGCGTATGCGGTAGAACGGCATGAGCGGCCGCAACTCGACATCATCGGCCAGGCGGCGTCCGCTCAAGCTCCACAGCTCCTCCAGCAGGAACGGCGCGGTGATGATGGTGGGACCCGCATCGAAGACGAAGCCGTCCTGGCGAAACACATAGGCGCGGCCCCCCGCTGCATCCAGTTGTTCGAGTACGGTGACCTTGAAGCCCCGTGCGCCCAGCCTGACTGCGGCCGCCAGGCCGCCGAAGCCGCTGCCGATCACCACCGCGTGCGGCCGCCGCGGCGGCGCCTGTGTGCACTCTCCCATCCCTGGAGTTTACCAGCGACGACGTGACAGCTGGATCAGATCAGGCTAATTTCGCCGTATGCCAACCAGCGATCTTTTGCGCCAGGCGCTCGTCAAACTGCGCTCCACCGTGCCCGAAGACGCATTCACCGCCGGCATCCTCGGTTCCGAGCGTGTCGGCAACGGCGTGATCATCGATACCAACGGCCTGATCTTGACCATCGGCTATCTCATCACCGAAGCCACCGACGTGTGGCTGACGCTGGACGATGGTCGTGAGATCGCGGGACATCCGCTCGCCTACGATCAGGCCACCGGCTTCGGTCTGGTGCTACCGTTGCAGGCACTGAACCTGCCACCCATGCGGTTGGGGTGCTCCGACAATCTGCGGGCGGGCAGCACCGCGAGGGTGTTGAGCCACGCGGAATTTGCCAAATCGCAGACGGTACACGTGCTGGCCCGCCGCGAGTTTGCCGGTGCGTGGGAGTATCTGCTCGACGACGCCATTTTCACCGCGCCTGCGCATCCACACTGGTCGGGCGCCGCACTCATCGACGAGCAGGGCGCGCTCGCGGGCGTAGGATCTTTGTTGGTGCGCGAGACGGTGGACGGAGAGGAAACCAATGCCAACATGTTCGTGCCCATCGATCTGCTCAAACCCATCCTGCAAGACCTGTTGAGCGGTGGTCGCACCTCCGCCCCGCCGCGGCCCTGGCTCGGCGTGTATGCAGTGGAGGTATCCGGCAAGGTATACGTGACGGGTGTGGCGGATGGCAGCCCGGCCCAGCATGCGGACATGCGGGAGGGCGACATGATTGCGCAGGTCGGCACGCGCGAGGTCGAGACGCTGCCGGATTTCTACCGGCATCTCTGGTCGTTGGGTCCCGCCGGCATCGGCGTGCCGCTGGCAACGGTGCGCGGCGGCACACGCCTCCACCTCACCGTACGCTCCGTCGACAGGGCGGCGTTGTTGAAGCGACCGCAGGCCCATTGACGGTCCCAACGGCTCACGGCGGCGCCGGCGGTGGTGGTGGCGGGCGATGAAGCGAGAAAATGGCGGACAATTCAGCGGCAATCAAACGCGGATTTTCCTCGTGAGCCAGATGCCCCAACCCGGGTACCGCCACGATGGACGCCGTCGCTACACGGCGTTTGACCCGCTCGGCCTGCGCCGGCAAAACGATGCGGTCGTTCTGCGCCACCACCAGAACCAGGGGCACGGCAAGTTTGGGCAATTCGCGTTCGAAACTTTCCAGGTCCCAATGGCCCATCATGCACAGGGCACCGGCTATGTGCCGTGGATTGCTGACCAGCCGCGCGTACAGATCGACTCCTTCGGCGTCGAGCCGCGAGCCCGTTCCGGCGAGCAGCTTCGACACGCTGCCGTGGCTGCCGGCTTGGTGCGCGAGCAGCCGCGCCAGCGTTTGCGATTCTGCGAGGGCACGCGCGAGCGGGGGGAAAAACCGGGACGCGATCCCGGCAAGGGGTATGAATGCACCGTTCAAGCTCACGATCACACGCGGCACGATGCGGCGGTCCAAGGCCATACGGCAGAGAATGACTGCGCCGGCTGAATGGCCCACGCAGTACACAGGTTCGACCGCCAGCACATCCAGCAGCGCTGACAGCGCATCGCTCATTCCTCCGATGGAGCACCGCGCACCACGTACCGCTTGCGTCGAACCGTGGCCGGGTAGATCCGCGGCGATCACGGTGTAATGTTCGGCGAGCAGCGGCAGCAGGTCTCGCCAGGAGTGCGTCGAAGCGCCCGTGCCGTGCACCAACAACAGCACGGGACCCCCGCCAGTCTGCTGGACATGCCAGCGCAGACCGCCGGCATCGACGAACCGGCTCAATTCACCGAGCGGCCAATCGCTCAAGTCATGCGTACCTCTCCCGATCGTGGCGACCCCAGCTTATCAACATTGCGGGATGGGAGTCACGAAGGGGTGATGGAGGTGACTCCGTCACCGGCACCGGTTAACATCGCTCTCCAACTCAATCACGACGGTCGTCCGATGAACATGAATAAAATCTTTGTCGCCGCGGGTATCGCCGCGTCGCTCGCATTGCTCCCCACCATCGGCAGCGCCAAGGGATGTATCAAAGGAGCGGCCGTCGGCGGGGTCGCCGGTCACGTGGCCGGGCATCATGCCGTCGCGGGAGCGGCTGCCGGCTGCGTGATTCAGCATCACCGCGAGAAAGTGCGTGACAAGGCGGCTGCCCAGCAGGCACAGCCCCAACAGCCGGGGCAGCCGCAACAGTCGACACCCGCTCCCGGCGCCGCCCCGGGCGGTCCGCCGCCCAACTGATCGCCCCGCCGTCCGGGACGGAGCGTGGGCGGACGACCGATGAGCGTTGAGATCGACAGCCGATCCACCGGCGGTGCGGCGTACAGGTCCTTGGCGCTGTGGTCGCCCGCCATGGTCGCAACACTGGTCGCTCAGTTTCTCGCCGCCCTGGCCGACAACGCTCTGATCTTCGCGGCCCTGGCGCTGCTGCGCAAGGACGCCTATCCGGCGTGGACCGGTCCTCTGCTGCAGGAATTTTTCGTGGGCACCTACATCCTGTTGGCGCCCGTAGTCGGGGTGCTTGCGGACGCTTTACCCAAGAGACGCGTCATGCTTTATGCCAACCTCGTGAAGTGCGCAGGGACGCTAGGTATGGGGGTCGGGGTGAATCCGTTCCTCAGTTACGCCCTGGTGGGCTGCGGCGCCGCCACTTACTCGCCCGCAAAATACGGCATCCTCGGCGAACTCACGGCGCCGGAACATCTGGTGAAGGCCAACGGCTTGCTGGAAGCGGCGACCATCGGCGCGATCCTGCTGGGTGCCGTCGCGGGTGGGGCGCTGACGGATTGGAGTGTCGAAGGCACCTTGATCGCGATCACGGCCTGTTACCTCGCAGCCGCGCTGAGCACGCTGTTGATCCCCGGCCGCAAGCGCCCCGTCCGCGACGGGCACTTCTCGCTCACCACGGGCTTCGACAACTTTCGCAGGCACACGCGAACGCTGATCGCGGCCGCCGACACGCGCCAGGCACTCATCGGCACCGGCGTATTCTGGGGGGCAGGTGCCGCCCTGCGTTTTCTGGTCATCGCCTGGGTGCCGGTGGCGCTGCACGTGTCGAACAATCGTCTGCCCGGTTTTCTGACGGGCATGGTGGCCGCCGGAATCGCCGTGGGCGCCATGCTGGCCGGCCGCTTCGTGGTGCTTCAACAAGCCTACCGCGCCGTTCCTGCCGGCATCCTGCTGGGGGTCGGCGTATGTCTCCTGCCGCTGGTGCATGCGCTGCCGGCGGCGTACTGTTTGATGGCTTTCGTCGGAACCAGCAGCGGCTTCTTGGTGGTCCCGCTCGACGCCCTGCTGCAGAAGCGCGGCGAGGAACGCATAGGTGTGGGATCGGCGATCGCGATTCAAAACCTGGTCGAGAACATCTTCATGGTGGTCATGATGAGTGCCTACACGCTGGCCATGTTCAAAAATGTTCCGGTGAACGAGATCGCCTTCGTGTTCGGCCTGCTGATCGCGCTGTCCATGGCCGCGCTCACCGCGAGCAGAACGAGGCACCGGTGAACGACACGGATCGCACGTGGGTGGTTCTGGTCGCGGGCACGCACCCGGACTTGGGTGCGGGCGCCGGGACGCAGCTGCCGGAAATCCGACGGCTGCTTGCCCGCGCGAAATCGGTGGGCGCCGACGACAGAACCTGCGCCATCATCGCCGCGGAGGTCCGGCGCGAGTGGCGGGAACTCGCGACTTTCCTGACCTCCGCCAACACCATCGTGCATCCGGCGGGAGACCCCATCGTAAGCAGCGTGGCGCGCAGCCTGCGTTCCATCGACGAGCGCGATCCGGCCGCCACCGTCATTCTCATCCCCGCCGACCACTGCGCCGCGGACGAGGCTCTCTGGCTGGATGCGGCGCGGGGCGCACTGCGCCTGGGCGTCGACAATGCGGACACGGTGTATATCCTGCACGACAGGCCGGAGAACGATCCACGCGTCTCGAAAACCTACCCCGGTTTGTGCAGCACGTCCGTGATGGTGGGCTCGGCCACATCGATCCTCGCCCTGTGCGACGGCAATCGAACGCAGGCGATCGTCGATCTCGTGGTCGAGGAGGCCGTTCCGCAGCCTTCCCCTGCGGACGCTGCGCCCGCCGGCGCGGCACAAACACCCGTCAACGTGGTGCACGTGAGGTCCGTGGAAGAATACGCGCGACTGCAACGCGGCGACTACAGCCACCGTTCCAGCCGTGTGAACCTTCACGCCTGACCGTGCTGGCGGAAGTCAGTGAGCTCACGGATTCCCCTGATCTCCACGGCGCGAGCAGTTGTCGCGTCAGACGACCTGAGTCCTCCCGGATGCGCGTGACGAACCGGCTGCGCCGGCGGGCTTTTCGCCGAGCGTCACCCAGTAGTTGCCGCCACCCGGCTCCTTGAAGGCCCGAACGTGCACGAACCCGCAATCACGCGCAATCTGCGCGGTATCGAGCAATCCCGCTTCCCGCCAATACGGCTCGCCGCCCCGCAAGGCGCTACGATCGAAACGCCACGCGGTGATCTTGTCCTGCGACCAGGACGGCGGCACGTCGGTCATGATGACCGCCCCGCCCGGCTCGAGCAGCCGGAACGCCTCGGCGAAGAACTGCCTGTTAACGGCGGCCGGCAGCTCGTGCAGGAGAATGAACGAACTGACGAGATCGAAGCTCGCCGCCGGCAGCCGCGTGTCCTCGCCGCAGCCCACGTAGAGCTGCCAGTCTAAGCCGCGTTCGTTGGCGACGCGCTGTGCCTGCTCCAACATGGGACGGCTGACGTCGCAGCCGGAGAGGTGCGCCTGCGGAAACGCCTGCGCCAGACCCAAGGTATGAAAGCCCGAGGACACCCCCATCTCGAATATCCGGCGATAGTCCCTGCGCGGCAGATGGTCGAGCACCGCCCTGCGCGTGTCGAAAATGGCGCCACCGAACATCGCCGACAAATAGCGCTTGTGTATCAGTTCGCCGTGGATGAAACCCTGATGTTCGTGACCGTCCCAGCCACCGTGGGTGCGATGGATCCACACGTCCTGCAGGTACTCAGGGGGTGTGTAGTGCGGAAAGGTTTGAATCTGAGTGGGCCCGCGGGCGAGCGCTCGCATCTCGGGCTCCACCCGTCCGCGAATTTCCTCGAATGCGGCGGCCGCGACGAGACCATGATTGATCGAAGCCCATTCGGAGCACAAATCGCGCATGTGCAGCGCATGCGATCCCGCGAGCAGCGATTCCATCTGCGCGAGGCGTTCGTCGAGGTCGTCGGCGAGGAGTGCTTCCGTCACGCCGGCCGCCTGCATGTCCTCCCGCAGCCTGTTCTCGAAACGAGCGGCATTTTTGTTCAAGGCGACCATGAATTCCATGGACGCACGGCCCCGTTGGTGCAGCTCCAGTTTCATGGCATCACCCTCCGGTCGGATTCTGATCGGGCGTCGAACAGGACGGCCGTCAGCGAGCCCAGAAACCGCTCACGCTCGGCTGCGATACGCGCCGACAATTCCGGGTCAGGCTGATAGGCGTCGAGGTCGCCGAGCAGATTTCGTTCACGCAGCAGCGCCTCGGTGATCAGTTGCCGATCCTTCATGATCCAGACCTCCTTAGCCATCTCGAGCAGCGCAAAGCCCAGGCTGTCCAGCTGGTCGGGGGTGAGATTTTGAGATCGGGTGGCACTCATCGCGCGATGATAACCCGGCCTGGTCGGTTCGGCGACACGACCGCATCCATCCATCCCGCACACCCGATTCATGCCGCGATCGGATATTGTTCGAGACATGCCGCGGCGCCACCGGCATCGGCGCCTGATTTGAATAAAGGAACACGGTGAACGGGACAACCACCTTCGAGGAATTTCGCGCCGGCGGCTGGCAGACCGTGCTCGGGTCCGTGGTCGGCGTCGCCCTCGGTTCGAGTGCCCTGCCTTTCTACACGCTCGGCGTTTTCGCCCGACCGCTGGCGCAGGCCTTCGGCTGGCCGCGGGCGGTGGTGCAATCAGGACTCCTCTTCGCGATGTTGGGCACGGTGTGCGTCGCCGGGATCGCGGGATCGATGATCGATCGTTTCGGCGTCCGCAGGGTTGCGATTGTGAGCCAGGCGGGACTGGCCGCAGGCTTCGTGCTGCTGGCCTGCCAGAATGGCAACCCGACGCTCTGGCGCGCGAGTTGGTTTCTGCTCGCGGTGTTTGGCATCGGCACGACGCCGCTCACCTGGTCGCGCGGCATCGCCGGCTGGTTCGTGACCGCCCGCGGCACCGCCCTCGGGATGGCGCTCGCGGGCACGGGCATCACCGCATTCATCGCGCCGCCGCTGATCGGCAGGATCATAGCCGCGTTCGGCTGGCGTGCCGCCTATGCGGCCATCGCCGCCGCCATCGTGTTCATCGGTCTGCCCTGTGTTCTTCTGTTCTTTCACGGCGGGCGCCGGGGCGCCGCGTCGCTCGAGACCGGGGTGCAGGGGATGCCGTTCGCTGAGGCGTTGCGCAGCTACCGCTTCTGGTTGCTCCTGCTCTGTTTTGCGGCGGTTTCGTTCGGCGTCGGGGGGGTGATTCCGAATCTCGTGTCGATGCTGACCGACCGGGGCATCCGCAATGCCACCGCGTACGCCAGTCTGCTGGGCGTCGCCATCATCGTCGGGCGCCTCGCGGCGGGTTGGCTGCTGGATCGGTGGTGGGCACCCGCGGTGGCCGCATTACTGCTGGCCGTTCCCGCCGTCGCCTGCGCATTGCTGGCCTTCAAAGCCCTGCCGGCGATGGATGCCGTTCTGATCGGTCTCGCGGGCGGCGCCGAATTCGACCTGGTCGCGTATTTGTGTGCACGTTATTTCGGCATGCGAAGTTACGCCCGCCTCTACGCCTGGCAATGGGCGAGCTTGTCGCTCTGCGCCGGCATCGGTTCGCTGACGTTCGGCGTCGTCTTCGACAAGACCGGGAACTACGACGCCGCGCTGTTCGGCGCGGCGATGCTCATGTTCGCGGGCGGACTGTGCCTGCTCGGGCTCGGCCGCTACCCACGCCAACCGGCCGCAAACTGAGCCGGTTCCCGCTCAAAACTGCGTGATGACCTGCCGCAGGCAGGTCCCCGCGGCCAGAAGATCGAACGGTTTTCTGGCTCATTTGTTCGAGGAAACGAACATTTGTTCTAAGATGCGCGCCTCGAAAGACCGTATCTTCACACCGTCCGGAGACCCCTAATGACCGACAGCCTGCTTCGACAAAAACTAGACAGAAAGGAGTTCTTTCTCGCGCCCGGTCTGCACGACATGATGGCGGCCGTCATCGCACGGGATCTGAAATTCGACATCGTGTATGGCTCCGGGTTCTGGCTCACGGCCTCGTGCTTGGGCCTGCCGGATGCCGGCATCGCCACCTTCACCCAGATGCTCGACAGGATGGCCACTCTGAAGAAAACGGTGGGCGCCGCCGAAGTCATCGCCGACGCCGACACGGGCTACGGCGGTCTGCTCAACGTGCACCATACGGTCAAGGGCTACGAGAGCGCGGGCGTCACCGCCATCCAGATCGAGGATCAGGAATTTCCCAAGAAATGCGGTCATACGCCCTTCAAGCGCGTGATTCCCTGCGAGGACATGGTAGCCAAGATCCGCGTCGCCTGCGAAGCGCGGCAGGATCCGCGCAGGACCCTGATCATCGCCCGTACCGATTCGCGCGCGGGCGAGGGGCTCGACGCGGCAATCCGGCGAGTGGAAGCCTACGGCCGCGCCGGCGCCGACGTGCTGTTCGTCGAGGCGCTGCAGTCGGAGGAGGAAATGCACACGGTGTGCAAGGAGTCGGAAAAGCCGACCATGGCCAACATGGCGGACGGCGGCAAGACGCCCATCTTGTCAGCAGCGCATCTCGAGCAGATCGGTTATGCCGGCGCCATCTTTCCCGCCAGCACCGCGCTCGCGGCAAATGCGGCGGTCGAGCGCGTGCTGCGCACCCTCAAGGAAGGCGGCACGAGCATCGCTCCGGAGACGGTGGATCTGTACAATTTCGAGCGTTTTTGCCGCCAGATAGGCTTTGAGGAGGTGTGGGCATTCGAACGTCGTTGGGGGGGAGACGAAGGCCGGCCGCGGTGACGGGGTGTCGCACGAGCGTGCCGCCCGGCAGGACAGCCGGGCCCGCACGATGTCGTCGGAGGCCAGCCGGCTACTCGGTCTGCCCCTCCGCCTGCCGCTGTTTCTGAGTGAGTTCCTCGGCAATCTGCCGCGCCGCATGCATCAGCGGCTCGCGAAATTTCTGAATGGCCAGTTCGAGTCGGACGGCCGAGCGGGCGAAACGGACCACCAACGCGCCCAACGGCCTGTCGTGCACCAGCACCGGAACGGCGATGGTGGTTCTATCCGTTACCCGCATGGGCCGATGGAACACGGCATAGCCGGCGCTGCGGACCCGGGCGAGCCTGGCATGCAGATCGGCGGCAGTCATCCCTTCCGACTTCTCGTCGCGCAACGTGACGCTGACCAAGGTCTGGCGCAGCGTCGGCGACACGAAGGCGAGATACACGTGTCCGGCGGCACTGGCGAGCAGAGGGACACGTGCCCCCGGTCCGTATTTGGTCACCGCCAGGGCACTCAGATGATCGGTGGTTTCCCGGATCAGCATGGAGGCTCCCGAGGGAGTCGCGATGGAGACCGGCCACAATACGTCCTCGGTCAACTTCGCCAGGTGCGGGCGGGCGACGTCGGTCAACCAGGCTTCGTCGTCGAAACCCTGGCTGAGCGAACGGACGCCGATCCGGACGCAGTAGATGTTGCGTACGTCATCGCGCCGGACCAGATCCTCGGCGATGAGTGTCTCGAGCACGCGGTAGATGGTGGTGCGGGCGATGCGTGTCGCGGTGGCGATCTCGGCGACCGTCACGTTCGAATGGGCATTGAGGAAGGCGAGGATCTTCAAACCCCGTGACAAGGCCCGAATTTGTTCGGATTTACTCATTGCCGGCTGCCAGCACACGCGTCACTCGAGGGATGTCGAGGCGTTCCACGTGTTCATCATAGCAACCCGGCGCGACATCCGTCGCCGCGGAAGCAAGACCGCTGCTGACGCAAGGAGGTGCTTCGTGCCGGCAAGCCGGGTGACCCTGAATGCCCGCCAGGCAGGCACGTCGAGCGGACCCACGGGAACCCACTTCGAGGCTGAAGCAAGATCCTGTCTGCCAGTGTTTTTACGGGGTGGGACGATGCGCGGGCTGAATGGGTCGATACGTTGAAGCCGGTTATCGTGGCCGGAGCCGGTCCGGTGGGCGCCGTGGCGGCGCTGTATCTCGCGCAGCATGATGTTCCAGTGGTCTTGCTGGAGGCGTTACCTGCGCTGCCGACCACCCTGCGTGCTTCCACGTTTCACCCGCCGACGCTCGATATGCTCGCGGGGCTCGGCATCAGCGAGCCGCTGATCGCCCAGGGGCTGATCGCCCCGCGCTACCAATATCGCGACCGACGCACCGGGGACATCGCGGAGTTCGATCTGTCAGCCCTGCGCGACGATACCGGCCATCCTTACCGACTGCAGATGGAACAATGGAAGCTGACGCGATTGATCTGGGCGCAGATCTCGAATTCGCATCCCGGTTCGCACTGTCACTTCGAACACAGCGTGCGCGGCGTGCACCAGACCGCCGAGGGTGTGGAAGTACTGGTATCCACTCCGGCCGGAGAAAAGGTGCTGGATGGGTCGCTGCTGATCGGGGCGGATGGCGCCGACAGCATCGTGCGACGTGCCGTGGGGATTCCGTTCGAAGGCTTCACCTATCCGGAACGCTTCGTCGTTGCCTCCACGAGTTTTCCGCTGGAGACGAAGTTCGACCGGCTGGCCTACGTCAATTACGTAGCGGACCCCGAGGAATGGCTGGTGTTGCTGCGCACGCCCACGTTGTGGCGTGTGCTGGTCCCGACCGATGCCGCGCTGCTCGACGACACCACCGTGCTGTCGGACGCATGGCTGCAGGATCGCCTGCATCACATGGCGCCGCATGATGACGACTACGAGATCGTGCACCGCAGCATCTACCGCGTGCATCAACGGGTGGCCCGACACTACCGGCGTGGCCGGACGTTGTTGATAGGTGACGCGGCGCATATCAACAACCCGCTCGGCGGCATGGGCATGAACGGAGGCATCCACGATGCCATCAGCCTGGGTCGGCAGATCGTAGAGTTCTTTCACCAGGACAATGATGTCGGCGCGTTGGATGTGTACGAGCGGCAGCGGCGCACGATTTGCGTGCGTTTCATCCAGGAACACACGAAACGTAACAAGCAGCTGCTCGAGGA
>CAZZVN010000084.1:0-6345 GCA_964657625.1 uncultured Steroidobacteraceae bacterium
ATAGCGAGTGGGAACCACCCGATCCCTTTTCGAACTCGGAAGTGAAAACGCTCTGCGCCGATGATAGTGTCGACTTTGTCGATGTGAAAGTAGGTCACTGCCAGGCTTTTGATTTGAGGAAAACGAAGCCCCCATCTGCGAAAGCCGATGGGGGCTTTTTTATTTGCCGCGGTTTTTAGATGTCTACCCTGATCATGTGCGCCGCGTATCGCGTTCGGTGCGCGCAGGAAGGCGTTTCATTTCGGTTATGATCGCTGCAATGGCGGTCTGTCGAAAAGGGGAACGTCGATGATTCTGAAATTCAAGTCCGGCGCCTGCGCGACGGCGATGGTGCTCTGGATGGCTGCGTCGGCAGCGCAAGAACCTGGGCATGGGCCGGGCGGTGGCGGTCCCGGCGGAGAGCAGCGCGGTGGTGAGCAGCAGCGCGGACCGGGAGGACCCGGCGGGGGCCAGGGTGGCGGACAACATGGCGGCGAACAGCGCGGTGGCGAACAGGGGGGGCAGCCGCAGCGCGGCGGCGGCGATGCGCAGGGTCGAGGCGACCCGCACGGCGGGCCGGACGGCGGCCAGCATCCCCAAGGTCCGTCGGGCGGTCAACACGGGGGGCCCGCCGCACATCCGGGAGAACCCCATCCCGGGCCCGGTGGGTATCAGCGGGTCGAGGAACCGCGTGGTTGGAACAGTCGTCCGACGAATGTGGACCGCGGTGCTTATCGGCACAATTTTCAGGCCGCGCGCAGTTATCGAATCGGTCCCTACCGACGCCCGCCCGGCTGGGTTGACCGGCGCTGGACCTATGGTGAAGTGCTCCCGCGACCCTATTGGGCGTCGCGTTACATCATCTCTGATTACTGGTTGTTCGCGCTCGAGGTCCCACCCGCGGGGTTCGAGTGGATTCGCGCCGGTGCCGACGCCCTGTTGATCGACACAAATTCCGGTGAAATCCTGCAGGTCGAATACGGCGCCTTCAGCTGAGTCCGATGGCCTTGACGGGGCTCACCGCCCGCACACGGTCTTGATTTTGCTTGGCCCACCAACGCTCGACACTGGTGGTCAGCCCGGCGAGATCCAGGCCCGCGTCGACTAGACACGTATCGCGCGAGCCGTGTTCGATGAACCGGTCGGGAATACCGAGCTGGAGCAGTGGCACCAACACTCCCGCGGCCGACAATGTTTCCCCCACCGCCGAGCCGGCGCCGCCCATGACGGCATTTTCTTCGATGGTGACGATCGCGCGGTGGCGTCTGGCAACGGACAACACCATCTCTTCGTCCAGCGGCTTCACGAAGCGCATGTTCACCAACGTGGCGTCCAGACGCTCGGCGATCTTGCGTGCGGACTCGAGCAGCGTGCCAAACACCAGGATGGCGAGTCCCCCACGACCCTCGCGGCGCAGCTGCGCGCGTCCGACGGGCAACGCCGACATCTCCGCCGTGATCGGCGCACCCGGCCCGGTGCCGCGCGGATACCGTATGGCAGACGGCGATGACAGTGTCGTACCCGTATAGAGCATCTGTCGGCATTCATTCTCATCGGCGGGCGCCATGATCACCATGTTGGGAATGCACCGCAGGAAGGTGACGTCGTAGCTGCCCTGGTGGGTCGCGCCGTCGCTGCCCACGAGTCCGGCACGGTCCAACGCGAACACCACCGGCAGATTTTGCAATGCGACGTCATGAATCAACTGATCGTAGGCCCGCTGCAGGAACGTCGAGTAAATGGCGACGATGGGTTTGAAACCTTCCGCGGCCAGGCCGGCCGCGAAGGTCACTGCATGCTGCTCGGCGATGGCAACGTCGAAATATTGTCCGGGAAAACGTTTGGAAAACTCCACCAGACCGGAGCCTTCGCGCATGGCGGGCGTGATTCCGATGATTTTCGGATCGTGTTCCGCCATGTCGCACAGCCATTCGCCGAATATCTGCGAATACGTGGGGCCGGTGCTGACCTCCTTGAAAATCTTGCCGCTGGCCGGATCGAAGGGACCCGGGCCGTGCCATTTGATGGGGTCGGCCTCGGCAGGCGCGTAGCCTTTGCCCTTGCGGGTGACCACGTGCAGGAACTGTGGCCCGCTCAACTTCTTGACGTTGCGCAGCATGGTGACCAGGGCTTTGATGTCGTGCCCGTCCACCGGGCCGAGATAGTTGAAACCCATCTCCTCGAACAACGTGCCGGGAAGCACCATGCCCTTGAGATGCTCTTCGGAGCGGCGCGCGAGCTCCCACACCGTCGGCATCTGTTTGAGCACCTTCTTGCCGCCTTCACGCAGGTGCGAATACATCCGACCGGACAGTGCGCGGGCGAGGTAGTTGGACAGCGCCCCCACGTTCTCCGAAATCGACATGTCGTTGTCGTTCAAGATGATCAGCAGGTCGGCCGAGGCCGATCCCGCGTGGTTCAACGCCTCGAATGCCATGCCTGCGGTGAGGGCGCCGTCACCGATGATGGCGACGGCCCGGCGGTCTTCACCGCGCAGAGCCGCGGCTACCGCCATTCCCAACGCCGCGCTGATCGAGGTGCTGGAGTGGCCAACGCCGAAGGTGTCGTATTCGCTCTCGCTGCGGGCGGGGAACGGTGCCAGTCCCTTGTCCTGCTTAATGGTGTGCATCCGTGTCCGGCGCCCGGTCAACACCTTGTGCGGATAAGCCTGATGGCCCACGTCCCACACCAGGCGGTCGACAGGAGTGTTGAACACGTAGTGCAACGCCACGGTGAGTTCGACCGTTCCCAGTCCGGCGGCAAAGTGGCCGCCCCGGGTGCTGACGCTGTGAATCAGGAACTGACGCAACTCGTCCGCCAGCTCGGTGAGCTTGGCGAGCGGCAGCAGGCGCAGTTCGGCCGGCGATTCGATGGATTCGAGCAGGGGGTAGGTAGCGGGTGGTTGAGCCATTTGGCGCAGTTTATACTGCCGCGAGCCCCCGCTGGCAACGACTACAGAAACTGTATCAACTTTGCAACGCTTTGTGGTCCCCGCATAGACAGCGATCCCGTTTCGTAGGTTTTTCACCTACAATTAGTGGGGTATGGCGTTTTTCGGGCTGTGTTACAGCTTGTTATGATGCTATCCCGTTGCTTTTCCGAGATACTGTTTGCATGGATTCCGGCCTTACCGACATCGCGTATCAAGAAGCGATTCTTCCGCACGTTTCACGTACTTTTGCCCTGACCATCCCGCAGCTGCCGCCGGGCTTGCGGGTGGCGGTCACCAACGCCTATCTGCTGTGCCGAATTGCCGACACCATCGAGGATGAGCCGGCGCTTCCGCCGGCGGAGACGCTGGCATTCATGCAGCGCTTCGTTGCGGTGTTGGATGGCCGGGAGGAAGCTGCTGCATTGGCGCACGAACTCGGCAAATGCTTGTCGGAACGGACTTTGTCCACCGAGCGCGACCTGGTGATCCACATGCAGAGCGTGCTCAACGTAACAGCCGGCTTGAGCGCCGTGCAGCGCGCCAGCATCCGGCGCTGCGTCGAACTCATGTGCTACGGCATGCCTCGCTTTCAATCCACCGCGAGCCTGCGCGGGCTGCCGCGGCTCACCGATCTCGACGACTATTGCTATTACGTGGCCGGGGTAGTCGGCGACATGCTGACGGATTTGTTCTGCGAGCATTCGCCCGCCATCGCACGTAATCGTCAGGGACTGCAGGCGTTGTCGGTATCGTTCGCGCAAGGGTTACAGATGACCAACATTCTCAAGGACGTGTGGGAGGACCGTCGCCACGGAGCCTGCTGGTTGCCGCAGGAGGTTTTCAACCGGCACGGCGTGGATCTCGCGCACCTGTCCGCCGATGCCCACGATCCGCGCTTTGCTGCGGGAATGCGCGAGCTGGTGGGCGTGGCTCATGCGCATCTTCGCAATGCATTGGATTACACGTTGTTGATCCCGTCCCAGGAAACGGGCATTCGCCGGTTCTGTCTCTGGGCCATTGGACTTGCGGTGCTGACCTTGCAGAAAATAGAACGAAATCCCGGATTTACGGCCGGTGCGCAGGTGAAGATCAAACGCTCTTCGGTGGCGATGACGCGGCTGCTCACCGACGTGGCGGGGCGCAGCGACTGGCTGCTGCGTCGCTTGTTCGCGGGCGCGGCCAGGGGCCTGCCGACCGCCGCGCTGCGTGAAACGCGGCGCCCCCCCGTACCGATGGATATTGCTCCGGACGCGGTGCGGGCGCAGGAGCCCGAGCCGGAACGGATCCGCCGCCGCTTCTCCGGAAGCTCGGCGCAGTGAGTCGGACCGCCGAGAAGACCCAGGCCTTCGCGGGTGCGAAGGCACGCTCGGATGTGATCGCGCATTCTTTGACCCGTACCGCCGTGTCGCCGTTGGAGGGGGCCATCGCGGCCGCCCGGGATGCGTTGATCGCCGCGCAGCATGAGCGGGGCTACTGGCTGTTCGAGCTCGAGGCCGACTGCACTATTCCGGCGGAGTACATCATGATGATGCACTTTCTGGATGAAATCGATGCGGGGCTCGAGCACAAGCTGGCGGTTTACCTGCGGGCGCATCAAGCCGAGCATGGCGGCTGGCCGCTGTATCACGGCGGCGACATCAATCTGAGCTGCAGCGTCAAAGCCTACTACGCGCTCAAGATGGCCGGGGATTCGCCCGATGCAGCGCACATGGTGCGGGCCCGCGCGGCCATCCTGCTGCTGGGCGGCGCGGCGCGGGCCAACGTGTTCACGCGCATCGCTCTGGCGTTGTTCGCCCAGCTGCCCTGGCGGGGCGTGCCTTACATCCCCGTGGAAATCATGCTGCTGCCGAAATGGTTTCCATTCCATCTCGACAAGGTGGCGTACTGGTCGCGCACCGTCATGGTTCCGCTCTTCATCCTGTGTACGCTCAGGCCGGTGGCGCGCAATCCGCGGCAGATCCACATCCGCGAGTTGTTCGTCACGCCGCCGGAAGAGGAGCGACATTACTTCCGCGACAGCATCAAGCAGGGCGGCATGCTCGCCCGCGTGTTCCTGGCGGCCGACCGGCTGGGCCGCCTGATCGAGCCTTTCATCCCGAAACGGATGCGCCAGCACGCCATGCGCCGTGCGGAGCATTGGACGCTGGAGCGGTTGAACGGCGAGGATGGTCTCGGCGCCATTTTTCCGGCCATGGTCAATGCGCTCGAAGCGATGACCTTGTTGGGCTATGCGGCGGACGATCCGCGCCGGGCCACCGCGAAGCGGGCATTGCAGAAGCTGCTGGTGGTGGGGCCGTCGAGCGCGTACTGCCAGCCCTGCGTGTCGCCGGTGTGGGACACGGCGCTGGCGAGTCTTGCCATGCAAGAGACGGGTTGTGCCGCGGCTCTGGCCGCCTCGACGCGCGCGCTCGACTGGCTGAAAACCAAGCAGCTGCTCGACGAACCGGGTGATTGGCGGGTGAACCGCCCCGGTCTTCGGGGCGGTGGGTGGGCGTTTCAATTCGCGAATGCCCACTATCCCGATCTCGACGATACGGCGGTGGTGGCGTGGGCCATGCATCAGGCACGCAACGCGGGCGATTACAGCGAAAGTCTGCAGCGCGCGCTCGACTGGCTGGTGGGCATGCAGAGCGGCAACGGAGGTTTCGCCGCTTTTGACGCCGACAACACCTATTACTCGTTGAACAAGATCCCGTTCGCCGATCATGGCGCGCTGCTCGATCCGCCGACCAGCGACGTCACGGCGCGAGTGGTGACCGTGCTGGCGCGGGTCGGCCGTGTGCAGGACCGCGGGGTGCTCGAGCGCGCCGTCGCCTATCTGCGCGACGAACAGGAGCCGAACGGCGCCTGGTTCGGTCGCTGGGGTACCAACTACGTGTACGGCACCTGGTCCGTGCTCACCGCTCTCGCCCAGGTGGGCGTGGCCAAGGACGATTCCATGGTGACCCGGGCGGTTACGTTTCTGACCAACGGTCAGAATGACGACGGCGGCTGGGGCGAGAGCAACACCACCTATGCCCGCCCGACCGACAAAATGGCCAGCACCCCCTACCAGACGGCGTGGGCGGTGCTCGGGCTGTTGGCCGCCGGGCAGGCAAAATCGCCGGCGGTGCTGCGTGGTATCGAGCATCTGCTGCGCAGCCAGGGGCAGGACGGGCTGTGGAGCGATCCCAGTTTTACGGCGCCCGGATTCCCGCGGGTGTTCTACCTCAAGTATCACGGTTATAGCGGCTATTTTCCGCTGTGGGCGTTGGCCGCCTTTCGCACCCTGACACGCCACGGAACGACGCATTGATCGTAACGGGCGTCGTTGCGGCGCTCGATATCGAGGCGCGTACCCTGGGTCCGTCGCGCAGACGCGCGGGAGGGCTGCGCGAGTTCGGCGGCGGCACGCTGCTGGCGATCAGCGGCATCGGGCAGGCGGCGGCGGCGGC
>CAZZVN010000084.1:6445-12387 GCA_964657625.1 uncultured Steroidobacteraceae bacterium
TCGCGGCCGCGCGAGGGGTGCCCTTCGTGGCGGTGCGGGTGATCGTCGACACGGCCGTCGACGTGCTGCCCGCCGCAGTCATGGCGGCCAGCGATGCGGGCCGCATCCACTTCGGCCGGCTGATCACGGAACTGTTGCGCTCGCCGGGACAGCTCGGCGCACTGCTGCGGCTGGCACGACGCTATCGCGCGGCGCAGCGGTCGCTTCGCGCCGTGGCGTGCAGCGGCGCCGTGGCGTGCAGTGGAGCGTCGGCGCGGGACGCGTCCGCGCCGTCCGGCGCGCCGACGCTCTCGACGAGGGTCGGCCGGTCGTGAAAGCGCTGGTGACCGGGGCCACGGGTTTCGTCGGCGCAGCGGTGGCCCGCGCTCTGCTGCGGGAGGGCTGGGAGGTTCGCGCACTGGCGCGTCGCGGCTCGGACCGCACCAACCTTGCGCAGCTGCGCGTGGAAGTGGCGGAGGGCGATCTGAACGTGGGCGCGACGCTCGATCCGGCGCTGGAGGGCTGTCAGGCGCTCTTCCATGTAGCCGCGGATTATCGCCTGGGCGCACCGAAGCCGGCTGAACTGTATCGGACCAATGTGGAAGGGACGCGTTATCTGCTGGCGGCGGCACGACGCGTGGGGATCGGCAAGATCGTCTACACCAGCAGCGTCGCCACCATGGGGATTCCTGCCGATGGATCACCGGGCGATGAGAACACCCCGGTGGCCCTCGCTGCCATGATCGGGCATTACAAGCGTTCGAAATTCCTCGCCGAAGCGGTGGCGATCGAAGCGGCGCACGCGGGCGCACCGGTGGTGATAGTCAATCCATCGACGCCGGTCGGTCCCGGGGACATCAAACCGACGCCCACGGGCCGGCTGGTGTTGGACGCGGCGGCGGGGCGCATGCCGGCCTACGTCGACACCGGCCTCAACATAGTCCACGTGGACGACGTGGCGGCCGGTCACCTGCTCGCTTATCACCGCGGGGAGGTGGGTCAGCGCTACATCCTGGGCGGTGAGGACATGACGCTGCAGCAGATGCTGGAATACATCGCGCAGCAGGTCGGCGGCAGGCCGCCCCGCATACGTCTGCCGTATGGAGCCGTGCTGCCCGTGGCCTACGTCGCCGAGGCCGTGGCAAGGCTCACGGGACGCAGCGGGCGGGTCACTCTCGAGGGCGTGCGCATGTCGCGCAAGCTCATGTTTTTTTCGAGCGGCAGAGCGGTGCGTGAGCTGGGCTACCAATGGCGTCCGCCCCGCCAGGCCTTCGACGACGCCATCGGCTGGTTCCGTGAACGACGTCTGCTGGTCGCGAAGGGTTAGCGCCGCGACGGCATCACGCGCTGCACGAATCCCACCAGGCTGGGCACCAATGTCGGCCGCCGCAGGCGCTGATCGTAACGCGACAAACGCCGGTCGTTTTCACTCAGGCACAAGGCCAGCAGCGTGTGCAGGCTGACCGAATCACCGAGATCCCGATGCGCGCTCATGGTGAAATTTCCCTCCCCGTCGGCCGTGCCTCGTCCCAGCGTGCGCGCCGTCCTGATGCGGCTGGCGACGTGTTTGAGAATGATGACGGCGCAGCGCAGGCGAAAACCGACACGCCCGACGAAGCCGAGCTGGGAACGCCGATATTCGACCCAATTGACGAAGAATAAAATATGCCGCGCTTCTTCCTGGATGACCGGTTCGAAAATGGCCACGAGTTCGGACGTGAAGAATCCCGAGTCCCGCGCCAGCGCGAACAGTCCGAAGGCGAAGAAAGAGTCGAAACACTCACCGAATCCGGCCCTGAGGAACTCGTCCTCCAGAGAGTGCGATTCCACACCGGGCGGGGTTTCGACCCCGATCCGATAATGCGAGGTGAGCGCGACCAGCAGCCGTGCATGGCGTCGTTCTTCGAAACCCTGCATTTCGATGGCGCTGCGCAGCGCGGGATCGCGCTCGAGCTGCGCGGCCGCCGAGACCGTGTTGGAAGTCACGCTTTCGGTGGCCACGGCTTCCTGCCAGAACGGCAGTGCGGCCAGACGCGCCCGCTCCTCCTCCGGAAGTTGAGGCCACTGCATCGTTTCCGGTTCGTACTCCACGTGGGTGTCCAGAAAGAAACGCGCGAGGATCTCGCGGTGCTCCTGCGAACCGATGTCGACGATCGATGCGTCTGCGTACATGCTGAAATCCTCTTAACTGGCGCCGTCGTTTCAGGAAAAGCTATGATCGAACGATCCCGCCGAGCGAGCGCGTTGCGAATGAAGCGTGTGGTTGACAATGGATGACACGGAAACCGGCACGGCCGGCGGCCCGCTGGGCACCGATGCCGAGCCCCTCATCCTGGTGGACGATTCGGACCAACAGGTCGGCGAACTGGGCAAATCGCTGTGCCACGACGGCCGCGGTATTCTGCACCGGGCGTTTTCACTGCTGATCTTCAATGCAGAGGGCGAACTCCTGATACAGCAGCGCGCGCGTTGCAAGCGTCTGTGGCCGCTGTATTGGTCGAACAGCTGCTGCAGCCACCCGCGCAGCGGTGAATCCATGGAGCAAGCCGTTCAACGACGGCTGTTCGAAGAGCTGGGGGTGAGCTGCCCGCTGTCGTTCCTGTTCAAATTCCAGTACCAGGCGCAATTCGACGCAACGGGGGCGGAGCATGAGTTGTGTTCCGTATACATAGGACGCAGCACGGCCACGGTCGCGGTCAATCATGCCGAGATTTTAACGTACCGTTGGATCAGCCCGGAATCGCTCCAACAGGAATTGACCCTGCATGGCGCGCATAAGTTCACTCCTTGGTTCATTATGGAGTGGGAGCGCATCTGGCGGGACCATCGACCGGCCGTGCTCGGTCTGCGGGCGCAAATTTGAGTTTCCCCGCCGCCGTCCCGCGGTAAGATGCGGCATGGCCATACCACTGTTGCAGATGTATCGCGTCGCCCGCTACCTTGCGGGCCGTAAGTTGCGGCGCGACAAGCGCTATCCGCTGGTTCTCATGCTCGAGCCGTTGTTCATGTGCAACCTCGCGTGTTCCGGATGCGGCAAGATCGACTACCCGAAGGATATCCTGCAGAAGCGGGTGAGCCTCGAGGATGCGTTGCACGCCGTGGACGAGTGCGGCGCGCCCATCGTGTCCATTCCGGGCGGGGAGCCGCTGATCCACAAGGAAATGCCGCAAATCGTCGCCGGCATCGTCGCGCGCAAGAAATTCGTCTACCTGTGCACGAACGCCATCCTCCTGGCCAAGCACATCGACGAATACGTGCCGTCGCCCTACCTCACCTTCTCCATCCATCTGGACGGCAACCGGCAGCGGCACGACGAGTCGGTCTGTCAGGAAGGTGTGTTCGACAAGGCCGTGGCCGCCATCGGGCTGGCGCGGTCCAAAGGGTTTCGGGTGACGGTCAACTGCACGCTGTTCAGCGGCGAAGACCCCGAGGACGTCGCCGAATTCTTCGACACGGCGATGGGGCTCGGGATCGAGGGCATCACGGTCTCTCCCGGGTACAGCTACCATCACGCGCCCCGGCAGGATGTTTTCCTGGGACGCACCGCCAGCAAGGAATTGTTTCGCGGAATCTTCAGCAGGCGTAAGAACCGGCCCACCGGTGTTCCGTGGTCGTTCAACCATTCGGGGCTGTTTCTGGACTTTTTGGCAGGTAATCAGACCTACCAGTGCACCCCTTGGAGCAATCCCACGTACAACGTGTTCGGCTGGCAGAGGCCCTGTTACCTGCTGTCCGACGAAGGCTACGCACCCACCTACAAGTCGCTGATCGACGATACGGAGTGGGAAAAATACGGCGTCGGGAAGAATCCCCGTTGCGACAACTGCATGGCGCATTGCGGCTTCGAGGGCACCGCGGTCAACGATGCATTCAGCCATCCCATCAAGGCGATGCTGGCTTCGCTGCGGGGTCCCCGCGTCAGCGGAGAGCTCGCGCCGGAGCTGCCCATCGTGTACAGCGAGAGCGCACGGTACAGCGCGGCCGTCGCGACCGTCGCGGTGGCGGATGTGCCGCGTGCCCGCCTGCGCTCCGAGGACACGGTGGAAACGCGCTGAACCCGCCGACGCAGAACGCTCCCCGATGAACTCGATCGCATGACGGCCCTGCCGCACGAGACAGGCGTGGTGTCTTTTGGTACGCAACTCGAGGCGTGGCGTGCACGGATGGAGCGGGCGCTCGATGCCCGTTTGCCGCCCGCCGACGCGGCGCCCACGCGGTTGCACGAAGCCATGCGTTACAGCGTGCTCGGCGGCGGAAAGCGCATCCGCCCGGCGCTGTTGTTTGCCGCCGCCCACACGCTGGGGCTCGCCGAAGACGAGGTTGAAGCGGCGGCCTGTGCGGTCGAAATCATCCATGTGTATTCCCTGGTGCACGACGATCTCCCCGCCATGGATGACGACGACCTACGTCGCGGCCGGGCCACCTGCCACAAAGCCTTCGACGAGGCGACCGCCATCCTCGTGGGCGATGCGTTGCAGCCGCTGGCATTTCAACTATTGGTGCGCGATCCGACGTTGCCGGCCTCTGCGCGGGTTCGGTTGCGGTTGGTGGACCTGTTGACGGAGGCCAGCGGCACGTTCGGCATGGCCGGCGGACAGGCCATCGACCTGGCTGCGCAGGGGAAGCAGCTCGACATCGCCCAGGTGGAGGACATGCATGCGCGCAAGACGGGTGCCATCATCCGGGCGAGCGTGCTGATGGCGGCCGCCTGCGCTCCCGACCTGGAACCTGCGCTGTACGCCGCGCTCAACGATTTCGCGACGGCCATCGGCCTGGCTTTCCAAATTCAGGATGACCTGCTCGACCTGCTGGGGGACGTGTCCACGCTGGGCAAGGCGACGGGCGCCGACCGCGAGCGGCACAAGCCTACGCATCCCTCCATCATCGGGATCGAAGCCTCGCAGCGGCGAGTCGCCCTGCTCCATCAACAGGCGCTGGACGCCCTGGTCCCCTTCGGTGAAAAGGCCGCACCGCTGCGGGCACTGGCCGACTGGCTTCTGGCCCGTCATTATTGAGGGGTTGGCGGGCTGAGACGCCGATTGCCGCAACGGCGCGACCGTTTCTTGCTATCGTCCTCGAAACAATAGTGCTCCGGTATGAATCCGCGCGTTCACCCGACCCGAATAGTCCTACAAGGCAACCCATGAGTTCCTCCGTGCTCCAACGCATTGCCAGCGGCGACACCGCCGCCGTGCGTGAGTGCATCGAGCAATACGGTGCGCTCGTTTGGAGCCTTGCCCGCCGGCTGTCACGCACACCGTCGGACGCCGAAGACGCGACACAGGAAATATTTTTGGACATTTGGCGCAGTGCAGGCCGTTTCGATGCATCACAAGGCTCTGACAAGGTCTTCATCGCGATGATAGCTCGGCGGCGGTTGATCGACCGCCTGCGTAAGACGAGCAGCGAGCCGCCGATGGATCCGGTCGAAGTGCTCGATTCGGTGGCCTGGTCGGACCCCGGCCTGGCCGCCGAAATCTCGGTCGAGGCCGGACAGGCCTCCCGCGCGCTGGCTGAACTGCGGCCCGAGCAACGTCAGGTGCTCGAGCTCAGTTTGTTGCATGGTTTGAGTCAATCCGAGATCGCCGCCCGGTTGAACATCCCGCTGGGCACCGTCAAGTCCTTCATGCGACGCGGTCTCATCCGGGTGCGTGAATTCATGAACATTGCGGCAGAGGGCGTTTCCGCGAGAGTCTGATGTCCGATACGAGTTCCCAAGGTCTGGACGAGGCGACGGTCGATCTGCTGATCAAGCAGATCACCGACGGCCTTTCCGTGGCCGAGCAGCGCGAGCTCGACGCGGTGCACGGTCCGCTCGTCGCTGCGCAGCTGCGGGATTTCGAGCGCGCCGCGGCGGCGCTGACTTTGTCAGGCGTCGGTGCGCTGGACGCCCTGCCTGAGGGGCTGGCGCAGCGGCTGGATCAACAGGCGGCGGAGGTGCTCGGCTCCGCCCGCGCGGCAGT
>CAZZVN010000085.1:0-12370 GCA_964657625.1 uncultured Steroidobacteraceae bacterium
ACCCGCCGAGGTGGCCCTTGCAGCCGGCGGTGGTCGCCCCGGCCGGATCGGTCAGCCGGACTGCAGGCCGGCCGCCGCCACGCCGGCCAGGCAGATGGCCTCGTCCTCATCGCCCGTGCCGCCGCTCGCCCCCACCGCCCCGATGATCTCTCCCGCGGCGTTCTTGATGACCACCGCGCCGGGCTGGGGCAGGAACCGGCCCTGTGCGGTGGCGGCCAGCGACAGGAAAAAATTCGGGTTGTCGCGGGCGCGCTCGCTCAATACGCGGCTCGCCGCCCCCATGCCGACCGCCGCCCAGGCCTTGCCCGTGGCGACGTCGACGCGAAACATACTGGTGCCGTCCTCGCGCTGCAGCGCCCGCACATGACCGGATTCGTCGAGGACCACGACGGCCATCGGCCGGAGACCCTGCGCGCGCGCCGTGCTCAGGGCGACCTCGATGATCTGGTTGGCCTGGACGAGGGTGAGTTGATTCATCGACATCTCCGTAGGGTCAGTGCGCCGCAAGGCGTTCCTTGCGGCGCCGGGTGAGCGTGGCTTCGGTGTAGCCGTTCGGCTGCCCGCGGCCGAGGAATATGAGATCACAGGCCGCGCGGAATGCTACGTTGTCCGCAAGGCTGCCGCTCATGGCAACGTAATCCGGGTCGTTCGCGTTCTGCGCATCGACGACCTGCGCCATGCGCTCGAGCGCGCTCATCACCTGCGCGCGGGTGCACACCCCGTGATGCAGCCAGTTGGCGACATGCTGACTGGAGATGCGCAGCGTTGCACGGTCTTCCATCAGCGCAACGTCGTAGTAATCGGGGACCTTCGAGCAGCCGATGCCGGCATCGACCCAGCGCACCACGTAGCCCAGGATGCTCTGCGCGTTGTTGTTCAGTTCCTCCTCGATCTCGGCCGCGCTCCAGGAGGGGCTGGCGACGAGCGCCGGGGTCAGGATGTCGTCGAGCGAGGCCATGGCGCGCCCCGCGAGTTGCGTCTGCACCGCCGCCACGTCGACGCTGTGGTAATGCAGGGCGTGCAGCGTTGCCGCCGTGGGCGAGGGAACCCAGGCGGTGTTGGCGCCCGCGAGCGGATGGGCGATCTTCGTCTTCAACATGTCCGCCATCAGATCGGGCATGGCCCACATGCCCTTGCCGATCTGCGCATGGCCCCGCAGCCCGCACGCCAGGCCGACGTCGACGTTGCGACGTTCGTACGCATCCAGCCAGCGCGATTTTTTCAAGTCGCCCTTGCGCGGCACGGCGGCGGCGGCCATCGAGGTGTGGATTTCATCGCCGGTGCGGTCCAGAAAGCCAGTGTTGATGAATACCACGCGGTCGCGCACGGCACGGATGCACTCGGCGAGGTTCACCGTGGTGCGGCGTTCCTCGTCCATGATGCCGATCTTCAAGGTATGCCGGGGCAGCTTCAACATCCGCTCGATCGCGCCGAACAACTCCCCCGCCAGGGCGACCTCGTCGGGGCCGTGCAGTTTGGGCTTGACGATGTACACCGAGCCCGTGCGCGAATTCGCGCGGGCGGCGGGTCCCCGCAAATCGTGCAGCGCAATCAGCGACGTGACCGCGGCGTCCAAAAACGTCTCCGGCACGGGCACGCCGTCGCGGGTCACCGCGTCGGTTAGCATGTGATGGCCTACGTTACGGACGAGCATGAGGCTGCGTCCGGGCAGCACGAGTTCGGCACCCGAGGTGTGGTAACGCCGATCGGGGTTCAGGCGTCGGATCATCGTCTTGTCGCCCTTGACGAGCGAGGCCTGCAGCGAGCCGTTCATGAGGCCCAGCCAGTTGCGGTACACCAGCACCTTGTCGGCGGCGGTGACGGCGGCCACCGAATCCTCGCAGTCCTGGATGGTGGTGAGGGCGGACTCGAGGACGACGTCGCTCACCCCCGCGGCGTCGGTGCGCCCGATGTAATGACCGCGATCGATCTGCAGTTCCACGTGCAGACCGTGGTGTCGGAGCAAAATGGCAGTCGGCGCGTGTTCTTCGCCCTGATAACCGATGAAGCCCCGGGGCTCGGCCAGCGTCGCGACGGCACCGGATTGCTGCGTCACGACGAGTCCCCGGGCCGTCACGGCATAGGCGGTCGCCTCGGCATGCGAGCCGTCCGAGAGTGCGAAATGCTCGTCCAAAAAGCGGCGTGCGAAGGCGATCACCTGGGCGCCACGCACGGGGTTGTAGCGGGCGCCGCGCGCGGCGTCGGCGGTTTCGGGAAGGGCATCGGTGCCGTATAGGGCGTCGTACAGGCTTCCCCAACGCGCATTGGCCGCGTTCAAGGCGTAGCGGGCGTTGTTGACGGGTACCACCAGCTGAGGTCCGGCGATGTGGGCGATCTCGTCATCGACGTTGGCCGTGCCGACCGCAAACGCCTCGCCGTCCGGCACGAGGTAGCCGATCTCGCGCAGATAGGCCCTGTAGCTCGCGCCATCGAAGGTCGCGCCCGGGTGTGCCGCGTGCCAGGCATCGATCTGCGACTGCAGCAGGTCGCGACGCTCCAGCAGCGCGGCATTGCGCGGCCCCAGCTCGTCGACGAGGCCTGCGAAACCGGTCCAAAACGCGTGTTCGTCGATGCCGGTGCCCGGCAGTACGTCCCGGGTCAGGAACGCGGCGAGTCCGCCATCGACACTAAGGGAACCGAACGTGGCACGGGTGCTCATGGCGTTGTCCTTGAATGGATCGTTGATACTATAGCGTGCCCAGCGCAAATAGCGTGCCCAGCGAAGGATGCCCGCCAATGTTTTCCTGCCGGCGTCCATGACGAACCGCCATCGGTCTGCGGGCTCGCATCTGCGCGAATTCGAGGCAACGCTGGCGGACGAGTACCGCGCAGGTCGTCTGGACCGACGTGATTTCCTGCGCTGCGCCGGCGTTCTAGGTCTTGGACTGCCGGCGCTCGCCCGGACCGCACCGGTGGGTGCCGCTGCAGCGGCGAGCAGCGGTGCCGTCATCACCGTGGGCCTGCCGGTGCCGGCCGGACAGATCGATCCGCTGACCGTGTCGGACACCGGCGGCATCTGCATGGTGTCGCAGACCGGGGAATATCTGGCGGTGTCGGATGCAAATTTGCAGCTGCGTCCGGCGCTGGCGCTCGCCTGGCGTCCGAATGCCGACGGCAGCGTGTGGACCTTCCGGCTGCGCAGCGGGGTGCGCTTTCACGATGGCCGTCCGCTCACCGCTGCCGACGTGGCCGCCACCATGAACCGGCTCGCGGATCCGAACAACGGCTCGGTCGCGCTGTCTGCGTTCGCCGGCGCGTTGTCGACGGGCGGTACGCGCGCCCTCGATGTGGCGACCGTGGAGTTTCGGCTGGATGCGCCGAACGGCAGCTTTCCTTATCTCGTCTCGTCCGACAATTTCAATGCCGTGATTCTGCCGGCGGACTACGCCGGCGGCTTCGAGCGGCACTTCCCGGGCACAGGCCCGTTCCGGCTCGAGAAATACACGCCGAAGGCGGGAGCTTCGTTCCTGCGCAACGAGGACTACTGGGGCGCCAAGGCGCTGCCGGCGCGCTGCGTATTCAAGTTCTACGACAGCATCCAGGCGCAGGTTCTGGCCATGCAGGGCGGCCAGCTCGACCTGCTGCTGCACGTGCCGGTGCAGGGCAGCCAGGCTCTGCTCGCCGATCCGCGCGTCGACATCCTGGCCCTGAAATCGAGTGCGCACAACCAGGTGCACATGCGCACCGACACCGGCCCGTTCGCCGACAAGCGCGTGCGGCGTGCGATCGCGCTGTGTTTGAACCGCGCCAACCTGGTGACCGGGCTGTTTCGAGGTGAGGCGGCGCTCGGCAACGATTCACCCTTTGCCCCCGTCTTCGCGTCGACCGATGCCACGGTGCCGCAGCGTGAACAAGATCTCGCCGAGGCCCGTCGGCTGCTCGCGGCCGCCGGCGTGCCGAACGGCTTCAAGGCGGTCCTCACCACCGAACGCTATCAAGAAGTGCCTGACTACGCGGTGGTGATCCAAAATGCGGTGCGCAAGATCGGCGTGGATTTGACCCTCAACGTCGAAGATCAGTCGGCGTACTACGGCCGGGTCACGTTCGGACAGTCCGACTGGCTGGACTCGCCGATCGGAATCGAAGATTACGGTCACCGCGGCGTGCCCAACACGTTCCTCACGGCGGCATTGGGCAGCCGTGGCACCTTCAACGCGGCCCGTTTCAAGAACGCCGCCTACGATGCGCTGGTGGCCGATTACATTGCGGCGCTGGAGCCGGCGACGCAGCGGCTGAAGGCGGGTGCCATTCAGCGGCTGCTGCTCGAGGAGACGCCGGTGATCGTCGCGTATTTCTATGATTGGTTGTCGGTGACGGCGAAGGGCCTCAAAGGCGTGCGGCCGACGGCGATGGGTCATCTGTTCTTGGATCAGGTGAGCCGGCACTGAGCTGCAGACGGGCGAGTTCGGGGGCCGGAATGTGGCAGCGAATGGCATGGGCTTCGCCGGCCGCGAGCAGCGCGGGCTCCGTCGTCTCGCACAGTTCACCTAGCTTGCGCGGGCACCGGGTGTGAAATACGCAGCCGCCCGGCAGCTCGAGCGCGCTCGGCAGCTCGCCCGCAAGCTTGATGCGCGTGCGCCGGTGGCCGGCATCGACCGACAGCAGGGCTTCCGTGTACGGATGCTGCGGTCCCGAGAACACGCGCTCCGCGGGACCTATCTCGAGCAGCCGTCCGAGATACATCACGGCGATGCGGTCGGACAGATAATGCACCACGTTCAGATCGTGTGAGATGAACAAATAGCTGACGTGTTGCTCGGCCTGCAGCCCGACCAGTACGTTCAAGATGGCCGACTGCACCGACACGTCGAGGGCAGAGGTCGGCTCGTCGCAGACCACCACCTGCGGTGCGCCGGCGAAGGCGCGGGCGATTCCCACCCGCTGCTTCAAGCCGCCCGACAACTGCCGCGGACGCTCATCGAGGTGGCGCTCGGTGAGGCGCACGGAGGCGGCAAGCTCACGCAGCCGGCGTTCCCGGGCCGGTCCGACGAGTCCGATGAGACGCAAGGATCGCCCGATCAAACGACGCACCGTCTGGGAACGGTTGAGCGCCGATCCCGGGTTCTGAAACACCATCTGCAGCGCCTTCAGTTGGGCGTTGGTACGCTGCGCGGCGCGCGGTGCCAGCGTCTCACCGTCCAGTTCGAGGTGTCCGCCCGCATCTGGGGTCGACAATCCGAGCAGTAGTTTGGCGAGTGAACTCTTGCCGCTGCCGGATTCGCCCACCAGACCCAGCGTCTCGCCCGGCCACAGGTCCAGGCTCACATCGTGCACGGCTTTGAAAGGCTTGCCGCCGACCGAGTAAGTTTTCGAGAGTTGGCGCACCCGCAGTACCGGAGTCGATCGTTGCAGGCGTGGCGCGGAGCGGGCGAGCGCGTCCGTCGTGCGCGGCAGGTCGGGGGCACGCTCCGGGTAGAAGCAGCGCGTGAGGCGGCCGCCCAGGTCGAGCGGGGGCGGTGCCTCACGGTGGCAGCGTTCGGTGGCATTGCCACAGCGGGCAGCGAACACACAGCCGTCGGTCACGGTGCCGGGCGAGGGCAGAAAACCTGGAATCGTCGACAGCCGGGACTGCGTCTTACGCTGCCCCTGCACCGGCACGCAGCGCAGGAGCGCCACCGTGTAGGGGTGCCGGGGATCGGCAAACAGTGTATCGGCCGGTCCCTCCTCGACCAGCTCTCCGGCATACAGCACGCCGACGCGGTCGCACGTGCGGGCGATGGTGGGCAGGCTGTGGCTGATGAAGAAGATCGAGTTGCGAAGCTCCGTCTGCAGACCCGCCACCAAATCGAGCACCTCGGCTTCGACCGTGGCGTCGAGGCCGGTGGTCGGTTCGTCGAGGATCAACAACAACGGCCGGGTCGACAAGGCCATGGCGATGACCACGCGCTGCTGCATGCCGCCGGACAACTCGTGGGGGAAGTTGCGCATCACCCGGTCGGGGCTCGCGATCTGCACGCGGGCGAGCATGTCCCGCGCCCGTGCTTCCGCCGCCCGGCGCGTCAGACCGGCGGCCGCTTCGAATA
Source organism: uncultured Steroidobacteraceae bacterium (assembly GCA_964657625.1). Lineage (GTDB taxonomy): Bacteria > Pseudomonadota > Gammaproteobacteria > Steroidobacterales > Steroidobacteraceae > Bog-1198. The sequence continues at coordinate 6,024 of CAZZVN010000085.1, forward strand.
CTTCCGACATCTGACGGTCGATGCGCAAGGTCGGATTGAGCGCCCGGCCAGGGTCCTGGTACACCATCGATACGCGGGTGGCGCGTACGTGCCGTAGCTCGGCTCCCGTCAAGGCCATGAGATCACGGCCATCGAGCAGGATCCGGCCGCCGTCGACGCGGCCGTTGCGTGGCAGGTAACGGATCGCTGCGAAGGCGGCCGTCGACTTGCCGCAGCCCGACTCGCCCACCAGTCCATAGGATTCGCCGCGTTTGATGGAGAGGCTCAATTTCGAGAGCACGCGGCGGTCGGCGGAGCCCACCCGGTAGGACACGTCGAGGTCTTCGATGCAGAGTGCGTCCGGCGACGACGGTACCGGCCCGCCGCTCACAGCTCAAACACCCGCTGGAGTCCGTCGGTCACGAGGTTCACGCCGACGACCAACGACGCGGTGGCGCCGGCGTCGAACAGAATGGTCCACCAATAGCTGCCTATGAGACTGTAGTTTTCAGCGATGGCGAGACCCCAGTCCGCCGAGGGCGGCTGGATGCCGAAGCCGATGAAACTCAAGGAGGCGACGAAGAAGATCGCGTAGCCCAAGCGCACGGTCATTTCCACCAGCGCGATGGGCAGCACGTTGGGCAGTATTTCGATGAACAGAATGGCGGCGGCGCCGTCACCGCGCAGTCTGGCGGCCGCGACGTAGTCCATGTCGGCCTCCACCAACACCGCCGCGCGCACGGTGCGCGCGATGAGGGGGGTGAACACGAAGCCGATGACGAGAATCACGGTCGCGGTCGAGGTGCCGACGGCGGCGAGCGCCAACAGGGCCACGATAACCAGCGGCAGCGCCTGCACGGCCTCGACCACCCGGCTGGCGACATCGTCGAACACGCCGCGAAAATAGCCCATGCACAGACCGAGCACGGTGCCGCAGCCGGTGCCGAGCACCGTGGCGAGCGGGGCCACGATCAGGATGTCGCGGGCGCCGACGATCACACGCGAAAAGATGTCGCGTCCCAGTGGGTCCGTGCCGAACCAATGCGTCGCCGAGGGCCCCGCGAGCGTGGCCAGCAGGTCGTCGGCATACGGGTCGTACGGCGCCAGCGCCGTACCGAACAGTGCGCAGACTATCCAGAACGCCAGTATCGCCAGGCCGGCCAGCAGCGTTCCTGAGTGCAGCGCCGCGCGCAGCCGCACCCGGCCGGGATGAACGGTTTCGGCGGCCGCGGACAGGTCGTCCACCGCGTTCACGGCCGGCCCGCCCGCAGCCGCGGATCGAGCGCCGAGCTCAGCACGTCGCCGAGCACGGAGGCGGCGGCGTAAACGCAGCCCACGGTCAGCACGCCGGCCTCCAACATGGGAAAGTCCTTGGCGCGGGCTGCCGCAAATATGAGTGCTCCGATCCCTCGGTAGTGAAACAGTGTCTCGATCACCACGAGACCGCCCGCAAGATAGCCGACCAGACTCGCGGCCACCGTGATCGTGGGCAACAGCGCGTTACGCAGCACGTGACGGCGCAGCACCGTGGGCAGCGTGAGCCCCTTGAGCAGGGCGGTGCGGGTGTAATCCGCGTCCAGGGCGTCCACCGTTCCCACCCGCGCGATGCGCGCCACATAGCCGAAGAACACCAGCACCAGCGGCAGGGCCGGCAGGACGAGGTAGCGCAGCTGGGTGAGCGCGGAGGCGCCTTCGGGCCAATCCGCCGACATGGGCAGCCAGCGCAGCCATACGCCGAAAATCAGGATGAGTACGATCGAGGAGATGAACTCGGGCACCACGCCGAGCGTCTGTCCGGCGAGCACGATATACCGGTCCGTCCACGTCCCCGCACGCAGCGCCGCCCACACGCCGCCTGCGATGCCGAGGGGTATCACCAGGGCAAAAGCCAGCGCCGCGAGTTTCATCGAATGCGCCAGCGCATCGCCGACGAAGGGCGCCACGGGCGCGCGGAAAACGAAGGATTCGCCCATGTCGCCGGTCAAAAAATGCGTGATCCAGACCCAGTATTGAACCGCGAGCGGCCGATCGAGACCGCGCTCGTGGTCGAAAACAGCCACTGCGCGCGGGTCGGCGAGGGCGCCCAGCACGGCGCGCCCCACGTCGCCGGGCAGCAGCTGACCGCCGAGGAAAACGATGAACGAAAGGACGACGAGGGTGATCGAGGACAGCAGCAAACGCTTGATCAGAAATCTCTGGGTCACGGCATCTCACCGCCGCAGCGCCGTTCAGAAAGGGGAATGACGGTAGGAACATGCACCCTGGGGAGCATTGCATAGTTCATGGGCGGCGGCGACACGTGCACAGCACCGCTCGCGACGACACCCCGTTTGATCCGACGGCACCCGGGGCACTGCCGTGTAAAAAAACTCCGCGATCGGGGGTTTGCTGCATCCAGGGCCAGCCGGACAACGTAACAGTTGATGCCCAAGCCCAATTTTCTCTCTCGTCTACCTATAACGGGGATTTCATGAAACTGAAAGGTCTCGGCGGCGTTGCCGCCCTCGGTTCACTTTGCCTGCCGCTTCTTGCCGTGGCCTCGAGCCATCGCGAAGCGCCAAAAATTGCCGGGAGTCCGCGCGTCGATGGCACGGATTTCTACATGTTTCGCAGCTACGAGCCGGGACGCAGCGACTACGTGACCTTTCTCGCCAACTATATTCCCTTCCAGGATCCGCAGGGCGGCCCCAATTTTTACAACATGGATGGGGACGCGCTTTACAAGATCAACATTGACAATACGGGGTCGGGCCAGCCGGCCTTGAGCTTCGTTTTCCGGTTCTACAACATTACCAGGAAATTGGCGGTGCCCGCCGGCGGCAAGCAGATACCGGTTCCGGTGCTCAACATCGGGCCGGTCACCCCCACCGCCACCAACTTGAACGTCGTGCAAGAGTACACCGTACGGCTCGTACGCGACGGCAAGTACCAGGGTTCGCAGTTGCTGGAGAACGCGACTTTGTCAGGGAACAGTTTCTACAAGCCCGCCGATAACATCGGCACCAAGTCGATTCCCGACTATCCCGCCTACGCGGGAAACTTCGTCTACGAAGTCGGCATTCCGGGCTGTGCCACGCCGGGGCGGGTGTTCGTCGGTCAGCGCAAGGAAAGCTTTTTCATCAATGTGGGCGAAATATTCGACCTGCTCAATTTGAATCCGGTCGGTCCGCGTGACGGCAACAAGAACGACCTCACGGGCAAGAACATCACCACGATCGCGCTGGAACTGCCGATCAAGTGCGTGACCGAGAACAACGATCCCGTCATCGGCGGCTACACCACGGCGGACCTGCTGAGCCCCGCCGGCGACACCAGCGATGCCGTACTCGCCGACGGGACCTACGAAGGCCGCGACTTCAAGCAGGTATCCCGACTGGGCATGCCGCTGGTCAACGAAGTGGTGATCGGACTTCCCGACAAGGACAAGTTCAACCAGAGCCCGCCCTCCCAGGACGCGCAGTTCCTGGCCTACGTGACCAACCCGTCGTTCCCCGTGCTCGCCAATGCCTTGTTTGGTGATGCAGCGAAGGTGCCGGGGATGCCGCGCAACGATCTCGTGGCGGCCTACCTTACCGGTGTGAAGAATCTGAACCAGCCCGTGCACGTGACTCCGTCGGAAATGTTGCGTTTGAACACCTCCATCGCACCGACCGTCGCTGCGAAGCAGAACGACCTCGGCGTGCTCGGTGGCGATCTTGCGGGCTTCCCCAATGGTCGACGTCCGATCGACGACATCGTCGACGTCACCCTGCGGGTGGCCGAAGGCGCGCTGTGCGGTTCCATCGGGACTTGCGGTTCGGAGACCAAGGATCCGAACAACGGCACGGCCTACACCGATGGTGCGCGTGCGGCCGGGCCGGACGCAGCGAACCTACACGTCAGCGGGCAGATCAGCGCGGACGACATTTATCTGACTGGGTTTCCGTACCTGTACTCGCCCATTCCGGGCTCGCCACAGGGTGCGAAAGCCTCCGCCAAGTAAAGAGTCGTTTTACGGGTTGAAAACCTCGGGGAGCACCCCGAGGTTTTTTTTATCGGCCTCGCAGAACTCGCGACGGTGAGCGTCCTTCAGCTCCCGCTCGTAACGCACAACGAACCCCGCCGTGCGGCGGCGGATGAACCGTCGGCTCTCTTCGAATTTTCCAGGCAGTAAATTTGCCTGCGCCCTGCCTCGTCGTAACGCGGCGTCCATCCCGCATCCTGGAACTGTTTCCGTTCGGCGGCCGTCAGCACGATGGGAAGCTTCACGGTTGCCACCACCGAGGCTGCGTCCACCGATGGGCGGCTGCCCACGGTGGTCTGGTGTTCCGCTGTCCATAAGCTACCGAATTCGATGGCGTGCTCCGCATCGGTAGGCTGCTTGGCGGCGGTGGTAGGCGGCGCGCCCGGTCCGGTGGGATCGGTTTCTGCGAACAGACTGCAGAGGAGAGCGCTCGCAGCGAGGTTGCCACGACGTTGACCGGAAGCCGCGGCACCGGATGCGACGCCGACCGTGGGGGTGGTGCCGGCGCTGCCCGAGGCGGGCGGGGCGCCAGTCGCGGTCGCCGATAGGCAGCAGGCCGCTACGATCAGGGAAAAAGGTAGGTGCCGCACCGTGACCTCCGGGCCGATGGCCGCTCAGTTGGATTACCGCTGAAGTTTCTCACAAGGACGTCCGGTGGAAACTAGGGTCTGTCCCGCGGTCCACCTCCCCCGGGGAGCGGACCTTGGCGACCCGCAATGCCGGCGACTTACGCGATGTTTTCCCGGTCTCGACCTGATGGCGTGGTAAACATTGCCGAAAGTCACGTTTGTTTCAATGGGATTCGGCATTCGCGCCACGGAACACGACAGCCGACCCCTCCCAAGAAGCGTGATCTTCCTCGCCGCTCAGCCCTGCTGCTTCACCGCGCCAATCACGAAGAACTGTCCGCCGTTGCGGGTGATGGTGGGATCGACACCGTTCTTCCGCACATGCTCGCTGGCGACGTAGCTGCGGAAGATCCCCTGTTTCGCAAAGCCGGCTTCCTCGAACAGATCCTCCACGGGCAGGCTGTAGTAGGTGTCCATGAAGGGCTCGAAATTGCAGGTGATATCCCAGTCTCGCAAGGACTGGGTGTAGGGGTCGAGCTCATCGAATTGCGGGGCGTCGCCGTGGATCATGACCCCGCCCGGTTTTAAAAGTCGATGACACTCGGCGAAGATTTTCGGTACGGCGGCGCGCGAGGTCTCGTGCATCAGAATGTAGGAATAGACCACGTCGAACGACGCGTCGGGAAAGGAGGTCGATTCGGCGTTCTGCTGGCTGAAGTGCACATCGACGCCGAGGCTTTGCGCGCGGGCGTGGCCGTATCGCAGGCAGGGTGCGGAGACGTCGATACCGTGAACGTGCGCGTCGGGGAAGGTGGCTTTGAACGGCAGCAAGGTGTGGCCGACGGTACAGCCCATCTCCAATATCCCGCGAGGCTTCAGGTCCGGGAAGCGGTCGAGCACGAACTTGGAGAGGGTGCGGCCGGAGTCGTCGGTGAGTTCGCCCTGCATCCCCATACGGTTACAGGTCATGTTTCGGTCGTAGATGGCGCCGGCCGTCAAGTCATCGTCAGAGGTTTGCCGGGTGTAGCCGCCGGGCAGGTTGTGCACGTCGAGCGCATCCACGTAGCGTGGAATCTTCAGGCCGGGATCGAGGGTCAGGCTGCCCGGGCCATCGGCGACGGCAGTCGCCTGGGCTTTCAGATCGTCGAGCTGCTTTTGAATGATCGACGTGGTGACGTCGTACATGGCGCGCTGCGAGCTGGTGCGCAGGGAATACCAGAGCTTGTTTACGTCGACCTGTCGCATGGCCTTCGCGATCTCGCGCCGATCGGGCTCGCGCCCGAGCGCCGCAACCAGCTGCGGATGCACCTGCGTTTCATAGATGCGCTTGATACGGGGCCTGAGCTTTACCTCCAGGAACAGGTTCAGCTCGCGGCAGAACATCTCCCGCTCGAAATCTGCCTCGTGCACGGGCAGGGTCATGGCGTGAGGGACAGGCTGTGCAAGTTCGGCCATGGACCATCTCCCTTCAATAAAAAACTTAGAATACGCGTGGCCGGGCGGGCGTCAAGCGCCCGTCGAACCGGGCGAGGTGCGCCTTCGTGATGAGGGATGTGCTGAGTTGATTTCGATTATTGGCTCCCCGGGACGGATTACTCGGCGCTGCGCGCCTCGCCCCTGCGGGGTCGCCCTAAAGGGCGATCATCGCCGCTTTGCGGCGCTGTCGAACCGGCTTGTCTATGTCGGCGGTTCGAATTTGGCACGAGTTGCTTTCGATGCCGAAATCGGTTTTGTGACAGTGTGTGTATTCCGATCATAGGTTACACATCATTCCGGGCACATAGGTAACACTTTCC
>CAZZVN010000086.1:0-10939 GCA_964657625.1 uncultured Steroidobacteraceae bacterium
CACGAATGTGCAACAGGGAACGAATGTTCAGCAGGGCACCAACAAGGTGACCAGGTCTGTACAGCAGGGCACCAACGTGCAGCAAGGCACCAACAAGGCTGTCAGCGCCAAGGAAACCTGCTCGAGCTCGTTGACGCTTTCCGTGGAAACCGCCTGCTAAAACGCTGCTCCGGGGTTTCCCGGAACTCGATTGCGCAGATGATCGAAAAGGGCCTGGCAGCAGGCCCTTTTCTTTTTGGCGGGCGGCAGCTCGACGCGTGGTGGCTCGGCGCGTGGCGGCGAGTTACCTATCGGCGGCGAACCGAGGAGCGACGGCCCGGGAAGCGGTGGTTTATTTCCGCGGTGGGCGGCGGCGTAGGTTTTTTCGGGGGACGTGGATTTCCGGGCCGTCGGCGGCCGCGACGCGGTCTTCCTGGAAGCAATACACGGTGATGCCGACGCGGGTGCTGGCGGTGGCGTCGCCCGGGGCGGGGGGATGGTTGAGAAGGGACGCTGCGGCGTTGATGAGGGTGTGGCCGTGCTCGGCGAGCTGGCGGTGGAGGGCGACGGTATCGAGCAGTTCGGCGGCGTCCACTTGGGCGGTGGCTTGAAAGCGGGGTTCGGTGCCCAGGGGCAGGTGGGTGGTGAGCGTGGTCAACAAGTCCTTGCCGCGCTCGCCCAGCGTGCCAAGGGTCGTGGCGGTGAGACGGGTGGGACGCGGGCTGCGGGAGGTGGCGCGGACCTTCTGCTCAGGCAGGCATTCGATGGCGTTGCCCTGGATCAATTCGTCCAGCATGGCGCGTACGGGCAGCGCGCCGCCATGTTCGTTGACCAGGCTTTCGAAGCTGCGAGCGGCGCCGTAGATGGGCAGCACGGCGGGGGCGCCGTTCGGCGTGAGGTACGGCTGGGTGTCGTGCCACGCAGCCAGTACACGGCGCGCGGGATGCGGGTCGCGCCTGGGGTCGCGCACGGGGGCATCGGGCAGCTTCAGGCTGCGTGCGACCTCCGAACGGGGCAGGCCGGTCATGATGGCCACGCGTGACTTGTTCCAGTGGCCCGATTCTTTTCTGACCCGGCGGGACGCGCTCTGTACCGCGCCGTCGCGGATCAGTCGGGTGACCTCGCCCACCGTGACGCCGGAGTCGAACATGACGTCGAAGAGGGGGTCGAGCAGCCTCCGCAGTGCGAGCAGCGCGGCATCTTTTATGTCGTCACGTTGTGGGTCGCTCGGCATATTTCTCGTCGGTGGCCAAACGCGAGATCGTTATATGTTAAGTGTAGCCAAGGTTTGTATACCTGGCGAGTGGCACGACAGTCACGGTTGTCCCTGCCGGGCAACCCGCAAGCAACTCCGCCAGTGCGCCGCCGCAATGCCTGCCGGGTGTGCGGCGCTCCTCGACCCCTGGCGCGGCGCCGTGTTTGAATGCCGCCCCTGCAAAATAATTGCATACATTTCCGCCACTTCCGATGCCCTGTCAGGAAAACCCGTATATTGCAGGGGGTGATATACGGCGCTCGATCTAAGGGCGTATAAACGAAAATCGATCTAAAAAGTGGGCATGGGAGCGCGGCTGATGGCGATCTCGTCGGACTTCGTACCTTCCACCGCAGGCGATTATTCCTTGACGGCGGGCGTGGTCGAGGCGTTACGGCAGGCGGTGATCGTGGTGGACACGCGCAGCAGGCGCCTGCCCGTCGTGCTGGCCAACGCGACGGCGCGACGGTGTGTGAACGGGGATGCAGACTCGGCGTTGGTCGAGACCTCGCTGCGCACCCTGCTCGGGGGAGCGGCGGGCCCCGCGATGAGCGCGGCGACCGATGGCGCGCTGCGCGGCCAGTCTGGCCTGCACAGGATGCTGCCGTGGCAGCTCCACACCGGGGAGACCCCGCTCGACACGGAGCTCAAAACGCTGGCCTCGGGGCGCACGCCGCGGCTGGTGATGCTGACCTTCGCGGAGCCGCAGGCCGACACCGAGCTGCACTACGGTTTGGCGCACACGCCTTTCGACCTGACCATCTTGAACGGCGATCTGTCGGTGACGTATGCCAACGCCGGGGCGGTACGGGCGGCGGGTGCGATGGTGGGCGGCATCCTCAACTACTCGGCGCTCACCCTCGTGCCGACGTCGGCGCTGCCGCGCCAGGTGTTCGAGGACGTGCTGCGCGGCCGGCCGCATCACGTCGATGCCCTGCAGGTGCCGGCGGCGGGCGGCGGCTCGCGCTGGTTCGAACTCGATCTGCAGCCGCTCGAGAGTCCGAGCGGTGACGTGGGGATCGCGGTGCTCTCGACGGAATTCACGGCGCGGCGTGCGCACGAACAGCATGCCGGCTACGACAGCCGGCGGCTGCTCGCGCTGACGGCGCCGAACTGCGACTCGGTGTCGGTGGCGGGCCGGGATGGGCGCCTGCACTATCTCAACGCCGGGGTACGACGCGAGCTCGGCTACGCGGCCGACGAGGCGTGCGCGGAGTCGTCGGTGTTCACGGCCGTGCATCCGGAGGATGCGGGGGCGTTGCGCGCGAAGTATGCGCGCCTGGTGCGCGGCGAGATGGGCGCGTTCGCGCAACAGTTCCGGGTGCTGCACCGGGATGGCACCTATCGCTGGCACGAGGCGAGCTACGTGGCGGCCCTCGAAGGCCGGCCGATGGACGGGGTGGTGGTCATCTCGCGGGACATCACCGCGCGTAAGTACGCGGAGCAGCGTCTGGCGCAGCGTGAGAAGCGGTTTCGACTGGCGGCGGATGCGGTGGACGGTGTGGTGTTCGAGTGGGACCTGACGGCGGGCATCGTGCATCGTTCGCGCGGACTGAACGCGCTGCTCGGCATCGAGCCCGCGGACCTGGCGGCGGTGCCGGACGCGTGGCTCGAGCGCATCCATCCGCAGGATCATGCGGACCTGCACCGCACCATTCGGGCGGCGCTGTCGAGCGCAGGGGGGTGGACCACCAGCTATCGCATCCGCGATGCGCGTGGCCGTTATCGGTCGATGCTCGAGCGGGTGGTCATCCAGCGCGACGAAGGCGGCGACCCGGTGCGGGCGATCGGCAGTGCGGTGGACGTGTCGGAGGTCGCACGGTTGAACGCGCTGCTGGTCGAGACGCAGCGCGCGGCCCGCATGGGCGGCTGGGAGTACCTGTACGCCACCGGCGAGATGACGGGTACCGAAGAACTCTGCCGCATCTACGGCGCCGATTCGCAGCGCTTCGCGGTCTCGTGGGAGAGCCTGTCGGCGCGTTGCACCGAGGAGTCGCGACGGCGCCTGACCGAGGCGCGCACCGCCGCGCAGACGACCTCCGGCAGCTTCGACCTGGAACTGGAGATCGACACGCTGGCGGGGCGGCGTATCTGGATCCGCTTCATCGGGCACTGGGAGACCCTCGACGGACGCCCGCACAGAGCCTACGGGTCGGTGCAGGACATCAACGCGCAGAAGCTCGACCGCATCGCGCTCGAGAACACGTCAGGCTGGCTCAAGTTGTCGATGAACATGGCGCACATGCATGCGTGGCGCTGGAACATCGCCGACGACTCGCTGGAGTTCGCCGTGGTGGACGGGATGGTGCATCTGCCGACCGTGCTGCCGGGCATGAAGAAGTTCATGCTGCGGGTGCATCCGCGCGATCGGCCGGGCTTGAGCGCGGCCATCGAACAGGCTTTTGCGACGCGCACCGAGCTGCAGCATCAATTCCGCGTGAAGTCGCCCGAGGGACGCTATCTCACCTATCACACCGTGGCGCGGCCGCTGTTCGATGCGGCGAACCAGCGGCAGGGCCTGGTGGGCGTGACCCGCGACGTGACGGAGCGTTACGAGGCGGAAGCGCGGCTGAAGCGCAGCGAGGAGCTCCTGCGTGCGACCACGGCGAATACGGCGGACACATTGCTGTTGATCGACTCGGCGTTGCAGGTGCGCTTCATCAACCGTGCCGTCGGTGAGCGCAGCATCGAGGACATCCGCGGCCGGCGGGTCTCGACGCTGCTTCCCGAAGCCGCGCGCAACGGCGTGATCGACAAGCTGCGCAAGGTGCTGCGCACCGGCAAGGCCGCCACCAACGAATTCCAGGTCGCGGCGCAGGAGAAGACGCAGTACTACGAGTACCGCGCGGTGCGCATGAGCGCGGACGGCATGGGTGCCGGCCTGTCGATCGCGGTGCGCAACGTCACCGAGCGCAAGCGCCTGGAGCAGGAGATCCTCGCGGTGTCGAGCCGCGAGCGGCACACCATCGGCCGCGATCTGCACGACGGGCTCGGCCAGGAGCTCACCGGCATCGCCCTGATGCTGCGCGGCCTCGCCACCCGCATCCAGGCACGCTGTCCCGACGTGGTCGAGAACGTCAACGAGATCGTCGCGCTGGTGAACCAGTCGATCGATTCGGCGCGCTCGCTCGCGCGCGGCCTGCTGCCGGTGCGCACCGACAACGGCGGCATCGCCTTCGCGCTGAGCACGCTCGCGGCGCGCAGCCGTGACGTGTACGGGCTCGACGTAACGTTCCGTTGCGAGTCGTGCGAGGAGATCGAGGTCAGCGAGGCGAGTGCGAGCCACCTGTACCGCATCGCGCAGGAGGCGCTCACCAATGCGTCCCGTCACGGCGGCGCCGACCGGGTGGACATCTTCCTGTCGGTGGCGAAGACGCAGTTCACGCTGCGCATCAGCGACAACGGCTGCGGCATCGACGACAGCGCGAAGACCAGCGCCGGGATGGGCCTGAAGATCATGAAGTACCGCGCGCACATGATCGGCGCGAAGTTCACGATCACCCAGCTCGCGCCACATGGCACGGTGGTGAGCATCACCGGTGAGCAACCCGTGGTGACCAGTGCGTTACAATCATTGCATGCGATTTAAGGAGAGATGAAAATGGCCGCCAGCAACTCATGGGTGGGCTCTTCGGTGTCTCCGGCCGGCACCGCGCAGGGCAAGCGCCGCGTGCGCCGCGTGCTGCTGGTGGACGACCATCCCATCGTGCGCCAGGGCCTGCGCCGGGTGATGGACAACGAGGACGATCTCACGGTGTGCGGCGAGGCGGAGACGGCGCGCGATGCGCGCACGGCCATCAAGGAACTCAACCCGGACGTGATGATCGCCGACATCAGCTTGAAGCAGGGCGACGGCATCGAGCTGGTGCGCGACGTGCGCGCCCATCATCCGCAGCTGCCCATCCTGGTGCTGTCCATGCACGACGAGGCGATCTATGCCGAACGCATGCTGTCTGCGGGCGCCAACGGCTACATCATGAAGCAGGCGGCGAGCGAGCAGTTTCTGGTCAGTCTGCGGCGGGTGCTGGACGGCGGGATCTACGTGTCCGAGGCGGTGGGCAACAACATGATCCAGAAGTTCGCCGCCGGCGGCTCCTACATCTCGGCCAATCCCATCGACCGCCTGAGCAACCGCGAACTGCAGATCCTGCACATGATCGGCAAGGGCATGAGCACGCGGGAGACCGCGCTGTCCTTGAACCTCAGCATCAAGACCGTGGAGTCGCACCGCCAGCGCATCAAGCGCAAGCTGAACCTCAGTACGGGCACACAGCTCGTGCAGTATGCCGTGAACTGGTTCACGGGCCGCGAGGCGACTCCGGCCCCGGCGGCGACGCCCGGACCGGCGCCCGCGGTGCCCGAAGCCGGCCCGGTGGCGCCCGACCCGCACGGCTGAGGTCGCGCGCCGCGACCTTTTGCGACCTGGCGACGGTACTGGTCGACAGGTTTGGCATTGCGCACCTGCTTGCCCTTTTGCTGTAGGAGCGAAGACTGCACAATCGGACCCCTTAGACGATCAGCAACGGCCGCCCGCGGAGATGACGTTGTCCGAGACGGAATTTGTGACACCCGCCCCTGGCGATGAAACGGCGGCCATCCTGCTGGCCGAAGACGATCCCGTGACGCGCATGCTCATGACCCGCTTTCTGAAGAAGGCCGGTTACCAGGTCGATGCGGTGGCGGACGGCGCCCAGGCGCTCGAGCTGATGAAGAAGCGCTACTACCCCATCCTGGTCAGCGACTGGGAGATGCCGGGCATGGACGGACTCGCGCTGTGCAAGGCGGTGCGCAGCCTGCCGCTCGACGGTTACGTGTACGCACTGCTGCTGACGGCGCGGGACACCAAGGAAAACATCATCGCCGGGCTCGATGCCGGCGCCGACGACTATCTGGTCAAGCCCATCCACGAGGCTGAACTCGTCGCACGGCTGAACTCCGGCAGGCGCATCCTCGCGCTCGAGCATTCGCTGAGGGCGGCCAATCAGCGCAACCGCGTACTGTCGATGACCGATGCGCTCACCGGCGCGTTCAACCGCCGGCATCTGATGGAGCAGCTGCCGCGCGAGGTGGAGCGCTGCCGCCGCTATGGCTATCCGTTGTCGCTGGTGATGTGCGACATCGACCATTTCAAGAACATCAACGATCAGAAGGGTCATGCCGCCGGCGACGAGGTGTTGCAGCAATTCGTGGGACGCATGCAGCGCTCCATACGCTCCACCAGCGACTGGATCGCGCGCTACGGGGGCGAGGAGTTCGTGATCGTGCTGCCCGACACCCAGTTCAAGGACGGCCTGTTCGTGGCGGAGAAGATCCGCAAGCTCATTTCGGCCGCGGTGTTTCCAACCACCATGGGCGAGCTGGCGGTGACGGCGAGTTTCGGGGTGTCGGCGACCGGACCGGACGGGCCGGACCTGGTGTTCAACATCGATGCGCTGATCCGTGCGGCCGACGAATGCCTGTACCAGAGCAAGCAGAACGGCCGCGATCGCAGCACGGGCTCGCTCATGACGCGGGCCATGGCGTGGTCGGCGACCGGCTGACGCCGGGCCTGTTTCAACCCACCCGGGCCAGGCGTGCGTTCACGGCCCCGAGCCGCAACGCCAGTTCGCCCACCAGAGCACCCAGGTCGCACCCATCGTCGGCGCGGGCGGCGGTTTCCAGGTCCGCCGCCGCCGCCGACAGCCGATGAGCGTAGATGCTGGCGCTCGCCCCCTTGAGCGAGTGGGCGCGCCGGCCGATGGTGTCGCGATCCGCCGCCGGCAGCGCGGCGACGATGTCGGCGAGGCACCGGTCACCGCTCGCGACGAACACGCGGATCAACTCCCGTTCGAACTCGGCGTCGCCGCCGGTGACCTCGTGCAGGGCGTCGAGGTCCACCTCGTCGGGCATGGCGGGCGCTGCGGGAGTCTCGCAGGGCTCTGCGCGTAAGGCTTGGGTTATCCGGTTCACATGTCTCGCCTCGCGCGGCGCCGTGCGCTGGGGTTTGTTTGACGGGTTGCAGTGGAGCGTATCGGCGGTGCCGGTTCAGGCTTGAGCTATCATCCTCGCCATCGTCACCGGGGACAGCGCATGCGAACCGTCAGGGTCTTGAGTTTGATCGTCGGCGGCCTGGCGGCGGTGATCGGACTCACGCTGCTTGCCGTGTGGCTGCTGGTCGATCCGAACGCCTACAAGCCGCGCATCGTCGCCGCGGTGAAACAGGCCACCGGCCGCGACCTCGTGCTGCAGGGCGACATCAAGCTCACCGTGCTGCCGTGGATCGCGCTCAAGCTCGGACCCGCCTCGCTCGGCAATCCTCCCGGGTTCGCCGGGCCGCCGTTCGTCTCGTTCCAGCATGCGGCGGTGCGTGCGAAGGTGTGGCCGCTGCTCGCCGGGCGTCTCGAGATCGGGCAGCTCGCGCTCGATGGTTTGGATTTGCGGCTCGCGCGCGATGCGCAGGGGCGGGGCAACTGGCAGGGGTTCGGCAAGACCGACGCGCCCGGGGCGGCGGCAGCGGACGGGGCGGGCGTACCGCCCGCAGTGGTGGCACCGGCCACGGCGGAGCAGAGCGACGGCATGGTGTTGCAGGGCATCGCCGGCATCCACATCAGCGGCGCGCGGGTGAGCTACCAGGCGTACACGCTCGAGAAGCTCTCGCTCGAGACGGGCGCCTTCGCCGAGCACGGTCTGGTGCCGGTGACGCTGCGTTTCGACGCCGGACGCGGCTTCGCGACCGAGCATGCGAGCGTCGATGCCCGATTCGACTTCGTCGGCGATCCGGGCGCGAAACGCTACGGGCTGGAAGCGCTCAACGTCAACGGCACGGTGAACCTCGCGCACGACGAACGCCCGGTGCGCTGGGAGTTCGTCGCACCCAAGCTCGACACCGATCTCGCCGCCCAGACGCTCGGGCTCCCGGAGTTCGTGCTGACCGTGGCGGGCGCGCGGCTCAGCGGCAGTGCGCGCGGCACGCACATCGTCGATGCGCCCGAGGCGACCGGGTCGCTCACGCTCGCGCCGCTGGTGGTGCGCGAAGTGCTGCCGCGCTTCGGGCTCACGGCGCCGAAGACGCGCGACGAGCGTGCGCTGGCCTCGCTGGCTGCGTCGAGCGCGTTCGTCTACGCCGGCAACGCGGTGCGGCTGAACGAAGTGGCAATCACGCTGGACGACACGCACGTCAAGGGCAGCGTGGCCATCACGGATCTCAAGACCCGGTCGTTGCAATTCGCGCTCAGCGTGGACGGCATCGATCTCGACCGTTATCTCGCGCCGCAGGGCGCGCTCGCCAGCGTGCCGCGCGCGGCCGTGCCGGCGGAGGGTGCGGCGGGGAGCGAAGCGGGAGGTGCGGCGCCGCTCGATGCGCACGGCACCCTGACGGTGGGCTCGGTGCACTTCGCGCCGCTGGACCTCACGCAGTTGAAGGTGACGGTGGCGGCGCGGGATGGCGTCGTGCACCTGTATCCGCTGGAGGCGCAGATCGACGGCGGCGAGTACGCGGGCAACGTCACGCTCGACCGCCGCGGCAGCGTACCCAAGCTGTCCATGGACGAACATCTGACGGGGGTGGACGTGGCGCAGCTCGCGCGCAGCGCCGGCAAGGAGGCGCGCCTGACGGGGCGGGGCAACATGAATTTGAAGGCCGCCGGGCGCGGCCCCACCACCGACGCGCTGCTCGCGAGCCTGGACGGGCACTTCGATGCCTACGTCACCCAGGGCGCGCTGGACGGCGTGGACTTAGGCTTCGAACTCGGCCGCGCCGAAGCGCTGCTCAAGCGACAGGACACGCCGGCCGCGCCGAACACGCATCGCACCGCGTTCGACACCTTGAAGGTGTCGGCGGCCATCGCCAACGGCGTCGCGCGGACGCAGGATTTCACGTTGTCCTCGGCGGTGTTGAAGGTCACGGGGCAGGGCAGCGTGGCGCTGCCCACGCAGGCGCTCGACCTGGCGCTGCTGGTCGACACGCTGCGTGCGGTCGGCGGCGTGCCCCTGCAGATCCCGATTCGGGTGGCAGGCACCGTGCAAAGCCCTACCGTGCGTCCCGACCTCGACGCGTTGCTCAAGGGCCAGTTCAAGCAGAAGGCGCAGGACTTCCTGCAGGACAAGCTCAAAGGCTTGTTCAACCGGTGAGCGACACCGGCGCCGCGAACTTCGCGGACCGGCTGCTGGCCTGGTTCGACGTGCACGGCCGCAAGACGCTGCCGTGGCAGCAAAACCCCACGCCGTACCGGGTGTGGGTGTCCGAGGTGATGCTGCAACAGACGCAGGTCAGCACCGTCATTCCGTACTTCCTGCGCTTCATGGAGCACTTCCCCACGGTGCACGAGCTCGCGCTGGCCTCGGCCGACGAGGTGATGCACCTGTGGACTGGCCTGGGCTATTACGCGCGGGCGCGCAACCTGCAGGCCGCCGCGGCGATGCTGGTGGAACGCCGCGACGGAGAGTTTCCGGGGGACCTTGCCGCGATGATGGAACTGCCTGGGATAGGGCGCTCCACGGCCGGTGCCATACTCGCGCTGTCGCAGGGCCAGCGGCATCCGATTCTGGACGGCAACGTGAAGCGCGTGCTCGCGCGGGTGTTCGGCATCGGCGGCGATCCCGGCACGCGCGAGGTGGACGCCGCGCTGTGGGCCGCATCTGAGGCCTGCACGCCCACCGCACGCGTGGCCGAGTACACCCAGGCCATCATGGATCTCGGCGCGACGCTGTGCACCCGCGCCCGGCCCGCCTGTACCGTATGTCCCATGATCGATATCTGCGTCGCGGCGCGCGAAGGGCGGCAAGCCGAACTGCCCGGCGCCAAGACACGGCGCGCGCGTGCGGCGCGGGAAGCCACCCTGCTGATCGCCGAGACCGACGGCGCCGCCGGCCGGGCGGTGCTGCTCGAGCGGCGACCCGCGTCCGGCATCTGGGGCGGGCTGTGGTCACCGCCCCAGTTCGACAGCGAGGACGCCGCGCTCGAGTGGTGCCGACGGGAGCTCGGCGAGCCGGTGACGGACGCGGAGCGGCTGGACGTCATCGAGCATGCGTTCACGCATTTCGATCTGTCGTTGCGGCCGTTGCGCGTGCGGTGTGCGGGCGCGGCGGGTGGCGTGCGCGAGGGCGGCGAGGCCCCGCGCCTGTGGTACGCGCTCGCCGCCCCGCCCCGCGTCGGGCTGCCCCAGCCCATACGACAGTTGTTCGAGCGGCTCTTATGATGGGCGCAGCACGGAGCAGGTTCGCGTAAGATTGGCGCATGGCACGAACCGTCAAATGCGTGGTCTTGAAACGAGAAGCCGAAGGGCTCGACTACCTCCCGTACCCCGGCGAACTCGGCCAGCGGATCTACGCCAACGCGTCCAAAGAGGCGTGGCAGCAGTGGGTCGCGCACCAGACCATGCTGATCAACGAGAACCGCCTCACCCCCATCGAACCCAAGGCGCGGGCATTTCTGGTGAAGGAGATGGAGAAGTTCTTCTTCGGCGAGGGGTCGGAGAAGCCGAAGGATTTCGTAGCGAAGTAGGGGGGCAGACCGAGCGGACGGGAGCGGAGTTCGGCGCGGCGATGTGGGGTGGGGACGCGGACGGCGCTGCGATCTCGGTAAGTAGTTGATTCTTGGGTCGTTCCTTGACGAGGGCACGGGTGCCCTGTTTAATACGCGTCCTTCCGAAGGCCAGGTAGCTCAGTTGGTAGAGCAGCGGACTGAAAATCCGCGTGTCGGGGGTTCAATTCCCTCCCTGGCCACCA
>CAZZVN010000087.1:0-10900 GCA_964657625.1 uncultured Steroidobacteraceae bacterium
CAGCAGGTGGATCTCGAAAAAACCGACCGGCTGCCCGTCCTGGCCGGCGGCGCCGTCGATCCCGACGTGATGGATGATGCGGAGCCGCTGGAGATCACCGCCAGTTATTTTCTGCCGGTCGCCGCGGCGGACGACGGTCACGCGCCTGCCCTGGATGCGTCTGCCCCGGATGCGCCTGCGCAAGACGCGCTGCACGACGGGTCGCTGCCTCGGGCGGAGGCTGAGTCGCTGCGCGCCGCGTTGCGGGAGCGCGAGGATGCGCTCGCTCGAGTACAGCTCTTGCTCGTCGAACGCGATCGCACCCTCGTCGACATCCAGGCTGTTCTGGCCGAGCGCGACCACCATTTCGACGCTCTGCGGCGCGAGCATTCGGAACTGGCTGCGTCGTCTGCCGCGCAGGCGCATACCGCCTCACAGCGTGACACGGCGCTCGAAGCGGCGCTCGAGGCGGCGCGCAGCCGCTGCACCGTCCTCGAGGCGGAGTTCGATGCGGAGCGCGCCCGGCTCGTGGCGGGATTCGACGCCGAGCGCGCTCGCCTGGCGGCTGAATCGGCTGCGGAGCGCACCCGGCTGATTGCAGAGCTCGGCGCCGCAGGCGCACAGCGCCCGCCGCCGGCCGCGGCATCGCACGAAGGGCAGTCCGCCGAGCTGCTGCGCTCGGCGGACGCGTTGGCGCTGGCCAATTCCAAGGTGGCCGTGCTGGCCGAGGACAACCGGGCCCTGCGGTCGGCGCTGGTCGGCGCCAGACGTGTCCTCGAGGAACGCGATTTCCTGATTCGCCGACTGGAACGCAGTCAGGATGTCGTCACGTGGGGGTCCTACGGCTTGACGGCAGGTCCCGCGCGAGCGCCCACCGCGCCGCCGGATGGTGGCCCGAACCCCGGTGTCCCGCACCCCGGCAGCCCGGATCCCGGTGCCCCGCGGCTCCTGGCGGAGTCCCGTGCGGAATTGATCGGGGCCGACGGTGAGCGATACATGCTGGGCCGGCGAACCCGCATCGGACGGGCACCGGGGTGCGATCTGCATCTCGATTACAGCTCCGTGAGCCGTCTCCATGCGCAGGTCTTGTGCGGGCCTCGCGACGTCGTCGTCGAGGACTTGAACAGCACCAACGGGGTGGTCGTGAACGGTCGTAAGATCAGCCGGCAATTGCTGAACGACGGCGACTCGATCGCAATCGGCGAGGTGCGGCTGCGCCTCGCACTGCGCGCGATGCCGGCCGATTCGTCGCCGGGGGCGGGGGACGGGACGCCTTCCTAGCGCTTTTTCGGCATAATCCCCGGGTTGCCCTTTATCGGCGTGCCTGATTCCGGTATCTTTCGCGCCCTCCACGCGCGCTTAGCTCAGCGGTAGAGCATCACCTTGACATGGTGGTGGTCAGTGGTTCGATCCCACTAGCGCGCACCACTTTGTCAGAGCCGGCGGCCGGCTCAGTGCCGGTTCGCCCCGGGGTCTTGGATAGATGTTCGTATGCCCTTAATCACCCTCCCTGACGGCAGCCAGCGTCCGTTCGAGCACGCCGTGACGGTGGCGCAGATCGCGGCCGCCATCGGCCCGGGGCTCGCCAAGGCGGCGCTCGCTGGCCGGGTCGACGGGGTTCTGGTGGATACCTCGAGCCTGGTCGACCACGACGCGCCCGTCAGCATCGTGACCGACCGGGACCCGGACGGGCTCGACGTCATCCGGCATTCCGCGTCGCATTTGATGGCCCATGCGGTGCAGGAACTGTTTCCCGACGCCCAGGTGACTATCGGGCCTGTCATCGACGATGGTTTTTATTACGATTTCGCCTACAAGCGGCCGTTCAGCACGGAAGATCTGGGCGCGATCGAGAAACGCATGACGGAGATCGCCGCCCGCGATCTGCCGGTGCGTCGTCGTGAGATGCCGCGCGACGCGGCGATCGAACATTTCAAACGCATCGGGGAGCACTACAAGGCGGAGATCATCGCCGCCATTCCCTCGAACGAGCCCATCAGTCTGTACGGCCAGGGCGACTGGGAGGACCTGTGCCGCGGTCCGCACGTGCCGAGCACCGGCAAACTGAAAGCCTTCAAGCTCATGAAGGTGGCGGGCGCCTATTGGCGCGGGGATTCGCGCAACGAGATGCTGCAGCGGATCTATGGCACGGCGTGGGCCAACGAGAAGCAGCTCAAGGACTACCTCACGCGGTTGGACGAGGCGGAGAAGCGTGACCACCGGCGCATCGGCAAGGAACTCGATCTGTTCCATCTGCAGGAGGAGGCGCCCGGCGCGGTGTTCTGGCACCCCAAGGGCTGGGCATTGTTCCAGCAGCTGCTGTCCTACATGCGCGCCACGCAGGCGGCGGCGGGGTATCTGGAGGTCAACACGCCCGAGATCATGGACCGTGAGCTGTGGGTGCAGTCGGGCCACATCGAGAATTTCGGCGACAACATGTTCATGACGAGGACGCCGGACGAGCGGGTCTTCGCTATCAAACCCATGAACTGTCCCGGGCATGTGCAAATCTTCAAGCAGGGTTTGCGCAGCTACCGGGAGCTGCCGCTGCGGATCGCGGAATTCGGCAAGGTGCACCGCTACGAGCCGTCGGGTGCACTGCATGGGTTGATGCGTGTGCGTGCGTTCACGCAGGACGATGCGCACGTCTTCTGTACGCCGCAGCAGATCACCGAGGAGGCGGTCAAGGTGACCCAGCTCATCCTCGGCATCTATCGCGATTTCGGCTTCGAGGACGTGCGCATCAAATTCAGCGACCGCCCGACGAAGCGGGTCGGCACCGACGAGAGCTGGGATCTGTACGAGAACGCCCTGCGTGAGGCGTGTGTCGCGGCAGGGATCGAGACCACCTTGAACCCGGGCGAGGGGGCGTTCTACGGTCCCAAGCTCGAGTTCGTGTTGCGCGATGCCATCGGCCGGGACTGGCAGTGCGGGACGCTGCAGGTGGATCCGAATCTGCCGGCGCGCCTCGGCGCCAGCTACATCGGCGAGGACGGCCAGCGCCACACGCCCATCATGCTGCACCGCGCCATGTTCGGCTCCTTGGAGCGGTTCATCGGCATCCTGCTCGAGCATCACGCGGGAAAACTGCCGACCTGGCTCGCGCCCGTGCAGGCCGTGGTCGTTGGAATCACCAACCGCCAGGACGATTACTGCATGGAAGTCGCGGAAAACCTTCGCAATCAGGGGCTTCGGGTCGAAACGGACTTGAGGTATGAGAAGGTTAGCTTTAAAATCCGCGAGCATACAATCAAACGTGTTCCTTTCCTTCTCGTCGCCGGGGATCGAGAAGTCGAGGGACGTACCCTGGCCGTACGCACGCGCGGTGGCAAAGATGTAGGCAGCTTGGAGCTCGCGGAGCTCGGCGCCTTGCTTTGCGACGAAGTCGCGAGCCGCGGCCGTCTTGTTTTGGAGGATCGCGTATCGCAACGTCGAAGCGCGTAAGGCGCAATGAGGAGATCGCCGCACCATCGGTGCGTGTGATCGCAGCGGATGGAAGCCAAGCAGGGGTCATGTCGCGCGCCGAGGCGCTGCAACTGGCCAGTTCGCAGACACTGGATCTCGTCGAGGTCTCGCCGATGGCGGAGCCTCCGGTGGTTCGTGTGATGGATTTCGGGAAGTTCTTGTTCGAGCAGAACAAGAAGGCCCATGCCGCGAAGCGCAAGCAGAAGCAGATTCAGGTCAAGGAAGTGAAGTTTCGTCCCGGGACGGAAGAGGCGGATTACCAGGTCAAACTGCGTAACATCGTCCGCTTCCTGACCGAGGGTGACAAGGCCAAGGTGACGTTGCGTTACCGTGGCCGCGAGCTCGTGCACCAGGACATCGGCCGCCGTCTGCTGACGCGGATTTCTGAGGATCTCGCCCCCTACTCGGTGGTCGAGCAGAATCCGTTGATGGAAGGCAAGCAGATGATCATGGTGTTCGGGCCCAAAAAGAAGTGAGCGGCGGACCTTAAACAAGTCCGCCACCCCCGCCTGTAGCGGCGTGCGGGTCTGCAAGGACCCTCACGCTTGTGATCAAGGCTAAAAAGTAGGAGTCGAACGTGCCCAAGATGAAAACGAAACGGGCCGCGTCGAAGCGTTTTCGCAAAACTGCGAATGGCTTCAAGCGTGGCCAGTCCCACCGTCGTCATATTCTGACGAAGAAACCCAGCAAGCGTAAGCGGCAGCTGCGCCGTGAAGCCGGCGTGCACGAGACCGATCTGGGTCGCGTCAAAGCAATGCTGCCTTTCGCCTGAGCCACTGGAGATAACGGAATATGGCACGAGTCAAACGGGGTGTCGTCGCGGGCCGGCGGCACAAGAAAATCCTCAAGAAGGCCAAGGGCTATTTCAACGCCCGTCGCAAGGTCTTCCGGACGGCGAAGCAGGCGGTCATCAAGGCGGGGCAGTATGCCTACCGCGGACGTCGCGAGAAGAAGCGTGAGTACCGAGCGCTGTGGATCACCCGCATCAACGCGGCGGCGCGCCTGTGCGGCCTGACCTACAGCACCTTGATCGACGGTCTGAACAAGGCGGAACTGGCCATCGATCGCAAGGTCCTCGCCGATCTGGCGATGCACGACATGCCGGCCTTCACGGCGATTGCGGAAAAAGCGAAAGCCAGTCTGCCGAGCTGAAGACCGCAGCATGAGGAGGCATCGGCGCTGAAGCCGGTGTCTCCCGTCGAGGCCTCTCATGTCCATCGAAGATCCTCTCTCGGCGCTCGTCGCGGAGTCGCTCGATCGTGTGTCCGCGTCGGCGGAACTCGGTGCGCTCGACGAGGTGCGCGTGCAGCTGCTGGGCAAGAAAGGCGTGCTCACCGAACAGCTCAAGGGCCTGGGCAAGTTGTCCGCCGCCGAGCGGCCTCTCGCGGGTCAGAAGATCAACGAGGCGAAGCTCGTCATCCAGGCGGCGCTCGAGGCGCGCCGCGCGCAATTGGAGGAGGCCGCCCTCGATGCGGAGCTCGCCCGCGGCGCGCTCGACGTATCGCTGCCGGGCCGCGGGCAGGGAGAGGGCAGTCTGCATCCCGTCACCCGCACGCGTCTGCGCATCGAGAGCATTTTTCTGCAGGCCGGGTTTCAGATCGCCACCGGACCGGAGGTGGAGGATGATTTCCACAACTTCGAAGCGCTCAACATCCCGCCCGATCATCCCGCGCGTGCCATGCACGACACCTTTTATTTTCCCGACGGACGGTTGCTGCGCACGCACACCTCGCCGGTGCAGATCCGCTATCTGCGCGAGCATGCGCCGCCCCTGGCGGTGATCGCGCCGGGGCGTGTCTATCGCAACGATTCAGACATGACCCATACGCCCATGTTCCACCAGGTCGAGGGTCTCTGTGTGGGCGAGCACGTGAGCTTCGCGAATCTGAAGGCCATGCTGCACACCTTCGTCGAGCATTTCTTCGAAAGGCCCCTGGGGATGCGTCTGCGCCCCTCGTATTTCCCGTTCACCGAGCCATCGGCCGAGGTCGACATCGAATGCGTGTTCTGTCACGGCACGGGCTGCCGGGTATGCAAGCAGACCGGCTGGCTGGAGGTGCTGGGGTGCGGCATGATCCATCCGAAGGTGTTGGGCGCCGCCGGCATCGACGCGGAGCGCTGGCAGGGGTACGCCTTCGGCATCGGCATCGAGCGCCTCGCGATGCTGCGCTATGGTGTGGACGACCTGCGGCTCTTCTTCGAAAACGACATCAAGTTCCTGCAGCAATTCCCGTGAAGATCACCTACGACTGGATCAAGGAGTTCACGCCGCTCGACGTGACCCCGGCGCAGCTCGCCGCTCGCCTGACGCTCGCCGGACTGGAGGTCGAAGCGGTGACGCCGGTGGCGCCGCCTTTCTCCGGCGTGGTGGTGGGCGAGATACTCGAGGTCGGCCGGCATCCGGATGCCGACAAGTTGTCAGTGTGCATCGTCGACGAAGGGTCACGGCGACTGCAGATCGTGTGCGGCGCAAAGAACGTGCGTGCGGGACTGAAGGTCGCGGTCGCCGTGTCCGGCGCGTGCCTGCCCGGCAACGTCAGCATCGGCCGCTCGATGTTGCGTGGCATCGAATCGAACGGCATGTTGTGCTCGGCGCGCGAGCTCGGGCTCGGAGTCGAGCACGACGGCATCCTCGAACTCGAGGCCGAACTTGCACCGGGCCTGGACATGCGGGTGGCGTTGGGACTCGACGATGTGCAGCTCGAAGTGAACGCCACCCCGAATCGCGGCGACTGCATGAGCGTATTCGGCATCGCGCGCGACTATGCGGCCGCCCGGGCGCGTCGGTATCTCGACTACCGCGTCGCGCCGGTGGCGGCGCAGGATGCCGCGGTGTTCCCGGTGACCCTCGAGGCGGGCAACGCCTGTCCGACCTTCAGTGCACGCGTGCTGCGCGGGGTACGTGCGGGCGCGAAGTCGCCGGCATGGCTGCGCGAGCGGTTGCGGCGGGTGGGGATCGGCAGCATTTCCCTGGTCGTCGACGTGACGAATCTGGTCATGATGGAATCGGGGCAGCCGCTGCACGCCTACGATCTCGCCAGGCTGAGCGACGGCCTCACGGTGCGTCACGCGCGGGCGGGCGAAACCCTCACCTTGCTCGACGACAAGATTCACGTGCTCGGGCCCGAGTTTCTCGTCATTGCCGATGCCCGCGGTGCCGTCGGTCTCGCCGGCATCATGGGCGGGCGCGGCACCGCCATCACCGATTCCACCACCGACGTGTTGCTCGAGGCCGCCCACTTCGCACCCGATGCCATCGCCGGCCGCGCGCGCCGGCTGGGGCTGTTCACCGATGCGGGGCAGCGCTTCGAGCGCGGCGTGGATCCCACCCTCCCGGTGTCGGCCATCGAGCGGGCGACGGCGCTGATCCTGGAACTCGGCGGCGGCCGGGCGGGCCCGGTTCAGACGACCCGCACCGACCCGGTCCCGCCAGCCGAACAGTGGGTGAGCTTGCGGCGCAGCCGGCTCGCCGGGCTGCTCGGTGCCGAGATTCCTGACGCCGAGGTAACGGCGGTGCTCGGCGCCATCACCGATCGCGTCGAAACCACCGCCGAGGGCTGGCGCGTGCGCAGGCCGCCGCATCGCTTCGACGTGCGCATCGAAGCGGACCTGATCGAGGAGGTTGCGCGTCTGCGTGGCTTCGACTGCATCCCCGAGCATCACGCCGTGGCGCAGCAGGTGGCGGGCCACGCGCCCGAGAGCGCCCTGCCGATGATGCGGGTGCTGACCGCCATGATCGATCGCGGCTACCGGGAGGCGATCACGTACACGTTCGTCGATCCCGGCCTGCAACGACAATTGTTTCCCGAGGCCGAGAGCCTGGCGCTCACCAACCCGTTGTCGGCGGAATTGGCCGAGATGCGGGTGTCGTTGTGGACCGGACTGCTGCAGGCAGCCCGTGACAATCTGCGCCGCCAGCAACCGCGGGTCCGGCTGTTCGAGCTCGGCAAGAAATTCGAGGTGACGGCCGGCGCGTTGCGCGAAGTCGAGACGCTGGCCGGCGTCGCCATCGGCGCGCGCTGGCCCGAACAATGGGGCAGTGACGACGACGGGGTGGATTTTTTCGACGTGAAGGGGGACCTGTCCAGCCTCCTCGCGCTCACCGATGATGTGGAATCGGTGCGCTTCGAAGCCGGGACGCTGCCCTGTCTGCGTCCCGGACGCACGGCACGCATCATGCGCTGCGGCGTCTGCCTCGGCTGGCTGGGTGAACTGCACCCCCGGGTTGCCAGGCACATGAACCTGCCCCAGGTGCTGCTCTTCGAGCTTGAAGTAGACAAAGCATTCGTCGCTAAACAATTAAAGTACAAAAGAATTTCAAAGTTTCCGAGCGTACGGCGGGACATCGCGGTAATCATAGACGAAAGCGTTCCTCTCGCAGTTTTGCAGGAAACTGTTACTGTTAGCGCCTCCGGCCTGCTCATCGATCTGCGCGTCTTCGACATCTACCGCGGTCAGGGCATAGAAAGTGGACGAAAAAGTGTCGCTTTAGGCTTGATTTTACAGGACTCTTCGCGCACTCTTACCGACGTCGACGCAGACGCCGTGGTGACCTCAGTGGTCGCGCGGTTACGGGATGAATTGAGCGCCTCCATAAGAGACCAATAACCATGGCAGCCCTGACCAAGGCAGAGATGGCCGAGGCCCTATTCGATCAGCTAGGGCTCAATAAGCGGGAAGCCCGCGAACTCGTCGATTTGTTCTTCGAGGAGATCCGCGCGGCGTTGTCGTCCGGAGAGCAGGTCAAGCTGTCCGGTTTCGGCAATTTCGATCTGCGCGACAAAAACCGCCGACCCGGACGCAATCCCAAGACGGGGGAGGAGATCCCCATCAGCGCCCGGCGCGTGGTCACCTTCCGTCCCGGGCAAAAATTGAAGGCCCGCGTAGAGGCGTATGCTGGAACCAAGCAACAATAGCGAGCTGCCGCCCATCCCGGGCAAGCGCTACTTCACCATCGGCGAAGTGAGCGAACTGTGCGGCGTGAAGCCGCACGTGCTGCGCTATTGGGAGCAGGAATTTCCCCAGCTCAAGCCCGTCAAACGACGCGGCAACCGCCGCTACTACCAGCGCCAGGACGTGCTGGTCATCCGCCAGATCCGCAGCCTGCTCTACGAGCAGGGGTTCACCATCGGCGGCGCCCGCAACCGCCTCACTGGCGACGACGCCCAGGTCGACCTAAATCAGAGCCAGCAGCTAATACACCAGATGCGGATCGAGCTCGAAGAACTGATCAAGATCCTGCGGCGCTAGGCTGTGAGCCGGGCTGAGTGCAGACCGGCTCCTGGGCGGCACCCGGGTACTGCACGCCGTTTTGCGCTATGATTCGGGCTCGGTCGGGGCGTGGCGCAGCCTGGTAGCGCACTTGCATGGGGTGCAAGGGGTCGCAAGTTCGAATCTTGTCGCCCCGACCAATATTTACAAGCATCGAGATTTGCACGGTGGTCCCCTCGGTGGTCCCTTATCTCAGAAGCCCAATTCTGGTAGCAGCACCAGGTCGCCGACACCCACAATTGACGGGTGCGCGTACTAGGATCTCCGCCACGGGCGCAATGTCCGTGCTGCCTACCGATGCACCCGCATCCCTCTAGCGCCTAAGCCGCGAACGCGGGCTCAAATGCAATTGAAGGACTGATTGGATGTGCGCAAAGGAAATCGCGGATTGGCTGGTCGGCATAGGGACGTTGGTACTCGCGATAGCAGCAATCGCGCAGGACCATATTCGGAGATTGGTGTATAGCCCGAAATTTCACGTGTCGATAAAAACTGATCCGCCCGATTGTATGGCGGTCCCCGAAAACATGACCAAGCAGTTGGCTCCGACGAGCCAGCCGATGACAGTGGCAGTCAACGCGTTGTACCTGCGGATTGCAGTAAAGAATGTTGGTAGTGCACCGGCTTTGAATGCGGAGGTCTATGCACAGGAGCTTTTTCGTCAAAGGGCCGACGGGTCATGGGAGTCGGTTAGAGAGTTTCCGCCAATGAATCTCACTTGGGCCGACGTAGGGGGCATGTACTTCCCCAGGATTGCTCCAGGGATGAGCAAGCATTGCGATGTCGCGAGCATTTACGACCCCGTGGCCTTCGCGAGTTTCCTCGGCGGTCCCATACGCTCTGGATTGGACCCGAAGAAAACCACTTTGTCTTTTTTGACGATATCGCGCCCAAACCACATGGGGAACGTAGTGGGACCGGGCGAATATCGATTGACCATTTTGGTCGCCGCAGAGAACGCACGGCCCATGCAACGAACTTTGAGGCTGTCGCTTCCAGCGAATGGTGTTTGGTATCGCGATCCGACCGAGATGCTTCGTGACGGTGTCGGCGTCTACGTCGAAGATGTCAAAGCGTAGTTAGAAATCACATGCGAGCTGAGCGACAGCTCGGTGAAATTCTCAAAACAATGGCGGCGAACGGGGAGAGGGCGTCTAAAGCAAACGGCCGTCCGACCGAAGTGTCGCGCGGCGCTACGCTTTCCGACCTCGGCGTCCCCCGCGACCGCGCCAGCCGCGCGATGCAACTTGCGGATGTGCCCTAACTGCAATCCGCCTTGTTCTTCAAAAGCAGATCTAGCAATTTTGGTGCGAAAGGTGCGATACGGTAAGAACCTTTATCAGTAGTTAGCCCCTCCGATGGCGCTCGAATCACCAGCCCTAGACCTATGAGTCCTCGAAGCCTCAACTCATCAATGGGGTCCTCAACATAAAATGTTGATTCATCATCACGCGGGCTAGAAAAGCAGAACCATTCTACGTCACGATACTTCGCCAAAAATGAAATCTCTGCCGCAGAAGCGTCTCGAATGATTCTCGAAAACAGTTCCTCCTCGAAGCCACCGATGAAATCGGAGTCGGCAATATTCAGGATTGCGGTCATAAGTAGGCGGCGTTTCTCTGCATCGATGGTTTCTATGAGCGTCTGGGTGAATTTCAAGGTCAAGCCATATTGGGCGTCGGTATAGTTATTTAGCTTGTCCGTCAATCCTTCAAGCTTTTGACTAAGTTCAGTGAAATCGGCAGCCATTCTCGCTTTATAACGGGAGGACGCGAGACTGTTGTTGAGGATTGACAAGAATCCGGCCAATGGCACAGTAAAAACCGCGGTTGTACCGAGCGTGGCCGCAATTGCGCCTACGGTTAGTTGCGTGCCTAGATTCCCCGCAACCTTTTCCACTAACGATTTTTTTTGCGTCATTTCTTGCTCCCGGTAATGTCTGTACGCTGGGGATAATTTTCACACGATATCGGACTTCGCTGACCAGTATTTCGCCCCGTGGCCTACCAAGGTCGTCATCGGTCGCGTTTCGGCTCCCGGCGCGGCGTCGCGCTGAATCGACAAGCGCGGTAGAAATGAAGACCAAAGCGGCACAATATTTGAAAAACGTAGCCAGAGGTTGTTGCGGCCATTGATCGATGCCCTACGCCGGTATGTACTCGACGGCAGCAAACGCCATCCTGAC
>CAZZVN010000088.1:0-1149 GCA_964657625.1 uncultured Steroidobacteraceae bacterium
GGCCGCCCGCAGCGCGTCGCCGTTCCGCTGACACGGGCGGGTCAGAGGATTACATAACGTTCAGAATCCGTCGGAGCGTTTAGCCTCTCTTTCCGACAGTACCGCTGAATCGAATAGGGCACTGTTCGTACATAGGCTGCGATCACAGATCGTCCACGTCCAGATGTTGGAAAAGAGGGAGTTTATTTATGTCTCATGAAAATATGCTGCTTGTCCTTGGCGCCGTGACGTTTCTTGCCGTCATCGCGTGGGCGCTCTGGCAGAAGTGGCACACGAAGAAGAGCCAGGAGAGGGGTGGAGATCCGGAAGGGCACAAAGCCACTGATGACGCGCTGCACGCTCACCCGCGGAAAAACTAACGGCCCGTGGGCCGGCTTCGCATCGGTTCGGGCACTTGAGGTTCGAGTGAACGTTGCTCACCCGCACTTTAAAGAGCACGTCCGACGCGATGGGGAGAGTGATATTGGTTTCCTTGAAAACGAACGTCTCTGATCCCCAGCCGGCTGCTGCACCGCTCGAGCATGTGGAACGCTACAGACAAGTCGCCGAAGCGGCTTACTATCGCGCCGAAAAACGCGGCTTTGCTTATGGATTTGCGCTTGAAGATTGGCTGGCCGCAGAGAACCTCATCGATTACGAAATCAGAAACAATCTCCCCATGAACCCGCCGTAAGGCGAAAATAAAGCTCCAGAGCGCCGTTTACCGAGCTTCCTATTCGGCAGAATGCGACGCAAAAGCAACCTTGTTGCCCTCGGGATCTCGCAGGTAAGCCCCGTAATAATTAGCATGGTATTGAGGGCGTAGTCCGGGAACGCCCTCGGATTTCCCCCCGTGCGTGAGTCCGATTGCGTAGGCAGAGCGCACCAGCTGTCGGCTCGAAGCATCGAACGCAACCATCTGTCCGTTTCCTGGCTGGTGAGGCAGACCGTCATGGGGTTTGCCGATGACGAAGAATGGACGCGCCCCTCCGGCGCTGTGCCAACCCGCCCAAGGTATCTCCGGTTCGCTGAAGCGAAGTTCAAACCCGAGACGTTCAAGTACGGGGGCATAAAACGCCAAAGCGCGGTCGAAATCGTTTATACCGGTGAATACATGCGAGAACACTTGCAACGCTCCCTGAAAGAAGCCGCTATCGCCAAGGTGCAGGC
>CAZZVN010000088.1:1249-10745 GCA_964657625.1 uncultured Steroidobacteraceae bacterium
CTGGCCAACGCGGACCGCGGCCGGATTCGTCTGGACGAGCTGATCGCGTATGGCGCCGACGACCTCCTGGAATACGCACCCGTCGCCAAACAAAACCTGGAAAAAGGGGCGATGTCCGTGGCCGACATGTGCGAAGCCGCCGTCGAGCTCAGCGACAACACGTGCGCCAACGCGCTGCTGGCGCGCGTCGGCGGTCCGGCCGTCCTGACGGCATTTTGGCGGTCCATCGGCGACGCAGTGAGCCGACTGGATCACAACGAACCTGAGCTGAACCGTTCGCCACCCGGCGATCCCCGTGACACCACCACGCCCGCTGCCATGGCCCGCACACTGCGAAACCTCGTACTCGGGAATTCGCTCTCGCCCAATTCCCGCGAGCGGCTGACCGGCTGGATGCTGAATTGCAAAACCGGTGACAACCGGTTGCGCGCCGGCCTGCCCAAGGACTGGCGGACGGGTGACAAGACCGGCAACAACGGGAAGGACGCGTTCGGCGATATCGCCGTCACCTGGTCCCCGAATGGACAGTCGGTGTTGATCTGCACGTACCTGCAGGGGGGTACGCCGACCCCGGCTCAGGTGGAAACTGTCTTTGCGGGCATCGGACGTTTCGTAGGCATGCACCTCGCCTGAGCAGGCTGAGATGATCCAACCGCCTCAGTGCAACGATCCGCCGGAATCTCCCGCCGCCACGGGCACGAAGAGCTGTGCGACGTCGACCGCATCGAACACGTAGGCGCGGTTGCAGAAGTCGCAACGCACCTCGACCTCGCCACGCTCTTCGAGCACCGACCGCGTTTCCTTCTCGCCCAGACCCTGCAACATGCCGCTCACTCTTTCGCGGGAACATCGGCAGCGGAAGTACACCGGCGAGGCATCGAACAGCCGCACGTCGTCCTCGTTGAACAAACGGTGCAGAATTTCCGCATCGCTCAATGAGCGCAATTCCTCGGGCGTCAGGCTCTCGCCGATCAACTGCACCCGGTGCCACGCATCATCGACGGCCTCGGCGTCGGCTGCGGTCGCGGCGCCGTCCCCCGGCAGTCGCTGCAGGAGCATGCCGCTCGCCCCGTTTTCATCGGCGTACAACAAGAGCCGCGTCGGCAATTGTTCGGAATTCTCGAAATAGAGCTGCAGGGACTCCGCCAACCGTGCGCCGCTGATGGGTACGATGCCCTGATATCGCTGCCCGTCGGCATCGCCCTCGAGGGTCACGGTCAAATTGCCCTGCCCCACCACCGCGGCGATACCGGCACCGACCAATGGCTCGGCGCCGCCCTCTTCTCGAAACCGGGCCAGACCCCGCACACCCAGCCCGCTGGTGCACTGCGCCAGCAGCAGATGCACGGGACCGTCCCCTCGTAGCTGCAGCGACAGCACGCCGTCGAATTTGATGGTCGCCGCCAGCAGCAGCGACGCAGCCACGGCCTCGCCCAGTAGATCGCGGATGGCCGACGGATAACTGCGGTGCTCGATCAGGGCGAGCCAGGCGGCATCGAGGTGCACCAGATGGCCGCGAATGGGGTAATGCTCGAAGACGAAGCGATGCAGGCTGTCGCGGTCGTGCATTCAGGAACCCAGCTTGGCCTTCAACGCCTCGTTCAACTGTGCAGGGTTGGCCTTGCCGCCGGTCGCCTTCATCACCTGGCCCACGAAGAAGCCGAACAGCTTGTCCTTGCCGGACCGGTAGTCCGCGAGCTGTTTGGGATTTGCCGCCATCACCGCATCGATCACGCCGTCGATGGCTCCGGAATCCGTGATCTGCCTCAGCCCCTGCGCTTCGATGATGACATCCGCCGACCGGCCGTCGGACCACATGGTCTCGAAAACGTCCTTCGCAATTTTACCCGAGATGGTCGCATCGACGATGCGCCTCAGCAGGCCGACCAGCACCGGCGGCGCCACCCGTGAGGCATCGACGTCCAGATTGTCGCGATTGAGCGCGCCCGACAGCTCGCCCATGACCCAGTTCGCGGCGAGCTTCGCATGGGCGCCACCGAGTTCGCCCACCACCGCTTCGAAATACGCGCCAAGTTCGCGACTCGCACTCAATACGCCCGCGTCGTAGGCCGACAACCCGAATTCCCCTGCGAACCGCGCGGCTTTCTCATCCGGCAACTCGGGCAGCGTGGCGCGTATCGCCGCGATGAACTCGGACGAGATGTCCACCGGCAGCAAATCGGGGTCGGGGAAATAGCGGTAGTCGTTGGCTTCCTCTTTGGACCGCATGGAGCGGGTCTCGTCCTTGTCCGAGTCGTACAGCCGGGTTTCCTGAATCACCCTGCCGCCGCTCTCGATCAGTTCCACCTGCCGCGCCACTTCGTGGTGGATGGCCTTCTCGACGAAACGGAACGAGTTCAGATTCTTGATCTCCGCGCGGGTGCCGAACTTCTCCTGTCCGCGCGGCCTCACCGACACGTTGGCGTCGCAGCGGAACGAGCCCTCCTGCATGTTGCCGTCGCAGATGTCGAGGTAACGCACCAGGGTATGGATTTTCTTCATGTACGCGACTGCTTCCTTGGCGGACCGCATGTCGGGCTCGGACACGATTTCGAGCAACGGGGTGCCGGCGCGATTCAAGTCGATCCCGCTGGCATTCGCCAGGCCCTCGTGGAGGGACTTGCCGGCATCTTCCTCGAGATGGGCACGCGTGATGCCGACATGCTTCACGGTCCCGTCGTCGAGCAGCACGGACAGCGAGCCCCGGCTCACGATGGGATGCTCGAACTGGCTGATCTGATAGCCCTTGGGAAGGTCCGGGTAGAAATAGTTCTTGCGCGCGAAAATCGACCGCGCTGCGACCGTGGCGCCGACCGCCAGACCAAACTTCACCGCCATGCGCACCGCCTCGGCGTTCAGCACCGGCAGCACGCCGGGATAGGCAAGATCCACGAGACTCGCCTGCGTGTTCGGCGGTGCACCGTACGCAGTGGCCGCGCCTGAAAATATTTTGGATTTCGTGGCGAGTTGCGCGTGTATCTCGAGACCGATGACAACTTCCCAGTCGGCCATCATGCGTATCCGGGCGCCATGCGCCGGTGCCAGTCGGTCACGTGCTGAAATTGATCCGCCGCATTGAGCAGTTTGGCCTCCGAAAAATGCGGTCCCATCAACTGCAGCCCCATCGGCAGCCCGTCGACGAAGCCGCACGGCATCGACAACGCGGGCAGTCCGGCGAGGTTTGCGCCGATGGTGTAGATGTCGTTCAGATACATGGTGACGGGATCGTCGACCTTGACGCCGATGTCGAACGCCGGCGTGGGCGTGGTCGGCCCGATCACCATGTCCACCTTGTCGAAAGCGGCGCGGAAATCATCGGTGATCAAGCGTCGCACGCGCTGCGCCTTGACGTAGTACGCGTCGAAATATCCGGCCGACAGCACGTAGGTGCCCGTCATGATGCGCCGCTTCACTTCGGGGCCGAAACCTTCACCGCGCGAACGTTTGTAGAGATCCATGAGGTCGTGGGGCTCCGCGCAGCGATGGCCGAAGCGAACGCCGTCGAAACGCGACAGATTCGAGGAGCATTCGGCGGGCGCAACCACATAGTAGGTAGGCACCGACAGGGGCAGATGCGGCAGGCTCACCTCGACCGTGTCGGCGCCCAGCGCCACGTACACCTCCAAGGCTTGCTGGATGAGTGCCGCATTGCGCGGCTCGAGCCCCTCGAAGAACTCCCGCAGCAGGCCGATCTTCATGCCCTTGAGCGGCGCGCCCAGCAGGCTCGGATAATCCGGCACGGGCACATCCACGCTGGTGGAGTCCAGCGGATCGAAACCCGCGATGGCCGCGAGCACTGCCGCCGTGTCCGCCGCACTGCGCGCGAACACGCCGGCCTGATCGAGGCTCGAGGCGAAAGCAATCATGCCGTAGCGCGAGACGCGACCATAGGTGGGTTTGATGCCGGTCACGCCCGTCAGCGCGGCTGGCTGGCGGATGGAACCGCCGGTGTCGGTGCCGGTGGCGAAAGGCGCGAGGCCCGCCGCGAGCGCGGCCGCGGAACCCCCTGACGAGCCCCCGGGCACTTTGCGCACATCCCACGGATTCTTCACCGGCCCGTAGTAGCTGGTTTCGTTGGAGGAGCCCATGGCAAATTCGTCCATGTTGGCCTTGCCGAGCATCACCGCTCCCGCGCTCTTCAGTCGCGCGACGACCGTGGCATCGTACGGCGCAACGAAATTGTCCAGCATGCGCGAGCCGCAACTGGTGCGCACGCCGTCCGTGCAGAAAATGTCCTTGTGGACGAGCGGAATGCCGAGCAATGCGCCGCGCTCGCCGGCCGCGCGCCGCGCATCGGCGGCCGCGGCGCCGTCGAGCGCAACCTGCGCGGTTACCGTGACCAGGGCATTCAACGCCGGGTTGAGGCGTTCGATGCGCTCCAGAAAATGGCGGGTGAGCTCGACGCTCGAGACGTCCCCGCGGGCGAGATGCTCGCCGAGTTCGACGAGCGAGAGGGCATGGAGCGTCGTCACGAAC
This sequence comes from uncultured Steroidobacteraceae bacterium, assembly GCA_964657625.1. Taxonomy (GTDB): domain Bacteria; phylum Pseudomonadota; class Gammaproteobacteria; order Steroidobacterales; family Steroidobacteraceae; genus Bog-1198. Next base: position 5,726 of record CAZZVN010000088.1, read on the forward strand.
CCGCTACTCGATGACCCGGGGCACCACGTACAGACCTGATTGCACGCTCGGCGCATTGCGCTGGTACTTGAGGTGGTGATCGGTGTCCGCCACCACGTCGGCACGCAGCCGCTGGTGCTGGCCTTCCAAAGGATGCGCCATCGGTTCGACGGTGCCGGTGTCCACACGCGACAACTCGGCCACGAAGTCGACGATGCTCGACAGGCTGCTCACGTAGAGCGGCAGCTCATCGTCGGCTATCGCCAGCCGTGCCAGATGCGCGATCTTTTCGACGTCTTGACGGGTTAGGCTCATAAGAGTGCTGAAAGCGCGTGCAGATCCGCAATTTTAGCTGCCGCACATGATACACGTTGCCTTGTTATATGTCTTATCGATTGTTACATTAGCGCTACTTTTTAACCCCGTCGCGCACTAGAAAAAATACACATGTTCAAACGCCTTAGAGGGTATTTCTCGAATGATCTCTCGATCGATCTCGGCACCGCGAACACACTGATCTACGTGCGCGAGCGCGGCATCGTGTTGAACGAGCCGTCGGTGGTCGCAGTGCAGGACGAACCGACGCGCGGTGGCAAGATCATCGTCGCCGTCGGTGTCGAGGCGAAGAACATGCTGGGACGCACGCCGGGGCACATCACGGCGGTGCGTCCGATGAAGGACGGAGTGATCGCCGATTTCACCTACACCGAAAAAATGCTGCAGTATTTCATCAAGAAAGTGCACGGCAACCGGTTCCTGAGCCCGAGCCCGCGGGTGCTCGTGTGCGTTCCCTTCGGCTCGACCCAGGTCGAGCGTCGTGCCATCAAGGAGTCGGCCGAGGGCGCCGGGGCGCGCAGCGTGGACATCGTGCCTGAGCCCATGGCGGCCGCCGTCGGCGCGGGACTGCCCGTTCAGGAGGCGCGCGGTTCCATGGTGCTCGACATCGGCGGCGGCACTTCCGAGGTAGCCGTGATTTCATTGAACGGCATCGTGTACGCGGCCAGCGTGCGAATCGGCGGCGACAAGTTCGACGAGGCCATCACCAACTACGTGCGCCGCAACTACGGCATCCTGATCGGCGAGGCCACCGCCGAGCGCATCAAGCTCGAAATCGGCTCGGCGTACCCCGGTCAGCAGGTGCGTGAGATTTCGGTCAAGGGACGCAACCTCTCCGAGGGGGTGCCGCGCAGTTTCACGCTGAACTCGAACGAAATCCTCGAGGCGCTGCAGGAACCGCTGCAGGGCATCGTCGGGGCCGTCAAACAGGCTTTGGAGCAGACTCCGCCCGAACTCGGTGCCGACGTCGCGGAACGCGGAATCGTCCTGACAGGCGGCGGTGCCTTGCTGCGTGACGTGGATAAGCTGCTCATGGAAGAAACCGGCCTGCCGGTGGTGGTGGCGGACGACCCGCTCACCTGCGTCGCGCGTGGGGGCGGCCGGATCCTCGAACTGACCGAGGAGCATGGACCGGGCATCTTCGGACTGGAGTAATGCGAGCGACCAGGACAGTCTCGGACCGTGGTCGCCTTTAGCACTGCCGACGTCTCCGGTCGGACCAAGGGCCTGCTGCTCCGCTGCGTCCTGTACAGTCTGCTCGCGCTCGGCTTGATCATCGCCGACAAACGCTACGACCATCTGGGCCAGATCCGCCGTTTTCTCTCCGTGGTCGCGTATCCCCTCCAGGTTGCCGTCGCCAGCCCCTTCGAGGGCTACGACTGGTTTCGCGAAAGCGTCTCGACCCGCGACGTGCTGCGCGCCGACAAGGCCCGGCTCGAGGCGGAACTGCGGGTGGCACAATTCCGGCTGCAGCGCTACGAGGCGCTCGAGGCCGAGAGCCAGCGCCTGCGTGCGCTGCGCACCAACACCGCGGACATCACCGAGCGTTTCGTGGTCGGTGACATCATGGACCTCGATCTAGACGCCTTCCGCGAACGCGTGCTCGTCGACAAGGGTGCACGGGACGGCGTATTCGTCGGTCAGGCGGTGCTGGACTCAGGGGGCGTGTTCGGCCAGGTCGCACGCGTCGAACAGCTGACCAGCGAAGTCATATTGATCAGCGATGCGGCTCATGCGATTCCCGTCCAGATCAACCGCAACGGGCTGCGGACCATCGCCGTCGGCACGGGCGATGTCGGCCGTCTCAAGCTGCCCTATCTGCCGACCAGCGCCGATGTGGTGAGCGGCGACCTGCTGGTCACGTCGGGACTCGGCGGCGGCTTTCCGGCAGGATACCCGGTGGGCACCGTCGCGGAGGTCAAGCGCGACCCCAGCCAATCGCTCGCCGATGTGGTCGTGCGCCCGGCCGCCGCGCTCGCGTCCTCGCGCGAGTTGCTGTTCGTCTGGTTGAGGCACGACGCGCCCGCGGAGACGCCTGCCCCGACCCCCGTTGCGCCCGCTGCCAAGCCGAAGGCGCAGCTGCCCTCTCGCGCAGGCACCGCGGCAGGCGGCCCTCGATGATGCGCGAGAACCGCAGCCGGCGGCTGCCCATGGCCCTCTCGGCGCTGCTCGCCCTGGCCTTTGCCGTGGTGCCGCTGCCGGCCACCGTGGACGCGTTCCGCCCCGACCTGCTGGTGCTGGTGGTGTTTTACTGGTCCATCGAGGCGCCGCGCGCGGGCGGTTTGACGCTCGCCTTCATCGCCGGCCTCGCGCTCGACATCATCCGCGGCGTCGTGCTGGGCGAGCATGCATTGGCCCTCACGTTGATGGCCGCCTGGGCCACCCATCTGCGCCTGCGCCTGCGTGTGTTCTCGATGCTGTCGCAGTCCTTGACCATTTTTGCCCTGCTTGCCGGCTACCAGTTCATACTTTTCTGGGTGGACGGCGCGACCGGCAATCCGATCACCACTTTCAGCCGCTGGCTCGCGCCCGTGGTGGGCGCACTGCTCTGGCCGGTGCTCGCCCAACTGCTGTCGCTTTCATGAACGCCACGGGCCGCCGCGCATGATTTTCGATGAATTTTCACCATCGCGTACCCGTCGCACGCTCAGCGCCGGAAGCCGCACCCTGCGCGCACTCGGGCTCGACGGACCGTTGACCGGGGTACTCGCCCTGATCGTCTGCATCGGCACCCTGGTCGTGTACAGTGCATCGGGGCAGAACGTAAAGATGGTCGAGCATCATCTCGCCAACATCGCGATCGCGGTGACCGCCATGCTCGCCCTCGCACGGCTGGCAACCCCGCAATACCTGCGCTTGTTAGCGCCCATCGCCTACGCGCTCGGGGTGCTGTTGCTGGCGGTGGTCGCCGTCACCGGCCACATCGGCAAGGGCGCGCAGCGTTGGCTCGATGTCGGCTTCATCCGTTTTCAGCCGTCCGAGATCATGAAGCTCGCGGTGCCGATGATGTGCGCGTGGTACATGCACGAGCGGCCCCTGCCGCCCTCGTTCAAGGACCTCGTCATCATGGGCATGCTGATCGGCGTGCCCACCGCCATGATATTGGTGCAGCCTGACCTCGGCACGGCGTTGCTGATCGCTGCCTCCGGTCTCATCGTGATGCTGTTCGCCGGACTGCAGATTCAGATCATTCTCGCGTGCATTCCCGTCCTGGCCGGTGTCGCCTGGGGAGGGTGGCATTTCATCCACGAATACCAGCGCCAGCGCATATTGACGTTCTTGAATCCGCAGAACGATCCGCTCGGCGCGGGCTATCACATCATTCAATCCCAGATCGCCATCGGCTCGGGCGGCGTGTTCGGCAAGGGCTACATGAACGGCAGCCAGGCGCAGCTCGAGTTCCTGCCGGAACGTTCCACCGACTTCATCTTCGCGGTGATCGGCGAGGAATTCGGCTTCCTGGGCCAGATGTTGATCCTGACCTTGTACGGCGTGGTCATCGGCCGGGCGTTGTACCTCGCCAATCAGGGCCAGGACACCTTCGCACGCCTGACCGGCGGCGCCATCGCGCTCAGCTTTTTCGTCTACGCCTTCGTCAATTCGGGGATGGTGAGCGGTGTGCTGCCCGTGGTCGGCGTGCCGCTGCCGCTGATCAGCTACGGCGGCACGTCCATGGTCACCCTGCTTGCCGGCTTCGGCATCCTGATGTCGCTGCATTCGCATCGCAAGTTGATCGGCTCGTGAGAACGCCCGTGCCGCCGCTCGCGTCGCGTACCATTCTCTATGTCGTGCTCGCCCTCGCGGCGTCGGCGCCGGCGCACGCGGTCGACATCCATCGCGACGAGGTGAAGAGCTTCATCGACGAAGTCGCGCAGAAGGATTCCATCGCCAAGCATCAGCTGCGCAAACTGCTCGAGGCGGCGAACACCCAGCCGAGCATTCTCGAGGCGATGCAGCGGCCCGCCGAAAAAGCCAAGCCTTGGTTCGAATACCGGCCCATTTTCGTCACCGACAAACGCATACGGGAGGGCGTGGACTTCTGGGTGGCGCATCGTCAGGATCTCGACCGGGCGAGCGTCCGCTCAGGTGTGGCGCCGGAATACCTCGCCGCCATCATTGGCGTCGAGACGTACTACGGCCGCATGACCGGTTCCTACCGCGTGCTCGACGCACTCGCGACGCTCGCATTCGATTTTCCGGCGCGCGCGCAATTCTTTCGCGACGAATTGGAACAGTTCATCCTCCTGACGCGCGAGACGGGCCTCGACCCGCTGACCGTCAAGGGCTCCTACGCAGGTGCCATGGGTGCACCGCAGTTCATGCCGTCCAACTACCGTCGCTACGCCGTCGACGCCAACGCCGACGGCCGCGTGGACCTCTGGGGCAACTGGCCGGACGTGTGCGCGAGCGTCGGCAATTACTTCAAGGAGCACGGCTGGAATCCCGGCGAACCGGTATTGAGCGAAGCGACGGTCGAAGCGAATCTGGGTGCGGATCTCGACGGGCGCAAACTGGCACTCGAGTCGACGGTCGGAACCTTGCATGCCAGCGGGGTGACGTTTGACACCTCGTTGCCGCCGGACGCCCCCGCCATGCTGATCGCGGTCGATCAGCCGGACGGGGTGCACTGGCGCGTGGGTTACAACAATTTTTACGTCATCACCCGCTACAATCACAGCGCACTGTACGCGATGGCCGTTTTTGA
>CAZZVN010000089.1:0-10566 GCA_964657625.1 uncultured Steroidobacteraceae bacterium
CGGGGGCGGCGGGAGCGGGGTCGGCGGGCACGGGCCTCGCCGCTGCAACCGGCTCCGTGGCGGGTGCAGGCACCCCGGCCGCCCGGCTGGCGACGGCACGGGTCGCCGCGGATGCATCGCAGACCGGGTTTTCGCTCGCCGGTGCGGCTGACGCACAGAAGCATTCACGCGACGGCAGCGCCGCTGCGACGGGCGCAGGCGGAGTGGGCGGAATCGGCGGGATGAGCGACGGGACGGCGGCTCTGTTGCAGACAGGCTCGACACAGAGTGCGGCGCCCGCTGCGGACGCCACACCCGTTCCCGTATTGCGGGTCCACGCCAACGTGGACAGCGGCGAGTTTTCCCAGGGCGTATCCGACCGGGTTTCGTACATGGTCGACAGCGGTTTGAACGGCGCCAAGCTGCAGGTCAACCCGCCGCAGCTGGGTCCGATCGAAGTGCGCATCGCGGTGCAGGGCAACCATGCGCAGATCTGGATGACCACGCACAGCTCCGTCACGCGTGAGGCGCTGCAGGCCGCTGCGCCCAAACTTCACGAGCTGCTGGGATCGCAGGGCTTCGGTCAGGTGAGCGTCGACATCTCGCAACGCTCGTTCCAGGAACGTCCGCGTTCTGCGCAACCCTATGAAACGATGTCTTCCACCGGCCGCGCCGCCGCCCCCGTCGCCGCGGCCGCAACCGTTGCGGCGCGATCCTCGGGAGGTCTCGACGCTTACGCGTGAAACGCGCGGTGCCCGCGGCTCAGGACCGCGGCGGATCGGCGATTATAGGTCCGGGCGACGTTCTCGACAGGTAGTGACGCAGTGCGGGTGTGGTCGCGACGGTGCTGAGTATGGCCATGATGACGAGCATGGTGAACATCTTCTGCGAAATCACGCCGAGGTCCAGACCGGCATTGATGACGATGAGTTCCATCAAGGCGCGGGTGTTCATCATGAACCCCATCATGGCCGACTCGGCATGATCGAAGCCGGAGCGGCGCGCCCCCCAATAAGCACCGGCCAGCTTGCTCACCGACGCAGCGGCGATCAGCCCGGCGCACCACGTCCAATCGACGACGGTGTCGAGCCCGCCGATCGACGTGCGCAGGCCGGTGTAGGTGAAGAAGATGGGCAGGAAGAACACGGTAACGAAGCCGCCCACCCGCTCCCGCCACGCATGCACGAGTTCGGCCTCGTCGAAGAGAATCACGCCCATCATGAAGCCGCCGAATATGGCGAAGATGCCGATCTGGTACGTGGTCATGGCGGCGACGAAGATGATCACCAGCAGCCCGCCCAGCAGATTCGCCGACATCCTGCCGTCGAGGGGTCGCGAACGGCGGATGGCGAGTTTGAGCAGCGGTCTGACGCCCTTCACGCAGAGGAGCCCAAACACGCCCACCAGCAACACCCGCAGTGCGAACTCGGTGCCGACGAAATTACTGGCCGTCAAGGCCGTGATCAACGCCAGCAGCAGCCACCCGACCACGTCGTTCACGGCCGCCGCGCTGATGGCGATGACGCCGAGGCGGGTGCGGGTGAGATCGAACTCGATCATGATGCGCCCGAGGATGGGCAGCGCCGTGATCGAAAAGGCGGTGGCGACGAACAACGCAGTGTGAAGCCTGGCGGCGGGTGCGGCCGAACTCGTCGGAAACCAGTACCCCACCGCCAGTCCGCTCGCGAACGGCAGGGCCAGACAGGCGAGCGACACCCGTAGCACCGCGGCGCGGTTGAGGCGTTCGGTGAGATGCGTGAAGTCGAACTCGAGCCCGATCTGGAACATCATCAGCACCAGGCCGAGCTGGGACAAGATGAGCAGGGATTCCGGCGGTGCGGAGTGGAATACGAACGCGAACGGTCGCGGGGCGAGCCAGCCGAACAGCGACGGGCCGAGCAGGATGCCGATGATGATCTCGCCCACGGCGGGCGACTGCCCATGACGGGTGGCGAGCGCGCCGCCCACCCGGCCGGCGAGCACGATGATCGCGAGCTGCAGCAGGGTGAAGAACAAGATCAACTCGTTCTTGTGCGTGCCGACCGCGGCGGCGCTGTTCGGGCCGTTCACTGCAAGAGGCTCCTAGAGCATGCCGCCGTTGATGGAGATGATCTGTCCGGTGATGTACGCGGCCTGTGCCGAGGCCAGAAACCCCACCAGGTCGGCGACTTCGTCGGCGGTCCCGGCGCGTTTCATGGGGACGAGGCCGGCGATGGCGGTCGCGTCGAAGACGGGGGCGCTCATGGCGGTGGCGATGATGCCCGGCGCGACGGCGTTGACGGTGACGCCGCGGCTGGCCACCTCCAGGCTCAAGGCTTTGGTGGCTGCATTGAGTGCGCCCTTGGCGGCGGCGTAGTTCACCTGTCCGCGGTTGCCGGCCAGCGCCGCCACGGATGAAATGTTGACGATGCGACCCCAGCGGGTGCGGATCATGGGCAGCAGCAGCGGTTGCGTGACGTTGTAGAAGCCGTTTACGGAGACGTCGATCACCCGGGCCCATTGGGCGAGGCGCATGCCCGGGAAGGCGGCATCGTCGTGGATGCCGGCGTTGTTCACCAGGATTTGTACGGGCGCCTCGTCGCTCAGCGCTTCGAGCGCGGCGCGTGAGGCGTCCACGTCGGTGACGTCGAAGCCGATGACCTGGGCGTGCCCGCCGGCGCCTTCGATGCGCTCGACCACGGTCCGGGCCGCGTCCAAATGACGATGCGCATGCACGTACACGTGGTGACCTGCCGCGGCCAGACGCACGCAGATCGCGGCGCCGATTCCGCCGCCGCCGCCGGTGACCAGTGCGCGAACCGGTGATGTGCTCATGGCCGCCTAAGTCCGGCGGCATCGAGCACGACGGTGGTGCGTCCTGATATCAGCACCGCGCCGGCACACCGGATTTCGAATTCGTACAGTGCCGTGCCGTGATCGCCGGCCAGGCGCACGGCATCGCACAGCAAATCGCCCGGCACGTCGTCGAGCCGGACGACGGTCGTGCGCACGGTACGCACGCTCGCGAGGAAGCCGGCCGTCGCGCCGTGCATCGGGACGTGTGCCGTGGTCAGCGCATCGTTCACCGGGGCGGGTGCGACTGCAGTGAGCGCACCGTGCAGCGCCATGGCCTGCGCTGCATATTCGATGCCGCAGGCAATGCCGAGGCGGCCATGGGCGCGCAGCGGATTATCGGCGTCGCGATGCGTGGCGGTGCGGCAGGAGATACCTTGCCCGTCCCAGGAGACGATCTCGTCGAGCAGGCACATCCGGCCGTGGTGCGGCACGTGCCGGCGTATGAAGTCGCGGTCGAGGAGACCGGCTCCTAGCACGGTTCGACGTGCACGCTCACGCGCGACACCTCCAGATAATCGAGTACGGCCGCCGCCGGGCGGCGCAGCGCGAACCGGCGCAGCAGCGGCAGACTGCGCGCAGCGGGAATGGAACCCCGCAGCCGTTCGAGTGCGGCGTCCGGCAGGGTGTCCGCGGGCGCGCTGCTCAACGCCGCCTCGATGTGCGCCAGGCAGCCCGCGGTGCGGTGTCCCGTGAGCACGAGGGCCACGCCGAAGGCGTCGGGCAGGGGCCGTTTGGCATGCATCGGCTGCGGATATTCCGTGTCGTACGCGACCAGCAGCACGGACCTGCCCTCGACGCACACGTGCGTCAGGGCTTCCAGCAGACCTGCGCAGAAACTGGCGTCGAAGGCGCACAACACGGTGGATTCGAGCTGGGAATTCGTGGCGATGCTCCAATAGCCGGCGGCCGCATTGTGCACGGAGTTGGAGAAGCGCGTGGGGGATATGACCCGCTCCTCGAGCGTCAGCGCCTCGCACAGTGCGTGACAGTTGTAGCCGTCGCCGCCGGAGGAGGAAAACACGCCGGCGAGCTGCGCGGGCTCGATGGCCGCGCGGGTGGCCGCCTCCCCGGCGACGGCCAGCGCCAGATTCACCACGCGACCGGTGCGCCGCCGCTCGGCGGGAGGCAGCATGCTCGAGCCGCGCAGCGTGGTGGCGACCGGGACGTAGCCGCCCTCGCCACGCAGCACGGCGGCGGCCTGCGGCCAATCCGTGAGGCCCGGTCCGAGCACGCCGACGCCGGCAACATACGCGGCAAGCTTCATCCGGCGCGGCCGAGGATCAAACTGCAATTCGAGCCACCGAAGCCGAAAGAATTGCTGAGGATGCGGTCGAGCGCACCGTGACGGCTGTCCTTGAGATAATGGACGTTCAGCAGCGGATCGAGCTGCGCCGTGTGCACGCCGCCCGGCATGAAGCCGTGCCGCAGGCTGAGCGCGCTGATGATGGCCTCGAGGGCGCCGGCGGCGCCCAGCGTGTGGCCGGTGGCGCCTTTGGTGGAGCTGCAGGGCGTGGTGGTGCCAAATACGCCCGTGACGGCGCGGCTTTCGGCGCGATCGTTGCTCTGTGTCCCGGTGCCGTGCAGGTTGATGTAATCGATGTCAGCGGCCTCGAGGCCCGCGCTGATCAGCGCGGCCTGCATGGCGCGCGCGGCGCCGTCACCCTCGGGATGGGGGGAGGACATGTGGTACGCATCGCTCGACTCGCCGGCTCCGAGCAGCAGGATTTCGTCGCGATCCAAGGAGTCAGGGAGGCGCTCGAGCAGCGCGAACGCCGCCGCCTCGCCGATCGAGATGCCGTCGCGGGCGACGTCGAAGGGACGGCAGGGCGAGGTCGATGCGAGCTGCAGAGAATGAAATCCGTACAGCGTCGTGAGACACAGCGAGTCGACCCCGCCCACCAGTGCGGCGTCGATGAGTCCGACCTCGATCATGCGCCGCGCCGAGGCAAACACCTTCGCGCTCGACGCGCAGGCGCAGGACACGACGACCGCCGGGCCCTCGAGCTGCAGGCGCCGGCGCAGATAATCCGCCGCCGAGAAGGAGTTGTGGGTGGCGCCGTAGTCGAAATCGTGCGGCAATGCGCCGTGCTCGGGATCCCGGTGCCGGTAGGCAAGCTCCGTCTCCAATATTCCCGACGTGCTGGTGCCGATGAACACGCCCAGCCGGGAGCAGCCCCAGCGTCGGGCGGCGTCCTGCACCGCGTCGCCGAAGCCGTCCGCGCGCAACGCGAGTTCGGCCAGGCGGTTGTTGCGGCAATCGAAGCGGGCCAGTGCCGCGGGCAGCTGCGCCGCATCGACGCCCTCGGCCTCGCCGATGTAGGTGGCCAGGCCCACCGTTTCGAAGTCGCAGTATTTGAGCCCGCTGCGCCGCTGCAGCAGCGAGTCCAAGGTGGGCCCGAGTCCGCGCCCGAGACAGCTCGTGGCGGTGTAGTTCCGAAGGTACAGAGGGGTCATCACGGCAGCGCAGCTCGCAGGGTCACGGGAGTAAGATTGCGCGCGCGCACGGCTTCGAGCAACCGCGGCAGCACGCTCAGAATCACCGCCCTGCCGTCGCCCGCCGTGGCGCCGTGTCCGTCGTGCAGGAGAAGAATATCGCCGCTGCGCAGCCCTGCCACGAGACGCCGGTACACCGTGTCGGCGTCGCCGTTGACGGTGTCGAAACCACGCCGCGTCCAACTCGCCAGGCGAAGCTGCAATCGCTGCAGGGCGGGTTCCAGAAATGGATTGCGCAGCCCCGCGGGGGCACGGAAGAACCTTGGCTCGTCTCCGGTGATGCGATGGATGGTGGCCTGGGCCCGCTCGATCTCCGCGTGCATGCGGCGCGGACCGAGGAGCGAAAAATCGTGCCGATGACGCTGGCTATGATTCTCGATCCGATGCCCGCGCCGCACGATCTCCCGCGCAAGCTCCGCGTGACGTTCCACACGCTCACCCACGCAGAAGAACGTGGCCGCGACGCCGTGCTCGGCCAGCAGTTCGAGCACCTGCGGCGTGACGACCGGATCGGGACCGTCATCGATGGTGATGGCGACTTCGCCGCGGGCCCGGCTGGCGGCCGGCAGACGGGTCCAATTCGGGCCGAGCAGACGGCTTCTCGGCCACAGACCGGCGCCGGTGAGCAGCAGGTGATTGGCCACCACGATGCCCAGCGCCCAAACCCAAGTCCGGGGCACCCGCACGGCGAGCGCCAGCGCGGCCAGGTGAACGGCAACGCTCCCGAGCAACCACGCCGCCGGGCCGCGCCCGCAGAGGTTCATCGCGCGCAAATGCTCACCGGGCCCATGGTAGTCCAGCCTCCAAAAATTCCTCCCAGAGGGCGCACCACGTGGCCCAGTCGTGGCCACCCGGCCGGCTGCGCACGGCACCGGCCGGCAGGGCGGACGCCATCAAGGCGTGCGAGTCCGCAAACCGGTCCTCACAGCCGTAGCCAAGGTACACCCGTCCGTGCGCGCCCGGCGGCGACGGCGGCATGAGTCCCTGGATGAAACGCCATACTCGGCGTTCCGCATCCGTCTGCGCAAGTCCGCCGGGCTGCCAGGCGCGAAGTCCGGGCGCCCGCCGGATCTCCGCCGTCAACATCCGGTTGCCGAGGTAGGGCGCGAGCAGACACAGGCCGTCCCATTCGCCCGGGTGTTCGTTGGCGTAGTCCAGCGCCACGAATCCTCCCAGCGAAATTCCCGCCAGCCAGAGCGAACGGCAGCCGGCCGCGCGCGCGGGCAGCAGCACGCGATGTCGCAGTTCTTCGAGCGGCGCGCGGTCGCCCAGGTGCGAGAACTCGAGATCGACGAACTCGAGATCCAACGGCAGCTTCCGCCGCCGCACCGCGCGCTCGAAGCCGGCCGTCAAAAAGTCCCGGGCCGTCTGATAGGCACCGGGGAGCCACACCAGGCGGGTGGGCGCGGCGCCGTCGGTGCCTGCCGCGCACAGCAGACTACGCACGGTGCGACACCAGGACGGCAGACAGGAGCAGTGCGAGCAGGGCACCGGGCGCGACGGTGGCGCCGAGCGCGACCAGCACGGGCACCTGTGAGAACGCCAGCAGGCCGAACCCGATGACCGTGCTCAAATTGGCGACGGCGAGCGACGCGAGCGTCAGAGGATGGGCGCCGTCCCGAGCCTGTGCTTCGCGATCGAAGAACAACGCGTAGTTGGAACCCACCGCGACGATGAGCAGCAGACCCACCAGATGCAAAATGTTCAGCCGCTGTCCGCACAACACCAGCCCGGCCGCGACGACGAGCACTGCGATCACCAGCGGCGCGAGCACCCGTGCCACCCTCGCCGGTGATCGCAGCGAAACCAGCAGCAGCACGACGATCAGCGCAAGGCCGCCCAGTGAAGCGCGTACCGCGTCGTGCAGATAGCTCGAATACAGACGGTCCGATTCGACCTTGAGGTCCAGCAGGCGAGTGTTTGCGAGCTGCGCGGCGTCGAGGCTGGCGCCGATGCGGGCCACGTCCAGGTCGGGGGTTGACGCACCGGGGGCGGGGTGCAGTGGCAGCAGTGCGTTCCAGCGTCCGGCCTGATGCAGCAACAGCGCGTCGAAACCGCCGTTCAGGGAAGTGCCGCGCAGATCGGACGGCGTCAGCAAGGCTCCCTGGCGGGCCGCCTCGATGTCCGCGAGGAACGGACCCAACACGGCGGGATCCAGCGCCGTATCGGCGACCGCCCGTTTTAGATTTGCGCGCAGGGCCGCGGGCTCCGGCAGGCTGCGCCGGCGTAAATCCTGCAATTCGCTACTCGGCAGGTAGCGTGCGGGACTGTCGTAACCACCGATGATGTTCTGGTCGATGAGCGGTCCGAGCGCGGTCCCGGCGCGCTCCGCGCCGACGAGAACGGACTGCAGGTCGGGGCCCGTCACGACCACCATGTCCAACACGTTTGCCGTGCCGAGGTCGGCGCGCAGGGCTGCGTCGTATGCAAGATCGGCGGCCGGTATGGGGCTCAAGGCCGACAGTTCGCGGTTCCAGAGTTCGTGCCGATGCACGGCGAGCACGCTCAGCGCGGCCATCACCAGAGCGCCTGCGGCCGCGAGCGTCGCCGGACGGCCGAACGCGCCCACCCCGGCGATCGCGCGCTCGAGGCGACGCCCGGCGCCGGACATGTCGTGAACCCGGAAGCGAGCAGGCAGCAGTTCCGGCAGCACGAAGCGCGTCACCAAACCGGCGGCGAGCAGGCCGCTGATCGAGTACACGCCGAGTTGTGCGAGTCCGGGAAAACCGGACGGCAACAACGACGCGAATCCGCACACCGAGGTGAGCAGCCCCAGGCGTATCGTCGGCCAGAGCAGGCGCTGCCAGGCTTGCGGGCCGCCGGCCGTGCCGCCGTCCGCCGCCACCCGGTGCTGCGACTGGATGAAAAAATAAATCGAATAATCCACCGACTCGCCGATCAGCGTGATGCCGAATCCGAGGGTGATGCCGTGCACGGCGCCGAATCCCAAGGCCACCGCTGCGATCCCGCACAGCGCGCCGGTGGCCACCGGCAGCAGGCCGAGGATCAGCGCGGGCGGGGAACGATAGACGGTGAGCAGCACGGCGACCACCAGAACGCTGCTGATCAGAGACAGACGTATGGCAGCGCCCTTGATCCTGGCACGGGCCGCCACCGCGAACACCCCGGGCCCGCTCAGCCTCACGGTGAGCGCCGGAGCGACCGCGGTGAGCGCCGGGGTGACCGCGGCGAACGCGGTGCGAATGCGCATCAGCGCGGCCTCCTGGGCATCGGTGTCGGAGCCGGCGGCGCGGGTCTGCGCCACCAGCAGCGCACGACGGTCATCGCCCGACACCCACACTCCGTCGCGGGTGCGTGGGACGGCGGCCGGCGTGAGCTGATCGACGATCTGCAGCATTTCGCCGGTCGGATCCTGCGGCACCAGAGACTTGAGCAGCAGGCCGCCCGATGCCGCCAGTCCCTCGACGGTCTGCACGATGGCGTCGTGCATGCCGGGCGCGGAGAAGTGCCGGGCGTCCACCGCTTCGCTCAGCAGGTAGCGATGCCGGAACACGTACTCGCGGTCGCGTTCGGCCGACAGCGGTTCACCGTCGTCGACGCTGGCGAATGCGGCATCGCCGCGCAGCCGTCCTGCCAGCGCCGCGGCTGCGCGACTGCGTGCGTGGGCCGAGCCGCCTTCCACCGCGACCAAGATGGTGCGCGATGCAGGGCCGTCGCGCAGCTGATCCACCAGCAGCTGCTGCAGCGGCGTGGGCCGCGAGGGCAGGAACGCCGAGAGGTCCGTGACGTAGTCGGTGCGCACCACGAGCACGGCAGCGACGAGGACGCCGAGCACCCACGGCACGATCACCCGTGCGCGGTGCAGGATGCTCGCCGGCGTCATCGTGTCGTGTGCGGGCGCAGGGTCATGAGCGAGCGGTCGCCGTCGATCTGGCGGGTCTCGACGCGGTACAGCGTGTCGCCGGAACCATCGATCTGTACCTGCGCCACCCCCGCGGCAGGCTCACCATCGAGCGGCTTCAGCAGCAAGGTCCAGCGGGTGGCATCGCCGGTGAATTCGAGCCGGAACACCCGCTCGAGCGCCGGCCGGTCGCCCGCCAGCGTGGCGCGTATGCCGTCGACGAAGGGTTTGAGCTGCGGGTAGGCCTTGAGGTCGAGAAGTCGGCTGCGGCCCTTGCGTTGCAGGGTGATCGCCGCGTCGGTCAGCACCAACGTCTCCGGGCGGGGCTCGAGGGTGCGCATCTCGAGCCGGCCGGGGGCGTCGTAGATCAGCTCGCCCGACGACTCGGCAGGACGCTTCAATACCGCGAGGAATTGCTGTTGTACGAAATCGACCTCGCCGTGCCGGCGGGCGGCCAGCAGCCGCATGACCTCGTCGAGCTCGGGAGAGGCTGCGCCCGCGGTCGAGACCACGACGGTGGAAGGCTGGGGCTGCCTCTGGGATTGCCCCGCGGCCAGCGCAACAGCGCTGCCGAGGACGCTCCACAGCAGCATGGCGGCGTACGCTTTCACGACCGCGGTCCGTCGTCGCGCCAGAAATCGAAGAAGTTGAACCAGTTGTAGGGATCGCTGCGACAGTAGCGGTCCAGCAGCGCGGCGTAGCGTTCCACGGCGGCGCGTACGGCGGCGTCGCGGTCTCCGGCGGTGGTCGCGGCGAAATCGGCCACCGGCGCGAACACCACGTGGTAGCGATTGCCGCCCCGGTACAGACCGACCATGAAAATGACGGAACTGCGCAGGATTGCCGCCACGCGCAGCGGGCCCGTCGGCAGCCAGGCCTGCCGGCCGAGCAGCGTCACCGGGTGCACCTCCTCCTCGCCCAGGGTACGGTCTCCGAGCACGCCGACGAAGGCGCCCTGCTCGAGCCGGTCCGAAATGTGCAGCATGGCGTCGAGCTGTCCCAGCGAGATGATGTCGGGCCGGGCATGCGGATTGAGGGTTCCCAGGATGGCGCCGATCTTGCGCGCGTTGTCCTCGTACATGGCCAGCGCCACACGCAGCCCCGGCTGACGTCGGCCGATGCTACGCATCACCTCGAAACTTCCCATGTGGGCGCCGAGCAGAAAGGCGCCCTTGCCGGAGGCTAGCTGGGCACGCATGAGCTGTTCGCCCTCGAGGGTGATGTCGAAGCACTCGTAGCGCTCGTTGATCAGATAGACGCGGTCGTGAATGACGGTCGCGAATGCCAGCACCTGGCGGAACCGATCGCGGGCTGTGGGAGGTCGGCCGAGCGCCGTCCGCAGGTAGTGCACCGAGTTGCGCCGCGCCGCCGGCGCGAACAAAAAAAAGTACAGCGCG
>CAZZVN010000090.1:0-10121 GCA_964657625.1 uncultured Steroidobacteraceae bacterium
GGAGCGTTGCGGAACGCTCCGGTATACCCACCATAAAGTATTTGAAAAGGGGAGTGTGTTCCTATGTCTCGCGAAAATATGCTGGTTGTCCTCGGTGCCGTCACGTTCTTTGCAGTCATCGTGTGGGCGCTATGGCAGAAGTGGCACACGAAGAAAAGTCAGGAGAGAAGCGGCGACCCCGACGGGCACCAAGCCACGTCGGACGCGCTGCACGCCCACAAGGGAAAAACCTAGGGGCAGGCCGCCCCAACTGCCCGTATCATCGAGCACTCGAGACGGGAGGACATATGCTCGCCAGCGCGCTAGCGAGATGGTCTACGTAATTCCAAAATCGGGGAGCGAGGGGCATTGATTACAGAACGTGGACGGGTTCGCCCAGTGGGTGTATGCGCATGACCGAATTATTGGGATGGGGCAGTTCCATCATCTTGCTCGCTACCCTGATCCGACAGGTCTATACGCAATGGGCCACGCGTGCCACGGCAGGGGTGTCCAAGTGGCTTTTTATAGGCCAATGCACGGCGTCGGTCGGCTATACGGTGTACAGCGTTCGCCTGCATAACTGGGTGTACGTCTGTTCGAACGTCGCCATTTTATTGACCGCGATCGTGGGCGAGGGCTTGTATCTTCATAATCGACGCCGTGCGGCCAACGATTCCGGGAAAGCAACATCGCCAGCCCCCCCGGCGGCTAATTAGAAACTAATAACGGCCACCTCAAACCGTATTACCGACGAGAATTGCGCGAGGAGTCCTGCCTGGAGGCGAAATTCTCGTGTTCCTGTTCGGGCACCGCATGGCTTATTCTAAGCAGGGTGGATTGACTGCCTAAGATAAAGAAACACCCTCTATGGAACCGGAAAACGACGTCGACGCGCAGTTCTACCTGCTCGCGAATCTGATGCCAACCCTGTGTTGGATGGCCAACGCAGACGGGTGGATATTCTGGTACAACAGCCGCTGGTACGAGTACACGGGCACCACGCCAGAACAGATGGAGGGGTGGGGATGGCAGTCGGTGCATGATCCTGCCGTGCTCCCCGAAGTCCTGAAAGGCTGGAGCACCAGTATCAAATCCGGCGAGCCCTTCGAGATGACTTTTCCGTTAAAAAGCGCTGCCGGGTCGTTTCGACCGTTTTTGACCCGCATAACCCCCGTGCGAGGCCCAGACGGTAGTATTTTTCGTTGGCTCGGCGTGAATACCGACATTGGTAAGGAACGGGAGGCCTTACAGTTGCACGAGCAGTTCGTAGCCATACTCGGACACGATTTACGCAGCCCTCTCCATGCCATCAGCTCAGGGTTGGCGGTGATGCGCAAGACGCCTCTGGATGAGCGGGCCCTTAAAATGGCAAAGATAATGCAAAACAGTGCGGCCCGTATGGGTGCATTAATTGAAGATGTACTGGATATGACGCGTGGCCGATTAGGGGGTGGCCTCATCATAAAACGCGACGCGACGCGACCGCTCAAACCCGCTCTGCAAGAAATAATCGCCGAATTGATGGCGAGCTTTCCGCAACGAGTCGTGGAAACTGAGTTTGTTTTCATCGAACCGGTTCACTGTGACTGTAACCGCATCGCTCAGTTGCTCTCTAATATTTTGGGAAACGCCCTGACGTACGGCGCCCCGGACCAAGCGGTCAAGGTGTACGGCAGCAGTACGGCGGAACAGGTGGAACTGTCTGTCGTGAATGGTGGCGAACCGATTCCTGCGGCGGATCTTGAAAGATTGTTCCAACCGTTTTTTCGGGGTGCGGTGCGGCCAAGTCGGCAAGGGCTGGGTCTTGGCCTCTACATCGCCCACGAGATCGCGGTCGCTCACGGCGGTACGCTCGAGGTTTCCTCGACGCCAAAAGAAACTCGGTTCACCTTCCGCATGCCATCGTTTTTGGATCATGCGACCCGGCAGCAGCCTTGAGGCATGCTCCCTAATCTGTACGGGGTGGTACTTCACCCGCAAGATGCGCATGCGTAGGTGTCCCAGCGGCGCTGCGAGCGTGGGGTCAGAGGGACGACGGAGTAACCAATTGCTGCAGATAATCCGGGTCGACCGGTTTCGTGCAGTGATGGTCGAAACCGGCGGCCTGGGCTTTGCGTTTGTCATTCTCCTGACCCCAACCGGTCAGCGCGATCAGCGTGATATGTTCGCCCCCCGGCTCACGTCGAATTCGCTCCGCCACTTCATAGCCGCTCAAGTCGGGCATACCGATATCGAGCACTGCTACGTCAGGTCGCTGTTCCTTTGCAATAGTGAGGGCTTCCTTGCCGGAATGTGCGAGAAACACTTCATGACCGGACAGATTCAAAAGCATGGCGAGACTTTCGGCGCCATCCAAGTTATCGTCCGCAATCAATATGCGCCGCGGCGGACCGACCTTTTCATCGCCGGTGACCGCATCCGCACCGGGTGGCGATGTCTCAATGATCAACGATAGCGGCAAGGAGACGATGAATTCGCTGCCGAGGCCTAACCCGGGACTGCTGGCGGCGACCCGACCGCCGTGTAACTGAACCAACCCCTTGACGAGCGCCAAGCCGATGCCGAGGCCGCCCTCTGATGCGTCGCCCGTCGACTCCACCTGAGTAAACATGTCAAAGATGTGAGGAATCATGGCGGCGGTGATGCCCATCCCGTTATCCCGCACGAAAAAGACCAGGCCTTGAGCTTCGAGTCGGCCGCCGACGGTGATTAGGCCGCCCACGGGTGTGTATTTGGCGGCATTGGTCAACAAATTGGTGAGGACTTGCGTCATACGCACGGGGTCCGCCTGCACCATCACCGCAACTTCTGGCATTTCCACGCGCAAGGTATGCTGTTTCGCTTCCATGGCCGGTTGCACCGACTCGACGGCCGCATCCAGCAGTTGTTTCACCTCGACGCACTCTTTTTTGAGGGCGAAAGCGCCGCGGGTGATGCGGGACACATCGAGCAGGTCATCGAGCAACGAGCTCATGTGCGTGACCTGCCGGGAGATGATCGCCTGCGCGCGCGCCAATTGCGGAGGCGCGATATTCGGAGCTTCGAGTAATTTGGCGGCGGTGCGGATGGGCGCCAGGGGATTACGCAGCTCATGCGACAAAGTAGCTAAAAAGACGTCCTTGCGCAGATCGGCCTCGCGCAGCGCTGCTTCGGCCTGCACGATGCTGGTCACATCTACGAAAGTCACCAACACCCCACTGACCGTACTGTCAGGTTCGCGGTAGGGCAAAATGCGCATGATGTAATGCATCGAGCGATCGGCGCGCGCGATCCGCCGCTCTAGGGGGTTGAGCGTCTGCAACACCACAGCGACGTCCTCGCTCAAGTGGTCGTAGTCCAGGCGGTTCACGATATCGTTCAACGGGCGTCCTGCATCGCTTGGAATCAAACTGTACAAAGAGGCAATGGCCGGGGTGAAGCTTCGGATGATGAGATAGCGATCGAGAAAGATCGTCGCGATTTCGGTGCTCTCGAACAAGTTACGCAGATCGCTGTTGCTGTCGGCGAGCTCGCCTATTTTCTCGGATAATTGCACGTTGACCGTCTGCAGCTCCTCGTTCACCGACTGCAACTCTTCCTTGGACGTCTCGAGCTCCTCGTTGGTCGATTGCATCTCTTCGTTGACCGAATGCAATTCTTCATTTGCACTGCGCAGCTCCTCGAGGGCGGTCTGATGCTGCTCGATCACGGATTGCAGCTGCTCTTGCGTAGCGAGGAGAGTCTGTTCCAAAAAGTCAATCTCTTTGGGAGATTTTCGTTTTTGTTTCCCGGTCGGGCGCGACTGGAGCCGTTTTTTTACTTTGCCCGCGGAGGATGCGGAGTCAGCGCTATTGGCTACTCGACGATTGTCGGCCGACGCGGATTCGTCCTTACTTGACGTGGACGCATCATAGTTCGCCACGGCAGGCAAAGGTGCCGCTTCTAGCGCCGAGCGTTGCAGAGTCATGCCGGCATTCTGCGAGTTGAGGTTGAGTGGTGGGCTTTTTCCCGCGCGTCGCTTGAAAATCCGTGCCGTCTTATCGAGTGGATCGAACAGGTGTTCGTGCCGTGCGGTGGATTCAGAGCCGCCGAGCAAGAGAATGCCGCCCGGCAACAGGGAATAGTGAAAAGCGGGAATGACGGCCGTTTGTAAATTGGCATCCATGTAAATCAAGAGGTTTCGGCACGACACCAAATCCATGCGCGAGAACGGGGGATCGCGGATCAAATTGTGGGCGGAGAATGTACACAGGTCCCGAATTTCCTTGGTGACCACGAAGCTGCCTTGCGAGCCGCGGAAAAAACGCTCGAAGCGCTCAGGCGATAGGCCTTTGAGCAGCGTTTCCGGATAACAGCCCAAGCGTGCGGTCGCGATGGCGGCTTCATCGATGTCCGTGGCGAATATTTGCACTTTAGGAACGCCCGTCATGTGGTCCATATGCTCGCGTAGCAGCATTGCCAGCGAGTAGGCCTCCTCTCCGGTAGCGCAGCCCGGCACCCACACCCGAACGGCGCTGTCCGCTTGTTTGCCGGCGAACAAGCGCGGAACAACCAGCGCCTCCAGGGTATTGAATGTTTCCTTGTCGCGAAAAAAGCTGGTCACCCGAATGAGCAGGTCCCGAAACAAGAGCACGACTTCGTCATGCTCGGCCTGAAGGCGGACGGTGTAGTCATCCAATGTTACGACGCCCACCACCTGCATGCGGCGCTGGACCCGCCGCAGGAACGTCTTGTCGCGATAACCACTGAAATCGTGGCCCACCTGCGCCCGCAGGATCGCGCAAATCTGGAGTCGGGCCGCATCGACCGCCAGTGCTGAATCGTCGGTCGTCGCGAAAACAGTGGGCGAACTGCCTTTGATGCGCAGCAGGTGCCCCGGTATGTCTTCGATCGGCGCCACCAGGTCCACCGCGCCGGTGGCGATGGCCCCGGCAGGCATCTCCCCGTATTGCGGTGCGCTGCTGTCACTGCCTTGCGCAATGGTGATCCCGCCGCATTCTTTTATCGCTTTCATACCCAATGCGCCATCAGTGCCGGTACCGGACAGCACGATGCCAATCGCCTGGTCGTTCAGAGCCGACCCCAAAGCATCAAAAAAAGAGTCAATCGGCCGCGGTATCCTGGCGTCATCGGCTGCCGCCAGGCGCACCCCCAACCGGCCGTCGGTTACAGTGACGACGGCATGCGGTGGCGGCACGTACACGCAGTTGGCCTCGATCAACTCGCCGTCCCGTCCCTCAAGCACCCGCATGAGAGTCCAACGACTTAGGATATCGACCAGCATGCTTTTCCGGTCCGCTGGCAGGTGCAGTATCATCACGAAGGCCATGCCACAGTCGGCGGGCATGCGGTCGAAGAATTTATGGAAGGCATCGAGCCCCCCCGCCGAGGCGCCGATGCCGACGATCGGAAACGCAGACTTCGTCACTGGAGATCCCTTCTTAAGGATGGACATGGCCTGCGGTTTGCCGGCTCGGGCTTCATCTTTGTAAGCATTAAATCACTCAAAGAATCAAATCTCTGTAGGACTGGTCCTGTTTTGACTGAGGGCGCTGCCCACTAAGGGGCTTATCGAGGGCAAGACACGAAGCGGAATCTTATGCACGCTAAGGACCATCGAGCGCTATAAGACGACTGGATCATTTACCCTGCCTGAGTGACCAATCATCTACTAATTACTATGGGCTCAAGGCGTATCCGAGCAGGCGCTCCATGGTGCCCAGCTTCTCGCAATCTGGCTGATTAGAAGCAAAATGCGAATGCTCCTTCTCGCTATAGCAGCGGTAAACAGCATTGGTCCCATTTTGCGGCCCGCTGTAAACCCAACCTGCCGTGCGTAGCCGCTGGTATTCGTGCGCGGCACAGAAGCCTTTTTCGGCAATGATATGGTCCGGATGTCCAGGTCGTGTACTGAGGCAGTCTTCCAGTTCCACGGTAGGTTTGCCCTCAGGAGCGGCTGTCATCAGATAGCCGGTTTGGGCTTCGAGCTTGTAAGTGCTGTAATTGCCGGGCACGGCGGCTGTTGTTGACCAATGATCATGCAGAGCCGGGTTGTACCAACGCGCAAGCAGAACACCGACCAGTGGAGTACTGCTGGGATCGTCTAAAGCCGATACTGCGACTTCTCGAAATACGAGGTACTTCTGAGCGCCTCCCTCATTGGGCTGGTAGTAAACGTAGACCAGCATCCACGAGTTCGAGAGTTGATTGCCGCCTGTTTTCGCGTCGAGGATAACCGGATAGAAGATAAGCTCCGACGGTGCCGGCCGCCTCCAGTTTCCCGGATCGACAGCCAGGAGAGGTTCAGACAACTGGGAGAGCGTTGTGTGGTCCCTGGTCAGGGCCAAGCCCAGTCCACCTTGCACCCAGGTTGTCAGCACCAGTTCGCCCGTCGTCGTCCAGCGGGCCACGCTGGCGCCTGAGCCATTCATCAGCCGCGTCGCATCTCCTCCCAGCCCCGATTGCGCCCAGTCGCCTTGAAAGAATTTCTTCCAATTGCCCGGGCCGGGAGCTGACACCGGCGCGCGCGCCACGATCAGTGCACCGTCCCTCGTCCGGAAGCAATACGCATAGTAATAACCGTCTTTACCGTTAACCGTTGTGCAATCGCCTTCTCCCGTATTCTTGCGTGCCGTCGGAGAGTCGGTGCCGGTTATGATCTGGCCTAGATTTTTCCAATGGAGTCCGTAATCGGGTGAGACAGCAAAAGACATGGATTTGTGTGTTTGGCCCAGCGAGTAGTTGCACGCCGTTTCATCGTGGATGAACCCCAAGGTAGTCGCCTCGGCAACCTCGGCGTGGTTCAACCATTGCCCGCACGCATCATACGAGCCGGGTGTGCCCGGACCCATTACCGTTTGCTCGGCACCTCCCATATCCCACGGCTCGCTTCCATCAATGATTCTTGTGTCGTTGTGCGCGTCGAAGCCTCGAAAGCGCCCATTGGGTAGCTCGATTTCCGTAAAGCGATTGTCGGCCATATTGTCCGCCGGACCGCGAATGACACGGGGAAGCCCAACGCGAATGCGGAGACATTGTGTGCAGGGAGGCCCTTTGGCGACCGTAGCGCCGGTGTCTATTTCAGTGGCCGGTAGTCGTAGCGACGCCAGGAGTAAACTCAATGTGAGAAAAAGACGGATTGGGCTCTGGTGCAACATTGCTGAGTGCTGATTGAAGCGCGTCATGCCGCACGGTCCCGCTTGACGATCCCGAGGACCGTATTCTTGCTCAGCCCTAGCCGGTGGCTGATTTCTCGATACGACTGACCTTCGCTGACCAGCTTGAGCACCTTGGGTGCAAATCGATCGGCTTTTACACGCTGGCCCGGGCGTCGACCGAACACGACGCCACGTTTACGGGCCGCCGCGATGCCAGAGCGCACTCGCTCGCGCAGCAGATCCCGCTCGAACTCCGCAAGCGCCGCCATCAATAAGGCAATGAGCTTGCCTTGTGCGCTGCGCAGGTCGAACTGCAACCCGGTCTGGGCGACCAATGAGACGCCCCACGACTGCAGATCCTGCAGGGTATGGAACAGGTCGAGCATCGAGCGACCCCACCGGGTCAGCTCGGTGACGAGGACCAGGTCGATCTCACGCGCTTGTGCCAGCGCCAAGATCTTCTTGCGCTCGGCGCGGTCGTCCTTCGCACCGGAGCCGGTCTCCTTCCAGACCCCGACGACTTTGTAGCCAGCCTTCTTGGCGAAGGCCTTGAGGTCGCGCTCCTGGCGAGCACAAGTCTGATCGGCGGTCGATACCCGGCAATAGAGCGCGGCGGACTGCCCCAATTGAACCCTCGGCGCCAAACACCCGGAAAAAGGGTCTTTTCCCGTGGCACAGTGTTGGTTTATTCAAAGCTTACTTCAAAAGGGACAGCCATGCCACGTCGTGAACTGTTGACCGAGCCACAGCGGCTGGCCTTCACGGAACCCGCCACCGAAGAACGGGAGATGGTGCGGCACTACACGCTCAGCCCCGAGGTTTGGCATTGATTGATCCCCGGCGCGGAGACCCCAACCGACTCGGGTTCGCCGTCCTACTTTGCTACCTGCGGTTTCCGGGACGGACACTCCGCCAAGACGCGCAGCCGCCGGCGGCCATGCTCGCCTTCATCGCCGAGCAGCTGAGCCTCGAGCCGGCAAACTTCGGCGATTACGCCGAGCGTGACCAGACTCGTCGCGAGCATCTTGCTGAAATCCAGACCCTCGTGGGCTACCGCATTTTCAATCGGGCGATTTACCGCGACCTATCCGCGTGGCGCTTGCCCACGGCGCTGGCCACCGAGAAGGGAAGCGCGCTTGCGGCGGTTGCGCTCGAGGAGTTGCGACATCGACGGGTGATGGTGCCGCCGATTCCGGTCATCGAACGACTCTGCGGGGAGGTCCGGGGTCGCGCCCATCGGCAATTGTGGCGCAAGCTCACCGACGGGCTAACCGATATCCAGCGGGCGTCCCTCGATCAGCTCCTCGTGGTGTGGCGAGCCGATCCATTCGCGTCCAGTTGAGGCGGCGCTGCTGGCTTCACCCATTTCGATGATCAGTCGCTGCACGGCATCGTGTCGCCAGATATTCACTCGGCGTTGAACACTTAGATGACCCACATCGTTCCCACATCGTAGCTACCAGGACATCGAATCATGAGCGCTGCTAAAAGCTCCTGTGAGTCATGTTGCTTCAGGGGTTGGATCCATACATCGACAGGAAGCTCAGGAGATTGACCAGCTTCAGCTCCTCGATCGTGCCGCCGCCCGCGTCGAGTAACGCGGGGCAGGCCACCACGATGGCGAGACACTTCGCCCGCGACACGGCGACGTTCAGTCGATTTCGGCTATAGAGAAAATCCATGCCCCGGGCAACGTCCTCCGCGGACGACGTCGTCATCGACACCACGACCACGGCCGCTTCCTGCCCCTGAAACTTGTCCACCGTTCCCACCCGTGCCGCCGCGGGCAGAAGCGATTGCAGGTAGTTCACCTGCAGGTTGTAGGGGCTGACCACGAGAATGTCGGCGATCCCGAGGGGTGAGTCGACACCGTCCCGGGTGATCCACCGCTGCTCGAGCAATTCGGTATACAGGGCCTGGATTCGACGTCCTTCCGCCTCGCTTCGTTGGCGGCAGTCCTGGTGCGGCACCGCGAGCCAGGCGATGCCGGCCGGTTTGAGTGCCGGGTCGGTACCGGCTTTAAGTACGAGACGCTGGGTATCGTTGCCGGGCGCGGCCTCGAGGCGACCGTCGTAGACGGCCTCGGAGATGAACCGGCAGACGTCCGGGTGCATGCGGCGGGTGACGGGCAGAAAGACGCCGCGTCCGGGCGGAACGGTGGCAAAGTCCTTGAGCAGGAAATCCAGGGCAGACAGCCCCGAATCGCCGGGATGCACGCCCTGCGCAGGCTGCGATAATTGCCGTTGATCACCGACCAGCACGATGTTTCGCGCGCTGAGGCCGATGGCCACGATGTTGGCAATCGCGACCTGCCCCGCTTCGTCGACGAACAGGTAGTCCAGGGCCCGGTCCATGTCCTCGCGCGCAAAGAGCCACGAAGTGCCGCCGATGAGCGCGTAATTGCCGCTGACGACCTCGTCGTTGTCGTAGGCATTGCTGATCAGGATCCCGGTGTGCTCCTGATTCGCGCCCCTCGAGCACTTCTTGACGCCCCGAAACCGCTGCCCCACACGCAGCGCCTGCCGTTCGACTTCCGCGAGCAGATTGTTGATGGCTTTGTGGGAATTCGAGGCGACGCCGACGCGCTGGCCGCCGGCGAGCAGCGTCAGGATGACCGCGGCCGACAGGTAGGTCTTGCCCGTGCCCGGCGGCCCTTGAATCAGGAGATGGCTCTCGTCGAGGTCGCGTATCGCTCGCGATGCCGCAGCGATCAGATCCGCGCCGTCTGCGACGATCGCCGCGCCTGCCGCCAGCCCGCGAATCCGGGGAGGGTCGCGTCGTAAGATCGAAGTCACCGCGCGGTACGCGCCGCTGCCGGCGATCACCGCTCCGGCATACCGATACATCGCCTCACGCTGCGCGACGGTCTCCAGCGGTCCTTCCGGAATCAACGAGAACGCCGCGTCGAAAGGCTCTGCGTAGGGGCCAATCTTGAGGGAGATCCGGCCGGTGCTCTCGTCGAGCGCGACGATCTGCCCGGCCGACTTCAAGGTGCCCGCGCGC
>CAZZVN010000091.1:0-9598 GCA_964657625.1 uncultured Steroidobacteraceae bacterium
TACAGAAGCGCGCCCACCTGGGGCAGGATGCGGTCGATGAAAAAGGCCGCGGTCTTGCACTTGGCCTGGTAGAACCCGACGTCGTCGCCGGTCGCGGCGGGGAGCTGTGTCTGCGCGACCTTTGCCATGCGCACCCACATGAAGCCCAAGGCCACTAGGCCGAGCATACGCAAATAATCGGTCGAGGCGGCACCGGCTTCTTCCGGATCGACGAGGCTCTTCTGCGCGATGAAGCCGGTGGCGAGCTGCAGCGCGCCGAAGGCACGGGCGAACGGCTGCAGCAGGGGCTTCAACTCGGCGTCGGCGGCGTTCTTCTCGATGAATTCGGCGACCGGATGGAAGAAGCGGCGCAGTGCACGGCCCATGTTCGCCGGCAGCTTGCGGCCGACCAGGTCGAGCGCCTGGATGCCGTTGGTACCCTCGTAGATCATCGCGATGCGCGCGTCGCGCACGAACTGCTCCATGCCGTGATCGACGATGAAGCCGTGGCCGCCGTAACTCTGCAGGCCGAGGTTTGCGGTCTCGAACCCCAGATCGGTGAACAGCGCCTTGACCACCGGTGTCATCAGCGCCACCAGATCCTCCGCCTCCTGTCTTTGCGGTGACTCCGGCAGCCGTTCCATGCGATCGAGCGCGTTGGCCACCCAGACGCCGAGGGCGCGGCAGCCTTCGTTGTAGGCGCGCATGGTCATGAGCATCCGGCGCACATCGGGATGCACGATGATGGGATCGGCGGACTTGTCGGGGTGCTTGACGCCGGCCAGCGAGCGGCCCTGCAGGCGCTCCTTGGCATAGGCGACGGCGCTCTGGTAGGACACCTCGCCGATGCCGAGACCCTGGGTCCCCACGGAGAGCCGTTCGCTGTTCATCATCACGAACATCGCTCGCATGCCCTTGTGCGGCTCGCCCACCAGGTAGCCGGTGGCCTCGTCGAAATTGATCTGGCAGGTGGCGGAGGCCTTGATGCCCATCTTGTGTTCGATGCCGGCGCATTTGACGCCGTTGCGGTTGCCGATCGACCCATCGTCGGCGGGCACGAACTTGGGCACGACGAACAGGCTGATGCCCTTGATGCCCTTGGGCGCATCGGGCATGCGCGCGAGCACCAGATGAATGATGTTCTCGGTCAGGTCGTGTTCCCCCGCGGAGATGAAGATCTTCGAGCCGCTCAGCCGGTAGGTGCCGTCGGGCTGCGGGGCTGCGCGCGTGCGCAGCAAGCCTAAGTCGGTGCCGCAGTGCGCCTCGGTGAGGCACATGGTGCCGGCCCAGGAGCCGTCGGCGAGCTTCGGCAGAAACAGATCCTTCAGCTCCTTGGACCCGTAGCTCTTCAATGCGAGGTAGGCGCCGTGCGACAGCCCCGGGTACAGGCCGAACGACAGGTTGCACGCACAGATGATCTCCTCGACCAGCTTGCTGACGCTCTCCGGCAGGCCCTGGCCGCCGTATTCAGGATCGGAGTTGAGCGAGCCCCAGCCGCCGGCGACGAACTCGTCGTAGGCCTTCTTGAAGCCTTCGGGCGTCCGGACCACGCCGTCCTGGTAGCGGCAGCCTTCGGCATCGCCGCTCGCATTGAGCGGCAGCAGCACAGCCGTGATGAACTTCGCGGCCTCCTCGAGCACCGTGTCGAGCAGCTCAGGGGTGACCTCCTCGAGGCCGGGCAGTTCGGCGAGCGTGCTGCTGTCGTGTAGTTCGTGCATCACGAAGCGCATGTCGCGCAGGGGTGCGGTGTAGGTTTGCATGGAAGACTCCGATCCTTAGTTTCGCAACGGCTTGCCGGTGACCAGCATGTGCTCGATCCGCTGCAGCGTGCCTTCGGTTTTCATCAGCCGCATGAAAGCGCCGCGCTCCAGGTCGAGCAGCTGATCCTCGGTCACGAGATCGATCACGTCGGCCGGGCCGCCCGAGAGCACGCCGGCCAATTCGTCCGCGACGACCAGATCATGATCGGTGGCGACGCCGCGCCGATGGAAACCGTCCGCCGCCATGTCGAAGGCCAGTCGTCCGGACGCGCCCGGCAGTTTCAACTCCACGGGTGTGGGCGGCACGTAATCGACCGCGAGCTTCAGCGCCAGCGCCTTGGCGTCGGCCAGCAACCGATAACGGTTCATGGTGATGCCGTCGTGCGGGCGCAGGAACAAGAGCTCCCGGGCGTTGGCCGCGGACTTCGAGACCGTGGCGGTGCTGACGGTTTCGAACACCCGGGCGGGGGCGGGCACCGGCCCCCGCGGCAGCAGTCCGCTGGTGGTCCAGCGGGCGAGCATCTCCTTGCAACCGCCCCAGCCCGGAATCACGCCGACGCCGCACTCGACCAGGCCGACGTAGGTTTCGGCGTGCGCCTGCACGGCATCGCTGTGCAGCAGCATTTCGCAGCCGCCGCCGAGCGCCATGCCCGACGGCGCGCTGACCACGGGGAAGGGCGCGTATTTGAGAGCCTTGTAGGTCTGCTGCCCGGCCGCGATCAGCTTCTCGATTTCGCCCCAGGCGGCGATGTTGGCCGCGAACAAGGCAAGCCCCAGGTTGGCGCCCACCGAGAAATTGCGCCCCTCGTTGTAGATCACCAGCGCCCGATACTTCTCCTGCACCAGCGCGCGGGTCTGATCGAGCAGCGCCATGATGGGCTCGTCGAGCGAGTTGCTCTTGCTGGTGAACTCGAAACACACCACCCCGTCGCCCAGGTCCCATAGCGCGGCGGACGCATTCTTGAGCAGCGGCTTCGACACCCGCTTGATGTCCTCGAGCATCAGCACGCCGGGCGCACGCTCGACGTCGTGATACTCGCCGTCGGTGCCGAGATATTGCCGACGCCCCTGGTCGATGCGGTAGAAGCCGCGGTCCCGCGCGGCGCGCAGAGAGGGCGGCACCGACAGTCCGTCCTTCTCGAGCTGATCGGCAAACCACCCCGCGCCCAGCCGGTCGATCAGTTCGAACGGGCCCCATTGCCAGTTGTAACCGAGCCGCATGGCCTCGTCGATGGCGTTGACGTCATCCGCCGCTTCGGGGATGAGGCTCGCGGCATAACGCAAGGTCTGGCCGAGCACGCGCCAGGCGTAGTGGCCCAGCCGGCTGCCCGACGCCAGGAACGCGCGCAGATCCTTGGCCGCGGCCTTCAACTCGGGCAGCTCCGGCTCCACCGACGGCCGGTAGGCGCCGGACTTGAGGTCGATGGACTCCTTGAGCTTGCCGCCACCGCTGCGATTCAGGCGATAGAAGCCGCCCTTGCCCTTGCGCCCGGTGTAGCCCTCCGCGATCATTTTATCGATCAACGGCAATTCGAGATTGACGGCGTGAAAGGGGTCGCTCTTGGGCAGGGCCGAGGCCAGACTCGCGTTGATGTGCGGCATGAGGTCGAGACCGACGAGATCGATCAGACCGAACACGCCGGTCTTCGGGATGCCGACGGGCCGGCCGATCACGGCGTCGGCCTCTTCGATGTCGAGCCCGCCCTCCATGGCCTCGATCACCCCCACCTGCAGCCAGTACACGCCCAGTCGGTTGGCGATGAAGCCCGGGCTGTCCTTGCAATGCACGATGCTCTTGCCGAGCACCTGGTCCGCGAACGTCACCACCCGCTCGGCCAGCGGCGCGTCGGTGTGCGGGCCTGCGACGATTTCGAGGAGCCGCATGTAACGCGGTGGATTGAAGAAATGCGTGATCAGGAAATCGCGCTGGAAGGTTTCGCTCTGACCTTCGATCAGATCGCGCAGCGGGATGGTCGAGGTGTTGGAGGAGACCGCGCTGCCGGGCCGCCGGACCGCGTCGATCTTCCGATACAGCGAGCGTTTGATGTCGAGCCGTTCGACCACGGCCTCGATGATCCAGTCGCAGTCGGCGAGCTGCCCCAGGTCATCCTCGAGATTGCCCGGCGTCACGAATTGTGCT
This sequence comes from uncultured Steroidobacteraceae bacterium, assembly GCA_964657625.1. Classification (GTDB taxonomy): domain Bacteria; phylum Pseudomonadota; class Gammaproteobacteria; order Steroidobacterales; family Steroidobacteraceae; genus Bog-1198. The sequence goes on from CAZZVN010000091.1 coordinate 3,880, forward strand.
GCCCGCGTCGACATGAAAGGAGCGGGCTCGGTCTTGAGCATCCGGGCGACGGCGCCCGTGGCGAGGGCGGTGCGGTCGGACGTGTCCTTGGGCACGATGTCGAGCAGCAGCACGGGCACGCCGGCATTGGCGAATTGTGCGGCGATCCCGGCGCCCATCACGCCCGCGCCGATGACGGCCGCTCTACGAATGGCATCCATGAACGTCTCCTAGATCCGTTCGAGCACGGTGGCGATACCCTGGCCGCCGCCGATGCATTGCGTGGCGAGCGCGTAACGACCGCCCATGCGCCGCAGCAGGCTCGCGGCCTTGCCGACGATGCGGGCGCCGGTGGCCCCCAATGGATGGCCGAGGGCGATGGCGCCGCCGTCGATGTTTAAGGTCTCGTCACGCACGCCGAGATCACGGGCGCAGGCGAGCGACTGGCTGGCGAAGGCCTCGTTCAACTCGACCACGTCGATATTCGACATTTCGATCCCGGCGCGAGCGAGCGCCTTGAGGGTGGCGGCGACCGGGCCGATACCCATGATCTCCGGCGCACAGCCCGCAATGGCCACGCTGCGCACGCGGGCGAGGGCCTCGAGGCCGTGCTTCGCGGCGTAGTCTTCGCTGCACACCAGCACCGCAGACGCGCCGTCCGTCAACGGCGACGCCGTCCCGGCGGTGACGGTGCCGTTCTTGTCGAACGCGGGTTTGAGCTGGGCGAGGCCGGCCGCCGTGGTCTCGGGGCGCAGACATCCGTCCTTGTCGATACGCGTGCCTTTGAAGGTGATCGGCACCAATTCGTCGGCAAAGTGGCCGGACTGGGCGGCGGCATGGGCACGCTGCTGGCTGCGCACCGCGAACGCCTCCTGCTCGGCGCGGGGGATGTGCCATTTGGCGGCGACATTCTCGGCGGTGTCGCCCATCGCGATGTAGGCGGCCGGCGCCTGCGCCTGCATGGCGGGGTTCGGCATGGGGTTGAAGCCGAGCATGGGTACGCGCGTCATGCTCTCCACGCCCGCAGCGATGAACACCTCGCCGGCGCCGAGCTGAATCTGCCCAGCGGCGATGTGCACCGACTGCATGGAGGAGCCGCAGAACCGGTTCACCGTCATGCCGCCCGTGGAGAGCGGCAGCCCCGCGAGCAGGCCGATCATGCGCCCGACATTGAAGCCCTGTTCGCCTTCCGGGAAGGCGCAGCCGACGATCAGATCCTCGATGTCCTTGGCGTCTACGCCGGTGCGCTCGAGCAGCCCCAGGACCACCTGTGCCGCGAGATCGTCGGGGCGCACCCGCGCGAGTGCGCCCTTGTTGGCCAGCGTGAAAGGCGAACGGACATAGCCCGCGATGACGACGTTGCTCATGATGACTCCCGACTCGATCTGTTGTTTATCGTGAAACCGTTTCAAGGGCCGACAGCGCGCCACGCGCCTCGGACTCGACGTCGCGCAGCTCCGCCAGAGCCTGCCGCAGGGCGATTTGCTGCGCTTCAAGCTCGACGATCTTGCTGCGCACCCGCTCGAGCAGCAGCCGGGTCTGCTTCGCATGAGTGGGATCCGCATCGTACAAATCCAGATATTCCTTGATCTCGCGCAGGCTGAAACCGAGCTGTTTGCCGCGCAGGATCAAAATCATCCGGGCCCGGTCGCGCACCGTGTACACCCGGTTGTTGGCCACCCGCCGCGGCGACAACAAGCCCTTGTCTTCGTAGAAACGAATGGTGCGGGCGCTGACGCCGAGCTCGTTGCCAAGCTCCGTCACGCCGTACAGCTCGTTGCCGGGCGGGGCGGACCGGCGCGCCGGCGCTTCGCCCATGACCGCCGCCACGCCACTCCTCACCATAACGTAAGTACCATGACGTATACGTTAACGGATCGGCGGGAAATAGCAAGCACGCCCCGGGCCGGGGGGGCGGCGGCGCCACCCGGGAAGACGGCGGTGCCGGCCGGGCGGGCGGTGGTGCTACCCGGGCGGGTGCCTGCGCGGGCCGAGCCGGCCGCGCACCCCGTCCCACCAGCCCTCGGCGACGGCGGCGATCTTGCACGCCTTGGTGTCTTCGTAGAGCGCGATCCGCTTGATCAGGCGCATGCTGCGAAAGAAGCTCTTCAGCCACCACGGGCTGCGTCCGCTGCCGCCGTGCTCGTGCAGCAGCACGGTGTCGTTGCGTGCCATGTAGTAGCGCCGGTCCGGGGAATGGTTGGTGGTCCAGCGCGTCGTGCCGAACAGGCGATGCGGCGTCGGCGCGCCGATGGTGTGCGACATCAACGGGCGCACGGTCTGGATCACGCGGTAGCCTTTCGCGCGCGCCCGATGGCAGTAGTCAATATCGACGTGATCGATGAAGAACTCGTCGCGGAACGCGCCGATGACCGCGTATGCAGCGAGCGAAAGCAGGCAACCGGAGGTGATGACGAACTTGACCTCCTCCCAGTCCTCGGTACGCACCCCGCTGCGCAGCGGCGCACTGGCACCGCCATGGGTCTCCCGGAATCGCGAGCCGATCAGCGCGAGGGGTTCGGGCGCCGCGTAGCCGGCCCGCACCGCCATCAGCCGCGTGACGAGGTCGGGGTCCACCGTGCTGTCCTGGTCGAGCAGCAATGCCCAGCCGCAGCCGAACTGCCGGGCGCGGGCCACCCCGATGTTCAACGCCCGGGCGATGCCGAGGTTGTCACGGTTGAAGATGCGGTGCAGTGCCGGGCCGTCGGGTATCTCTTCGAGCATGCGCAGACTCTGCGCGGCCGAGCCGTTGTCGACCACGACCGCCGCCCCGACCTGCCCCTGGATGCGGCCGAGCCGCGCGGGAAAGCCCGCGTCGGGATGGAAGGTGACGATGACGGCGCAGACGTCGTCGCGGCCGAGACGCGGTCCGGGTGGATGTTCCAGCATGAGAAATTCCTGCGGGTCCCGAAAAGAGCATGCCGTGCCAATGATAACTCCATCGCGGAATAACGCCGTCTGGCGGCCTATATTCTGCCGTTGAAACGTACACGGGGGATGCGATGTCGACCGAGGATCAGTCGAAAGCCTACATGGTCAAGCTGCTGACGGCGATGACCCGCGCGGGCGGTTCGGATCTGTTCATCTCCAACGATTTTCCGCCGAGCATGAAGGCGAACGGCGCCATGCAGCCCATGGCGTCGCAGAAACTGACCGCGGAGCTCACCCGCAGCCTCGCGCATTCCTTGATGAACGAGCGTCAGCGCGAGGAATTCGCCAAGGAAATGGAGTGCAATTTCGCCATCTCGATTCCCGGCGTGGCGCGCTTCCGGGTCAACGTGTTCGTCCAGCAGCAGCATACCGGCATGGTGATACGCACCATCCCGGCCGACATTCCGAGCTTCTCCAAACTCGCGCTGCCGGAGATCCTCAAAGAGATCGTGATGACCAAGCGCGGCCTGGTGCTGGTGGTGGGGGCGACCGGCTCCGGCAAATCCACCTCGCTCGCCGCCATGATCGACCACCGCAACGCCTCCTCCCCCGGGCACATCATCACCGTCGAAGACCCGGTGGAGTTCGTGCATCAGTCGCAGCAGTCGCTGATCACCCACCGCGAAGTCGGCATCGACACCCATACCTGGCACCACGCGCTCAAGAACACACTGCGCCAGGCGCCTGACGTCATCCTCATCGGTGAGATCCGCGACGCAGAGACCATGGAGCATGCCATCGCCTTCGCCGAAACGGGCCACCTGTGCCTGGGCACGCTGCACGCCAACAGCGCGAATCAAACCATCGACCGCATCATCAATTTCTTCTCCGAAGAACGACGCAAGCAACTGCTCATGGACTTGTCGAGCAACCTGCGCGCCATCGTCTCCCAGCGCCTGATCCGCACCAGCGACGGCAAGGGGCGGCGTGCCGCCATGGAGATCCTGATCAACACGCCCATCATCGGCGAGAAGATACTCAAGGGGGAGTTCCACGAGATCAAGGCGCTGATGGCCAAGTCGCGCGAGCTCGGGATGCGCACGTTCGACTGGTCGCTGTTCGAGCTGTACAACGACGGCCACATCTCCTACGACGAAGCAATCCGCAACGCCGATTCGGCCAACGAGCTGCGGTTGAACATCAAATTGAACGGGTCGCGCGCGGAACCCGTCACGCCCCAGGAAGCGATCACGGCCAGTTGAGGCGGGGCGGTGGCGCGGCGGTCGCTGGGGTTGCGGCGGGAGTGGCTTGCGTGGCGGTCGCGGCCGGCCGGCGCCTCAGGCCACGGCCTGTGAGTCGTCGTCGACCGCGTCGAACAGCGGGCTTTGCGCGCCGATCTCGCGCCCCATGCGCGCGATCTTGTCCCACTCCGCCCCGCTCATCTGGTCACGTTCCGCCGACAACTTGCCGGCCATCTCCAGAAACGCGCGCTGGTTGCTGGCGGCGGCGCTGTAATACACCTCGATCAGCTTGAGGCGTAGGTCCCGGCGGCGCGGGTCGCGCTCGATGGCGCCTTTCAAGACTTCGATGATGTTGGTGCGGCTTTCCGCGACGAGCACATGGTCGTGCAGGCCGCTCGGCATCTGCACATGCTCGCCGGTGGCGCCGAAATCGACGGGGTTGAATTCGAGATCGGCCGAGCTGAAGGGCGCGGCGTCGACCGGGGGCGCGATCGTCGGTGCGACCTTAGCGGCGACCGGCGTCGCGAGCGGTGACGCGACCGGCGTCGCGAGCGGTGGCAGCAGCATCTTGCTGGTGGGGTCGTCGATGCCGTAGGGGTCGTCGCCCGCGCCAAATTGCGGCGTATCGAACTCCATGGACTCGAGTGTCAAGTGTGCCATCACGTCTTCCTCGGCGCGCCGTGGCGCCTGTACGGTGGGTGTCTCTTTGCGCGACGCCGCGGCGGACTCCGGCATCATGAGGGATGGCGCCGCGGCCATGACCATCGCGGCGGACGATGTCGTCGCAGCATCGAATGTGCGGGGCGGGTCGATCGCCCGCGGCGGTGGGAGGGGCGCCTGCATTTCCTGGGTGTGTTCAGGTTCAGGGGTGGTCAACCTTTGCAGCCGCCGCCAGCGAAACAGCGCAAAGCCCGCGAGCAACACGGCTGCGATCGCCGCGAGCGTACCCGGGCCGATCGGCAGACCGAGGCTCGAGGCCGAATTGGCGCTGCCCGCCGCCTGCCGTTCCGCGGCCGCAGCGGTGGGCACCCAGCGGGACCCGGCGTCCGCCACCGCCCGCGAAGAGCCCTGGGTGACGGATTCCGTGTGCGCGATCTGCTTCTGCAGGCCGAGCATCTTGGCATCGTCGCTCGCCAGCTCGCGCTTCATGACGTCGAGGGATTCTTCGAGGGTCTGCACGCGGCTTTTGAGCACGTCGGTGGGCGGCGAGGGCGATGACGCCGTCGTCGCCGCAGTTGCCGTCGCCACGGGCTGTGTCGCGGACGAGACCCGGACTGAAGACGGTGCGCCTTCCGATCGCCAGGCCAGCAACTGAGCGTCGACTTCGCGCCGGGCCTCGGCTGCGGGGATGGCGGCCACGGCAGGGGGCGAGGGCAGGGTCAGGTCGACGCCCCGATGCAGCCGGTTGATGTTGCCGTCGAAGGCATGCGGATTGGCGCGATAGATCGCGATCATCATCCGTTGTACGTTCGGTTCGGAATGCGCGCCCGATCTGCGGGCGATGCCGCGCAGCGTGTCCCGCGCAGCGACGCGATAGTGCGTGCCGCCGGCGGCCGAATAGGCGCGGATGCGCGCTGGTGCGGCCGGTGGCGCCCGGGTTTGCGTGTCGCGCACGGAGGACGCCATAT
>CAZZVN010000092.1:0-9505 GCA_964657625.1 uncultured Steroidobacteraceae bacterium
CCCCGGCTGCGGCGGGCAGTGCCGCCGGCCCGGCGGGCAAGCTGAGTCCGGCGGCCAAGCGGGTGGTCGAGGAGCACAAGATCGATCCGGCGAGCGTCACCGGTTCGGGCCATGACGGCCGCATCTCGAAGTCCGATGTGGTCAATCATCTCGCGGCGAAGGGCAGCGAGCCGCCGGTGGTGCCCCGCAGCGCGCCGCTGCCGGGCGCATCGGCGCCGTCACCGGCCAAAGCGGTGGAGGCCAGGCCTCCCGACGCTCCGGTGGCGCGCGGGTCGCGCGTCGAACAGCGCGTGCCGATGACGCGGCTGCGCGCCCGCATCGCCGACCGCATGGTGCAGGCCCAGGCCACCCAGGCACTGCTGACGTCCTTCAACGAAGTGGACCTCACGGTGGTCAACGAACTGCGTGCACGCTACAAGGCGCCGTTCGAAAAAGAGAACGGCGCCAAACTCGGCTTCATGTCGTTCTTCACCAAGGCCTGCGTCGCGGCCCTGAAAAAATTCCCGTCCGTGAATGCGTCCGTCGAGGGCAGCGACATCGTTTATCACGAATACTTCGACGTCGGCGTCGCCGTGTCCACCGATCGCGGACTCATCGTACCCGTGCTGCGCGACGCCGATCGCATGAGTTTCGCCGACATCGAGAAGTCGATCGCCAATTTCGCGGCGAAGGCGCGTGCCGGTGCCATCACCCTCGAGGAACTGACGGGCGGCACCTTTACCATCACGAATGGCGGCACGTTCGGCTCGCTGCTGTCCACACCCATCGTCAATGCCCCGCAGAGCGCCATCCTGGGGATGCACAAGATCCAGGATCGTGCCGTGGTGATCGACGGTCAGGTGGTGGTGCGACCGATGATGTACGTGGCGTTGACCTACGATCACCGCATCATCGACGGCCGGGAAGCGGTGCAGTTTCTGGTCACCGTCAAGCAATGCCTCGAAGATCCGGCGCGTATGGTGCTCGGGATATGAGCGATCTGTACGACGTGATCGTGATCGGCTCCGGCCCGGCGGGGTATCCGGCTGCGATTCGGGCGGGGCAGCACAAGCTGAAAACCGCGTGCGTGGACGAATGGAAGAACTTCGACGGTTCGTTCTCGTTCGGTGGCACGTGTCTGAACGCGGGCTGCATCCCCTCCAAGGCGCTGCTCGAGTCGTCCGAACTGTTCCAGCGTGCAAAGGACGAGTTCGCCATACACGGCATCAAGCTGGGCGACATCCAGCTCGACCTCGCCGCCATGCAGAAGCGTCGCGCCACCGTGGTCAAGACCATGACGAACGGCATCAATGCGCTGTTCAAGGCCAACGGCGTCACGGGTGTGCAGGGGCACGGCCGGCTGCTGCCGGGCAACAAGGTGCTGGTGACGGCGCCCGACGGTTCCGAGAAGACGCTCGAGGCGCGGCACGTGGTGCTGGCCTCGGGTTCGACGCCGATCCGGCTGAAGACCGTGCCGCACGACGGCAAGTACATCGTCGATTCCTGGAACGCACTGGAGTTCGACGCGGTACCGCGCCGTCTCGGCGTCATCGGCGCCGGCGTGATCGGGCTCGAACTCGGCAGCGTGTGGCGCAGGCTCGGCAGCGAGGTCACCATACTCGAAGCGCTGGATGCGTTCCTGCCCATGGTCGACCAGACCATCGCGAAGGAAGCTCAGCGTCATTTCAAGAAACAAGGCCTCGATCTCAAACTCGGCGCGAAAGTGACCCGCGCCACGGTGTCCGGCGAGGCGGTGGACGTGGTGTACGTCGACGCCAAGGGCGAGCACACCCTGCAGGTGGACAAGTTGGTGGTCGCGGTGGGACGCCGTCCGTTCACGCATGACCTCCTGTCGGAAGGCACCGGCGTCAAGGTCGATCCACGCGGCTTCATCGAGGTCGACGAGCAGTGTCGTACCGGCGTCGAGAACGTGTGGGCGGTGGGCGATGTGGTGCGCGGGCCCATGCTCGCGCACAAGGGCAAGGAGGAGGGCGTGATGGTCGCCGACCTGATCGCCGGCGAGTTCGGCGCCGTCAATTACAAGGTCATTCCGTCCGTGATCTACACCGCCCCGGAGATCGCCTGGGTGGGGCTGACCGAGGAGCAGGTCAAGGCCAGCGGCCGTGCCTACAAGGTGGGTGCGTTTCCGTTCGCCGCGAGCGGGCGCGCGCGCGCCATGGAGGCCGGTGCCGGCATGGCGAAGATCGTCTCGGCCAAGGACGACGACGAAGTACTGGGCGTGCACGTCATCGGTCCGATGGCGGGTGAACTGATCGGCGAAGCCGTGCTCGCGATGGAGTATTCGGCCAGCACGGAAGACATCCAGCGCACCATGCATGCGCATCCGACGCTGTCGGAGGCCATCCACGAGGCAGCCCTCGCGGTCGACAAGAAAATGATCGACGGAATCAACCGCTAGCAGTGGGTCGGCGGGGGGCCGTCGCGCCGGCCGTCCCCACGGCTTCATTTTCGGCGTCGTGCACTCAACACGTTCGCCACCTGGGCCACCCGCGCCAGGAGCCTCGACAGGTGCGGCAGGCCGGTGATCTGGATGGCGATGCGCATGTGGGCGATGTTCTCGCGCTTGTCGGTGACCGTTGTCATTCCCTGGATGCTGATCTTTTCGTCGGCCAGGGCGGCGCTGACGTCGCGCACCAGACCGTGGCGGTCGAACGCCCGCACCTCGATGTCGACGGGAAATTCACCGCTCGCGAGGGTACCCCAGGTCACCGCGAGCACGCGCGCGGGGGTGCGGGCGGCGAGCCTGCCTAGATTGGTGCAGGACTGCGCATGAATGCTCACCCCGCGCCCCACGGTGATGTAACCGGCGATGGGTTCGGGCGGCACGGGTTTGCAGCAGCGTGCATAGCTCGACAGCAGATGGCCGACCCCCTGAACCTCGGCCTCCGGTTCCCGGGCTTGAACGCGCGGACGTACCGGAAACTCCGCTCGCGGCTCCCGTGCATGCAAAAGCCGTTGGATGGCACCGGCCACCTGCGCCGTACTCACCTCGCCGAGGCCCAATGCCTCGTGCAACGCCTCCGTGCTCGGCAGGCGAAGTTCCTTCAGCAGGTCGGGGATGGGCGGACTGTGCTCGCCGAGGCGCTGCAGTTCCCGGTCGAACAGGGCGCGTCCTTCGAGTTTGTTCTGGGCCTCGTTCTGCCTGCGAAACCACGCTCGCACCTTGTTGCGGTGGCGGGGACTGGCGAGAAAACCCGAACCCGCCGCAAGCCAGTCGCGTGAGGGTTGCGCCGCCTTCGTCGTAATGATCTCCACGCTGTCGCTGTTCTTCAGCCGGTGATCGAGCGGGACGATGCGGCCGTTGACCTTCGCACCGCGCGTGCGGTGGCCGAGATCCGTGTGCACCTGGTACGCAAAATCGAGCGGCGTGCCGCCCACGGGCACGTCCACGATCTCGCCCTTCGGCGAGACCACATAGACGCGGTCCTGAAACAGATCGACGCGCATGCGATCGAGAAAATCACGCTCGGGCTCCGCAGCCTCGCCCGGGGCCAGCAGCGAACGCAGCTGGTTGATCTTCTTCTCGTAGGCTTGATCGCTGCGACCGCGCTCCTTGTAGCGCCAGTGTGCCGCCACGCCGCGCTCGGAGTTCGCATGCATGTCGTGCGTACGGATCTGGATTTCCACCGGCTGCTGGCCCGGTCCGATGACGGCGGTGTGGATGGAGCGGTAGAGATTGTCCTTCGGCGTCGCGATGTAGTCGTCGAACTCGCCCGGGATGAACTGCCAGAGCGAGTGCACGACACCGAGCGCCGCGTAACATTCGGCCACCGTGCCGACGAGCACACGGGCCGCCCGGATGTCCATCAGTTGATGAAAGGCCAAATGCTTGTCGCGCATCTTGCGCCAGATGCTGTAGAGGTGTTTGGGCCGCCCCTCGATGCTGGCTTCGATGCCGGCGGCGCGCAATTCGCTCTGCAGCAGGCTCTTCAGATCGTCGATGTAATGCTCGCGCTCGGAACGGCGCACCTTCAAGGCCGCGGCGATGTGCTGATATTGCAGCGGTTCTAGGTAGCGGAACGCCAGGTCCTCGAGCTCCCATTTCACCTGCCACACGCCCAGCCGATTGGCGAGCGGCGCATACACCTCGCGGGTCTCGACGGCGAACTTGCGCTGCAACACCGGCCCCATGGTTTTCGCCGAGCGCATTTTCTGCAGCTGTTCGGCGAGTCTCACCACCACCAGCCGTACGTCGCCGATCACGGCCAGCAGCATCTTGCGCAACGCCTCGGCTTGTCCGCTCTCCAGGCCGAGTGCCGGGCTCCAGTCGGGCGGCAGGCCGAAATGCCCGAGCTGCCCCAGGGCCCGCGCGAGGCGCGCGGCTTCCACCCCGAAGCGCTTCGCCGCGGCCTCGTGGTCGAGCAGACGGGCATCGAGCAGCGGATGCAGCAGGGCGGCGATCACGACGTCGTCGTCGGCGTCGAGCGTGCGCACCACCTCGGCGACTTCGAGCGCGGTGATGCGCAGCGGCAGGTCGGCGGCCGGCAGGTCGAGTGCGCGCGCCGCCGCGAAGGCGGCCTGCACGCTGCTGCTCGGAGTACGGGAAATGGCGGTGGTTTCCATGCGCGTGATCGTCAGTGCGTTGGGGCTGCCATTGCCGGTATCATACCCGTCCATGACTTCGACCATCCGCGTGCTCGGCATCGACCCCGGCTCGCAACGCACCGGGTTCGGCGTGATCGACGCCACGGGAGCACGGCTGTGCTACGTCGCGAGCGGCGTCATTCGCACCGGCGAGGGCGAATTTGCGGCGCGGCTGTGCGAGATCTTCCGTTGCGTACAGACCATCGTGGCCGAGTACCGTCCCCACGAAATCGCCATCGAGAAGGTGTTCGTCAATCGTAATCCGGACAGCGCATTGAAGCTCGGTCAGGCGCGCGGCGCCGCCATCTGCGGCACCCATGCGGCGAACGCCGCCGTGTTCGAGTACGCGACGCGGCAGATCAAGCTCGCAGTGGTGGGCTCGGGCGGCGCCGAGAAGGCCCAGGTGCAGCTCATGATGAAGAGCCTCCTCAAGCTCGATGCAGCGGTGGCCGAGGATGCGGCGGACGCGCTGGCGGCGGCGGTGTGTCATGCCTTGCGCGGCCGGATGCGCATGGCGGTGGCGCGCAGCGGTGGGCGCGGATGATCGGGTTCCTGCGCGGTCGCCTGGCCGCCAAACAGCCGCCCCAGCTGCTGGTGGACGTGGGCGGCGTCGGCTACGAGGTCGAAGCACCCATGTCGACGTTCTACGGTCTGCCCGGGCTCGGCGAAGCGGTGGCGTTGTTCACGCATCTGGTGGTGCGCGAGGACGCCCACATTCTGTTCGGCTTCGGCACCGACGGCGAACGCCGCCTGTTCCGGGCGCTGCTGAAGATCTCCGGGGTGGGGCCGAAGCTCGCGCTCGGTATCCTGTCCGGCGCGAGCGTCGAGGATTTTCTACGCACCATCGAGGCGGAGGACGTCGCCATGCTCACGCGCATTCCCGGCATCGGCCGCAAGACGGCCGAGCGTGTGCTCATCGAGATGCGCGACAGCGTGCAAAAACTCGCCTCGTCCGGCGCCGGCGCGATGTCGGCCGCCGGCCTCGGCATCCCGCCGACGGCGCAGAGCGAGGCCTTCAGTGCGTTGATCACGCTCGGTTACAAGCCGCCCGAAGTCACGCGGTTGCTCAAGGCCGCGGACGAGCCGGGCTTGTCGACCACGGAGCTGATCCGGCGCGCCCTGAAAGCCGCGGTCAAGGCGTAAGCTCGCTTCATGGGCATCGAACAGGACCGCATCATTGCCGGCACCGGCCGCCGCGAGGAGGAGGTTCTGGACAAGGCCGTCCGGCCGAAGACCCTGGCCGACTACGTCGGGCAGCCGAACGTCAAAACACAGATGGAGATTTTCATCCAGGCGGCACGGCAGCGCGGTGAGGCGTTGGACCATGTGTTGATCTTCGGACCGCCCGGCCTCGGCAAGACCACGCTTGCAAACATCATCGCGAACGAACTCCAGGTCAATCTGCGGCAGACCTCCGGGCCCGTCTTAGAGCGGCCGGGGGATCTGGCCGCGCTGCTGACCAACCTCGAGCCGCGTGACGTGCTGTTCGTCGACGAGATCCATCGCCTCAGTCCCGTGGTGGAGGAGGTGCTCTACCCCGCCATGGAAGACTCCCAGCTCGATCTCATGATCGGCGAGGGTCCCGGCGCCCGGTCCATCAAGCTCGATCTGCCGCCGTTCACGCTGGTGGGTGCGACCACGCGGGCCGGCCTGCTGACCTCGCCGTTGCGCGACCGCTTCGGGATCGTGCAGCGGCTGGAGTTTTATTCGACGGCGGAACTCACCAAGATCGTCACCCGCAGCGCCTCCATCCTGAAGCTGCAATTGCAGCCGGACGGCGCGGACCGCATCGCCGAGCGGTCGCGCGGAACCCCCCGCATCGCCAACCGCCTGCTGCGGCGGGTGCGCGATTACGCCGAGGTCAAGGCCGGCGGACTGATCACAGGGACGGTGGCGCTCGCCGCGCTCGACATGCTGGAGGTGGACCCACAGGGGTTCGACATGCTGGACCGCAAGCTGTTGCTCACCGTCATCGAGAAGTTCGACGGCGGTCCGGTCGGCGTCGACAGTCTGGCCGCGGCGATGAGCGAGGAACGCGGCACCATCGAGGACGTCATCGAACCGTTCCTGATCCAGCAGGGATTCTTGATGCGCACCGCCCGCGGCCGGGTGGCGACGCGGACCGCCTACGCCCATTTCGGTCTCGCGGCGCCGCAGCTCGAGAAGGACATGAATCTGCCGCTGCTGTGAGGGCGGCGGTCGTGAGGCGCCTATCGTGAAGTGGCAGCCGCGGTCTGCGCGGAGAAACTTTCACAAGCCGCCGTTGCCCGGCGGATAATACGGCATGGCGTACAGTCGAGCCGGATGGGGGGGGCGGGCGTGTGGGTGGGTTTTGACCCTCGCGGCGGGTTTCGGGGTCTTGCCGGTGGCGGGCGCACAGGAAGCATCGCTCATCGCGAAGAACGCGCAGACGGCGATCTTGCGTGACACCGCGGATCAGGCGGCGGGAGCGTTCACGCCCGACGTCGTTCTGGTCGAGTACTTCGACTACAACTGTCCGTATTGCAAGAAGCTCGCACCGGCGCTCGAGACGGTGCTCGGCAGGGAGCCGAAGATTGGCGTGGTCTACAAGGAATGGCCCATCTTGGGAGATGTGTCGCGCTTCGCGGCGAAGTCCGCGCTCGCCGCCGTCTGGCAGGGTAGATATCTGGTCGCTCACAACGCGTTGATCAACGGTCCGCGTCTCAAGACAACCGACGACGTGGATGAATTGCTGCGCCGTGCCGGGCTCGACATCGCCCAGCTCGGTCGCGATCGCGAAACGCACGCGGCGCAGATCGATGCGGTGTTGGTACGCAACGATACCGAGGCTCAGGCGCTCGGCATGCAGGGCACGCCAGGCTTGCTGGTCGGTCGCCGGTCCGCACCGGGCAATGCGGATGCGCCGGCGCTGCGGCGGTTGATCGCGGAGGCGCGCAAGAACCCGTGACCAGCCACCGAAAAAGCTCACAATATGCTGAAAATACGAGATGTAAAATATTGAATTTAAAACAAAAAGATACCATTCCAGTTTTTACCTGGACGGTGAGAATCTATTGGGAAGACACGGATGCGGGAGGCGTCGTGTACTACGCAAATTACCTCAAGTTCATGGAACGGTGCCGCACCGAGTGGTTGCGACGGCTGGGCGTGGATCAAGTGCGGCTGCGTGCCGAGCGTCAGCTGCAATTTGCAGTCGTGAGTGTGCGGGCAGACTACCTGCGGCCCGCGCTGCTCAATGATGAAATTGTCGTCACCGCGGAACTCGAACGTTTGAGCGGTGCGACAATTTCGTTCAAGCAAACCATCCTGCGCGGCGACGCACGACTCGTCGATGCGAGCACCCGCGTAGCCTGTCTCGATTCCGTGACGTTGAGACCGCGCGCGATCCCCAAAGATTTATTCATGGAGTGGCGCAATGGGCAATGATCTGTCGATCTGGACTCTGGTGCTCGATGCGAGCGCCGTGGTGCAGGCGGTGATGGTGTTGCTGCTCTGCGCATCGATCGCATCGTGGGCGATCATCGTCGAAAAGAGCCGCATCATTTCGCGCTCGCGGCGGACCGCCGACGCCTTCGAGGCGGCGTTCTGGTCGGGCGGAGATCTGTCGGTGCTGTATCAGGGCATCCAACCCAAGGGCCGCGCGGGGACGGGCGAGCAGAGCATCTTCGAGTCGGGCTTCGGCGAGTTCAGCCGGCTGCGCCAGCAGGGTCTGCCCGGCGATCAGGTGCTGGAGGGCGCGCGACGAGCGATGCGGGTGTCGCAGTTGCGCGAACTCGACCGGCTGGAGGTGAATCTGGCACTGCTCGCCACGGTGGGCTCCACCAGTCCCTACGTCGGCCTGTTCGGCACGGTGTGGGGCATCATGAGCGCGTTTCACAATCTCGGTAATGCGCAGCAGGCGACCCTCGCCGCGGTGGCGCCGGGCATCGCGGAGGCATTGATCGCGACCGCGATCGGTTTGTTCGCGGCCATCCCGGCCGTGGTCGCCTACAACCGGTTTGCGGATCAGGTGAGCCGGCTGGAACTCCGCTTCGACACCTTCGTCGAGGAGTTCTCGACCATTCTGCAGCGCCAGGCACCGTCCCGTGCGGGCGCTGCCGCGGGCGCGGCGTAGCGATGCCGGCCGTCGCAGCGCGCCGCCGCCGCAAGGTGATGGCCGAGATCAACGTGGTGCCGTACATCGACGTGATGTTGGTGTTGCTGGTGATCTTCATGATCACGGCACCCCTCCTGAAGGAGGGCGTCAAGGTGGATCTGCCCGAGGCGGGCGCGAAACCCATCGACTCCGACTTCCTCGCCAAGCACGAGCCCTTGATCGTGACCATCGATGCGCGCGGCAGCCTGTACGTGAACTTCGGGCAGAATCCGGAGCAGCCGGCTTCGGAGGCCACGGTGAGCGCGCGCACCGCGGCGCTGCTGCGCCGTGATCCGCAGACGCCCGTCCTGGTGAAGGCGGACACCACGGTCCCCTATGGCACGGTGGTACGCGCGATGGTGCTGCTGCAGCGGGCGGGGGCGAGCAAAGTCGGTTTCTTGACAGATCCGGCACGCGCGGCGCCGCGGATGCCCTCTGCGGGAGCCGCCGCGGGTGGCGGCGCTGCAAGTGACGGCGCTGCAGGCGGCGGCGCGGCCGGACGTCCAGCGGGCGCAGCCGGCGCGGGCTGACATGCCGGGGTTCCTGCGCGAACATGGCGGCCCGGTGGCGTTCTCCGTGGCGCTGCACGGACTGCTGGTGATCGCCCTGGTGGCGGGTGCCCTGATCTCAGTGCATCGCACGGAGCCGGTGCTGCAACCGTTACCCATCGACGCGGTGGTGGTGGATTCGCAGATGCTGCGGGCGGCGCAGAAGGTCAACGCCGACCGTGTCGAAGCGGCGGCTGCGGCGGCCCGCGCGCAGGCAGATGCGCAGGCTGCGGAAGCGGCGCGGGTGCAGGCGGAG
>CAZZVN010000093.1:0-9127 GCA_964657625.1 uncultured Steroidobacteraceae bacterium
CAGTCAACCGAGCCAAGACTCACGACTCATACACCACGGCGCGGGACACGATCTTTTAAATTGCGGGCTTAGGTATTTATCGTATTCGCCCGATACGGTTGGCTTTCCCGAAAAACCCGGCAGTGCCACCGACGTTTCAAATAAATTCACCTCGGGGCATTGTCGGCTCGAAATGAAATTATTTTCGCCGCCGAGTCGGCCGGCGCTTTCACCTATGGAGTCAACAACGGGCGTCTGTAGGCCGGCGAGACGTTCGGCGTCTGCAAATGGCCAGCCGTTTGCGTCAGCAATCGTATGAGCACGTCGCTGGCAACGCTGCAAAATTGGGCACCGCAGTGCAAGGCCACGCCCTTCCGAAACCTCGAAATAATCCTTCGTGTTATCAGGGAATGGCATGACAGTCGCTGCTATGCAGGGGAAGTTTGTGCGTTTCCGTTGATATCGGTTGAACGCTATAGCCGCCGGTCGAGTGAGAGGAGGGTAAGAAGACCCAGCGATATCACGGCAAATTCCTTTTCGCTATTCGAGGAAGGGCGAATGAAAATGCCCTTTAATTCGGTACCAACTGTTATGCCTATTCACAGAATTTTCACACGGAATAGCTTACTATCAGCTAAGTCTTTGATTTTATGGTGGGCGGTACAGGGATTGAACCTGTGACCCCTGCCGTGTGAAAGCAGTGCTCTACCGCTGAGCTAACCGCCCGAAGCCGTCGTTTCCAAGCGCTGCGGATTGTAGCAAATAAGTAGAGTGGCGACGCAACAGGGCTTCGTACCGTGATTTGCACTACCCGCCGCTAGGATTACCTAGAGGTAATTATGGCCACCCAGGCGGATCGTAAGGAACACCCGATTTCAATGCGCCTGCCGGAGGCGGACATCGCGATGATCGATCGTGCCGCGGGCCTGCGCGGCCGGTCGCGCACGGGCTTTGTGCGCGACGCGGCCGTGCGCGCCGCCGAGGACGTTCCCTGGAGAACAGTCTGATCCGCATGGGCGCGGAGGGCTTTGCCCAGTTCATGGAGGCCTGCGCGACCATTGGCTCAAAACCAGCGCGCGCTCCACTCAGGCGAAGGGTTTCACCGCGGTCTTGGTGGTTCATGAGGCCAACCGTGTCGTCGGCTACTATGGTCTCTCGCCCACTGCGGTAGTGCCGAACATCCTGCCGCGGGCCATCCGAACCGGGCAGTCCCCCGATCCAGTTCCCTGCTTGTTGCTCGGCCAGCTCGCGACGGACGTCGCCTGGGCAGCACGCGGCATCGGAGCCGGATTGGTCAAGCACGCCCTCGAGCGTTGTGTGACCGCCGCTGGCTTGGTCGGCGGTCGCGCGCTGATGGTGAATGCCGTCGATGAAGAGGCGGCGGTGTTCTGGCAGCGACGTGGCTTTACACTGTCGCGAGACGATGCGCTCGTCCTATTTCGATCCATTGCAGCGATCGCAAAAGGGCTCGAGCAAGCCCGATGGTGAACGCCCATCACAGCGACGGCGCTCGGATCTAGCGCTCGGCTCGGGCTCCTACCTCCTCTGATAAACTTCCGGCCCAATCTTTCCCCGGAATCTACCCCTGATGACCGTGCGCACCCGTTTTGCCCCCAGCCCCACCGGATTTCTGCACATCGGGGGTCTGCGGACGGCGTTGTTCAGCTGGCTGTATGCGCGACGGCACGGCGGCGCCTTCGTGCTGCGCATCGAGGATACGGACCTGGAGCGCTCCACCGATACCGCCATCCAACAGATTCTGGACGGCATGGCGTGGGCGGGCCTCACCCACGACGAGGGACCGTTCTTTCAGACCAAGCGTTTCGACCGGTATCGGGAGGTGATCGAATCGTTGCTCGCGCAGGGACATGCCTACCGGTGTTACTGCACGAAAGACGAGCTGGAGCAGATGCGCGCACAGCAGACGGCCAACGGCGAGAAGCCGCGCTATGACGGGCGGTGGCGCGACCGCACCGACGCACGGGAGGGAGTGCCTCCCGTGATTCGTTTCAAGAATCCGTCGGCGGGCGAGGTGGTGGTGGACGACGTGGTCCATGGCCGGGTGGTCTTTCAGAATGCCGAACTCGATGATTTGATCATTGCGCGTTCAGACGGCTCACCCACCTATAATTTCTGCGTGGTGGTGGACGACATGGACATGCAGATCACGCACGTCATCCGCGGCGACGACCACTTGAACAACACCCCGCGGCAGATGAACATGCTGCTCGCCCTGGGCGCCCGGGTTCCGGTATACGCGCACCTGCCGATGATACTGGGGTCGGACGGCGCGAAGTTGTCGAAGCGGCACGGCGCGGTGAGCGTGCTGCAGTACCGAGACGAAGGGTTCCTGCCGGACGCGTTGCTGAACTATCTGGCGAGGCTCGGATGGTCACACGGTGACCAGGAAATTTTCTCCGTCGCGGACATGACCGGGTTGTTCGACATCGCCGATGTGAACAAATCAGCCTCGGCGTTCGACGGCGTCAAACTCGCCTGGCTCAATCAACAGCACATGATGCACGCGCCGGCCGGGCATCTGGTCGGCCCCCTGCGGTGGCAGCTCGCGCAATTGGGCATCACGGCGGACGACGATTCGTATCTGGAAAAAATAGTGGCCGCCCAGCGAGAGCGATCGAAGACTTTGAAAGAAATGGCGGGAAACAGCGTGTTCTTCTTCCGACGACCGGCGGGTTACGAGGAAAAGGCCGTCAAAAAGAACGTGACCGCCGATACCGTGTCGTTGCTGACCGAATTGGTGCAACGCTTGACCGCACTCGATGAGTGGGATGCGTCAAGCATACATAGCCTTATCAATGCGTTGGCGGAAGAATGTAATATTTCCCTTGGAAAATTAGCGCAACCCGTTCGAATTGCTATGTGTGGGGGTACGGTGTCGCCCCCCATCGATCAGACATTGGCCTTGTTGGGAGCGACCGAGACGCTCGAACGCATAAATGCCGCCGTAAATGCATGGACATAACCTATTAAGGCACTATGCGACCAACTGGTGGCTGGGCTATGATGATCGGGGATGAAGGGGAGTTTTAGGGTTGTTGGAGGCCACTGGGCGTCCATTGTGCGATCCATGCACGCCCTCATCGATAAGCAGCGCACGTTAGGGTCGACAACAATAAGGCATACTTCCTCCCGATGTACACGATAACTAAACAGGTTTTCGGAAGCCGCCGCATTCAGAAGTCCATGCCTCTGCCCTACATACTGGACGACTACGACGAGGATGGATTTTTGCGGGTGGCTGCCGCGTTCGGATCCGACCGCTTCGGATACGTGGTGACGCCCAACGTCGACCACTTGATCAGATTTCACGACGAGTCCGCGTTTCGCACGCAGTACGCGGACGCGGCGTACGTTCTGCTCGACAGCCGGTTTCTGTCGCACGTGTTCCGGGTCACGAAGGGCGTGCACGTGCGCGTGTGCACCGGTAGCGACCTGACCGCCGGTCTGTTCGGGCGGGTCATCGGCGGCGACGACAACATCGTGCTGATCGGCGGCACGGCCGAACAGGCCGCGATGCTCGCGGAGCGCCATCAGCTGCGCAACGTTCACCACCATAATCCGCCGATGGGCTTCATTAACGATCCCCAGGCGGTGGAAGAATGTCTGCGCTTCGTGGAGTCGCACAGTCCGTTCAGGTTCTGTTTCTTCGCCGTCGGCTGTCCCCAGCAGGAGGTGGTGGCGCAGCAGCTGAAGAGCCGCGGCATCGCCCGGGGCCTGGCGCTGTGCATCGGTGCGTCGATCAATTTCCTGACGGGCGTCGAAAAGCGCGCGCCGCTCTGGATGCAGAAAATCGGCATGGAGTGGCTGTACCGGCTTGCGCAGGATCCCGGCCGGCTGGCAAAGCGCTATCTCGTGAGAGGACCGCGGGTGTTCTCCCTGCTGCAGCTGACCGATGTGCGGGTCCGTCCACGGCCGGTGATCGACCCGTCGGTCACAGCGACAGTCGCCGGAAGAGGAACTCCGGAATCGATCTGATGATCCACATGATGGGGCGCCAGAATCCGGGCGTGTAGATGACGGCGCCGCCATGGATCATGCCGCGCGAGATCTGTTTTCCCACCTGCTCCGGCGATGCCCACAGGGCACCTTTCTTGAAGGCCGCCGTCATCGGTGTGTCCACGAAACCCGGTTTGACCGTGACGACATCGACGCCGTGTGCGCGCACGCGCTGGCGCAGCCCGCTGGTGAACGCGGTGACCGCCGCCTTGGCGGAGCCATACACATAATTGGAACGTCTACCGCGGTCCCCCGCGACCGACGAGATGACGGCGATGACGCCGCGTTTCTGCGCGACGAACTTATTCGCGAGCAACGTGCACAACGTCATGACCGAGCCGGCATTGGTCTGCAATTCGCTGAGCATCAGCTCGATGGAGCCCTCGCAGGCCGCCTGGTCCGACAACGTACCGTGGGCGATGAGTGCGGTGTCCAAACCGCCGAGCACGCGCTCCGCCTCCTCCAGGAGCCGGGCATGACTCGACGACTCCTGCAAATCCTGGACCGACCAGCCGACCACGGCGGCGCCGCGGATCTTGAGGTCGGCAGCGATCGCCTGCAAGCGTTCCGCCGAGCGACCCACCAGAAAGATGCCGTCGCCCCGGCGCGCAAATTCGCGTGCGGTCGCTTCGGCGATCGCCGAGGTC
This sequence comes from uncultured Steroidobacteraceae bacterium, assembly GCA_964657625.1. Taxonomy (GTDB): domain Bacteria; phylum Pseudomonadota; class Gammaproteobacteria; order Steroidobacterales; family Steroidobacteraceae; genus Bog-1198. The sequence goes on from CAZZVN010000093.1 coordinate 4,644, forward strand.
CCGCCAAAGATCACCATCCGTCTCATGCTGTACTCCCGGTCACCCGTCGCCAGAATGACGATGAAAAGTTCGGATCGACGAACTGCGCAAATTGCCGCCAGTTCGGAAAATACTGTTGGAATGCGGACGCCGACATGCGTGCGTCCTTGGCCGGATAGACGGCGCCGCCGGCCTGCCGCGTCACGGCGTCGAGCTCATCCAGCAGCGCCAGGGTCGGCCGCCCCTGGTTCGGAAAGTCCAGGGCCAGCGTGGTTCCGGGACGCGCGAACGACAGCATGCCAAGGCTTGCCGCCGCGCCGAAATTTTTCAGCACCGCGAGGAAGGAACCCACCCCTGAGCGGGATATCCGCTCGAGCATTTCCTGCAAGGACGCCTGCGCCGAGACGGGCGGCAACACACACTGGTACTGAAAGAAACCGCGCGGACCGTAGATGCGGTTCCAATGCGCGATGCTGTCGAGCGGATACAAAAACGGCCGGTAATGCCAGACCGCGTCCTCTTGACTGGCGCTTGACCTGTTGAAATACAGCGTATTGAAGGCCCGCAGCGAAAGGCGGTTCACCAGTGACAACGGCGGGACGAAGGGTACGCCGATGCCCCCCGCCCTGGGCTCGGCACCCTCGCCCTCGGCATGATTGCCGCGGATGAACACGCCACGTCCCAGCGCCTTCCCCGTCGCCACGCAATCGATCCATGCCACCGTGTATTCGTAATCGGCGTCCGAGCGTGACGACAGTGCGAAAAATTCACCGAGGTTGCCGAAGCGCTGGCTGTCGCCGCGCAGCCAGGGACCCCGGACCCGCCGCAGACGCATCTTGACCCGGCTGATGAGTCCTGTCAGTCCCAGGCCCGCGACGGTGGCCGCGAACATGGCGACGTTCTGCGTGGGCGAGCACATGACGACGCCGTCCGAACGGCGCAATTCGAATTCCAGCACATGGTGGGAGAAGCAGCCCGCGCGATGATGGTTCTTGCCGTGTACGTCGTTGGCGATCGCACCGCCGACCGTGACCAGCGAGGTTCCCGGAGTGACGGCCGGGAACCAGCCATAGGGCAGCACCAGCCGGATGATGTCGCGCAGCAGGACACCGGGCTCGCACTCCAGGGTGCCCGTCTCGGGGTCGAAATCGATGAAGCGATCGAGCGTGCGGGTATGCAGGAGCGTGCCGCCGTCGTTCAGACAGACATCGCCATAGCTGCGGCCGTTGCCGTACGGGAGCATGCCACGGCCCACCGCAACCGGCAGGGCGGCAGCGCCCGTCAGGGCGAAGGCGGCCGCGGCGGTGTGCCGTGGCCAACGGCCCCACGAAGTGGCGGGCCCCTGCACCGTGCTAAATGGAAACCAGCACGATCAGCCCCAGCAGCGTGAGCACCAGCAGGCTGATCTTGTCGCGCAGTGCGAACACGATGGGGTCGTCATGCATCTGGCCGCGCGTGGTGAGCAGCCATACTCGACTTATCCAGTAGAGCAGCAGCGGGCACACCAGCCAGAGCGGCTTGTTGTGCTGATAGAGGGCCTGCGAGTCGGCGCTGTTGATGTAGAGCGCCATCACGACGATGGTGCAGTACCCGGCCGTCACGCCCAGGCTCATCAGCAGCGGCAGATCGGCCGGCGTGTAGCCGCGGCCGTGCGTGGTGGTCTTGTTCGCCTTGCGGGTGTCGTCGAGCTCCGTGTAGCGTTTCACGAAGCCCAGGCTGAGGAACACGAACACCGAAAAGGCCAGCAGCCAGAACGACAAGGGGATCAGGGTCGCCGCCGCGCCCGCGATGATGCGCACCGTATACAGGCCGGCGAGCGTCATGACGTCGACCAGGGCGGCGCGCTTCAACCGCAGCGAATAACTCCAGGTCAGCACATAGTAGCCGCACAGCACGGCCGCGAATCGCCAGCCGACCAGCAACGCCAGAATCACCGAACCGGACAGCAGGCCGAGGGCGACCAGGCCGCCCGCGCGCACCGACAGCAGCCCCGCGGCGAAGGCGCGCTTGAACTTGCGTGGATGACGCCGGTCCGCGGACAGATCCAGCAGGTCATTGACCACGTACACGCTCGAGGCACACAGGCCGAACGACACGAACGCCACCAGGGAATCGAGCAGGATGCCCGGCGCGAAGATCTTGTGCGCGAGCAGGGCGGGCAGGAAAATCAGGACGTTCTTGACCCATTGATGCAGACGGATCGCCTTGATCCAGGTCATCGCACCGCCGGCCACCGCGGGAAAAGTGCGCTCCACCTCGGCGACCCGACGTGCGCGCTCGACCTGTGCGGGCGCGCCCACCACGATGGCTTTGCGCGCCGACCGCCAGACGTGTTCATCGGCCTTCTCGTTGCCGACGTAGTCGAACCCGCGCTCCCCGAAGCGCTGCACGAGGGCCGCACGTTTGGCCTCGCCCGACAGGTTCGTGGCGCCGTCGCTCGCGATGACCTCGTCGAACAGGTCCAGGTGCTGCGCCACCTGTTCGGCGATGTGGGCGTCGGCGGCGGTGGCCAGGATGATCCTACGGCCGCCGGCTCGCTCCGCCTGCAGCCAGGCGAACAGTTGCGGATGGACGGGCAGGTTCATCCCGTCGAAACGCGCGCGCTGCGCCATCTCGCGCTTCATGAGTGCCTTGCCCCGCGCCAGCCAGAAGGGCACCCACAACAAGGCGCCGGGAGCCTGACGCACCAGCCCCATCAGATTTTCGTGCAACGTATCGACGGGCGTGAGCGTGCCGTCGAGATCGACACACAGGGGAATGCTCGAAGTGTTCAGGGCCGTGGCAGTTTGCATCGCCGTCCATGATGCCATCGCGGCGGGTTCACCGTCCGGGAGCTTTTGTGAGGGCTGTAGCATATCGACGTGCTCACGCAGCAGGGGTCAGACGCATCTTTCGCCCCGACACTTCGATGAGTGACGCAGCCCCCACCCCGAGCAGCACCGCGAACCACAACGTTGCCAGCCGGCACAGCAGCGTCGCGATGATGGCTGTTTTCAATCCGGCGCCGCGTTCCACCAAGAGTGCCGTCATGACGACCTCCATCCCACCGATGCCCGCGGGCAGGAAGAACGCCGCCGTGCCCGCCAGCACCGCCACCGCGTAGATTCCAAAAAACGACCAGACGTCGCCGCCGATGTTAAGGCCCTGGCAGATGACGCCGAAGCCCAGGCCCTCGGCGCCCCACGCCACCAGGCCGAGCAGCAGTCCTTCGATCAGCGGACGGGCATGCAGCAGCCGTTCCGACGACCGTAACAGACCGCCGATCAGGTCGCAGACGCGCGCGATCCGCCGCCCGCGCGCAGCCCCCCAGCGCTCGATCCACGCGCCGAGCGAGGCCTGGCACGCGCAGGTCATCACGCCCACCACCACCACGGCGCTCGCACCGATCAGGGCGCGGTACGCCGGATGATCGAGCAGAATCAGGCTTGCCAGCATGACCACCGCGGACAGATCGAGCAGACGCTCGACGAAGAAACCCGCCATGCTGTCCGCGAACTTCACACCATGATCGCGCAGGTAGACCGACCGCACGGCTTCGCCGGCCTTGGCCGGACTGATGGTGAAGGCGAAGCCGCTGAGGTAGTACAAGAAATGCCGCCCGACCGGCAGCCGGTGTCCGAGCCGCAGCATGAAATTCTTCCAGCGGTAGAAACGCAGCAGATAGTTGAGCGCCGAGAGCAGCAGCACGGCCCCGCAGCCCAGCCAGCCGAGCTGCCGCAGCGCGTCGGCCAGGCGCGCGCGATCCGTCATGACCGCCACTGCCACGTAGATCAAGGCGATGAGCAACGCGGCCCCGATCAACGTCCTGCGTTTGTTGCCGCTCCAACCCGAGCTTTGCGCGACCACGGCGTGTGCTACCAATGCGTCTTGTACAAGCGGTAGGTGATCAGTCCGCCCACCGAACCCGAGCCCTCGCGTTGCACCTCTTCCTGCTGGACGAGCGTCGCGGTGTCGAAGCTCGGATCCCATTTGGAGAGGGTTTCGCGGGTGTCGCTCACGAACAGAAAATCCGGGCGGCGTTCGTGCACGTAGCGCCACAACGGACCGTCGTCGCTCGCCTTGCGGTACGGCAGCACTTCCGGTGCCGCCAGGCCATAGGTGTCGAGAACGTACCGGTCGGAGAAATAACCGAGCACGCCGATCTGATCACCCGCGACGACGGCACCCGGACTGGATTCCCTCGCCAGCGTCTTCGCCATGGAGATCATCTTCGGATCCATGCCCAGGGGCCACTGCGTCAGATACCAGCAGTACTTGTACTGCACGGCGACGATCAAGACGAAGGTCGACAGGATGGACGCGACCACCAGACGCGGATACCGCCCCGAGAGCAGCGTCCAGGCTTTGACGCCGATGATCAGATAGCAGGGCAGCCCGAACATCATGTAGCGACCCGCCACCGGTGCGCCACCCGCGATGTAGAACGCGGGGAGGATCGCCGCCCAGGCGACGAGCATGAACCATTGCGCCGCGAGCGAGACGGCGGGCGTCGCGGACGAGACGGC
>CAZZVN010000094.1:0-8903 GCA_964657625.1 uncultured Steroidobacteraceae bacterium
GTCGCCCTGCAGCACGTTGCCCTGCTCATCCGCGACCAGCGCGTCGAACAGCGAGGACCACGAACCCACGTCGCTCCAGCCCGCGTCGAGCGGCAGCACCACCGCGTCGTGCGTCTTCTCCATGACGGCGTAGTCGATCGATTCGCTGCGGCAGGCATCGAACGCGGCCTTGTCGATGCGCACGAAGTCCAGGTCACTCTTGGCGGCCCGGTAGGCGGCGGTCGAGGCCTCGAGTATGTCGGGCGCGAAGACCCCGAGTTCCTCGAGGTAGCGGCGCGCGGTGAACACGAACATGCCGCTGTTCCAGAAGTAGTCGCCCGAGGCGACGAACTGTTCCGCCACCGCCTTGGGCGGCTTCTCGATGAATTCGGCCACCGGAAATGCCGGCCCCTCGCCCGCGCCACGACGAATGTAACCGTAGCCGGTCTCCGGCGCATGCGCGACGATGCCGAAGGTCACGAGCTTGCCTTGCATCGCGAGGGTGAGGGCGGTGGCGGCCGCCTGCTGGAAAATCCGCGGGTCCCGAATCACGTGATCGGCCGGTCCCACCACCAGCACTGCGTCGGGGTCGAGGTCCTGCGCCTTGAGCGCGGCGATGGCCACCGCGGGCGCCGTGTTGCGCCCGGTGGGTTCGAGCAGGATGGCGGAGGGCTGCACGTCGAGCGCCCGCAGCTGTTCGGCCACGGTGAAACGGTGCGCTTCGTTGCACACCACCACCGGACCCAACGCACCCGCGATGCCCTTCAGACGCACGGCGGTGTCCTGCAGCATGGACTGCTTGCTGGTCAGGGCGAGCAGCTGCTTCGGATACATCTCACGCGACAGCGGCCAGAGCCGCGTACCGGCGCCGCCGGACAGGATCACCGGTATCACCGCGGTCATGCCTTGCGCACCTCGCCGGATTTGCCCCGGCCGACGGCATAGTAGGCAAATCCCTCGCGCACCATGCGGGCCGGGTCGTACAGGTTTCGCCCGTCGAAGATCACCGCACTGCGCAGCGTCTTCTTGATGAAGTCGAAATCCGGGCTGCGGAATTCACGCCACTCCGTGACGATGGCGAGCGCGTCGGCACCCTGCAGCGTGTCGGGACCGGTCTTGCACAGCGTGAGGTCCGCCCGCTCGCCGTAGATGCGCTTGCACTCGGGCATGGCGACCGGATCGTAAGCGCGCACCGCGGCGCCGGCCGCCCACAATGCCTCCATGAGCACCCGGCTCGGCGCCTCGCGCATGTCGTCGGTGTTCGGTTTGAACGCGAGACCCCACAGCGCGACCGTCTTGCCCTTGAGGTCCTTGAAATGCGACTGGATCTTCTTGAACAGGAACTGCTTCTGACGGTCGTTCACCGCCTCCACGGCGGTGAGGATGTTGGCCTCGTAGCCCACCTCGGCGGCGGAGCGCTTCAACGCCTGAACGTCCTTGGGGAAGCACGAACCGCCGTAGCCGACGCCGGGGTAGATGAAGCCATAGCCGATGCGCGGGTCGGAACCGATGCCGACGCGCACCGCCTCGATGTCGGCGCCGAAATTCTCGGCGAGGTTCGCGAGCTCGTTCATGAAGCTGATCTTGGTCGCGAGCATGGCGTTCGCCGCGTACTTGGTGAGTTCCGCCGAGCGCACGTCCATGACGATCATGCGTTCCCGGTTGTGGGTGAACGGCTCGTACAGCGCCCGCATCAGATCCGACGCCCGCTCGCTGTCCGTGCCGACGACCACGCGGTCGGGTCGCATGAAGTCGGCGATGGCGGCGCCCTCCTTCAGAAATTCCGGGTTCGACACCGTGTCGTACTCGATGGCGGCACCACGCGCCGCGAGCGACTCGGCCACGGCGGCGCGGACCTTGTCGGCCGTGCCCACCGGCACGGTGGACTTGGTGATGACCACCTTGTACTCGCTCATGTGCTGACCGATGGTACGGGCCACCGCGAGCACGTAGCGCAGGTCGGCCGAGCCGTCCTCGTCGGGCGGCGTGCCCACCGCGATCAGCTGAAACTGACCGTGATCGACGCCTTTCTTCGCATCGGTGGTGAACAGCAGACGGCCGGCTTCGAAGTTGCGCTTGACCACCGCATCGAGCCCCGGCTCGTGAATGGGGATCTCGCCGCGCTCCAGCATGTCGATCTTGCGCTGGTCGACGTCGATGCACATCACGTTGTTGCCAGCGTCCGCGAGGCACGCGCCGGTGACGAGACCCACGTAGCCCGATCCAAAGATGCTGATTCGCATACGTAATCTTCTGATTTAAATGAGAAAAAGAGCGTGAAAGCCTAGCGGTTTTGAGCTTTCAAGTAAAGCGAGTGCGTCGCGGATGACGTCTATTTCACGACTACCGCGCAGGCGGACATGCCGCCGGCGCTCACGGCCCCGCGGGTGAAAGAATTTTCAGCCCCACCGCTCGCGCGAGCCGCTGCTGGCGGTGATCGAACGTCAGAAACGAGTTCAAACCCAGTGTGAGCGCGCTGGCAACGTGCAGTACGTCGAGGGAGCGGCAGCCCAGTACAGGAGTGTGTGCGCGGCTCAATTCCGCCGCTCGGTCCAAGGTGGCGCGCCACAGAAGGCTCGCCTGAACGTAGCGGCCAGAATCGAAATCCTCCTGAAATGCCACACCCGCTCTGCGATGGGCTTCGACCGACACAGCGCCCCGGTGCAGTGCCAATCCCAGCGCGTTGACGACCTCCAGTTTGCCATGCAGCGTCAACATCAAGGGTCCTCGCATTCCCGCCCGCCATTCCGACATTGCTCGTGATTCCGGCTCCTGTAGGTACAGCTTGAGCAGCGCGCTCGGATCCACGTAAACGCGATCAGCGGTCACCACGATTTTCATCGTGCAGGGCACTCGCCTCCGCCGCCGACAGCATCTCCGGCATGTAGGAGTTCAGCCGGTCCCAATAATCCACGGGCGGGGCTTCTCGAACGTCGTCGGGAACGTAGAGGCTTATCCGGTAGCGGGGCGTGCCGTTCTCGGTGAGGACGACTTCGCCCTCCGTTTCAACCAGGTTCCTGACCTTGGGGAAATGATTGCGCAAATCGCGGACCGAGACCGTGGCTTTCATAGTGATACGATAACGTATCACGCAACCGATGGAAAGACAGACCATCGATGATATGAACATCCCCGGCTTTCGGCTTCATCCTTTCAAGGACGAGGGGAAGGGGCGTTGGTCAATTTGGGTCAATGGGAACTGGCGGCTGACGTTTGACATTCTGTGCAAATCTTCAGGGAAGCAAAGGGTTTACAATCAAGATGCCGACAATCACCTGGCCGTGATTGAGATCTTCGGTCAATAGACGAGTGGCGCCCGCCTGTTCGGCGGACGCTACGATCATCCCATCCCAAAACGAAAGTTTCGAAAATTCGGCGATATGCGACCCACGAAGAAGCGTGTCCACCGTGGGTACCGCGCGGATCCAAGCACCATACGTACCCAAGATTTCCCGTGCGACCGACACCCCCAACGGCGATGCAAGCTTGCGTGTGACGGTTACATAAAATTCCTGGAGTACCTGAACGGATAGAGCGCCGGAGTGCGTGTCCCATAATTGCCGGAGGCATTCGATGCTCCGTTCGCGCTTCACCCCGGCCGCTTTGTCGTGTGCGTAAAGGAGGATATTAGTGTCAGCGAAGGCCAGACCGGTCATGCAGCATTTCCCGGCTCAATGGCATGCCGTCGAGTTCCAACGGCGCATCAAACAACCCTACTGCGCGGGTACGTGCGGCGGCATACGCGGCATCGTCCTCGACCAGCAGGCGTAATTCTTGGGCGAGCATGGCACTTACGCTGAGACCACGACGCGAAGCCAATGCACGCGCTTTACGCAAAATGACCGGGTCCATGGCGACCGTGATATTTTGCTTTTCCATCATGAATCATCCTTGAAGAGAGTTTCACGTAACCTACGTGAACGCTAGGTTCGGCGTCAATACGGGTTACGCCCACGGCTCCGCGAGCAACTTGCGCTCCCACGCCAGCGAGCTCGAGACGATGGCGTGCAGGTCGTCGTAGCGCGGTGCCCAACCGAGTTCGGTGCGGATCCGGTCCGCCCGCGCCACGAGATACGCAGGGTCGCCGGCCCGCCGAGCTTCTTCGCGCACGACCAGTGACTTGCCCGCCACCGCCTCGACCATGCGCAGCACCTCGCGCACCGAATAGCCGTGCCCGTAGCCTACGTTGAGAGTCGTCGATGATCCGCCGTGGCGCAGGTACTCGAGGGCGCACAGGTGAGCCGACGCGAGGTCTTCGACATGCAGATAATCGCGCACGCCGGTGCCGTCGGGGGTCGGGTAATCGCTGCCAAACACCGACACATGAGGCCGCTTGCCCACCATGGCCTCGCAGGCCACCTTGACGAGCAGGGTCGAGCCCGAAGTCGACTGGCCGATGCGCCCCTGCGGGTCGGCGCCCGCCACGTTGAAATAGCGCAAGGCCACGTACTTGAGCGGATTGACCGCCGCCACGTCGCGCAGCATCCACTCGCTCATGAGTTTCGAGGTGCCGTAGGCGTTGATGGGGAGGGTGGGAGAGTCCTCGCCGGCGTAACCCTGGTCCGGCATGCCGTACACCGCAGCGGTCGAGGAAAACACGAAATGCTCGACGCCGTGGTCCAGGCACGCCTGCAGCAGGCTGCGCGTCGAGGCGGTGTTGTTGCCGTAGTACTTGAGCGGCAGGGCCACCGATTCAGGAACCTTGATGTGCGCTGCAAAGTGCATGACCGTGCCGATGTGATGCTCGGCCATCAGACGCGACACCAGGGCGTAATCGCCCACGTCGCCCACCACCAGCTCGCCTGTGGTGACGGCTTGGGGAAACCCCTTGCCGAGGTCGTCGAGCACCACCACTTTTTCGCCCGTCTCGCCCAACTGACGCACGACGTGGCTGCCGATATAGCCGGCGCCGCCGGTGACGAGAATCGCGTCCCGACTCACGGATTTCTCCAGTATCAGGCCGTCAAACGCGCGTCCGCGACGTGCTCGATAAACCACGCATAGGTCTGTTCGATGCCCTGCTCGAGGGAAATCTTGGGTTTCCAACCGAGCGAGGTGAGCCGGGTCGTGTCGAGCAGCTTGCGCGGCGTGCCGTCAGGCTTGCTGGCGTCGAAGGTTAGCGTTCCCTTGAAACCCGACACCTGCGCGACCAGGCCCGCGAGTTCGGCGATGGTCACATCCTCACCCCAGCCGAGGTTGACGATGGCTTCGGCGTCATAGGTTTCGAGCAGGTAGACCACCGCATCCGCCATGTCGTCGACATGCAGGAATTCCCGCCGCGGGGTGCCGGTGCCCCAGATGGACATCGACGCATCACCGCGCAGGGTCGCCTCGTGAAAGCGCCGGATGAGCGCCGGCAGCACGTGCGAATTTTGCAGGTCGAAGTTGTCCCCGGGGCCGTACAGGTTGGTCGGCATCAGCGAGATCGCGTTGAACCCGTACTGCCGTCGGTAAGCCTGGCACATCTTGATGCCGGCGATCTTGGCGATGGCGTACCACTCGTTGGTGGATTCGAGAGCGCCCGTCAGCAGATAGTCCTCCTTGATGGGCTGCGGTGCCAGGCGCGGATAAATGCAGCTCGAGCCCAGGAACACGAACTTGCTCACCCCGGCCCGGTACGCCGCGTCGATCACGTTGTCCTGGATCAACAGGTTGTCGCGGATGAATTCCGCCGGCCGTGTGTTGTTGGCATGGATGCCCCCCACCCGCGCCGCCGCCATGACCACGGCTTCCGGCCGTTCCCGCTCGAAGAAATCGACCACCGCCGACTGCTGCGTCAGGTCGAGCTCGTGATGGGTGCGAACCACCTGGTTTCGATACCCTCGCGCTTCGAGCGCGCGCACGACGGCACCGCCCACCAGGCCGCGATGGCCCGCCACATAAATCTTGGCATCCTGTTTCAGAGTCACCGGCCTACTCGTGGTGGCTGTAAACTTTGTAGCCTTCCTTGGCCACCATGGCGTCGCGCTTGGCGACGTCCAGGTCGGACTCCACCATGTCGGCCACGAGTTCCGGGAAGGTCACCTCGGCGACCCAACCCAGCTTGTCCTTGGCCTTGGTGGCATCGCCCAGCAAGGTCTCCACTTCCGTCGGCCGGAAATAGCGGGGATCCACTTTGACCAGCGTCTTGCCCGACACCGAATCGACGCCCTCCTCCGCCACGCCCTCGCCCTTCCACTCGATCTTCATGCCGAGCCGTGACCCGGCCGCAACCACGAAATCCCGCACCGAATACTGGCGGCCGGTGGCGATGACGAAGTCCTCGGCCGTGTCCTGCTGCAACATCAGCCACTGCGCCCGTACATAGTCCCGGGCATGGCCCCAGTCGCGCAGCGAATCGAGGTTGCCCAGATGAAGATTGTCCTGCAACCCCACGTGGATTCGCGTCAGCGCCCGGGTAATCTTGCGCGAGACGAAGGTCTCGCCGCGCAGCGGCGACTCATGGTTGAAGAGAATGCCGTTGCAGGCATACAGGCCGTACGCCTCGCGGTAATTGACCGTGATCCAGTAGGCATACACCTTCGCCGCGCCATAGGGGGAGCGCGGGTAGAACGGCGTGGTCTCTTTCTGGGGAATCTCCTGCACCTTGCCGAACATTTCCGAGGTGGATGCCTGGTAGAACTTCGTCTTCTTCTCCATCCCCAAAATGCGGATGGCCTCGAGGACACGCAGGGTGCCGATGGCATCGGAGTTGGCGGTGTATTCCGGCGTCTCGAAGGAGACCGCCACGTGGCTTTGCGCCGCAAGGTTATAGATCTCGTCCGGCTGAACCTCCTGGATGATCCGGATGAGGTTGGTCGAATCGGTCAAGTCGCCGTAATGCAGTTGGAGACGCACGTCACGCTCGTGCGGGTCCTGATACAGGTGGTCGATGCGATCGGTATTGAACGAGGACGCACGACGCTTGACGCCATGCACGTGGTAACCCTTATCCAGCAGAAGCTCGGCGAGATAAGCGCCGTCCTGGCCGGTAATTCCTGTGATGAGCGCCGTCTTGGACAATTCGTCCTCCTGAAGCATGTAAGGGGGCGCCGAGACGCTATGGCACTATGTTCGCACAATATGACCGCGGCTCAAGTGGAAAAGCCGGGCCGGGTTCTCACTACCGGCAAGTCTTGGACCGCGACAGGTGGGTGCAAAAACTACAACGAGAGCAGAAAGCCTTTTTTGTCACGCGCAGCCGCAAGCGAAGCGATACCGAAGCCCTTCGGCACCCATGAATAGGCCGAAATCAGCGGCGTTGTCTCATCGAAACTACAGTTAACCATCTTTAATCATCAATGGGCTAAGATATCCCCACTATGTAAGGATGGTAGGGGCCCTAGGGAACGTCAACGTTGCCGGGTTGGGAGCGTTGAACAACGTCGGTTTACATGCCGCGTCACCGGCGCGTGCCATGGCGTTTGCTTGAATGGAGACAGGGATGTCCTATGAATGCCGATCAACGATCAGCCCGGGTAACGATGTCGCCAAAATCAAAATACCGTCTCGGAGACAGCACTCAAACAGAGGCGGCTCCAGCGAGATCCACCAAACCGATGGCCCATGGCTCCGCCCGCGCCCAGGCGGCGGACGCCAAGGCGGCGGTGGTGTACCTGGCTACCGAGGCCAAAAGTCATACGCACCTCAAGTCTGCCGTCCCTGCGGCCCGGCCGGGATATGCCTTCGCGAAGCGCCTGTTCGATCTGGTGGTGGGGATCCCGCTGCTCATCGTCGCCCTCCCCGTCATCGGCGTCGCGGCCGCGATCATCCGGATCGAGACGCCGGGATCACCGTTCTTCTTTCAGACCCGGCTTGGCAAGCAGGGCAAGCCGTTTCGGATATTCAAATTACGTGGGATGTTCATCGACGCCCGCACCCGCTTCGCGAGCTACTACGATTATTCCAAACATCGCGATCTGGACTTCTGCTTCCATCATGAAAAAGACCCCCGCGTTACGCGCGCCGGGCAATTCATCCGAAGGACCAGCATCGACGAATTGCCCAATCTCTGGAACGTGGTGACCGGCGATATGTCGCTGGTGGGACCGCGCCCCGAGATCCCCGAAGTGCTCGCCTTGTACGGCCCGCACCGCGCGGAATATCTGTCGGTCAAGCCGGGGGTGACCTGCATCTCCAAATGCACGGGTCGGGATCGGTTGACCAAGATGGAGACGATCGAATTCGACTTGAGTTACATCCGGCAGCGGAGTTTCTGGGTCGATGTGAAAGTGTTGTGGCGCACCTTCCGTAGCGTCGTGCTGCGCAGGGACGTGTTTTGACCATGGCTCTTGACCGGCATCGTTGCCGCGCCGGCTGAAAACCATGAGAGTATTGGTTCTAGGGGGATCCGGTTTTCTCGGGTCGCACATCGTCGACAAGTTTCTGGCCGAGAAGCACGACGTCGTCGTTTACGATCTTTATCCAGAAAGGTTCCGACGCTCACCTCTCGGAATTACCTTCGTCACCGGGGACTTCGGAAATGTCGGCGCCCTCGATGAGCTGATTTCGACCGGCTTCGACGCCATCATCCATTGCGTCAGCACGACCACCCCGAAGAGCTCAAACGAGTCGCCCGAATTCGACATTCAGTCGAACGTGATCGGGACGCTCTATTTGTTGGATATTTGCGTAAAGCACAAAGTTGGCAAACTGGTGTTCATGTCGTCCGGCGGAACGGTTTACGGGGACATCGGCGAATTGTTGATGGTGGACGAGTCGCATGCCGTGCGGCCCATGTGCTCTTATGGCGTCTCCAAGCTGACCATAGAACATTACCTCGATGTCTATAGACACCTGCGCGGTCTAGACTACGTCGCTTTACGGCTTTCAAACCCTTACGGCGAGCGCCAGAGTCCGTTGCGGGCCCTGGGCGCATTGACCGTGTTCCTTCACCGTACGCTCAAGCGTCAAAGTGTGGAGGTGTGGGGCGATGGGGGTGTCAC
>CAZZVN010000095.1:0-8134 GCA_964657625.1 uncultured Steroidobacteraceae bacterium
TGGCGATGGCGATGGCGGCGAATTCGACGCGGGCGCGGCGCTGCGCCGTTTCGTCGGCGCACAGGCCATCGTCGATTTTCGGAGCTGACCGTCCGACGCAACCCGTTGCACGGATGCGTCCGAAGCCCGACACTGCCGCCATGTCCATCGCCAGCCTGCTTTCCGCGCCCGCCCGCCTCGCCGCCAAGGTGTTCAACCCGTTGCAACCGGTGTTCGCGCTCGGCGCGCGGCTGTACGTCAGCTGGCAGTTCTTGAAGGCGGGATATCTCAAGCTCAGCGCGTGGGACACGACCTTGTCGCTGTTCGAGACGGAGTACCACGTGCCGTACCTGTCGCCGCACGATGCGGCGGTGGCCGGCACGTTCGGGGAGCTGTTCTTCCCCTCGTTGCTGGTGCTCGGCTTGTGCGGTCGGCTGAGCGCGCTCGGACTCGCCGTGGTCAATGTCGTGGCGGTGGTTTCCTATTCGCAGGTACTGCTCGCGGAGGGCGCCGAAGCGGCGCTCGCCCAGCACGTGTTGTGGGGCACGCTGCTGCTGTTTCTGATCTTGTACGGCCCGTCGTCGCTGTCGCTCGATCATCTGTTCAACAGGTCGCGGGTCGTTGCTCGGGCGCGATAGCTGCGGTAGCTGGGACTCGGCCATCCGGCACGAATGGCTGGTCACCAACGGGCTGGGCGGTTTTGCCTGCGGCACGGTGGCCGGCGCGAACACGCGCCGCTATCACGGGCTGCTGATGGCGAGCCTGCGCCCGCCGGTGGAGCGCGCGCTGCTGGTCGCCAAGGTCGAGGCCACCGTGCGTTACCTCGGCACTGCGTATGGCCTGGCCGCGAACGAATTCGCGGGCGGCGCCGTCGATCCGCAGGGCTTCGTGCACATCGAGTCGTTCACGGTGGACAATGGCATCCCCACCTGGCGCTACGCCTGCGCCGATGCCCTGCTGGAGCAGCGCATCTTCATGGCCCCAGGTGCCAACACCACGTATCTGCGCCTCGAGGTGCTGCGCGCGACGGCGCCGGTGAACGTCGAACTCAAACCTCTGGTCACCTACCGCGACTACCATTCGCAGGGCCGCGGCGAACGCTCCTTTCGCGCGAGCGCCGCCGCGGATGCCTGCGTGATCGACGCCTCCGACGGCGCGCGTCCCTATCGGCTGGCGGTGAGCGAGGGCAGCTATTCGCCGCTCGGCGTCTGGTATTGGAATTTCCTGCATCGGGAGGAAACCGCGCGCGGCCTCGACGACCTGGAGGATCTCTGGGTGCCGGGCACGTTCGTGGCCGAGCTTCGCGTCGGCCGGCCGCTGTACCTCACGGCGACGGCCGAGAACACGTCGCCGGCGCCGGGACTCGAGGTGATGGCGGCGGTGGTCGCGCAGGCGCAGAGACTCATCGCCGCCCTGCCGCCGTCGGCGCCGCCCTGGATACGGGCGCTCGCCATCGCCTCGAACCAGTTCATCGTGCAGCGGGGCGACCAGACGGGCGCCGCGAGCGTGATCGCAGGCTACCCGTGGTTCGCAGACTGGGGTCGAGACACCATGATCGCGCTGCCCGGCCTCACCACGGCGCTGCGGCGGCACGAGGTGACCGCGAACGTACTGCGCAACTTCGCCCGGTACCTGGACGGCGGCATGCTGCCCAATCGCTTCGCGGACCACGGCGAGGCGCTCGACTACAACACCGCCGACGCGACGTTGTGGATGTTCCACGCACTCGACGAGCATCTGCGCTCGCACGACGACCTGCGGCTCGGCAGGGAGTTGTTTCCCGCCCTGATGACGGTGGTGCGCGCCCATGTCGCAGGCACGCGCTACGGCATCCGCGTCGACCCCGGCGACGGGTTGCTGCACGCCGGCGCGCCCGGCCTGCAGCTCACCTGGATGGACGCGAAACACGGCGACACGGTGTTCACGCCGCGCGCCGGCAAGCCGGTGGAAATCAACGCCCTGTGGCTGAACGCCCTGGATGTCATGACGCGGCTCGCCGGCCGTCTCGGCCACGGGCCGGAGCGGCGCCTGTGCGATGGCCTGCTGCAAAGCGCCGCGCGCGGCTTCGAGCGATACTGGAATGCAGAGCGGGGCTGCCTGTACGACGTCCTCGACGTCGACGCCACGCCGGGCGGTGCGGCAGGTCCCGACGCGCGCATCCGCCCGAACCAGATAGTGGCGGTCGCCCTGCCTTACTGCGTACTGACCCCGGAACGCATGCGCGCGGTGGTCGACACCTGTGCGCGCCATCTGTTGACCAGCTACGGGCTGCGCAGCTTGAGCCCGCAGGCGCCGGGCTATGCGCCGCACTACGTAGGCGCTGGGTATGCACGGGACGCCGCCTACCATCAGGGCACGGTCTGGGCCTGGCTGCTGGGGCCGTTCGCGCGGGCGCACTACCGGGTCTATCGCGATGCCGGCCGGGCGCAGTCCTTTCTCACCCCCATGGCGCAGCACGTGGGCGACGCCTGCGTGGGTTCCTTGAGCGAGGTCTTCGACGGCGACGCGCCACATGCGGCCCGCGGCTGTTTCGCCCAGGCGTGGAGCGTCGCCGAGGTGTTGCGGTCGTGGTTGTTCCTGGAACGGCTCGACCCCAAATCAGCGGGAGTTTTTTCATGAGCATCGAGGCCGACCGGCTGCGCACCAACCCCACCGGACCGGACGGCTGGCAGCACTGGGGTCCTTATCTCAGCGAGCGGCAGTGGGGCACGGTGCGCGAGGATTACAGCGCGGACGGCACCGCCTGGGATTATTTTCCCCACGACCACGCCCGCAGCCGCGCCTATCGCTGGGGCGAGGACGGCCTGGCCGGCGCGTCCGACGCCGAGCAACGAGTCTGTCTGTCGCTCGCGTTGTGGAACGGCTGCGATCCCTTCCTCAAGGAGCGCCTGTTCGGCCTCACCAACAGCGAAGGCAATCACGGCGAGGACGTCAAGGAGCATTATTTCTATCTGGACGCGACGCCGACGCATTCGTATTTCAAGATGCTCTACAAGTATCCGCAACGGGCCTATCCCTACGCGGAACTGGTCGCGGAAAACGGCCGCCGCGGCACCGGGCTGCCCGAGTACGAACTGCAGGACACCGGGGTGATGACCGACCGGCGCTACTTCGACGTCTTCGTCGAATATGCCCAGGCCGAACCCGGCGATCTGTTGATGAAGATCACGGCATGGAACCGCGGCCCCGATGCCGCGGTGCTGCACGTGATCCCGCAGCTGGTGCTGCGCAATACCTGGAGCTGGGACAAAGGCGCAGCCAAGCCCGTGCTGCGTGCCGACGCGTCGGGAACGGTCTGCATCGAGCCGGCCGAACTCGGCATGAGCCGCCTGTACCACGACGGCGCCGACACGCAGCTCTTGTTCACCGAGAACGAGAGCAACGCGCCGCGGCTGTGGCATTACGGGGCGCGGGGTTTCTTCAAGGACGGCTTCCACGAGCGTATCGTCGAGTCCCGCACCGCGAGCGTGAATCCCGCCCTGACCGGCACCAAGGCCGGTCTGTGGCAGCACTCGAACATCGCCGCGGGCGCGAGCGCCGAGTACCGGTTGCGTCTGGTGCGCCGTGAGGCAGCGGCCCCGTTCGCCGACTTCGAGGCCTGTCTCGCGGCGCGCCGCAGCGACGCCGACGAGTACTACGCAGAATTGCAGAAGGACATGGCATCGGCCGACGAGCGCACCGTGCAGCGGCAGGCCTTCGCCGGCATGATCTGGAACAAGCAGTACTACCATTTCGACGTCGCCCGCTGGCTGAAGGGCGACCCCGCCCAACCGGTGCCGCCCGAGGCGCGCCGGCACGGCCGCGACAGCGACTGGCGAACGCTCAACAACGCCGACATCGTCTCCATGCCGGACAAATGGGAGTATCCCTGGTATGCGTCCTGGGACCTGGCGTTCCACTGTATCTCGTTCGCGCTGATCGACGCCCGGTTCGCGAAGCACCAGCTGGTGCTGCTGACGCGCGAATGGTACATGCACCCGAACGGGCAGATCCCCGCCTACGAATGGGAGTTCGGCGACGTCAACCCGCCGGTGCATGCCTGGGCCGCGTGGCGTGTCTACCAGATCGATCGCAAGCAGAACGGCGGCCGGGGCGATCTGGCCTTCCTCGAACGCGTGTTCCACAAGCTGATGCTGAATTTCACCTGGTGGGTGAACCGCAAGGACCGGTCCGGCCGCAACCTGTTCCAGGGCGGCTTCCTCGGGCTCGACAACATCGGTGTCTTCGACCGCAGCGCGAAGCTTCCCACCGGCGGGTACATCAACCAGTCCGACGGCACCAGCTGGATGGCGATGTATGCCCTGAATCTCATGCACATCGCGCTCGAACTCGCGCTCGACAACCATGTGTACGAGGACATCGCCAGCAAGTTCTTCGAGCATTTCCTGAGCATCGCCGAAGCGATGAACAACATGTACACCGAGGGCATCGGACTGTGGGACGACGACGACAAGTTCTATTACGACGTGCTCAATCTGCCCGACGATCAACGCATCCGCCTGCGGATACGCTCGATGGTGGGGTTGATTCCGCTGTTCGCGGTGGAGACGCTCGAGCCCGAGTTGTTGAACCAGGTGCCGGGATTCCGGCAGCGCCTGGAATGGGTCCTCAAGCACCGTCCCGACCTCGCCGATCTCGTCTCGCACTGGCAGGATCCGGGTCGCGGCGAGCGGCGCCTGCTGTCGTTGCTGCGCGGTCACCGCATGAAGAAGCTGCTGACGCGCATGCTCGACGAGACCGAATTCCTGTCCGACTTCGGCGTGCGGTCCCTGTCGCGCGCGCATCTCGAGCATCCGTACGTGTTCAAGCTCGACGGCAACGACCTCACGGTGCGGTACGCCTCGGCGGAATCGGAATCACGCGTGTTCGGCGGCAACTCGAACTGGCGCGGACCGATCTGGTTTCCGCTGAACTTCCTCATCATCGAGTCGCTGCAGAAGTTCCACCATTACTACGGCGATGACTTCAAGGTCGAATGTCCCACGGGATCGGGCAGGTTCGCGACGCTCGACGCCATCGCGACCGAACTGGCCGCCCGCCTGTCACGCCTGTTCCTGAACGACGGCACCGGCAGACGCCCGGTCCTGCGCCAGTATCCGGCGCTGCA
The DNA here is from genome assembly GCA_964657625.1 of uncultured Steroidobacteraceae bacterium. GTDB lineage: Bacteria > Pseudomonadota > Gammaproteobacteria > Steroidobacterales > Steroidobacteraceae > Bog-1198. The sequence continues at coordinate 5,087 of CAZZVN010000095.1, forward strand.
AGACGATCCCCTATATCGCGATTACATCCCCTTCCACGAATATTTCGACGGCGACACCGGCCGCGGCGTCGGCGCCTCCCATCAGACCGGCTGGACCGGCCTCATCGCCAAGCTGCTGATGCCGCGGGCGCCGGACTGAGCGACGGGCGGACGGCAACGCTTTGCAAGAATGCCGCTGCCCCCGCCCAACTCGGGCGCACTGCGCCGGCTCAGCTTCCCTTCTTCTGATCCGCCTGCAACTTCTCGACGGCGGCCAACGTGTTCGACACGTGCTTGTCCGGGTCGAGCGCGGTGTACTCGTACACGATCTTGCCGTTCGGCGCGATGACGTAGGAGGTCCGGTTCGCGTACTCCGGCTTCATGGCAAGAATGGCATCGTACGATTTCTCGATGCTCTGATCCGCATCGGAAGCCACCGCGAATTTGTTGCGGCACTCGGACACCGAAAACTTGTTCAGCTTCTCGATGTCGTCGTGGGAAACACCAATCACCGTCGCGCCCATCGACTTGAACTTGTCGGTGGCTTCGGCAAACTCATGGGCCTCGACCGTACAGCCCGGCGTGAACGCCGCCGGATAGAAATACAGCACCACCGGACCTTTTTTCAAGGCGTCGGCCAGCGCGAATTTGAACGGCTTGCCCGCGAGGGTCGCCTGGGTGGTGAAGTCCGGTGCGTCGGCGCCCGGCTTCAAAGCAGCGAACGACGGGGCAGCCAGCACGCAGGTGGCCAGGGCCATCGAGATGAAACGATTCATAGGAATTCCTTTTTGGGCGAAAATAATCGCCCCGAAGTGTGCGCCCGGGGCCCGGCAGCCGCAATGGCCGTCCGCCCAACGCATGCGCGCTTCACCCCCGCAGCACCGCGCGCAGCTCCCGGCACACCCGCGTCACGTCCTCGTCCGTCATCGCCGGGAACAGCGGCAGCGTGACCGTCTCGCGGCCGACGCGCGCGGCCACCGGCGTGTCCTCAACCCGGTAGCCCTTGGCACGGTAGTACGCGAGGCCCGGGATGGCGGGATAATGCACGCCGATCCCGATACCGCGTGCCGCCATCCGCGCCTGGAACTCCGGCCGCGTCATGCCCAGCGCCGTGAAATCGATCAGCACCTGGAACATGTGCCAGCTGTGCCCGGCATCGCCTCGCGCCGGTAGCACCACCGCGGCGTCGCCCTCCAGCTCCTCGAAATAGCGCGCGGCCAGCGCCAGGCGCCGGGCGTTGAAGCCGTCGAGCCGCCGCAATTGATCGATGCCGATCTGCGCCGCCACGTCCGACAGGTTGCTCTTGGCGCCCGGGAACACCACGTCGATCTCGCCCTGGGCGTTGCGCTTGATGCCGTGGAAGCGATACTGCTCGCACAGCGCAGCGGCAGCGGCATCGCCGGTGGCGATTGCGCCCCCTTCGATGCAGGTCATGTTCTTGTTCGGGTGGAAGCTGAACACCACCAAGTCGCCGAAGCTGCCGATCAGACGGCCGCGGTGACGCGTGCCGATGGCATGCGCGGCGTCCTCGACCACGCGCAGCCCATGGCGCGCGGCGAGGTCGTACAACGCATCCATGTCCACCGCGAGGCCTGCGAAATGCACCGGCATGATGGCACGCGTGCGCGAGGTGACCGCCTGCGGCACGAGGCCAAGATCGATGTTCTTCGAGTGCAGATCGATGTCGACGAACACCGGCGTCGCACCCACGCGCGCGATCACGTTCGCGCTCGCCGCGAAACTCATGGCAGGCACGATGACCTCGTCACCCTCGCCGATGCCGGCCACCTCGAGCGCGATCTCCAGGCCCGCGGTGGCCGACGTCATCACACGTACTTCGCGGCCGGCGCCCAGATACGCCGCCAACGCCGACTCGAACGCCGCAACCTTGGGGCCGCTCGCGAGCTGTCCCGAACGAAACACGTCCGCCACCGCCGCGATGCTGTCCGCATCGATCGAGGGCCGCGTGAAGGGCAAGAAAGTCTGCATACGAACTCCTGCTAAATTGACACGGGGGCGCAGTCGCGCTCCCCCTACCACGGCCGCCTCGCGCCCGCGCCTCACCGCCGCGCCACCAACACCCGGTGCGCATCGCGCGCCACTTCGCGCCACGGCACGCCGCGTGCCGTGAGCGCATCGTACAGCGGTATTTCCAGCACCGCGTACGCCTGGCCGGGCGCCGCCCACTGGCCGAGGAAATCGTCGACCGTGGCGAGCGGCGCCTCCGGCGCCTGCTGCAGCCCGAAATCCAGCTCGCCGCGGTAGGCCGCGAGACGCACCGTGCGCTGCCAGTAGAACGGCAACGTCTGATCGTAGGTGCCGACGCTGTACACGGGCAGGTCGCGTACCAGATCCCGGCCGGCACGGGCCAGCACCGATCCCGAATAGAGCGGCGCCACCAGCCCGGCCGCACGCATCAACAACATGCCGGCCAGACACCACCCCACACCCAGGAATACCGCGCCGTGCGTGACGCCGCGGCGCCGTTGCGCGAGCACGAACAGACCGGACACGCCGAGCAGCAACGCGACCTGCCGCAGCGGGGGCACCAGCGCCAGAAAATAGTCGCGCCGATCGTTGCCGGCCAGCAGCCGCGGCGCGTCCCAGCACAGCACGCCGAGTGCGATGGCCGCCAGCACGCTCAACCCGGCGGCGCGCCCGACGTCGCGGCGCAGGGTCGCCTCAGGACCGACGGCCATCAGCAACGCCAGCGCGGGCAGCGCGGGCAGGATGTACGGAATCAGCTTCGAGTCGGACAACGAGAAGAACACGAGCACGAACAGCACCCACAGGCGCAGGAACAGCGCCGGATCGAAGGCCATCGCGGAGTCGCTGCCGCCGTGGCCGCCGGCGCCGCTGCCCCGGCCCCGCGTGGCCGCCGTGCCGGGGCGCGGCCAGCCCGTGGCGAGCGCGCGCAAGGCCATGAGGCTCCAGGGCACGCAGCCGAGCACGAACACCACCCCGAAATACCACCACGGCTCTTCACGGTCGGCGCTCGGGGTGAGGTAGCGCGCCATGTGTTCATGGACGAAGTAGAAGTGCAGGAAATCAGGCTCGCGGCGCGCCAGA
>CAZZVN010000096.1:0-8129 GCA_964657625.1 uncultured Steroidobacteraceae bacterium
GGCCGGCGCCGCTGCCAGGTACACGATGTCGCGCTCCTCGCGAATGCACAGCACGTCGTCCTGAAGATACCGATATTCGAACGTCATGATCTGCATCGGGCCGCTCTTGCCGCGCGTGTCGCGGACGGCGAGCAGCCGTTCGTCCATCACCGCGCGCCTGCCGATGCGCAGCGGCCGCAGGAACTCGGTACGCGCGGCGGCGAACATCCGGCGGTACGCCTTGGGGTCAGCGCCGCCTTGCGACGCCGCATGCCCGTCGACCGCGATCGACGAGCGCGGGACGGCGGACAGGAAATACAGCCAATGCCAGAGCGGCGGTACGTGCGATGCATCCCGTGAGGCGCCCGGTATGTCCAACGTCGCCTGCAGCGCCTGCAGCGGCCAGGGATCCAGACTCGATTCGATCATAGACACCTGCGTTACCCCGAAATGAAACAGGCCCCGGCGCAAGTCGGCGACGGGGCCGAATGTGTTGAGAAAGAATCCCTAGAAGTGGTATCCAAACTCGACCCCGAACGTCTCCGGTTCCGGCAGGTTTGCAAGAAACTCCATGGAAAAGTCGTTCAGCTCGGTGGCCTGCGTCGGATAGACCGGAGTACGGTCGTTCAACGCGTTCCTTAAGAACACCGCCACGGTGTACGGGCCCTGGCCGAACCCCGCCCGCAGGTTCAGCAGCCGGCGCGATCCCACGTAGTACAGATCTTCCAGACCGACGTACTGCTTCGACTCGTAGCGGTAGTCGGCATGCACGAACCCCTCGTACTCCGCGAAAATGGCATGCCGATAGTCCGCCGTGAGGTTCAGGGTCACCTTGCTCGAAAACTCGATCTGCGTACCATCCAGATCGACGGTCTTCGTGGGTCCTTGCGCCGTCGTGACGGTCGTCACCCGGCCCGCGCAGCTCGCGACCGCCGCACAGGTCGCTGCACCGTTGACGTCGTTGGTGCCGTTGCTGTACTTGGGATCCGTGTAGGCGAAGCCGACGCCGAACACCAGCTTGCGGATGGGTTCGTACGTCGTGCTGAACTCGAAGCCCGTGTTACGCGTGCCGCCGAAGTTCTTCACCACCTGTCCCACGTTGTTCGGATCGGCGGAGACGCCGTTGATCTGCAGGTTGCTGGTTTTGATGTGATATACCGCCGCATCGACCACCAGTTTGCTGTCCAGGAAGGAGAGCTTGGTGCCGAATTCGAAGGTGGTGTTGTCCTCAGGCTTGTAGGAGAGCTCGGAGGCCAGCGTGGCACGCCCGTTGTAGCCGCCCGCCTTCGTGCCGGTGGCGACGCTGCCGTACACCATCGCCGTCGGCGTGAATTTGTACTTCAAGCTGGCCCGATAGTTCGTGAAGGCCGAGGAGATGCCGGCCACTGGGCCGTAGGGTTCGACCGTGTTCGTGATCAGGTCATTCCTGATGAGGTCGAGATTCTGCTGATCGTGCGTGTTGCGCACTTCGCCCGATGCCGTCAGGTCGTCGAGCAGATCGACGTCCGCACTGGCGAAGAAGGAATACTGCTTCTCCTTGGTCACCGTTTCCGTGAGATTGGACGTGCTCGCCTGCCCGTTGGAGGTCTGGAACAAGGTGCCGTAGTAGTCCAGTGACTGGCCGGCCGGCACCTGCGCGCCGTCGACGCCCACCAGCGTGGTGCTGAAGTTACGGGATTCAAAGTAGTCCAAGCCGCCTGCGCCGCGCACCCAGTAGTTCTGCTTGGAAGTCAGCCGCAGCTCGTGGCTGAAGTCCTTGGTGTTGTCGTCGGCGCCGAACAGTTCGAACACATTCGCCGTGCCGGGACCGGGCGTCAGTGCGAACACCAGACCGTTGTCCATGGCAGTGAAGTCGGAATAGCTACGTTGAATCACGTTGTTGTAGCCGCCCAGGTAGCTCAAATCACCCCAGCCGAGGTCGTAGTCGATCTTGAGGTTGGCGTTTTGAACCAAACGGTTGTTGGGTTCGTTGCCCGCGCCGGCCGGGATGTTCGATACCTGGATGGGCTGGGCGTAATATTCGCCGCAATAATAGGTACCGCCGGCACAGTTGGTCTTGCCGTACACCAGGGTGTCCTGACCGAACTTGTCATCGCCGTAATAGAAGCCGCCGCGGATGTCGAGGTCGGACGTGGGCGTGAAATCGAAGGTGCCCTTGAAGTCGTGCTTGTCAAAGGCGCCGGCGCGGCGGCCGGTCGAGCCGTCGACGTACGGGCCGTCATTGTTCTGGTAGTTGATCGCGAATCCCGCGCGCAGCAGGCCGGAGATCAGCGGTCCGTTGACGTCGGCCATAGCGGTGGTAAATCCGCGTTCGGCGAGCTGGACGGAACCCGTGCTGTGAAATTCATCCGTCGGGGTCTTCGACACGTAGTTGATGGCACCGGCAAAGCCGTTGCGGCCGTACAGGGAACTGACCGGTCCCTTGACGATTTCGACACGTTCCAGATCCATCAGACCAATGCTGATGGCGTTGGGATTCTGGAGGTAGATCCCGTCCACGAACACGGCGACGTTGGGCTGGCCGCCGCTGCCGGGCGCATTGTTCAGGTTATATTGACCACGGATGACCGGGATGGCGTTGGCCTCCGAGGCACTGCTGTCCAAGGTGACGCCGGGCGTCAACGCGACCACCGAACGCAGGTCCGTCACGCCGGAATCCCGCAAGGTCTCCGCGGTGACCGCCGTGATGGCCAAGGGCACGTCCTGGAGCTTCTCCTCGCGCCGCCGCGTCGTCACCACGATTTCGCTCAGCGAATCCGTTGGCCCCGCCGATTCGTCGGTGGGATCCGCCTGCGCGGTCAGTGTCAAGATACTCAGGGCCACGGCGGCCGTAAAGCACACGCTCCGCAATACGTACAGCTCAGTCATTCGGATCGCCTCTTCCAAAAAATTGTAAATGAACGCGTGTAGCTTTTCCGTGCGAAAAGCAGAAACGACTTGAGCTTAATGAAAATATAGCGGTACAAACCACAGTTTCCGCGCATTCCGCAATGCGGGCATGACCATTCTGTTGTTTTTTATCGACGCTTTTTCGACGCCTCTGACCCGGAGCTTCCGGTGTCCGGACCGCACCTACCGCATGCATTATGATGTGCGCCCTGAAAGACCTCCCGAGTGCCAGCGGAGCAGAAAGCGATGTCGATGCATACGAAACAAACCGTACTCACGGTCCACCATTGGAACGACCGGCTGTTCAGTTTCACCACCACGCGGGATCCCGGCCTGCGGTTCGAAAACGGTCATTTCGTGATGGTCGGAATGCTGGTGAACGAGCGACCGCTGATGCGCGCCTACAGCATTGCCAGTGCCAACTATGAAACTGCCCTGGAATTTCTCAGCATCAAGGTGCCCAACGGACCTCTGACCTCGCACCTGCAGCACGTCAAGCCCGGCGATGAAATCCTGATCAGCAGCAAACCCACGGGGACCCTGCTGCTGAGGGACTTGAAACCGGGCAAAAATTTATATCTGCTCAGCTCGGGGACCGGGTTGGCGCCCTTCATGAGCATCATCAAGGATCCCGAGACCTACGAACGCTTCGAAAAAGTCATCCTGGTGCACGGCGTCAGGTATCGCAGCGAACTCGCGTACCGTGACTACATCGACTGGGAACTGACCGCCCACGAGTATCTCGGCGAGCAGGTGCGCAACCAGCTCGTGTATTACCCGACGGTGACGCGCGAGCGCTTCCGCTTCGTGGGACGCATCACCGAGCTCATCGAGACCGGCAAGCTGTTTGCCGACCTCGGCCAGCCTGGGCTCGATCCGGCCGTCGATCGCGTGATGATCTGCGGCAGCCCCGCCATGCTAGACGACATGGCGTCCCTGCTCGAGGCGCGCGGATTTCAGATGTCGGCGCACGTGGGGGATCAGGGCGACTTCGTCATCGAACGCGCCTTCGTGTCACGTTGAGCCCGCGCATGAGTCCTTCCCTGCGCAGCCTGCTATTCACGCCTGCCACGCGCCCGGAACGCTTCGCGAAGGCCGCACACTGCGGGGCGGACGTGCTCATCCTCGACCTCGAGGATTCGGTGGCGCCCGCCGACAAGCAGCCTGCCCGGACGGCGGCGCTGCGAGCGCTCGTCGAAGTTCGCAACACGGGACCTGCGCGGGCGCTGCGCATCAACGGTCTCGACACCCGGGCCGGGCTGGCGGACATCACCGCCCTGCTCGACGGCGGCTTACAGCCCGATTTCATCGTGCTGCCGAAAGCCGACACGGCGGCACATCTGCAACTGCTCGACCGCCTGCTGAGGGAGGGCGGCTGCCACGCGCGGCTGATCGGTCTGGTGGAGAGTGCAGCGGCGTTGGCGAATCTGCCCGAGATCGCCGCGTCGACCCCGCGCCTCGCCGCACTGATGTTCGGAGCCGCCGACCTCGCCGCCGACCTGGGCTGCGGCGACCGCGCCCCCAATCTCGACTACGCCAGGCTGCGGCTGGTGGAAGCCTGCGCCCTGCGCGGCATCGATGCGGTGGACTCGCCGTTCTTCGATCTGGAGGACGAGCCGGGACTGGCCGCTGCCACGGCACGTGCGGTGGACTATGGGTTCATTGGCAAGGCGGCCATCCATCCGCGGCAGGTGGCGTCCATCCGGGCGGCCTTCACTCCGTCAGACGACGCAGTCGCACGAGCGCATGCCATTGTTGCAGCGAATGAGCAGGGCGTCGGTCGGGTCGAGGGCCGGATGGTGGACGAAGCGGTTGCACGGCGCGCGCGCCGCATCCTCGATCAGCGGAAGTGGTAGCCGGCCTCTAGCCCGTACGCCCGCCCCGTTCCGGAATTCACGAACGAGCCACCGAACTCGGGCGCCGGAATCACCTCGGCCAGGTACTGTTTATTGGCGAGATTTCGTATCCAACTCGTGACGTCCCAACGCTCGCCGCGCAGACCAAGCCGGCCGTTCACGAGCTCGAACGCATTGCGTTCGGTCTTCGAGTAGTTGCCCGGCACGCCGAATTCCGTCTGCACCGAGTTGTTCTGCACCGTGCTGAACCAGGTTTTGCCGGTGGCCGACATGTCGAGCCGGCCGACCAGCGACACCCGTGCATTGAACGGCACGCTGAAGTCGACGCCAGCGTCGCCCGTGAATGACGGCGCATAGGGCACCGAGTTGCCCACCGTGTACGAGCGGCCGGAGTAGTTGTCGATACGGCTGCGCACGGTACCGATCCCTGCGAAGAGTTCGACGTAGTGATTGGCGACCCAACGCACGCCGCCCTCGGCGCCCTTCAGGGTCGATTCGTCGATGTTGGTGACCACACGCAGCAGGCCGAAAGGACCGGCGAAAAAATTGAAGATCTGCATGTTGTCCACCTTCGTGTGGTACAGGGCGCCGGTCAGGAACAGCGTACGGTCGAGCAGTTCCACCTTGATGCCGATCTCCGCCGCCTTCGAAACTTCTTTCTTGTAGGAGTCGCTGACGCCGTTGGCGTAGGTCGGTGTCCCTCCGCACACGGCCGTACCCTGGCCCGCGGCGTTGTACACCACCGCGTTGTTCTTGCCGCCGGCGCACGTGCCGAGCGAAGCCACCGGCAGGGCGGGTTGCGAGGCGACGACATTGCCCGACGGGTCGACGTAATGCAGCGAGCCGAAACTTTCCAGCACGGTGGCGGCGCTGCCGGTGGAGTTGAACCCGCCGCTGCGAAACCCGTAGCCATACGAGGCATACGTCGAGAGACCCTCCTGAATCTTCCAGTTCAACGAGAGCTTGGGCTGCAGCTGGCTGAACGTCTCGTCGCGGCTGGGGATGCCCGCGGTCGCGAGCGCAGGATCGATGGTATAGGCCGGGTTGATGTACGGCTGCTGCGCCGTCGCGGCCGTGCATCCCGCCCCCTGCGCGAAGCACGGTGTTTGTGCGAACGCATTCGCGCCGGTCGGGTCCAGGTTGTCGACGTGCCGCTGCTCGCGGTCGTATCGCAACGCGAGCGCAGCTTCCACGCTCGGCACGATGTCGTAGGCGATCTGCCCGAACACCGCCGCCACTTTGCTGTGGAACTGATCGTCGTAGAGCAGATCGGTGGGATTCGGACCGCCGGTGGGCACGAACGCCTGCGCGAGCAGACCGTTGCCGTCGTCCGAGCCCTGCGCGACGACCGCGTGGCGCTTGATGTCGGCATAGTACAGGCCGCCCAGCCAGCGCAGCGCCTGGTCGCCGGGCGACGTGAGCCGCACCTCGATCGACCTGTCGATCTCATCGCGCTGTTGGTACTGGTAACCGTCGCAGGTGGTGGGGCTGTAGGCGGGCAGCAGATCGAAACCCGGGTTGCCGGGACCGTATTGATTGGCGTAGAACGTCGGCGAAGGCAGCGGCGAGCCGGGCGCGGACGCCACCGATTTCGAGCACACGTTCGGTCCGACGCTCGCCGGAACGTTGCTGTACAGGCCGAAAGCCGCGCTGGTGGCGTCGGTCAGAAAATAATTTGTCTCGTCGGCATAGGCGGCGACCGCCGTCAACGTACCCACTCCCACGTTCCAGTCGCCCTTCACGGACAGCTGCTTGTTGGTCTGAACGTTCTGCGGAACGATGTTGTTGATGTAGTCGAAATTGTGCGAATTGACGTTCTGATAGAAATCCGGGTTGCCGAATCCGCCGTCGGCCACGGGTGCCGCGTAGTCGGGCAGAGCGAATGCCGCGTTGTAGTTGATGGCACCGGCTTCGATCCGCGAGAACTTCGCCTTCACGTCGAGCGAGCCTTCCTCGCCGAATTTGACGATGAGGCGTGGCGTCACGCCGTATTCCTTGTAGTAATCGGCGCAATCGCTGCAGCCCACGTAGCTGTTGGTGAAAAAACCTGCGGTCTTGCGGTAAAAGGCGCCGAGATCACCTGACACGCCGTCGAACAGCGGGCCGCCCACGTAGGCGTTCGCAACCTGCGTGTCCTTGTTGCCGTAGCCCACCTTGACGTCCGCCTCGACATGATCTCCCGGCTTCTTGGTGGTGATGATCATGGCGCCGGCCACGGCGTTGCGGCCGTACTGGGCGCTCTGCGGACCTTTGAGCACCTCGATCTGCTCGATGTTGGCGAATTCCTGGTTGAAGCTGTTGGGATTGACCTGTAGCACGCCGTCGATCACCAGCGCGAAGTTGGTCTCGGCATCGCGACCGGTGTTGAGTCCGCGGATGCTGACCTGCAGGTCGCCCGCCTCGGCGGCCTGCACCTGGGATACTCCCGGGGTCAACGCGATGAAATCCTGTGGCCGCTCGATGCCGGCCTTCTCGATGGCGGCGGCCCCGAACACCTGCATGCTCACCGGCACGTCGACGAGCTTTTCTTCGCGCTGCCGCGCGGTGACCACGATCTCGCCGAGTTCGTCGGCGGCAGCGGCAGCCGGTTGATCCTGCGCGGGCACGCGTCCGGCGCAAAGCGCCGCGACGCAGGCACCGAGCACCACGGGTAAAGTCGTTCGCATGGTCATACATCCCTCGAGCGGTATCCGTGGCCTACATTGGGCCCCGATCTACGACTCGCTCGGAGGATAGCATCGTGTTTCGGCGCGCTGCAAACCAGCACCGACCGCAGTCGGACCGCTGCGCCGCTCGCGCAGCAACCCGGCACAGACGACACAGGCGACCATCACCAGCACCAGGCCGAGGAACGAGGCCCGATAGCTGCCCGTTAAATCTCGACCGTACCCGACGAGAGCCGGCGCCACTGCGCCGCCCACCGTTTCCATCACCGCCAGCATCCCGAGCGTGCGCCCGAGCACCGCCGTCGGAAACAACGCCACGGGCTGCAGCTGAAGCATCGCGCTGTTGCCGCCCCAGCCGATCCCGAACACCACGACCACCAGGACAAGATTCTGCGCGGGGACGATCAACACCGCGGCGATGCCCGCCAGCATGAGGCACAGCATGAATCGATGGATGAACAGCGCGCCGCGCCGGTCGGCCGCGAGACCGGCCAGGACCTGGGTCACGCTGGAAGCGAAGAACAGGGCGAACAGCAACTCCTGCGCCGCATTGCCGGACAGTCCCAGATCCTTCGAGACGTACAGCGACAGATTGGTCACCAGCCCGAGCACGCACAGGACCGAGGTCCCCGCGATGATGCCGAGCAGCCAGAAGGTCGCGGCCTGATGCTTATCGCCGACCGCCTGTTCTTCAGGAGCGAGGTGCGTGGCGTGGTGGCGATCCGGTACGCCCACGCGG
>CAZZVN010000097.1:0-5146 GCA_964657625.1 uncultured Steroidobacteraceae bacterium
TGATCATAGTCCGGCGGGCGTTCGCGAAGCAGATTATGACGGCCGCGGACGTGCGAGACGTCAGAATGGAAGACGCCTACGCCGAGGTGAGGCGCGAACATTTCCTTCCGCCCGGCCCCTGGCATATTTTCCGCTGGTGGTCGGGCGTCGACGTTCCGACTCCCAACGATGATCCGGTTTATGTGTATACGAACGACGTCATCGAGATGGATGCCGAGAGGCGGATCAACAATGGTGAACCGGCATTCCATGCCAGGCTGATCGCGTCTGCCCTGCCTCTCCCGGGTGAGCATGTCGTCCATGTTGGTACCGGCCTCGGCTACTACACGGCGATTCTGGCGCACCTCGTGGGTCGCACCGGCCGGGTGACCGGCATCGAGTTCGAATCGGATCTCGCCGCGCGCGCGAAGGCTAATTTCTCTGCCGCGCCCAATGTAGAAATCGTTCACGGCGACGGTACGGCGGTCGATTTCGAAACGGCAGACGTCATTTACGTGAACGCGGGCGCGACGCAACCGGCGGCCATCTGGCTGGACCGTCTTGCGGAAGGCGGCCGATTGATCTTGCCTCTGACGACAGAGCCCGGCTTCACCGCAGGAAGAAGTGCGAAAGAAGTGTCCGAAAGCGGGGTCGTGTTCAGAATCGAAAGGCTCGGCGATGACTATCGGGCCAAAGCCATTTCAACCGTCGCGATATTTCCCTGTGCAGGTGCCCGCGACCCTGGGTCGGAGGCGGCGCTCTCGGTGGCTCTCGCCAACGGTCGACGCGATGAGGTCACGCGGTTGTACCGGCGCGAGCAGATACCGGATGAGCGTTGCTGGCTTCGCGGTGCGACCTGGTCGTTGGCGTACAGCTAGCTGCCGGACTTGCATGCTCTTCGGAGGGGGAACCGATATCCTCGACGTTAAATCGCACCTCACAAGCGGAACCACATGACAATTTGTTTGATCAGCATCACCGGTGCACCGGGAAAACCAGGCGTGGCCACGGGAAGCGTCCGCGTTCTCCGGGCTCTCGTGATGTGCTTGATATCCTACGCACCGCTCGCGTTTCCGGAGGTCAAACATGATCCCATGGAGCAAGAAATAATTGACGTCAGCGTGGCGCGGCGAGAGGCCACCAACCGGCGCGACATGACGGCAGCGGCTGCCTACATTGCAAAAGACTGCGTCTTCAGTACCGAGTATGGTGCGCTTACATCGAAGGATGAGTATATAGAGCATCGTAGGAAGATGCCGGCCGCCTACGATCAGACAACAAATCCCCGACAGTACGTGGTTCACGTCTACGGCACTACGGCAGTGCTGAACTTCCTCGTCACTGACCTTGAGCAATATGGGGACAAGACGATTGTCAACGAACAGCGGCGCACCGAGACATGGCACAAGCAAGCGGCTAGATGGCTGCTGATTGCCGTGCAATGGGACAACACGCCGGTAAATTTTAGAAAGCCTGCTGCGGTTGATCCTTCCCTTTTCAAAGATTACGTCGGTAAATACGAGTGGCGGCCGGGCGATGTGATCGATACGGTGACCGAGAAGGACGGCAGACTGTGGTCCCACTTCGGCGATGACAGCGCAGACCTCGACGAGTACCTTCCGGCGGGCGAGGAAACCTTCTTCATCCGGGAGGGAGATCTTGGCACGGTGACCTTCCTACGCGACGCGGCCCGGGAGGTTATCGGCTACACCTCCCGTAGAACTGATGGGCAGGACATATTCGTAAGGAAGATCAAGTAGCTCGTGCACCTGCTTGAGCGTGAGGCCGTGTCGATCGCCGGGTCGACGGCGTGGTGTGTCGGCGAAGTCGGCCTGCCGCATCACCGGATCGGAACGATGGGCTCCACGTTGGCGCGCGACACCCAGCCGGTGCGCCCGGCGCGGGTTTCGACCAGCAGGAACTCATCGTGCACCGCTCGCAGGGTGACGGTCTCGGCTTCGGGCAGGGCGAACAGCGGGTCGCTCAACGGCACGGGCGAGACACGCACGGGTGTGTCGCGGGTGAGCACCACGGCGCCATGCAGCGTGGACCACAGCGCCGCGGCCTGGAGTGCAGTCACCGCGATCGAGATCACGCCCACGACCAGGGCCACACGGCGCGCGATGCGATGGCGTGGGTACACGAAGCGCGCCAGCGCGCCGAGGCCCACCAGCACCACGCCGAGTACCCCGAGCGCGTAGAACCAGCGCGGATTCGCGAGTGCGGCGACGCGATCCGGCAGCGTACGTGCCGCCGTCGGCACGCCGGCCGTTTGACGCACCAGGCGCAGGTTGGCGTCCACGTCGGCATCGCTCGGGTCGATCAGGCGAGCACGCTCGTAATCGAGTATTGCGAGACCGGGTCTGCCTTGACGGGCGAGCGCGTTCGCTGAGTTGTAGAGCGATGCCGCCGAGTAATCAACCGGCGGCGCGGGGGCGTGGGACGCGACCGGGCGTACCGAAACCGCGTCGTTCGGCGGCGCGACGTCCTGAGCCGGGTCCGCAGCGGCGGCGGTGGGTGGGGCGGCCGCGAGCGCCATCCAACCGAACGCTGCGGAGGCTGCGACCGTCGTGACTTGGCGCAGGGCGGGCCTCACGCGGTTTCCTTGCGGCCGAGTTTCCGCTGCACCACCTGCTGCCAGTGGGCGAAATCGATGCTGCGGGCATCGAACGGGGAATAGCGCACCTCATCGGCCAGCGCGATCAGTTCGCGCAGCTCGGCATCCGTGCTGCCCGCATCGGCGTTCAATGCAGCTCGGGCGATGTGGAAGAATTGCGCCACGTCGCTGGCGGCCGCCGCGGCGGCCAGCCGCTCGAGCGTCGCATGGTCAGCCTTTGACAACTTGCGTGCGCCCGGCGCGGAGCCGACGGTGTCGGCGTGCTGGCGTCGGCGTAGCCCCACCCAGCCGCCGGCGAAAGCCAGGGCGAGGACGGAGGGAATGGCGAGAAACGCGGGCCGTACATACGGCGGTTCGAGCGAGCCGACGGTGCTGCCGTCGTCGGCGTGGTCGGGGCGCAGGCCGGCGAGTGCTGCGCCGGCGGTGGTGCCTGCGGCCGCCGCGGGCGCGCCGGGTGTGGCCGCCGGGTTCCCGGTATTGCCCTGTGCGGTACTGCCCGGGCTGCCGGTGCCCGGCGTGGTGCCGCCGGAGGGTGCGGCGGGTGGGCTGCCGGCCGATCCTTGCGCAAGGCGGGCATCGCTGGCGGACGGCGATACCGTGACGGTCAGGGGGGCGGTGCGCGCGGTTTCGTAGGCGCGGGTGCTGGGATTGAAGTAGGTGAAGCTCAGCGGCGGCAGGGTGTGCTCGCCGGGCTGGGAGGCGATGACGGGCTGCTCGAAGGTCTTCTCACCGCGGTAGCCGGTGGGTTCGCTGGATTTGAAGTTGGCGCGCGGCGGGTACGTCTTCCATTCCTCGAGGTGATCGAGCATGGCGGTGTCGACCCGGTCGAAATTGCCCTCGCCGGTCACCCGCAGCCGTAGCGTCAAGGGATCTCCCACCACCGTGGCCCTGCTCGACACGTCGCTCGCGATCGTGAACTCGCCCACGGCGCCACTGAAGTCGGCGGGCCGGCCGGCTGCGGGCAGTGCGAGCACGGTGAGCTCGGACTTGGTGCTGTTGACGGTGATTTCCTTCGTCACGGTGGCACCGAAGAAATTTTGCATGAAGGGGTCACCGAGCAGGTCGTCAATGACAGAGTCCTTCTGCGGGCGCGAGCGGATGCGCACCGTGACCGGCGCGCCCGCTTCGAGCGAATACGTCCCCGGCTTCACGGCGGCGATCACGCTGTGCCAGGTGAACACCTCGAACGCGCTGCCGTCGAGGGTGCGCTGCGAGCGCTCGGGTTTGTGGGACAAATGGTCGAGCGTGAAGTCGCTGCCGCCGAGCGTCGGCAGGCCGTTCAAGGCGGTGACGAACCCCTCGCGCATGCCGACTTCGATGTCCACCGGGATGTTTTCGCCGACGAAGAACTCGCGCTTGGGCAGCGTCAACTTGACGAACGCAGCGCCGTCGGCGGCGAGGTGTAGGCCGTTGGTGTTCGAACCGCCGGCGACGATGGATTTGTGCGGCGGCGTGCCGTAGCTGTTGGGCGAGGGGGAACGGTCGGGCGACGCGCCCGGCGCGAGTACCTGCAGCAGCAACGGCGGCGAGTTCGGGCCGACGCCGGGGATGTTGTAGACGCCGGGCGCCTGCGGCGTGACGCGGATCATCGTGGAGGTGGACGACATCGTCGCGCCGTTCATCATCTGCATGCGGCGCGAGGTGCCCACCACGCCAAACGTGAGCCCCGGGACGTTCGGTATCGTGATGGTGGGTGATGACATGCCGGCGGTGGTGATGGTGAGCTGCGCGGATTCGCCCACGGTGATCTGGCGCGGCTCGAGCGTGGCGCTGATCGGCGGCGGCTCGGCGAGCGCGGTCGCCGCGCCCACGAGGAACGCGGCGACCAGGGTGAGGCGCGCCCCCAGGCGCGCGGCGGCGGCAACGGGCGACCGTGCAGGCGCGGCCATCGCTACCAGTCCTTGACCGGCCGCTCGGGCGGGCCGTCGGTACGCGCCAGCGGTGAGCCGAGCGGCGTGCGCTCTTCACCCTTCACGGAGTCGAGCAACTGGCGGGCCTCGGCGCGGCTCATCTGGCCGGGCTCGCGCTGATCATCGCCGGCCTGCGCGTCGCTCGGCGGTGGGTTCCCGTCCTTGCTCGCGTCCTGGCCCGGCTCCTGGGGTTTGGCATCACCGGGCTTCGGCTGGTTCTGCGCGGCGGGGGCGGGCGGTGGTCCCTTGCCGGATTGTGGGCCGTCGCCGGGCGGCGGCGGGGGCTGCTGGGCTTGTTGCTGAGCGGGCGGCGGTTGCCCCCCCTGCTGTCCCGGCTGCTGACCGCCCGGTTTGTTGTCGGCTTTGCCGTCGGACGGTCCACCGCCGCCACCGCCACCTCCTTGCGACTTGCTCTTGTCCTTGTCGTTCTTGTTCTTGTCGTTCTGCTGATTCTTCGGATCTTTTTGCTGATCTTGTTGCAGGGCGGCGATCTTGCGTTTGACCAGGTCACGGTTGTATTTGGCGTCGTCGTCCGCGGGGCGCAACTGCAGCGCCGTGTCGTAGGCTTTGACGGCGTCGTTCCAGGTCTTCAGCGTGTCATCGACGGAGGATTTTTCCGTTTTCTGGCCGGCGCGGTACA
>CAZZVN010000097.1:5246-7277 GCA_964657625.1 uncultured Steroidobacteraceae bacterium
CTTTTGTTGACGCGACGCCAGGTCGTGTTTGGCCATGGGCCCGAGCGCCTTGTCATAGATGAAGTCGAACCCTTCACCCTGGCGGCCGAGCGGTGCATACAGTCCGCCGGTGGTCTCGGCCAGCGCGGTCAATGCCTTCTCATCGAGGTGTGATTTGACGAACGCGCCGTTCTCGTCCTTGACGAAGCCGCCGCCGCGATCGGCGGGCAGCGGAATGAGATCGCCGTTCGCTGTGCCGACGCCGATGGTGTAGATCTTCAGACCGTCGCGGGCGTGCGCTTCGCTCGCGACGGCGAGCGCGTCGCCTTCGAGGTCCTCGCCGTCGGTGACGAGCACGAGGGTCTTGTCGCTGCCCGGACGGCGTTGCAGCGCGGCGTCGGCCTCACGGATGGCGGCCGCGATGTTGGTGCCGCCGCGGGGGATGCTGTTGGTGTCGACCACGTTGAGCGACTCATAAAAGGCGCCGTAATCGAGGGTGATGGGGCAGGCAAGGAACGCCGTGCCGGCAAAGACGACCAGGCCGATGGCATCGCCATCCAGCCGCTTTGCGAAATCGTCGATGGCGAGTTTGGCACGGGTGAGCCGGTCGGGCTTCACGTCGGGCGTGTTCATGCTGCGCGAGGTGTCCACCGCGAACACGAGGTCGTTGCCGCGGCGGTTGGTCTGTTCCCAGCGATATCCCCACTGGGGGCCGGCGAGTGCGGTGAACAGCAGCGCCACGCTCGCCAGGTGCAGGCCCCGGCGCGCGCGCCGGCGGGCGATGGACACTGATTCGGTGAGCGAGGCGCGCAGCTGCGGCGCGATGAAAAAGGCGAGCGCGGCATACTGGCGCTTGTCATGGCGGTACCAGAGCCAGATCAGGCACAGGCACGCGGCGGCCCCGCCGCCCAGCCAGCCCGGCGCCGCGAACCTCACGGCAGCCTCCGGAAGCGGGTCTGCTGCAGCAGCGAGCCGAGGCCCAGGAAGGCCAGCGCCGGATACAGCGCCCAGGTGTACAGCTCTTCGTAGTGCTCGAATTTCTGCACCGTCTGTGCGGTGGTCTCGAGGCGGTTGATCTGCGCGTAGATCTTCTCCAGCGAGTCGGTGTCGGTGGCGCGGTAGAAGGTGCCGCCGGTCTGCGCGGCGACTGCCTCGAGCGTCTTCTCGTCGACATCCACCTTGGCCATGATCACCCGCATGTTGCCGGCATCGTCGCGCACCGGCACCGGCGCGCTGCCGCGGGCGCCGACGCCGATGGTGTAGATCTTCACGCCGAAGGCCCTCGCGGCCTCGGCCGCGGCCAGCGGCGAAATCTTTCCGGAGTTGTTGACGCCGTCGGTGAGCAGGATGAGCACCTTGGATTTGGCCGCCGTGGTGCGCAGCCGGTTGACGCCCGCCGCGATGGCCGAACCGATGGCGGTGCCATCGTCACCGCCCATGCCGATGGTCACGCGTTCGAGGTTCTGTTGCAGCCAGTCGTGGTCGAGCGTCAGAGGGCTGACCAGATACGGCGCGGCGGCGAAGGCGATCAAGCCGATGCGGTCGTTCGGACGCTGGTCGATGAACCGGGTGACCACCGCCTTGACGATGTCGATGCGGTTCTGACGTCGGCCTTCGAGCTGGAAGTCGAGCGCCTGCATCGAGCCGGAGACGTCCAGGCCGAGCACGATGTCGATGCCGTTGGCGGTGACTTCGACCCGGCTGTGGCCCCGCTGAGGGCGGGCGAGGCCCGTGATCATGCAGGCTGCCGCAAGCAACGGCAGCAGCCACCAGAGGATGCCGCCCACGCGGCTGCGTCCTGTCGTGCCGAGTTCACGCACCAGCCCCACGTCGGAGTAGCGGATGGCCGCCACGGGTCCGCGCCGCCCGCGCCACAGCATGACCAGCGGCAGCAGCGCGAACAGCCAGAACCACTGCGGTTGCAGGAAGGTGATCATGGGTCGCGCGCGGTCGCAGCGGCGGTGGCGGTGGCGGCAGTGGCAGTGGCAGCGCCAGCGGCGGGCGTGATGCGCGCCGTAGTCGTGTCGGCGGGCGTGCCGGGCGTGCCGGGCG
>CAZZVN010000098.1:0-7076 GCA_964657625.1 uncultured Steroidobacteraceae bacterium
GGCTCACCTTGCAGCCCCGGCCCGAACTCAGTTCCAGCCAGAACGAGCTGAACGCGCCGCGCGACACCGTGGCCCGGTCCCCCACCCGCGCAACCACCACGTCCGCCGCCGAGAGCTGACGCCACACCTGCCCGTTCTCCAGCGTGAAGATCAGCAGCCCGCTCGCGCCCTGACCCAGGCCGCTGACATACGAGGCGATCTTGGTCAGGTCGGCGGAACGCGTGCCCGCGGCCACCTCCTTGGCGACCACGGCCCGTTCCGGCAGGCCGAACTGCTGCTGCGGATCGAGGCGGGCCGGCGGCGGTATCGTCGCTGCGGCGGCAACCGCCGGTGCGCCGGCACCCGCCATCGCCCCGCCCGGCGTGGCGCCGACGGCCGGCACGGCAACGGCACCCGAGGCGGTGTCCGGCGGGGCAACGCCGGGCGCCACCGCCGCGGCCTGCAGCGTCGCCGTCTCCAGGGCACCCGCCGCACGGTCGAAGCATTCCAGCCGGGATTTGGCGTTCGGCACGGCGCGGCACGCCTGCAGCGCCGCCAGGGGCGCCGCGAGCGGTCCGTCGGCCGCACCGTCCGCCGCGGCGACCATCGTTCCCGCGCTGAGTGCGACCGCGATGAAAGCCCCCACCCTCAGCGCCGCGCCGGCCCACCTGCGCCACCGCGCTGTCCACGAACTGTTCGACGTCGTCATATCAAAACACCACTCCGGGTACCGCCCCTTCGGTCTCATAGTACTGCGCGAGCGCGACCGTCGTCTCGCGCACGAGATCCCGCTCCAACGCAGTGAGTTCCGGATTCCACACGTCGAAGATCAGAATGGCGCGCGAGGCGTCCGAATCATTCCACGCTTCGTGCTCGATGGTGTCGTCGAATACCCACGCCGTCCCTTCGCGCCACTCGCGCGTCTCCCCGCCCACGCGAAACCGGCAGCCCGGCGGCACCACCAACGGCAGGTGCACCGTAAGGCGCGTATTGGTCACGCCGCTGTGCGCCGGAATGGCGGTGCGCGCATCCAAGAACGAGAAGAACGCGGTCGGTCCTCGCCCGGGAATGTCCACCTGCGGCAGCGATGCCAGCAGCGCCACGGTGCGCGGACAGCGCGCCGCATGCTCGGGCACGCCGCGCCCCTGATTCCACAAGAAATACGCGCTCCAGCGCCGCGAGTGATTGAGCGACTGCCATTGACGCAGCGGCAGGCCCGGTTCGAAGGCGATGTAGGGCTCGATGCCGGACCCGTCGGTGGCCAGCACGCCGAACAGCTCCTCACGGATCATGGGCGTCGCCGCTTCCAACGCGTCGAGCCACGGAAAACGTTCGCGGGCGAAGAACTCGTCGTTGCGCAGGAACGGAAACAGCATGAAGGTGGGTTCGGGATGATAGATCCGCCGCCGCCCCAGCAGCCGGTCGAGACAACGATCGAAGCGCCGCTGCGACCCCTCTCCCGCCCCGCCGGTGCCGGCAGCAACTCCGGTCAATCGCGAGTGGATGACCGCCGCCAGCTGCGCCGAATTATCCGTCACGCGCTGCCGTGCATGCCGCACGTGCGCCTCCACCGCCGGCGGCAACGGCATCCCCGGACCCAACGTCTGCAGCGCGTGACCGTACACCGCCGCGGCCGAGCGCGGCTTGCCCATGAGGTCGAGCAGGGCCGCCTTTTGCAGCAGCACGATGAGGTGGGTGGGGTCGGCCGCGAGCGCACGCTCGAGCGCCGCGAACTCCTCCTCGCGGCACGCCAGCCGGCGCAACGTCGCCGCCAGGCTCAGCCAGAACGGAACGTGGCCCGGCGCCAGCTCCACCAGCTGTTCGAGCAGCACGCGTGCCGACGCCGCCTCGCCCGCCGCCAGCAGGGCGCAGGCGCGTTCGTGCAGCGCCGCCTCGGAAGCCGATGCTGGCGCGGCAGACCTGACGTTCATCACGGCAGTATAGCCCGCTACACTATGCCCAGCCTCATCCGCAGCCGCTCCCGGAGTGCCCATGCCGCCCCCTGAACTCATGAACATGTTCGCCGTGCCGTTCGCGTTCAGCCGCTGCCCGGATCAGGAGCAGCTGAATCCACGCCTGATCCGCTACCTCCACGCGCAGGAACGCGCCGGCACCGCCGTCAATCCACGGCCGCGCATGCAGCGCAATGCCATGGTGTTCGAAAGCCATTTCAACCTGTTTCGCGACACCGATCCCGCGATCCAGGAGTTGAAGACCTTTTGCTGGGACCAGCTGCTCGCCGTCATCGGCCGGCTGAACGGTTACGACCTCGCCACCGTGCACCGCCTGCAGATCTACAACGACTGCTGGTTCCACATCACCCGCGCCGGCGGGTACTTCGGCGTACACAACCATCCCAATGCCGCCTGGAGCGGCGTGTATTGCGTCGCCACCGGCCGCGAGCCCGGCCAGAAGGACGGCGGCCTGCTGAGCTTCGTCAATCCCACCACCTTGAGCGCCATGCACATGGACGCCGGCAACGCCAACATGGCGCTGCCCTACGGACCCCAGGTCGCGAGCATCGCCCTGGATGCCGGCCAGCTCGTGCTCTTTCCCTCCTGGGTGCTGCACGAGGTCAAGCCCTACCACGGCAGCGGCGAACGCATCACCATCGCCTTCAACTGCTGGTTCTCGCTGCCGGACGCCGAGGGGAGCGCGGGCTAGCGGCAAAAAACCACCCTTACATTCGATGATGACACCACCCAGTTTTTGTGGATAGAAGGGTGTTTTAATTACCCATTTTGGGTATTATCATACCCAATATGGGTTTAAAGAATGACAAGTCCTTGCCTCTACCGGCAGGAGTGTCCGGCATCGCCGACGCACTGTTTTCTAAAGTACAACAGCGAGTTTTGGCGGTGTTGTTCGGCAGTCATTTGCGTAGTTTCTATTCCAACGAACTGATCACCCTAGCCGGCTCCGGGTCAGGAGCAGTTCAACGCGAACTCACGCGGCTTTCCGCGGCCGGGTTGGTAACTGTCAAGAGAATCGGCAATCAAAAACATTACCAAGCCAATGCGGCGGCGCCAGTCTTCGAGGAGCTGAGAGGATTGGTGTTGAAGACGTCTGGTCTCGTCGATGTTGTGCGATCCGCACTTGCGCCACTCGCCGAGCAAATACGCCTTGCGTTCATCTTTGGTTCTGTCGCAAGCGCCACTGACACTGTCACTAGTGATGTCGATCTCTTGATCGTGAGCGACACACTCGCATACGGGGAGATTTTCGCAGCGCTCGAGCCGGCCACGAATCGTTTGCAACGGAATGTGAACCCAACGCTGTATTCGCGGAGTGATATTGACCACCGGGCGCGGGCGGGGAATTCGTTCCTAGAACGCGTCCTCGCCCAACCCAAAATGTGGATTATCGGAGAGATTAATGGCCTCGCCGCTTGAAAATTTGACGGGGCCCGGCAAACCACTGCGCAAGGAAGCACCAGATTCGAAAGAATTTTTCGGACTTAAGCGATCCGCATTGTCGCGATTGGCAGATTCTGCCATGGAATCAAACTCTTTGGAGAGCCGGTTTGACCTTGCATATAACGCCGCCCATGCCCTTTGCCTGGCCGCTTTGCGTTGGCATGGGTTTCGGCCGGCCAATCGTTACATCGTGTTTCAAGTATTGCCGCACACCCTTGATTTGGGCCCAGAGGTCTGGCGGGTCCTCGACAAATGTCATTCCGTCCGAAATCTCGGCGAGTACGAGGGAGATCTGAACATCAACGACCGCCTTGTCGTCGATTTGATTGCTGCCTGTCGACGCGTCGCGACGAAGTTGGAACTGCTGCCTCCGATCTTATCTCCCTAGACTCGTTTCGTGCGACTGGCTGCAGATGCAGGACCACCTTAACACTCGATGACGACGTTGTGCCGTCGGCGTTGGTTCTTACGATGACATCAGTGCATGGCTCGATGCTCTGTTCCTGAGCCAAATACATGATGCTCAGATCAGTGGTCCCATGGTCACGGCCGCGGCGCTCGCCGCGCTTGCCATCGAACGTCACTGCGCGCTCGACGAAGCGCGGCGTAACAGCACGGCGGCATGCAAAGCCCGTAGCGATTCGCCGACTGCCTCCGCGATGGACGGCGTGGCCGCCATCGCTGACACATCAAGCGTGGTTCCCAGCAAAGGAATCGAGACCGATGCGGATTCGACGATGACGGCCGCCATGGTGCCCAGTATCTCGCGCAAAGCATCATCCGCATGGTGAGCTCGCGGCGACGCGTTGAGCACCGCCACGATTTTCCCGGCGAACGGTTCGAACCCAACCAGCCAGTCGAGCGCATTCTTGAGCGTGCCCGTCACACCATGAGCGTATTCCGGGCTAGCAAATAGTAACGCATCGGCATGACTGACCGCCCGGTACAAATCCCCGACGCTCGCGGGAAGGCTTGCGTCGAGATCGGGATTGAATAGCGGCAGCTTGCCCAGGCCATCGAAGACCGAAACGTTGATGTCCTGTGGCGCAAGTCGCGCCGTCGCGTGCAGCAGCTTCGAGTTGATGGAGGCGGCGCGCAGACTTCCGCAGATGCCGAGAATATTCGTTGCGGCACCCACCCCGCCGTTGCGCACTACTGCGCCTCGTAATAAAACCGCCGCACCCACGGCTCGAGATCCGCGAGCACCGGCGTCATGTGCTCACGATACCGGCGCCACTGACCCAGCCCTTCGGTGTTGAGACCGCGCACCAGTTGTGCGGTGCTCGGCGTCAGCATGCCCCGCTCGCGGGTGCGCAGCGCAAAATCGCCCATGGCGGGCATCCATTCGAGCGCCAGGAAGGCGCACAGCCGCTTCATCTCCCGCACGAACTCCGTCACCACGTCCTCGTGGCGCACCAGACACACGTCGAGCGGCAGCAGCGCGGTGAGGCGCGTCGCCAGCTCCATGACGGCCGCGTAATAACGTGCAGCACCGTCCAACGTCAGCAGTTCATAGAACGGCGCACTCATGCGAAAGCGGTGCCGGAAGCAGCTCAGTACCACGTCCCGCGGATCACGGCACGCGAACACAATTTTCGCGTCGGGGAACAGCCGCGCGATCAGCGGAAGTTTGAGCGAGTTGAGCGGATGCTTGTCCACGAACACCCGGCCCGCCACCGCCACGCCCGCCTCGGCCACACGCCGCCAATACGCCGCCCGCAGCGGCTCGAGCGCCGCGTCGCTCGAACGCGCCAGCCGTTCCAGATCCGCAGGCGTGCGCATGAAGGCGCGCACCGCATCGATCAGGGATTCCTTCTCCTCCAGACTGACCACGTCCGGATGGCCCTCGAGCACCACCTCGATCAAGGTCGTGCCCGAACGCGGAAAGCCCAGCACGAACACATGGCCGCGCGCCCCGTACGCCGTCCCCGCCAGCGCGGTCGACTTCTGCCATACCTGCGGCGACGCACCAGCGAAGTACGCCGACATGGATTTCACGTAGTCGAACGCGCTCACCTCGCCGGCAAAGCCAGCCGCATAATATTGGTGCAGTCGCGTGTTGCACTCGGTGTATGCAGCAAATGCCTCGTCGCAGCGGTTTTCGGCATCAAGCACGTCGCCCAACAGGCCCATGGCGTGCGCCCGCTCCAGCACCGACAAACGACCGTCCGCCAGCAGATCGCGAAGCAACGCATGAGCACGTCCGACGCGTTTCTCGCCCCACTCCGCCCGCGCCAGGCTCATTACCGCATCGGGGTACCCTGGCAGCACGCTCAACGCACGCTCCGCCCGTTCCCGCGCCGCCGGGTAGGCCCCCCGGTGGCTGGCGATGCGCGCGAGACCCGCGAGCGCGACACCCTGCCCCGGATCGCGTTCCAGCGCCTGCCGGTAGGCATTCTCCGCCTGCGACATGTCCCCCACCGCCAGCAACGCGTTGCCCCGGCTGGCGTGCGCGTAGGGCAACGCCGGATTCAAGGCGATCAGCGCATCGAACTGTGCCAAACCCGCTTCCGCCCGCTCGAGCTGCATCAGGCACAGGCCCAACGCATTGTGCGAGGCCGCGTCCTCGGGCGCGAGACGCACCGCCCGTTCGAGCAACGCGACCGCCCGCTCCATCTCGCCGCGCCGCTCGTGGTCGAGCGCCGCCAGGTTGAACAGCAGTGGATGCTCGATGCCGCGCGCGAGTGCGGCCTGCGCCAGACCGATCGCCCGCGAAAGATCACCGGCTTGCGCGGCCGCCGAGACGGCCTGCAACGCGCGCGCGTCGGCGGTCGCGGCCGCGTCGCCCCCCCCGGCGGTCACGCTACTTGGCCCACATCCGCTGCAGGTTCGCGATCACGTATTCGAGGCGCGTGCGGTTGCGCCAGTCGATCTTCAGGCCCTCCAACGCCTTGACCTCGCCGAGCGTGTACAAGAGTTCACGGTGCATCTGGTCGGGAATCTGGCTCTCGATGAAGGTGATCATCACCAGCCGCTCGCCCACGGTCACCGGCGCCACCTGGTGCAACGCCGTCGAGGCATAGAACACCGCCGAGCCTGCGTTGCCCTTGATCCGCACCGCCTCGGACCCGAGGTACACCACCAGTTCGCCGCCCTGATAACTCGCCGGCTCGCTGATGAACATCGTGCACGACACGTCGGAGCGCAACGGCTGGGCACCCACCGCCAGGAAGGCCGCATCCACGTGCGGCCCATAGTTCATGCCGGTCTCGTAGCGCGCCAGCTGCGGGATCGCCACACGCTGCGGGAAGACGAAATCCCGCGCCGCCTCGCTGCGCTGAAACGCCGCCAGCGCGATCTGCGACGCACGCTGCCCCTGCGGATCCGCAGGGTCACCCACCACGCTGTTCTTGGTGGTGTTGTGCGGATTGGAGCGCCGCCCGTCGATGAACTGGGTTTGCCGGGCAAGCTGCGCCACCGCCTGAACCTCCTCAGCGGTCAAAAAGTCGTCGATTTGCAGGAACACGGGGAGCCTACCGGAGTTGAGAGCGGAGCCTAACTATACCCTCCGCCCGCGCGCCGGGTCAGCCGCAGCTACTGCCCGGCCGTCGAACGCCAGCAGGCCAGGAACGTGCGCAGCGACTCGCCGACGGGAGTCAGCGTCGCAATCACACTGTGGCTGCTCTCGAACAGCGACACCGCCCCGCACACCCGCAGCCGCTTCACGTAGTCGAACACCGC
>CAZZVN010000099.1:0-6794 GCA_964657625.1 uncultured Steroidobacteraceae bacterium
ATGCCGGTCGCCAACGCCTCGTCGCGCCGCGACATCACCGCGCGGGTCAGCGTGCCCAACCGGGTGCGATACAGGTAGACATATACGAAGGCAATCGCGATCAGGCTGGTGGCCGCCGCGATCACCCAGGGCGACGTGCTGGTGCACGACACGCACGACTGCTACGTGCATTCGACCGGCCGCCTCGTGGCGGCGGTGGGGATGTCGGATCACATCATCGTGGAGACCAAGGACGCCATCCTGGTCGCGCCGAAGGATCGGGTGCAGGACGTGAAGGAACTGGTCACGCGCCTGAAGAAGGCCGGGCGCAGCGAGTCGGCCTGGCACCGCGAGGTGTTCCGTCCCTGGGGCAGCTACGACAGCATCGACGACGGCGACCGTTTCCAGGTGAAACGCCTGTCGTTGAAGCCCGGCGGCATGCTCTCGCTGCAGATGCATCATCACCGCGCCGAGCATTGGATCGTGGTGCAGGGCACGGCGCTCGTGACCTGCCAGGACAAAACGTTTCTGCTCTCGGAGAACGAGTCGACCTACGTGCCCATCGGCGCGCGACACCGCATCGAGAACCCCGGCAAGGTGGACCTGCACATCGTCGAGGTGCGCTCGGGAACCTATCTCGGCGAGGACGACATCGTTCGCTACGAGGACAACTACGGCCGTGAAGGGACCAACACGTGAAGTCGATCACCTGTTTCAAAGCCTATGACCTGCGGGGACGCATCCCGGGCGAGCTGAACGAGGACGTGGCCTACCGCGTCGGGCGCGGCTATGCGCAGTTCCTGACCCCGCGGCGCGTGGTGGTCGGGCGCGACATCCGTTTGTCGAGCGCGGCGCTCGCCGATGCGCTCTGCCGCGGCCTCACCGACAGCGGCGTCGACGTCTACGACATCGGCATCTGCGGCACCGAGGGCGTCTATTTCGCCACCTTCGACGGCAGCTACGACGGCGGCATCATGGTGACCGCCAGCCACAATCCGCCCGACTATAACGGCATGAAGTTCGTCCGCGAGCAGTCGAAACCCATCAGCGGCGACAACGGTCTGAAGGACATCCGCGGCTTCGCCGAACGCGAGGAATTTCCGGCGGCGACCCGCCAGGGCGTACGCCGCAGCATCGACACCATGCAGGCCTACATCGCGCATCTCCTGTCGTACGTCGACGTGGCCAAGCTCAAACCCCTCAAGATCGTGGTCAACGCGGGCAACGGCGGCGCCGGGCTCATCGTCGACCAGCTCGAAGGGTCGCTGCCGTTCGAATTCATCAAGGTGCATCACGAGCCCGACGGGCACTTCCCGAACGGCATCCCGAACCCGATGCTCGAGGAGAACCGCGCCTCCACCATCGCGGCCATCCACGCGCACAAGGCGGATCTCGGCGTCGCCTGGGACGGCGATTTCGACCGCTGCTTCCTGTTCGACGAGCGGGGCGGTTTCGTGGAGGGCTACTACATCGTCGGCCTGCTCGCCTCGGTGCTGCTGCGTGGTGAAAAGGGCGGCCGCGTGGTCCACGATCCGCGGCTGACCTGGAACACCGTCGAGATCGTCCAAGGCGGCGGCGGCGAAGCCGTGCTCTCGAAATCCGGCCACGCCTTCATCAAGCAGCGCATGCGCGAAGTGGACGGCGTGTACGGCGGGGAGATGAGCGCGCATCATTATTTCCGGCGTTTCGCCTACTGCGACAGCGGCATGATTCCGTGGCTGCTGGTGGCGCAGATCTTGAGCGAAACCGGCCAGCCGCTGTCCGCCCTGGTCGGCGAACGGATCGGACTGTATCCCGTCAGCGGCGAGCTCAATTACCGCGTGCCGAATGCCACGACCACCATCGAGGCGGTGGAGGCACGCTATGCGAAGGGTGCGCTGAAGGTCGACCGTACCGACGGCATCTCGTACGAATTCAAGGATTGGCGTTTCAATCTGCGCACCTCGAACACCGAACCGCTGATCCGGCTGAACGTCGAGGCGCGCGGCTCGGCCGAGCTCATGCACGAGAAGACCCGGGAACTGCTGGACCTGATGAAGTCGCACGGCGCCGTGGCCGCCGACCACTGATCAAGTCGGTTCCGCGCATGCCCGTCCGGCCCAAGCTCAGCGTCGTCATTCCGGTCTACAACGAAGAGCAGGTGCTGCCCACCCTGTTCGCGCGTTTGTACCCGGCGCTCGACGCGTTGAACCTCTCGTACGAATGCGTGTTCGTCAACGACGGCAGCCGGGACCGATCGGTCGCGCTCCTGCGCCAGCAGTTCGAACGCCGCCCGCAGCACACCCGGGTGGTGTTGTTCCATGCGAATTTCGGCCAGCACTCGGCGGTGATGGCCGGACTTTCCTACGCCCGCGGCGACTACGTGGTCACCCTCGACGCGGACCTGCAGAACCCGCCGGAAGAGGTGGGCAAGCTCGTCGACATGCTCGACAAGGGCTATGACTACGTCGGCACCGTGCGCAATCAGCGTCAGGACTTCCTCTGGCGGCGCCTGTTGTCGAAGGGCATGAACGAGCTGCGCGAGCGCATCACGCCGGTGCGCATCACGGATCAGGGCTGCATGATGCGCGGCTACGCGCGCTCCGTGGTCACGGCCTTGAACCAGACCCGCGAGATCAACACCTTCATTCCGGCACTCGCGTCGCTGTACGCGATGAACCCCATCGAGGTGTCGATCTCGCACGAGGAGCGTTACGCCGGACAGTCGAAGTATTCGCTCTACAGCCTGATCCGCCTGAACTTCGATCTGATCACGGGCTTCTCGGTGGTCCCGCTGCAGCTCTTTTCCATGATCGGCATGGCGGTGTCCACGCTGTCCGCGATCCTGGTGATTTATCTGTTCCTGCGCCGCATCATCGTCGGGCCCGAGGCGGAGGGCGTGTTCACCCTGTTCGGCGTGGTGTTCTTCTTCATCGGCCTCGCGCTGTTCGGCATCGGTCTGCTCGGCGAGTACGTGGGCCGCATCTATGCGCAGGTGCGCGAGCGGCCACGCTATCTGGTCGAGGCGGTGCTGGAGGCGGACGAGCCGCCCGACGTGCTCGGCCTGCACGGCATCGAACCTGTGGTGAGCCCGCTCGACGCGGTGCTGCCGCCGTGACGCGGGCGGTGGTGTTCGCCTACAGCGAGGTGGGCGTGCGCGGTCTGAGCGAGCTGCTGGCGCAGGGCATCGAGGTGCCGCTGCTGTTCACCCATGCGGACGATCCGGGCGAGAGCCGATGGTTCGCGAGCGTCGCGGCGCTCGCCCGCACCCACGGTCTGCGGGTGGTCACGCCGGAGGATCCAAACGCGGCCGAGTGGGTGGCCGAGGGCCGCCGCGCCGCGCCGGACTTCCTGTTCTCGTTCTACTACCGGCACATGCTGAGTAGCGCCTGGCTCGGAGTCGCGCCGCGCGGCGCGCTCAACATGCACGGCTCGCTGCTGCCCAAGTACCGGGGCCGGGCGCCCGTGCACTGGGCCATCTTGAACGGCGAGACGGCGACCGGCGCGAG
The DNA here is from genome assembly GCA_964657625.1 of uncultured Steroidobacteraceae bacterium. Classification (GTDB taxonomy): domain Bacteria; phylum Pseudomonadota; class Gammaproteobacteria; order Steroidobacterales; family Steroidobacteraceae; genus Bog-1198. Next base: position 3,468 of record CAZZVN010000099.1, read on the forward strand.
CCTGCACTACATGCTGGAGAAGCCCGATGCCGGGCCGCTGGTCGATCAGCAGGCCGTGCCCATCCTGGAGAACGACACGGCGCTCGACGTGTCCTTCAAGGTGGCCGATGCGGCCGCGGTGGTATTGCGGCGCAGCCTGCCCGGGCTGGTCGCGGGCACGGCCGCAGCGCACCCGCTCGACCTCGCCCACGGCTCGTATTTCGGGCGCCGTCGTCCGGAGGACGGCCGCATCGACTGGCGGCGGGGGGCGCGCGCGGTCCACGATCTGGTGCGTGCCGTTGCGCCGCCGTTTCCCGGCGCGTTCACCGACGTCAACGGGTGTAGGCTTGAGGTGTTGGAAACGCGCCTCGACCCGGGTCCGGTCCGCTTCGCCGACCGTGTGCCATGCCTGTACGCGGCGGACGGCGGCTGGTATGCCGACTGCAGCGACGGCCACCGCCTCGAGCTCTCGCAGGTGGTCTTCGAGCAGCGGCCGCTCGAGCCGCACGCACCGCCGCCCGCCTTGTCGGGTCAGCCGCTGGCGCTGACCTGAATCATCGTTCAGAGGTCCATCTTGAAAAACGTTCTCATTCTCGGCGTCAACGGCTTCATCGGCCATCACCTGAGCAAGCACATCCTGGCGCACACGGACTGGCACATCTACGGCATGGATCTGCAGTCCGAGCGCGTGAGCACGATGCTCGGCAACCCGCGCTTCCATTTCGTCGAGGGCGACATCACCATCAACAAGGAGTGGGTGGAGTATCAGGTGCGCAAGTGCGACGTGATCCTGCCGCTGGTGGCCATCGCGACGCCGGCCACCTACGTGCGTGAGCCGCTGCGCGTGTTCGAACTCGACTTCGAAGCCAACCTGCCCATCATCCGCCACTGCGTGAAGTACAAGAAGCGGGTGGTGTTCCCGTCGACGTCGGAAGTCTACGGCGCGTGCCGGGACAAGGAATTCGATCCGGAGACCTCCGAGCTGGTGCTCGGCCCCATCCACAAGCAGCGCTGGATCTATTCCTGCGTGAAGCAGCTCCTGGACCGCATCATCTGGGGTTACGGCGAACAGGGGCTGCAGTTCACGCTGTTCCGGCCGTTCAACTGGATCGGTTCGGGGCTCGACAGCATGGACGACCCGAAGGAGGGAAGTTCGCGGGTGCTCACGCAGTTCCTGGGTCACATCGTGCGCGGCGAGCCCATCAAACTGGTCGACGGCGGCAGTCAGACGCGGGCCTTCACCTTCATCGACGACGCGGTGGAGTGCCTGACCACGGTCATCGACAACCCGGCCGGCATCGCCGACGGCAAGATCTACAACATCGGCAACCCGCACAACTCGTACTCGATCCGCGAACTCGCCCAGATGATGCTGGAGATCGCGCTCGAGCGGCCCGAGTACGCCCCCACCGCACGCAACACCCGCCTGATCGACATCTCGGCCCTGGAGTATTACGGCAAGGGCTACGCGGACATACCGGCCCGGCTGCCGTCCATCGCCAACACCACGGCGGAACTCGGCTGGACGCCGAAGACCGACATGCGCCAGGCGCTCAAATCGATCTTCGACTCGTACGCGCACGCGCTGCCGTCCGCCTCGGCGCTGCTGTCGAGCAATGCTTGAACGCACCCACATCGGCCTCAAGGTCGATGTCGACACCCTGCGCGGCACCCGTGAGGGAGTGCCGCGGCTCGCGGCGCTGCTGAAGAAGCACGGCGTCGACGCCACGTTTTATTTTTCGGTGGGGCCGGACCATACGGGCCGCGCGCTGCGGCGGGTGTTCCGCAAGGGTTTCGCGCAGAAGGTGGCGCGCACCTCGGTGCTCAAGCACTACGGCCTGAAGACGCTGTTGTACGGCGTGCTGCTGCCGGGCCCGGACATCGGCGCCGAGGGCGGCGCGCACATGCGCCGGGTGCACGATGCGGGCTTCGAGGTGGGGCTGCACACCTTCGATCACGTGCGCTGGCAGGATCACGTGGCGGGCGCCACCGCGGCCTGGACGCGGGCGGAGTTCGAGAAGGGCCTGCAGGCGTTCGAACGGGTGTTCGGCTTCGCGCCGCAGTCGCATGCGGCGGCGGGCTGGCAGATCAATGCCTTCGGACTCGCGCTGGAGCGCGAATACGGGCTGCGTTACGCGAGCGACACGCGCGGCGGTCCGCCCTTCCTGCCGCTGCTGGACGGCGCGGCCGAGCCGGGCTGTCCCCAGCTGCCCACCACCCTGCCCACGTTCGACGAACTGCTGGGCCGCGACGGGATCGACGAGACACGCATCGCGGACGCGGTGTTCGCCCTGTCCGCGGCGCCGCAGGAGGGGCCGTTGCAGGTGTTCACGCTGCATGCGGAACTCGAGGGACTGCTGCTGCTCGACGCCTTCGAAGCACTGCTGGTGCGCTGGCGCGAGGCGGGCGCGACGGTGACCCGCATGGATCGCATCCGCGAGCTGGCGCTGCAACGGCCGCTGCCGACGCGGGCGGTGCTGCGCGGCGAGATCGCGGGGCGGTCCGGGTTGCTCGCAGTGCAGGCGGGCGCGGCCGGACCACCGTGAGCGTCGCCGGGGCGGCGCCCGCCATGCCTGGCCCGCCCGGCCCGGCGGGCCCGCCCGGTATCCGCCGCTTCCTGTACGGGGCGCTCGCCGTGTTCCTGGCCGTGCTGTGGTTCGCCACGTTGAGTTCGCGGCCCCTGTTCAATCCCGACGAGGGCCGCTACGCCGAGATCCCGCGCGAGATGCTGAGCGGCGGCGACTGGATCATCCCGCATCTGAACGGACTGGCCTACATCGAGAAACCCCCGCTGCAGTACTGGGCGACGGCGCTCAGCCTGCGCCTGTTCGGCCACGACGAATTTGCGGCGCGGGCCTACACCGCGCTCTGCGCGCTGCTGACCGTGCTCGCGGTGGCCCTGGTCGCGCGCCGTCTGGGGGGGCCGGATGCGCCCTGGCGCGCCGGCGCCCTGCTCGCAAGTTCGCTGCTGTTCGTGGTGCTGGGGCAGCTGCTGACGCTCGACATGAGCCTGACCTTTTACCTGACCGTGGCCCTGGGCGGATTTCTGCTGGCGCAGCCGGGGCGGCCGGATGCGGATGGGGCGCATCCTCCCGTGCGCCACGCCATGCTGCTCGCCTGGCTCGCCGTCGCCCTCGGCGTGTTGACCAAGGGCCTCGTGGCGGCCTTGATCCCCGCGGCGGTATTGGTGCTCTACAGCCTCTACACCCGCGACGTGTCTCCCTGGCGGCGCCTGGAGGCCGTGCGCGGACTGGCCCTGTTCGCGGTGGTCGCCGTGCCCTGGCACTGGCTCGCGGCGCGCCGCGAGCCTGATTTCCTGCACTTCTACTTCGTCCATGAACACATGGC
>CAZZVN010000100.1:0-6287 GCA_964657625.1 uncultured Steroidobacteraceae bacterium
TCTCGGCGACGCCCGGCCCCAACATGCTGCTGGTCATGGCGACCAGCGCCCGCCGCGGTTTTTCCAAGGCAGTCGCCACCATGGCCGGTTGCATGACGGCGCTGCTCGCCATGATGAGTCTGTCGTCACTCGGGTTGGGAGCGCTGCTGCAGGCTTTTCCCTCCGTGTTCACCGTGCTGCGGTGGGCGGGCGCGGGGTACCTCGTGTATCTCGGGATCAAGTCCTGGCTTGCGACCGTGCCGGAGCAGGCTGCGGCAAGCGCGGCGGCGGCAGGGTCCGACGCAGCGACGGGTTCCGGCGCAGCGAAGTTCGCGACGGCCGCCACGGCCCCGGTCCCCGGACACGAGTCCCGTCGTCTCTACCGTCAGGGCGTGCTGGTCGCCGCGAGCAACCCCAAGGCGATTTTGTTCGCGGCGGCCTTCCTTCCGCAATTCATTCGTCCCGACGCTGCGAAGCTGCCTCAGTTCTTGATCCTGCTCGCCACGTTCGCGGTCATCGAGATCAGCTGGTACGTGCTCTATGCCGCCAGCGGCCGCCGGCTCGCGTCCTATCTCGCGCGCCCAAGCGTATTGAAGGCCTTCAACCGGGTCACCGGCACGGTATTCATCCTGTTCGCGGGATTGATGGCGCTGGCGCACGAGGGGAGTTGAGCGGTCCGTGAGCAGCGTGTCGGCCGATCATGCCGAGGATGGCGTCGCAGGACCGCGTGCCCGCCGTACTGAAGTCGGCCAGCGTGCCGAGGTGCCCGGTGGGCAGCACGATCAATTCGGCATCGACCCCCTTGCCGCGGAGAGCGTCGACGAACTCGGGTGAATTTTTCGTCCATGCCCGTTCGTAGGTTTCCGTTTGTCCCTGCGTGACGATGGCGCCGGGAGCGGGATTTTTGAGGTGTCGCAGTGCACTGGCCTTTTCCTGTAAGAGCCGGGTCGGAGCGTAATAGGGTCCCTGTCCGTCCATGGGATTGGCGACCCAGTCGTAATTCCCGCTGATCGCAGCGATGCCGCGGAGCGCATCGGGCGGCAGACCCGCCCCGCGCATCCAGGACCGGTTGCCACCCACTTCTGCGCTCAGCGTGGCCCCCACCGAATGCCCGCTGAGATAGAGCTCGTTCGGGTTGCCGCCGTATCGGGCGATGGACTCGTACACCCACGCAAGACTTTTCTTCGTATCGTCGGCTTGCGCGGGGTAGTGGAAGCCGTCCGGCACGAGCCGATAGCCGACCACGGCAGTGATGATGCCGCGCGCGGCATACGGCAGCGCCACGTAACCATAGTGGGCCCGATGACCCTCCTCGAAACCGCCGCCATGGAAAAACAGCAGCACGGGCGCAGGCTGCCCCGACCTTTCCACCGGCAGATACAAATCGATGCGCTGCTTGACGTGCGCGCCGTACGGCAGATTCAAATAGTGTGGCAATGCCTTGCGGGCCTGCGCGGTCATCTCGTCCGCGTGCGCATACCACGCCACGTAATCGATATCGGGCTCACGCTCGGGGAATTTGATCGTCTCGTAAGTCGAGGTGTCCGGCAGGTTTTCATCCCGTGCCGACGAAGGCGCAGCCGCTCGCAGCGGCTGTGACGCGATCCACGTGGCGCCGACCGCAGCATTGCCCAGCATCTGTAAAGCGCGTCTACGATTGGTGATCATGAAGCTCTCCAGAGTGTTGCTTTACCGGGACGGCGCAATCTCATTACACTGAGCCGATGCAGACTTGTATAGGGGTTGCGTGTTTATGACGTCCATAGTCGAAGACTATGCCAGGACGAAGATCCTCCATGCGCTGTGCTTCGCAATTGCGGCGACGGCGAGCCTACCCGCGGCGGCCGCGGAAATTCCCACGCTCCAACCGCTGGCGGCAACGGCAGGCGGGGCGCCACCCTCGCTGCACACCGGCGCCGGCTACTACGTGCCTGCGACACGCGACACCGTCCGCTGGGGTTACCTGCCCGACGTGGACGCCGCGCCCATCCTCACCGTCCCGTCGGGCGCCGTCATCACCTTCGATACCGTGTCACACGAAGGGCTGCTGGAGGATCAAGGCCGCGATCCCGTCAAATTCTTCGGGAAATTCGGGGTCTCGCCCGCGCAGGTGCTCACCGATGGCGAGTCCATCGCCGCCTCGACGATACCGCATGATTTCATGAAGGATGGACCGCACATCGTCATCGGTCCCGTGGCCATCGACGGCGCGGAGCCGGGCGACCTCATCAAGATCGAATATCGGTCCTTCATCCCTCGCGTCGCCTACGGGGTCATCAGCAACCGGCACGGCAAGGGCGCCCTCCCGGGTGAGTTTCCCGAGACGGCCAACCCCACCGAAGGTGCCGACGCGGCGCACCCCGACGACTACCACAACGACTCGCAGTTCGTACGACTGACCCGGGTACACGGCAAATGGGTTTGCGTCCTGCCGACGGCAGGGGGGAAGGCCGTCACGTTTCCCGCGGCGCCTTTCCTCGGCACCGTGGGTCTTGCCCCGGCCGAGGCCGGCCGGAAGAACTCGATTCCGCCGAGCATCTACGGAGGAAATCTCGATATCCGCTATCTCACCGCGGGCACGGTGCTCTACCTGCCCGTGCAGGTCAAAGGCGCCAAGCTGTTCGTATCGGATCCACATTTTGCCCAGGGCGACGGCGAGGTGTCGCTCACCGCCGTGGAGGGATCCCTGCGCGCAACCCTGCGCGTGACGGTGCTGAAGCGGGGCACGCCGGCCTATCCTTTCGCGCATCCTCTGCAGGGGCCGTTCGCCGAAACCCCCGATTACTGGATCCCCATCGGTCTCGATCCCGATCTGAACGAGGCGATGAAGCAGGCCGTGCGCAACGCCGTCGACTACCTGAGTTCGGATCACGCGATGAGTCGCGCGACGGCGTTGGCTTACCTGAGCGCCGCGACGAATTTCGAGGTGTCGCAGGTGGTGGACAAAACCAAGGGCGTGCACGGACTGATTCGCAAGAGCGATTTCGAGCGTCCCGTCACGGATGCTCGGCACACGCCCAGCCCGTGATGCGCCAGCCGCCCGACGTCTTGTACAGCGAGACGACCATCAACGAACCCGTGTCCTCGACCGCCTTGCCACCCTGGTCGTACTTGAACGTCAGCGGCGCCACGATATAGGCGCGATCTCCCGTCACCTCGTTGTGCGACGGCTTACCCAACATCGCGCTCACGTGTGTTTCACCCGAGTCTCTGAGAAACGCATCCACCGCCCGTTTCCAGTCGCGGCAGGCGGCCGGTCCCTGCCAAACATGGGGAGGAATGTCGTCGATGATGGTCGTCTGCCGGGCGCACGCCGCCAGCAACGTCTTCTCGTCTCCCGTATTGAAGCCCGTCAAGAATTCGTTGACCACCGCCAACGTCTTCACCTCTTCCGTCGCCGCCGCCCGGGGCCGGGTGGCGGGAGCGACCGCCAACGACACGGCCAACAGCATGGTTACGATGCGCATGAGTCTCCCGGTGAACTATCGGTCACAGCATATCGCGAGTCGCAATGGCATCATAGCCATGTCCTATGCATGTCATAAGCACACACCGTCTATACAACCCGGCAATCTCTGATACAACTTTCCACGTACGACAAACTCAGGCAGGGACACCCATGACGAGACCATCGACTCCTTCGCGATCCAGGCAGATGACGATCCTCGCCGCCGGGATATGGGCGGTGGGGAGCGCGGCCGCGGCCGACGTCACGGCGGGCGACTCAGGACTGCTCGCGCCGGTCATCGTCACGGCACAGCGGCGCAGCGAGAGCCTCCAAGAGGTGCCGCTCGCGGTGACGGCGCTGTCCGGTGACACCCTCGAGAAATTCGGCGACCAGAAGTTCGTCGATTATGCCCACACCATTCCCAATCTTGCGTTCGGCACGGGCGGCGATTTTGGCGTGACCAACGGTCGTGCGATCACCATCCGCGGCATCACCGGAGGCTCTTTTCGGCAGGGCCTCGCGACCACCAGTGTCTACATCGACGACACGCCGGTGCCGACCTCGGTCGACCCACGGGTCCTCGACCTGCAACGCATCGAGGTGCTGCGCGGTCCGCAAGGTACGTTGTTCGGTTCGTCCGCCATGGGCGGTACCGTCCGCATCATCACCAAGCCCGCGGATTCCACCGGAATCTCCGGCTTCGTCGATGCACAAGGCTTCGACATCGAGCACGGCGGGGCCGGATATGACCTGTCCGGCACTGTCAATCTGCCGCTGGTGCCCGATGAACTGGCGCTCAAACTGAGCGCCTACAGTTCCTACAAACCAGGCTACTACACCCGGGAGTGGGGCGTTGCCACCACACCGGGTTTCACGGTGCCGGCGTCGCAAACCCCCGGCAGCCAGTCTCACATCGGTACCGATCAGGAATACGGCGGCATGCTTGCCTTGACCTACACGCCGGCGGCGCTGCCCGGATTGACCGTGACGCCCACCGTCATCTATCAATCGCAGCGCGGCAACGGACTGCCGCTCTCCGATTTCACGCCGGGAAATCTGATTCAGGTCAGGCCCCTGGACGTCGCCGAGTCCACGCTCGACAACTTCTCCTTCGAGGCGCTGACCCTCAAGTACAAGCTCGACTACGGGACCTTTATTTCATCGAGTGCCGGATTCCATCGCAACGACCGCGACGACGAAGATGGCACCGAACCCATCGTCACCCAGTTCGGCCAGGACTATACGAGCCCGCCGTTGTCGACCGTATATGCCGCTGCGCCGTCTCCGAGTTACGTCGACTTCAGCCAATACACCCAGGAGGTTCGTTTCGAATCTTCGTTCCCCGGACCCGTGCAGGCGATCATCGGCGGGTATTACAACCACGGCACCACCACCAACGGCGAGGCCATCACCAGTCCCGGCGTCGACTCGCAGGGGCTGCCGGCCTTCATCCAGCGGGTATTCCAGGCGAACAACGAAGTGGCAGAGTTCGGTGCGCTGACCTACACGCCGATCGCCCCGCTGGAGATCTCGGCCGGCGTTCGCGCCTCCTCCCTGCACTTTTTGTTCACCACCTATGGGAACGGCTGGGCCAACGGCGGAGAATCCACCTCCGGGGACAGTCACGACGAGCATGCGGTGACCCCTCGCTATACCCTCAAATATCAAATCAGCCCGGATGCGATGGTGTACACCAGCGCCGCCAAGGGCTTTCGTAACGGCGGTTCGAACTCCGTGGCGGCGTTCTGCGGTGCCGGAGCGGGAGAATTCAAGAGCGATTCGCTGTGGAGTTACGAGCTGGGAGCAAAAAACGCCCTGTTCGACGGGCGCGTGAACACGCGCGTGGCGGCGTTTCGCATCGACTTGAATAACATTCAGCAGTCCGTGTTGCTGCCGTGCGGTTTTGCAGTGACACAGAATGCGGGTTCGGCCACCAGCACGGGCGCAGAATTCGAAGCCGACGTGGCTCCCCTGCGCGGACTGAACCTGACCCTTGCGGCAGGCTACGACAACGCGAAGATCACGTCGGTCCCGACCGGCGCCAGCGGATTTATCGTGGGCCAGTCGCTCAGCGGCGTGCCGAAGGTGACGGCTTCGCTGTTGGGGGAGTACTCGGTACCCACGAGCTTTGGGCAAACATTCGTCCGTGGTCAATACAGCTTCACCGGTAGCAGCACCAGCTACACCGTGGTGCCCGTGCAGGAGGGGGGGCGGGACCGCGCCTCCTACAGTCTGGTGGATTTCCATGTCGGCGGCTCCACAGGGCCCTGGGAAACGTCGCTCTTCGTCAAAAACCTGTTCGACGTCCGGGCAAACCTCGGCGATGAACTCTCGGAAACCGCGGAGCTCGCCAATCCGCGACGACCCCGGTATCTGATTGCTCAACCGCGCACGATCGGCGTCGAGGTGAAATGGCGTTTCAGGCCGCTCTGACTCCTGCCCGACGAGCACGGATTACCGACCTCGGGATGGGCGATACGTGCTGCGTCGAAGGATATATCTCACAGCTCGTCAAGGACGTTGGAGGTGCCCCGCTCGATGCCTGTTCAGTAGGGTACTGCCTCTTTTAATTCAACGAGTACCTTATGGAACCCATGAAACCGATGGCGCCGATGAAACCCATGGAACCGATGCAGTGGAACGACACGCCGCGTTGGTGGCCCGAAGAATTCGGCGAGCCGAACTCCGCCGGCAGTCAGAACGAGGTGCAGTATGCATATTTTCGCGACGCGCGGCGGCTTTGCCTGCGCGAGGGCGATGAAGTCACGACGTACGATACCGGCGATCATCACATTCAAGGCGTTTCACAGGCGAGCGATATCGCCCATGCCCGGTTCACGAGCGATCGCGGCGAAGTGAG
>CAZZVN010000101.1:0-6281 GCA_964657625.1 uncultured Steroidobacteraceae bacterium
AGCACCACCCCGCTCGCCCGGCGTCTCGCCGCGGAAGCAGGCATCGATCTCGCCACCCTCACGGGCGGCGGTCCCGGCGGCCGCATCACGGCGAAGGACGTGACGCACCGGCAGCCCGCCGCGACCGCCGGTTCGGCCGGGGCTGCGACGCAGGCCGCCCGCGCCGGCTTCGAGCAGATCAAGGCGCAATACGACGGCGTGCCCTTCACCGTGGTCGAGCTGGATGGCATGCGTCGCACCATCGCCAAACGTCTGGTGGAGTCGAAGCAGACCGTTCCGCATTTTTATCTCAGCATCGACGTCGATCTGGAGAAGATGCTCGCGCTGCGTCAGACCGCCAATGCGGCGCAGACCGCCAAACTGTCGGTCAACGATTTCGTCGTCAAGGCGTTCGCGCTGGCGCTCGCCGCCGTTCCTGCCGCCAATGCGGTATGGGCCGAGGATCGAATACTGCGGTTCGCGCGCGTCGACATGGGGATCGCGGTCGCCGTCGACGGCGGGCTGTTCACGCCGGTGGTACGCGATGCCGGCACCAAGAGCGTGGTCGTCGTTGCGGCTGAAATCCGTGCCCTTGCGCAACGCGCCCGGGACCGCAAGCTCAAGCCGCAGGACTATCAGGGCGGTGCGGCCTCGGTGTCGAATCTCGGCATGTTCGGGGTGCGGCAGTTCTCGGCCATCATCAACGCTCCGCAATCGACCATTCTGGCCGTGGGTGCCGCGCAGCGCCGGCCCGTGGAAGCAGCGGATGGCGGCGTGCGCTTCAGCACCCAGATGACGGTCACCCTGTCCTGCGACCACCGCGTCGTCGATGGCGCGCTCGGTGCGGAGTTGCTCGCAGCGTTCAAGAAAGTCATCGAAGAACCGGTGCTGACCTTACTCTGAGGACTGACGATGAAATACAACCGAATGCATGCCGGCGCCTCGTGGGGAACCCAGGCCAAGGATTGGGAACGCGGCATCGACTACGACCGGCTCATCAAGGCCCGGCTCAAACGTGCGCAGGACGCCGTACGCGCCGCAGGGCTGGGCGGAGTGCTGTGCTTCAACTTCGACAACATCCGCTATGTGACCGGAACCCACATCGGCGAGTGGGCGCGCGACAAGTTCATGCGCTATGCCCTTTGTCCCGGCGAAGGGGCCCCCTTCCTGTGGGATCCCGCCGCACCGGCCAAGCGGCTCTCCTCGCCGTGGATCGCGGACAACGTGGCGGCCGGCATCTCCACCATGCAGGGCGGTCTGCCGCCCTCGATGGGCATCCAGCGCGACTTCGCCAAGCAGATGCGCAAGGCGATGACCGATCTCGGCATCGCCGACAAACCGCTCGGCATCGACGTCATGGAACTGCCCATGCTGCGTGCGCTCGAAGCCGAGGGCATCGAGGTGGTGGATGGGCAACAGGCGCTGCTCGACGCCCGTCAGATCAAGACGCCCGACGAAATAGAACTGCTCAAGATGGCGGCCGCCATGGTCGATGCGACTTACGTCGACATCTGCAAGGCCATCCGGCCGGGCACCCGTGAGAACGAACTCGTGGCCATCGCCAACGACCGTCTGTTCCGCATGGGTTCCGAGCGTGTCGAATGCGTCAACTCGGTGTCGGGTCCGCGGGGCCGTCCTCATTCGCACACCTTTTCCGACCGCATGATCCAGCCGGGTGACATGGTGTTCCTGGACATCATGCACTCGTTCAACGGGTATCGGACCTGCTACTACCGCACCTTCATCTGCGGTGAGCCGAACAAGTACCAGATCGACGCCTACGAGAAGGCGTCGAAGTGGATCAGTGCCTCCATCGACATGATCCGGCCCGGCGTCACGCCCGACGAGGTGGCCCAGGTTTGGCCCGACGCCCAGGAATTCGGCTACAAGGACGAGGCGGAGGCGTTCCTGCTGCAATACGGACACGGCGTGGGTTTGTCGCTGTGGGAACGGCCCATCATTTCGAAACGCTACCGTGGCAACACCGCCCCTCTCCAGGAGGGCATGGTGTTCGCGCTCGAGACCTGGTGCGGAGCCGAAGACGGCTCGGGAGCGGCGCGCATCGAGGAAGAAGTGGTGGTGACCAAGGATGGCTGCCGCATCATCACCAACTTTCCGTCCGACCGTCTCATTTCGTGCGGGCTGCCCGGCTGCGAAGTGTTCTGATCGACGCCCCTTGCGCGGGCGTTCCCGCGCAAGGATCGGCTCAGCGGTTCAGGCAAGCGACGACTTGTAGAGTTCGGTCAGATTGCTCCAGGCTTTTTCCGCATCCGGTTTGCTGTAGATGGGCATGCCATTCTGCATCGGCATGTCGGGCACGCACCAGCCATGCTGGGTGCCGTCGTACACCACGACCTCCGCCGGCACCTTCGCTGCAGCAAAGGCCGCCTTGAGCTTGTCCTTCGCATCCGGCTGACGCGTATCGTCGCTCGCCGCGATGGCGATATACAGCCTGGCCTTGATCTTGGGTGCGAGCAGATGCGGGCTGTCCGGCATGTCGGTCACCAGGCCACCGCCATGAAACGACGCGCCCGCGCCGACCCGATCGGGCACCGCGGCCGCGGTCCGCAGCATCAACGGACCCCCCATGCAATAGCCCTGCACGCCGATCTTTTTGCCCTTGTTGACCGGCGACTGCGCATCGAGCCAGGCGATGTAGGCCGTGCCATCGGTCTCGGCGGCCCCGGGCGCATTCAGCGGGCCGGCGAGGGAGGCGAGCTTGGCGCGGTTGGCCTGGTTGGCGAAATCGAAGGACGATGCATCCTCGAATACGGGAGCCTTGGCGGCACGGTAGAACGGGTTCGGTACCAACACCGCAAACCCCTCGGCGGCCAGCCGCCGGCCGAAGGCGCGATAGGCCGGGCGCAAACCGAACACGTCCGTCCAGATCAAGACACCGGGGTGCGTACCCTTGGCGGGATGGAAAAAAGCGGCATCGCACGTACCGTCCGCCATTTTGAGGGTCACGTCCGTTTCGACCACGGCCGCATCGGCGGCGGAAGCCGCGCCGGGTACCGAGCCCACGGCGGCGGCGGCAAAGCCGACCGCCGCGGAGCGTGCCACGAAATCGCGACGGGCCTGGTCGACGGCAGCGGGGCTGTCCTGGAGACGATCGTTTTTCTCGGAGGTCATAGAGTTCCTTATTTGGTGATCCTGCTGAACGGCAGCATGCGGACGAGCACGCCGTCCTTGTTCCAGAAATGATGTTTGAGCGCGGCGAGGACATGCAGCAGCGCCAGAAAGAACAGCACGCGGCTCAGGGTGTCGTGGGTGGTGCGCAGCACCTCGAACGCCTGTTCGTTCCTGCCGATCAGATTCGGCCAGGTCCATAGATTGAACCAGGTCGTCGAGAAGCCCTTGGCCGACGACATCAGCAGTCCCGACACCGGCATGGCAAGCAGAATCACGTAGAACGCGATGTGCGAGACCCGCGCGAGGCCGCGTTCGGCCGTCTTCATCTGCGGCGGCAGCGCCGGCGGCGGACTTCGCCAGCGCCAGATCACGCGCAACAGCATGAGCATGAGCACCGTCATGCCGAAGCTCTTGTGCCGCATCAGCAGACCGAGCTTGTCGAGCCCGAACGGCGGGTCCACATGAATGCCGGGCGGAAGATTCTCAGGAATGGGCGCGAGCAGAAACTGCACGACGATGAGCGTGGCGATCACCCAATGCAATGTGCGCGCCGCCGCACCGTAGCTGGTCCTGGAATTCTCCATCTGCATCGAACCGGCTCCTTGCGCGCCCGTCCTCAAAAACGGGCATCGATCGCGACGTGATACGTGCGCAGCGTGTCGTAGCCCAGTATCTGCCCGATGAACACACCCTGCTGCTGCAGCATAGTATCGACGAAATGCGTGCCGGTCACGTTATTCCCGGACAGCGTCACCCCCCAATGGCCGCTCGCGGCCCGAACCCCCGTCGACACGTTGACCACGTTGTATCCCGGCTGAAATTCGTTGGGATCGGCCTTCGCCTCGAAATACTGCTTGGTCTTGTAGCTGTCGTTGACGTCGAAGAAAAAGCGCAGCCCGTCGCTCACCGGGACTTCGTACCGGGCATCAACGTTGGTGGACACCTTCGGCGAGTTGAACAGGGCCTTGCCCGCCAGGTTCTGATAACCGTTCACGCAACCCTCGGCCGCGGTCTGCGTCGTGCTGTAGCACTGGCCGTACGGGAAATTCGTGAAGCGCGCATTGGCGTAGGTGACGGCCGCAGAGATGCTGAACTCGTTGGTGACCGCGAAACTCGCATCGAGATCGACGCCATCGCTCTTCAAGCGCGGCGCATTCGACACGATCACCGACAGCGGCGAGGTCGGCGAATGCAGCGTGGTCTGAAAGTTCGTGAACGACTCGTCGAACAGCGCGACATTGGCGGTGACCCGCCGGTCCAGCCATTGCGTCTTCGCACCGATCTCGTACGCCAGCGCCACCTCGGGTTTCACCACGCCGCCGTTGGTCGCAGCGATGTCCACCTGGGCGGTGCCCACGTTGTAGATGATGCCGGGGCCCTTGTAGCCGCGCGACACCGTGCCATAGAGCATGGCGTCGGGTGTCATTTGAAACTGCAGGCCGGTACGCCACGACGTGAAGTTGTCGTCGATGTGCGCCGTGGCGTTCAACGTGCCGAAATTCGAGCCGGGATTATTCCAGCCCGGAACGATGGCCACCTGGCCGGCATTGAGCAGCACCCGATCGATGGACCCGCGGTCATCGTCGTGCGATTGCCGTGCACCCAGGATGAAATGGAGCCGGGAGTTGATGTCGAAGGTGGCCTCGCCGAATCCCGCAAAGCTCTCGTTGGTCTGCGCCTGCTGCGCAAAGTCATCCACGGTCGGCAGCGGCAGGGCGATCACGCCGAGCGTGAAGTCGTCGTTCAGCTTTTCGTGGAAGTAGAACAGCCCGGCGACGTAATGCAGCCGGTCGGTGACCGGCGACGCGTAGCGCAATTCCCCCGTGAACTGCCGGTAGTGCCCGACGTCGATGTTTTCGGGCTGGTTGCTGTACGGGTTCGAGCTCGGATACGCAGCGGTCGATTGGTTGACGTTGTTCGCACGATAGGAGACCACCGAAGTGAACACGCCGCTCCACGGCGTCGTGTAATCGCCCTGCAGGGTGTAGGCGCCGGAATTACCATGGTCGAAATACGGCACCGCGCCGAGGTCGTACGCCGTCCGGTTCGTCGTGCTGGGGTTGCGGCCGTTGACGTTGACGTCGTAGTCGTACACCGCCGCACCGGCGTTGATCGGGGTGAAATTACCGGGCTCGTATTGACGAATGGTGTACGCGGCGCCGTTCTGGTCGTGGTTCTGCCACTCGCCCGTGAAGTTCAGATCCAGGTTTTCGATCGGCAGCCAGCGCAGCCGAAACCGCGCGCCACCGTTGTTCAAATCGTTCATTTCCTGGCCCGTGTTGGCTTCGAACACCGTTCCGTCGCGCTTGAATTTCCAGGCCGACACGCGCACGGCGGCGGTATCGCCTACGGGCAAGTTCACGGTGCCGGTGTACTGCTCATCGTTCAAGGTGCCGTAGGACACACGACCGATGGCTTCCACCTTGTTCAATTCGGGGACGTTGCTCACCAGGTTGATGAGACCCGACGAGGCATTCTTGCCGAACAACATGCCCTGCGGCCCTTTCAACACCTCCACATGCTGTATGTCGACGAGATCTGCGACGGAGCCGGCAGCCGAGCCCAAAGGAACGCCATCGAAGGCGACGCCCACCGACTGATCGACGCCCACTCCGCCCGCGGCGGTGCCGACGCCACGCACGCTGAAATTATTGGCCGCGGCAATGAAGGATTGGTTGAAGGTCACGCTCGGCACCAGTCTCGTCAGATCGGAGGTGTCGACCAGACTTTGCGATTGCAGCTGAGCCTGCGACACGACCGAGATGGATAACGGTACGTTCTGCACGCTTTCGGCTCGTTTGGTGCCGGTGACGATGATTTCCGCCAACGCATCGGTGCCTCCCGCCCCGGCCGCTGGCGCAGTCGCGAGCGGCGCCTCGCCCGCAGGGGTCGCTGCGGTGGATTGAGCTTCGGCACATACAGCGGCAAGCGAGCCGCCCATACCGATGAGGGTGCACAGAGCGTGCACGACTTTAGACTGGCGCATTGTTGACAACTCCCATTTTCAAATCTATTTGTTATCTGACGCGCACACGCACGACAGTAGCGACGTCTTGCGCCGACTTCCTTCCCTGCCGGTGCCCATCCCGGCACCCTCGACATCCGGGCGGCCGTGAGACGGCCGCCCCTCGATTTAAGGCGCGCCCGGCGGCGGCGCACCCGGCAGCGGC
>CAZZVN010000102.1:0-1606 GCA_964657625.1 uncultured Steroidobacteraceae bacterium
GTGCGGCGGATGTAGTCGGCATATTGGGGCCTGCGTTCGCCGATGTCCTTTTCCAGCAGGGTGACGCCGGACACGCGCAGCAGCAGGAAGGACATGAGCAGCGGACCGACGACGCTCCACCACGCGCCGGCGCCGAGCGCGATCAGGTAGAACCCCCACCACATCGCGAATTCGCCGAAGTAATTGGGATGACGGGTCAGCCGCCAGAAGCCTCGATCCATGACCTTGCCGTGATTGGCGGGATTCGCCTTGAACTGCGCGAGCTGCCAGTCGCCGCCCGCCTCGAAGATGAAACCCACCAGCCACGCAGCCGCGCCCAGCAGATCGAAGATGCCGAGCGGCGTGGGATTTGCGATCGCGCCGTACAGCGGCAGCGAGATCACCCATGCCATCAAGGCCTGCAGGGCGAATATCAGGTACACGCTCTTGAGGCCGAAGTGAGGCTGGTTGCGGGCGCGAATGGCCTGATAACGCCGGTCCTCGCCATGGCCCCAGTTGCGCGCGGTGATGTACCCCGACAGGCGTAACGCCCAGACCGAGACGAGCACGAGCATCAGGACCGAGCGGGATCCGAACTGGTGCATGACGAGGGCATCGGTGAAAGCCAACAGGGCAAACATCAGCGACCAGAGACTGTCGACGATGGAGACGTTGCGCAGGTACAGGCTCAGGAGCCAGGTCAGCAACGCGGCGGTGCCGACCACCGCGAGGCCGACGCCGAACTGCGAGAACGAAAAGACGCCGGCTACCGGCACGGTGCCAGCGTCGCGTGCAGGGCGTGTTCCATGGCGGCCTGGGTGGACGCCTTGCGCCCGGCGGGCGGGAAATCGATTTGCGAATCGAAGTTGTTGTTCGACGCGTCGCGCAGGTCGGACACGCCGGCGTAGCGTAGGAGCTGGTGGTCGGCCGCGCCGTAGTACACATCGATGCTCGGCACCACGGCGCCCAGCATTCCGGCGAGTTTCAACCGGAACAGCTCGGCGGGTGTGCCGTCGAGTTGTTCGCTGCGGACGTGCTGGACGGAGAACCGCTTCTGCTCGCCACGGCTCGGCAGCAGGAACGGCATGGAGAGGGAAGAACCCGTCATGAGTGACTGCCAATTACTCCGTACGAACTCATCGAATCCCGAATCGGCGACCAACCCTGCCACCTGCGGCATGGCGCTCTCCTTCGGCGCCTCGTCGCGACCGCCGCGAAAATAGACGGTGCGCACGGTGCCGGCGCTGCGTACGCCCTGGCGTAGTCCGTTGGTGGCATCCTCGAGCGCGAAATCGGGTGCCAGTTCGTCGACGTACGCCACGGTCTTGCGGGCGAACACGGCCCCGTCGCGACAGGTGTAGAGCACGACGCGCTCGGCGAGTTTGCCGTCTTTATAGAGGAGGACATGGGATTCGCCGTACAGAAACTGCTGGTTACGTCGGGCGGTCGCCGTGCCCGAATAGGTGACATAACCTTGCTCGGGTGTGGCGGTCGAGGCGGCAGCGGCGACCAGAACGGACAGGAGCGTGCCGATGCACAAGACGTTGACGAGTTTCATGACCAGAAATTCGAGTCGACGCGCGGATCGGATGCAGGTGGGCGACCGGCCGACAGATGAGCCATCGGA
>CAZZVN010000102.1:1706-6273 GCA_964657625.1 uncultured Steroidobacteraceae bacterium
CCGCAGCTCACAGCAAGGTGCCCGGCTCGCCCATCATCTGCTGGCGCACCAGCGGGATGGGAGGCCCGCCGTAGGACAGGAATTTATCGTGAAACTCACGCCAGCGGCTTTGGTCTGCACCCGCGTCCGACAACGGCACGGCCGTGGCGCCGGCCGCTGCGGCAGCACCATCCGCAGCATTGCCGGCGGCGCTGGCCGGCGTGCCCGCGCCGGGCCCCGCCAACGCGCCGGGCGGTGCCGTTTTCGCCAGCCAATCGGTGCGCAGCTTTTTGATCATGAGTTTGCCGAGGGTGTAGCTGAGATACGCGGGGTCGTAGGTACCGCGCGCCGCCTGCTGGCGGGCATTGCCCGGGTCTTGAAAAGCTCGTTCCTTAAACATCTTCTCGGACTGCGCCACCGTCATGTTCTCGGTATGCAGGCCGATGGAGGACAGCAGCCGCACGTCGCGCAGCAGTGCATCGGTGAGCTGGGCGATGTGCTTCTCGGGGTCGTCCTTGCCGAGCCCGCGTTGATACATCATCTCCTCACAGTAGTGCGCCCAGCCCTCGGCGAACGCGTAGCCCACCCAGAGCCCTTCGAGCTTGTCGGGATTCGCGTTCGAATGCAGGAACTGCAGAAAATGTCCCGGCCACACCTCGTGCACCGAGGTGAACAGCAGGGTCGCTTCGCCGGGAATGTACGCGGCCTGTTCGCTCTTCGACCATTTCGGATCGGGCGGCGCGATGTTGAACGTCGATGCCACGCCCTTGTCGTACGGTCCCGGCACCTGGATGAAGGCCATGTTGGAGCGGTTGTAGGGCGGCGCCTCGGCCACCAGCGCCTCCTGGTCGCTCGGGATGCTGACCACCTGGTTGTCCTGCACGAATTTCTTGAGTTCCACCAGCTGCGCGCGGGCCGCCTCGACCGGGCCGCCCTGCGGCTTTTTCGCCGCCATCTTCGCGATGCAGGCGTTCAGGGTGCCCTTGGGCAGATATACGGCGCATTCGGCCTCGAGCGCGTGCGTGTTGGCGTCGAGGTCGGCCCGGCCCGCCGCCTCGATTTGCGCGATGGGCAGATCGACGCGCTCCGTGTCCGCGAGCATGGCCGCGTACAGCTCGCTGCCGAGCACGAATTTGTCGTTGGCGGTCTTGCGCAGGCCGAGCAGAGTGTTCTTGAGATTGGTCATGGCCTGGGCCGCGCCGGCATCCGCATCGACGAGCTGCTTCTGCAGGTCGGGATCGGCCACCGCCGCGAAGATGGGCGTGACGCTCTTCGAATAGAAATCGGCGAAACCGCCGAAGGCCGCGATGCCGAGTTCCACATAGGTCTTGGGCAGCGGACCCTGCAGATTCGCCTGGATGTCCTGCGCCATCTTCGGTATCCCGCGGGCGTACTTGATATAGGCCTTCATG
Organism: uncultured Steroidobacteraceae bacterium; assembly: GCA_964657625.1. Taxonomy (GTDB): domain Bacteria; phylum Pseudomonadota; class Gammaproteobacteria; order Steroidobacterales; family Steroidobacteraceae; genus Bog-1198. The sequence goes on from CAZZVN010000102.1 coordinate 3,098, forward strand.
CGCACGTCGAGCGGCGCATAGGTCCGGCTCAGATACATGTCGGGGTCGACGTCGCCCATGTACCAGGCGGGATTCGCGAACGGCGCGCGGGCCTTCTCCATCCAGAACAGGTCGCGGTCGACGATGTTGATCAGGTACTCGCGGTCGAACCGTTCCTGCGGCAGCAGCGGTGCGACGTCGACGGCCATGAGCTGCTCACGGGCGTCGTGCAGCCGCGCGATCTCGCGCTTGATGCCGTGCTCGCTCACGTCCGGAAGCTGCCCGTCGAATTCGTGCCGGCCGGACTGGGCCGCGAAGAAGGGCTGGGCCCGCAGGTAATCCTCGACGAAACCGTGGGCCACCGTGGCCCAGCGTTCACTCGCCACCGACGGCTGGGGCTTGGCCGGTGCCGCCGTGTGCGGTGACTGATTACAGGCGGCCAGCATGCCCAACATCCCCGCCGCCGCCGCACCCATCGTCTTACTGCCGGAAAAAACTCTACCAAAGGACATTCGCTTCCCCCTTTCTTGTCGCGCTCGAGCCACGTATGGCGGTGCCGTACATCGGCGGCGCGGAGCCATAACTATGCCAAGTGTAGCGCATCGGTTACATAAGACCGCGTGGCATGGTGCGCTCCGGGGCCGGTTCGTGGCATTCTTCCGGATATGACACCATCAGCCAAAGCCGATTCGAAGCCACTGCGCGACGACGTTCGCATCATGACCCTGCAATCGCACATCCTCGAGGAGCAGCGCCACCACCCGCAAGCCTCCGGGACGTTCTCCTGGATACTGTCGGCGTTGTCCATCTCTGCCAAGATCATCGCCGACAAGGTCCGCCGCGCGCGTCTGGAAAGCGTGCTCGGCAGCGTCGGCACCGAGAACGTACAGGGCGAAGTGCAGCAGAAGCTGGACGTGCTCGCCAACGAGGTGCTGCTCGGTATTCTGGGCGGCCGCGAGGGCGTCGCCATCGTCGCCTCGGAGGAGAACGAGGAGCCGGTGATCCTGCGCGAGGACGCCAACGGCATGCCGCGGTACTGCGTGCTGTTCGATCCGCTCGACGGCTCCTCCAACCTCGACATCTGCGGCGGTGTCGGCACGATCTTCAGCATCCTGGCGCACAACCGCGCGAGCAGCGTGAACGACTCGCTGCTGCAGCCGGGCGTGCGTCAGGTCGCCGCCGGCTACGTCTTGTACGGATCGTCCACGGTGTTCGTGCTGACCATCGGCAAGGGGGTAGACATGTTCGTGCTCGACCCGAGCATCGGCTCCTTCATGCGCGTCGAGCGCAACCTCAGCATCCCCGAGGGCAACAAGACCTATTCGTTGAACGAGGGCAACCGCAAGACGTTTCCCGAGGGATACCAACGGTATCTGGACTGGGCGCAGAGCAACGACTATTCCAGCCGCTACGCCGGCGCCATGGTCGCGGACGTGCACCGCATCCTTTTGAAAGGCGGCGTGTTTTTATATCCGCCGACCAAGAAAGCGCCGGAGGGCAAACTGCGCCTCATGTACGAGGCCAATCCCATGGCGATGATCATCGAACAGGCCGGCGGCCGCGCCTTCGCCGCGCCCGGACAGCGCATCCTGGACATCCGGCCGGGCGCCATCCACGAGCGCACCCCGGTGGTTTTGGGCGCCACCGATCAGGTGGCACTGGTGATGGCGCATCTGGAGAGAACGTCGCTCGCGCCGAAGCTGTAACGCAGTGACGCAGAGGGGGGCGATGGCACGGGGGAGACGCGTTTGCAGCTCAATGCCCGCCGCGCACCAGCAGTCCCGCCGTCGTCAGCGCTTCGGCGAGTTCGATCTCGATGCGCGCCGCCTCGGTGCGCTTGATGTGCTGCAGATGCAGAGTGGGTCCGGTGAGCACCTCCACGCCTCTTTTCAGCACACTGCCGGCGGCGCGAATCCCCGCCTTGTGCTGATCGAAGCGCTGCGCGGGACTGTACGCACTCATGCCCACATAGATGCCCTGCGGGTCGGGGCGGTCGCTGTAGTCGAGCAGCACCAGGTAGATGTTCGAGCGGCCCCTCGCGGAGGCGCGAAAACGCGCCGCGACCTCGTAGAGCATGGGCAGATCGTGCACGTAGTGCATGGGCAGCCATTCCGGGATCGACGCGGCGGCCGCGTCCCACAGACGCCCGAGCGCGCGCTCGATGGCACCGGGCGGTTCGCCCCGCATCCAGAGCTCGTGCACGCAGTGCGCACCCGCGGTACCGTCGGCGGCCGCGAGCGCCGTCGCAAAACGCGCCGCGATGTCCCGGGTGACGAGGGCCTGCAGAGGACGCGCGGCGGGCGGGACGGGGTTCTTGCGACGGGTCGGCACGGGCATCGACCGATGGTATCCGGTCTTCAAGGGTCCCGTCGTGCATCGCCCGCCGCCCAGACGATCCGTCCCACGCAGGGTTCGAGCAGTCGCTCGACACCCGGCGCAAAGCCCAGGGTTCGCAGCAGCGCGAAGGCGCGTATGTCGGTCTGCGGCCACGCCTCCTGCAGACGGGTCGCCGCGGCCAGCAGCGTTCTACCCTTAGTCACCACGTCATCCACCAGGACGACGGACGACGGCGGCTCCGCGTCCGGCTCGAAGAACAATGACGCCAGGTGGGCGCCGACCGAGGGACGCGTTCCCGCGGCCGCCGTGGCCGATTTGGCCACCGGGCGCACCCGATGCAATCCCCGGTACACGGCACGGCCGAGGCCCTCGCGGTGCAATGCGAGCGCCAATCGGTCGGCGCTCGACACCCGGTCCGGACAGCCTGTTCTGCACCCCGGTACCGGCACCAGCAGCGTCGTCGGCGCGAAAAACGCCTCGAGCGGGGCATCCGCCGCCGCAGCCTGGCGTACCGTTGCCGCGAATCGCGCGATGAACCCGGGGTCGGCAATCTTGAGCATGCCGCACAACAGGCGCGAGCGCTTCGAGACACCGCCGTCTCCGGACGGCGAGTACACGTAACAGGACGCGAACGGCAACGACGGGATCACAGACCGTAACCGTCGTCGCGCCCGTGGAGCGCCGCACGGTCCGCCGCGGCATCGGTCTGCGGCTTGCGATCGTAGGCGTGTTCGGCCCTGTAGCGCCGCCAGTTCTCGGCGGCGCGCTCAGGGGTGTTCTGCTGCAGCTCCTCGGCGTGTTCGCGTTTGTAGCGCAACCAGTTCTCGACGGCGCGCTCAGGAGTGTTCTGCTGCAGCTCC
>CAZZVN010000103.1:0-1734 GCA_964657625.1 uncultured Steroidobacteraceae bacterium
GGCGATTTCCACGTTGCTCCCTACGTAGCGCGTGAACTCTTCCTGGTATCGGGCGGTAAGACGGTTCTGATCCGCGAGCGGTACCTTCTCGCGCAGATCGATGAACCAGTTCCCTTCTTCTTCGTACATATGATGTGCGACTGCACCGCGTATGTGTTCAAGCTTGTCCAAATAGTCCTGGGTCAGCGGTTCGAGTTTCTCCAGCAAGCCCATCTGCAACTTTGCCGCGGACTGTTCGGTGTACGCCATCGTGGCATGGCCTTTCTCTCCCGAGTCGGCCAGCGCCGGGTACAGGGCGGCTTCCTCGGCGACCGAATGCCCGGTCAAGAGGGTGGCGAGCTTTTTCTGGGCGGCCACCTGCGCCGCCGGTGTGGTGGCGGCCTTCACCGCCGCGAAGGCCGCTTCAATGGCTTCGTGATGCTCCAAGACCATGGCAAGCCAGGTGCCTGGCGACGCGGCGCTCATTGCCTTGGCCCGTGCGTCCCTACGCGACTCTTCACTCTCCGGCGGCGTAACGGCTGCGACGACTTTATCGATGATAGACATGGGGTTCTCCTGTTGAGGGTCAAAAGACCGGTGCTGGTTTCGACGTTAAAGGACCTGGTAAAGGACCCAGCCGTTCACCAGAGTGATCATGATGCCGATCCCCCATAGCGTTGAACTCGCCAGGCTCCCAAACGCATGCACTCCAAGATGGGCCTTGCGTGTGGTGAACCAGAACAACGGGATCATGGCGAACGGCAACTGAATCCCTAAAACGAATTGACTAAAAATCAGCAGCTTGCCTATGCCGACGGAGCCCAGCCAGGCGGTGATGCCCAAGGCGGGTAAAATGGCGAGTGCCCGCGTGACAAAAGCACGCTTAGCCCGTGAGATCCGCAGATCGAGAAACCCCTCCATGACCACCTGACCCGCCAAGGTGCCGGTAATCGACGAACTGAGTCCCGACGCGATGAGGCCGAGACCGAACACGGTGCTGGCAGCATGAGCACCCAACAAGGGAGCCAACAAATGGTAGGCGTCACCGAGCTCGGAGATGGGTGCTTGCCCCGGTCGGTGAAACGCGCCGGCAGCCAGAACCAAGATACCGACGTTCACAAACAGGGCCAAACCTAACGCGAGGTTCGAATCCCAGGTCGCATAGCAGATGGTCTGCCTGATGCCCCGCGCGGTGCCATCATGGCGCCGCGCCTGCACGAGGGAAGAGTGCAAGTACAGATTGTGCGGCATCACCGTGGCGCCGACGATGCCGATGGCGAGGTACAGCAGGTCGGGTCGCGTCAACATATCCGACGTTGGTACAAAGCCCGCCGCAACGGCGGTTAAAGAGGGATGCAGCCAATACAACTCGACCGCGAAGCACGCCGCGATCGAGGTCACCAATCCTATGATGAATGTCTCGAGGTAGCGCACACCACTTCGCTGCAGATGCAACACCAGCAGGACGTCCAAGACCGTGACCCCCACGGCCAGCGTCAGTGGTATATGGAACAGTAAATTAAGACCGCAGGCCATGCCGAGCACTTCGGCCAGATTGCAGGCCACGATGGCGACCTCGCAACCCAGCCACAGCAACAGATTCGTGCGATGACCGAAATGCTGGCGACAGGCCTGTGCGAGATCCAAGCCGGACGCCACCCCGAGTCTTACCGACGCGGCTTGAAGCATCATGGCCATGAGATTCGATAGAAGCAGTACGCTCAGGAGGGAATAGCCATACCCGGAGCCGCCGCC
>CAZZVN010000103.1:1834-6189 GCA_964657625.1 uncultured Steroidobacteraceae bacterium
GATTCGATAGAAGCAGTACGCTCAGGAGGGAATAGCCATACCCGGAGCCGCCGCCGAGCGAGGTGGCCCAATTGCCGGGGTCCATATAGCCCACCGCAATCAAATATCCGGGCCCGACAAAAGCGAGGAGACGCTTGAACCTAAAAGGCCGAGCGGCGGGGGCCGCCGGGGTCCGCGCCGTACGTGTCACTTCGCTCGGCGCCCCCGGAAGGTCCGCAGCCCGGAAAACTTCTCGTTCATCAACGATCGCGGTATCCATGGATTACAGATACCCGCTCGGGAGAGTGCCGCCGCGGGAGCGGCGGCACCTTGATCCCATCACACCGAGCTTGGTGCGTTTAGGAATGGGTCGGGTGGCCATTTCCCTTCTGCCCTTTCGCATTATGCTTCGCCGCCTTCGGATGCGACTCCAAAGCATCGACTCCGTTGCCTGAAGCACCATTGGGACCCGCTGCCATGCCCAACATCGCCCCGGTGGTGGGGTCGCTCTTCGGATCGGATTGCAATCGTAGAGCTGATTTCTTCACCAGCGCCAAGTCATCGGGATCCAACGCCACCGTCGGCATGCCGTCGCCGCCGTCAACCCCCGGCGTGGCCTCGCGATAATCGAACGTCGGCTCTTTGTTCCAAGGGCCGCGGGTATCGCCATCGCCGGTGGACATGTTGAAATACACGTTGGTGAATTCCGGCATGCCGGCCAATTTGCCCGGGGGGAAATTCGGCTGCAGTGAATACAAGGCTTTTTCGAAGGACTGCTGGTGCGCGATCTCGCGGGTCATGAGAAACCCCAATGCTTCCTTGACACCCGGATCGTCCGTACAGTTGATCAACCGTTCGTAGACGATCTTTGCTCGGGACTCGGCCGCGATGTTGGATCGAAGATCGCAGGTGGGATCGCCGATGGCATCGACGTAGGCAGCGGTCCACGGTACGCCGGCGGAATTCGTGTAGGCGGGAGCCCCGCCGTACAGCACTTGGGTCACGTGGGAATCATTGCCGCCGCCCGAGATGGAGCGGTACATCTCTCCTTCTTTCAAAGCTCCTTCGGAAAGGCGTGCCTTCGCCCCTTTGTTGAGCATCGCCACGATGGTGCCGATGACTTCCAGGTGACTCAACTCTTCGGTGGCGATGTCGATCAACATATCTTTGCGACCAGGATCATCCTCGGCGAGATATTGCGCGAAATACCGCGTTGCCGCGGCCAGCTCGCCCTGTGGACCTCCGAACTGCTCCAACATCAGATTGGCCAGTCCTGGGTTACATTCATCGACACGCACCGTGTACTGCAAACGCTTGTTGTGGGTAAACATTTCGATCCTCGATTTAAAGGTGGAAGATATGGCGGTGGCACCGCTGCACCTCTGCCATTTGTCGGGCGATCGTTGATCGCAGCCTGTGCGAAGAAGTTGCCCTATCGGCCGCAGGTACTCTGTCGGAAAGAGAGGCTAAACGCTCCGACGGATTCTGAACGTTATGTAATCCTTCGACGCGCCGCTGTCGGCCAGTGGGCGACGTGCTGAGGGCGGCAACCTACATCACTGTCACACGATTCTCCCTGTGCGCAGGAACTCGCCAGGCGTACCTCGGTTTAACGGGTAAGCGGTCGGAGGTCCTCCATGTTTGTCCTCGAGTTGGCTGCATGCGAACAGAAGCTGAATCGGCGCAAAACCCTAGGTGGCAACGAGCCTTGGTCGCCGAAGCGGTCTATTACCGCGCGGAACATCGCGACTTTGCACCCGCCATGAGATGGAAGATTGGGTGGCGGCGGAACGGGAAGTGGCCGCACGCGTCTTCACTGCGTCCGTGCCGTCGAGCTGATTCGCGGCGGCGCTGGGCGGACGCTACCTCGATTGAGGTGGCCGTCTCAGATTCCGAGTCAGTCTTGTTCCGTCTCTGCTTCCGTGGAAGCCACTTCTTCGGCATGTTCTGCAAGCGTCGAGGCGTATTGATCGCCCTTACGGATCTCCGCCACGATCTTGTCGATTTTCGCGGCGTGCTTACCCATTCCCAGCGCTTTGGCATAGGCCGCCGCGGCTCCAAACCCGGCGAGGCCGTAGTGCGACATGCGCTGATACTGCGCGACGATGACAATATCCAGGAGCCCGTTCGATTTGGGGGCTTCCTTGGTGACGTGTTTGGTGGCTTCTTTCACCAGACCTTCCATGCCCTTGCAATGTTCCATTTTTGCTTCTTCGTCGGCGTCGAGAAGCAATTTCTTGATGGACTCGGCATGTTTCGTGATCCGGTCGACCGATTTGGTGAGCGTCGATTTTAAACGTTTATTGCTCGCCTTCCCGGCCATAACCTTCACCACTTTGGCCATTCGGTCGTTGGCCGACCACAGGTCCTGCAACTCGTCGGTATAAACATCTTTGAGACTTTCCGCACTCATAAATCGCTCCTGATAAACGACGGCGCCGATGGACGCATGAACACCTTGATCACCCCGTCTTCTTTGTCGCGAAATTTCTTGTACATCGCCGGCGCCTCTTCGAGGCTGACCGGATGGGTGATGACGAAGCTTGGGTCGATTTTCCCCGCCTCGATCAGGGCCAGCAACGGTTTGGTGTAAGCCTGAACGTGCGTCTGCCCCGTTTTGATGGTCAGCCCCTTGTTCATCAGCGCGCCTAACGGAACCTTATCCGCGAACCCCACGTAGACCCCGGGAATGGACACCGTTCCCCCCATTCGACAGGCACGGATCGCTTGACGCAGCACGTGCAGCCGGTCGGTCGTCAGCATCACTGCCGCTTTGACCTTGTCGACCACCGCGTCGGCCCCGCCATGGCCGGCTGCCTCGCAGCCGACCGCATCGATGCAACTGTCCGGACCGCGCCGGTTGGCGGTTCGCTGCATGAGTTCTTCGTAGACATCAACCTTCGAGAAATCGAGCGTCTCGGCACCCCCGGCCTGAGCCATCGCGAGCCGCTCAGGCACCTCGTCGATGGCGATGACCCGGCCGGCGCCCATCATCAACGCAGACCGAATGGCAAATTGGCCCACGGGCCCGCATCCCCAGATGGCCACGGTATCGCCGTCTTGAATCTGCGCGTTCTCTGCCGCCATGTACCCGGTCGGAAAGATGTCGGACAGAAAAAGCGCCTGTTCATCGGTGACATTGTCGGGAACTTTGATCGGCCCGACGTCCGCCATCGGTACACGCAGGTACTCAGCCTGGCCGCCGCTGTAGCCGCCGAGCATGTGGCTGAACCCAAAAAGACCGGCCGGCGAATGTCCCATCGCCTTGATCGCAAGTTCTGCATTGGGATTGGTGCGCTCGCAGGCCGAGAACAGTCCTTTTTTGCAGAACCAACACTCACCGCAGCTGATAGTGAAGGGCACCACCACGCGATCCCCCACCTTGAGGTTCGACACCTGGGCGCCGACTTCCATGACGATCCCCATGTTCTCGTGCCCGAGAATGTCGCCGCTTTTCATCGTCGGCTGGTAGCCGTCGTACAAATGAAGATCCGAGCCGCAGATGGCGCAGGCACTTATCTTGATGATGGCATCCCGCGGATGCTCGATCTTCGGATCCGGAACAGTGTCGACCCGAACATCGCCGTGACCATGCCAACATAACGCGCGCATTGTGTTCTCCAGATGACAAGTTATTCTCGCCCAATAGTGGCAGGTCGTCCCGGACTGCGCCCCGCACAATTACCGCGAACGGCTGCGAGGTTTCGCCGACATGAAAGATTCGCGGGCACGGTGATATGTGTCACGCGATGTGTGGCCAGGCATGGGTACCAACCAGGATGTTGCCGGCCGCTGTGATGCTGCAACTGAAGTGCACGTTCAGATCGCCCTGCGGTATCCCATTACCGTTCATCAACAGGCAACCAAGTGCCTTGATGGAATACCAGTTGCCAGCGACTTTCTCGATAACGCCAGAGCGAACTGCGCAGCGCCGGCGGCTTCCGGCCAGCACCGGCCATCCTGCGCGACACATATCGCACCAGCACCACGCCCGCAGCGACTACTGTGGCAGTGAAGTCCTCGATTTGGATCCGCGGCCGGCCGCCAGGCACCAGCAAAGCATCTAGAACCGTCTCGGTATCGAACACCCGGCCCGAGCTGCCGAACTCTTGAAACCCCTCGGCGAGTAACACCGCCAGCGTCCCGCGCGACTCCGAGGACGCGGGCATTGCGAGCCGCTCCTCAAGCACGCGGAAAGCCTCCGCGTCAGCAGCGCTTAGATCTAGATTGGAGGACATACCAGACCGTGGAAGAGTGGCCATAAATATCCCTCAATGAGGACGTGTATCCACCGCAACGCATCGATCACGCGGACGGTAGCATCGTAGAGATGACGATTTGGCGGGTGCCCCGGCCTGCGTCTCCGCCGGGGTCCT
>CAZZVN010000104.1:0-1277 GCA_964657625.1 uncultured Steroidobacteraceae bacterium
CTCCGCCCGGGCTGTTGAATCTGCGCAGGGCGTCGTAGCTTTTCCAACGCGCCGGCCCCAGATTATGTTGCGTCATTGCTTTCGGGGTCGTCTATGTCGTTCGGGTCCAAATCTCGCAGTCATGGATTGAACCGCGTGGCGTCCGTGCTCCGAGCGGCGCTGATCGGGGGCGTTCTCGTGGCGGGACTGTCGGGGGTCGTGGCTGCTCAGCCGCTCGACTCGCTGAACACGACCCCGGATCCGTTCGCGCATCCCGCCGAGCTGGAGCGTGACGTGCGGTTCTGGATCCGTGTGTACACCGAGGTGACCACCGATCAGGGTCTGCTGCACGATGATCGCAACCTCGGCCTGGTGTACGAAGTGCTGAGATTCGATCCTGGCACGTCACCCGCCCAACGCGAACGGCGCGTGGGCGAGGCGAAGACCCGCTACGCGGCGCTGCTGCGGCGCTTTGCCGCCGGAGACACCGACGCGTTGACGCAGCACGAGCGGCGCATCTTGCACTCGTTCGGCGCCGCGCCGACGCTGCAGGAGTTTGGCGACGCTGCCGAACACCTCCGCTTTCAGCTCGGTCAAGCGGATCGATTTCACGACGGCTTGATCCGTGCTGCGGCCTGGGAGCCACACATCGCACGCGTGTTGACCCAGCATGGCGTCCCCGCCGAGCTGGCCGCGTTACCGCACGTGGAGTCGTCGTTCAATCTCGCCGCCTACTCCAAGGTCGGCGCCGCCGGTCTGTGGCAGTTCATGCCGTCCACCGCCAAGCGCTTCATGCGCGTGGACAGTCTGGTCGACGAGCGTCTCGACCCGTACACCGCCACCGAGGCCGCCGCCAATCTCATGTTGTACAACTTCCGGCAGCTCGGCACGTGGCCGCTCACCGTGACGGCCTACAACCATGGGCCGGGGGGCTTGCGGCACGCCCAGGATGACCTCGGCACCAGCGACATCGCGATGATCGTCAAGCATTACCAGGGCGCCACCTTCGGCTTCGCGTCCCGCAACTTCTACGTGGCGTTCCTGGCGGCGCTCGAAGTCGACCGTAATGCCGAGCGGTATTTCGGCCCGCTCACGCGGCTGCCGAATACCGAGAGCACCCCCGTCGAGTTGCCGGACTACGTGGCGGTGGACGTACTTGCCAGAGCGTTCAAAGTCGACATGGGCGCGTTGCGCGTGCTCAATCCTGCGCTGCGGCCACCGATCTGGAGCGGCAGCCGCTTGGTACCGCGCGGTTACCTGCTGCGCATTCCCGGCACGGTACCCTCGGCCGAAATCGA
>CAZZVN010000104.1:1377-6075 GCA_964657625.1 uncultured Steroidobacteraceae bacterium
TGCGAATGCGGATGCGAGTGCGATCGTGATTGCGAGCGGCGGCGCCGGCGCGGGTAGCGGTGGCAGTAGCAGCGGTGGCGACGTTGTCGGTGGTGCCGGCGTAACCGTCCCGCAACGCGTGAAGGCGTCGTTGTCGGCGCCGTTGCCGGCTCCCCTGGCCGCGACCGTTCCGCCGCCCGAGCCGACCACGCAGCGCTCGCTGCCGGCACCGAAGGAACCTGTGTCGCAGCGACAGACCGATCCGAACGCCTTGTTACCCGCGGTTTCTCCCTCCGCCTCCGCGGATACCACGGACTATGGCGTTCACGCCGACGACACTATTACCGTACAGCCTGCGGAAACGCTGGGGCGCCTCGCCGATTGGACCCAGACCGACGCGCCGACGCTGCGCGCGGCAAACAAGCTGCACAAGAACGCGGAAGTAGCGTTGGGACGCAAGGTCAAGCTGGATTTTTCGAAGGTAAACCGCGAGCAGTTCGTCGCCGTGCGCCGCGATTACCACCGCTTCCTGCAGGAGGCCTATTTTGCCGGGCACCGGATCGCCGGCACCGAAAACTACACGGTGAAACGTGGCGATTCGCCGTGGAGCATTGCCCGTCGGCACGACGACCTGCCGGTCTGGCTGATGGCTCAGTACAACCCCGACGTGGATCTGGCGGCGATGCGACCGGGAACCCCCATCACGCTGCCGCGCGCGGCAGCGATAAACCGGCAGTGACTCATCGCCGGAGGTCAATCGGCGGTGATTCCCCGGGCACGTGCGAAACCCGTCAGGGTGTCTCGCGTGTCGTGACTGGGCGCAAACGACATGCTCGCAGCGTCGACCGTGCGGATCAGCAGATCCAACTTTGCGCTCGCCGCCAGCCGTTTGATGGTGTCGGCATCGAGATGAAAATAGGCGTCCTTCCCCCAGGACACCACCGGGTGGTAGGGCACTTGGCCGGGTTGCGGGGGATCGATGTAGGAGAGTTCCAACGGACCGTCATCGAGCACCAGCGAGACGGCGCCCGGCTGGCGCAGGTCCGCCGCCTGCTGATCGTTGCCGGGCGCCACATGCAGCCACAGTCCGTAGCTGATGTGGCCGCTCTGATCCCACTCCACCGGCCCGAGATAGGCGAAGCTCGCGCGCTTGCCGGCAACCGACGCGGCGATTTGAAGGCGTTGCACCAACTCGATGGGCTCGTGCAGCGCGCCCACCGTCATGCCGGTGCGCTGGTCCAGGACCTCGGCGGGTTTGATGGACTGACCTGTGCAACCCATCATCAACACCATCACCGCGGCGGGATGTAACCATAGCGAACGCATCGCACAGAGTATACGCCCGTGTCCGTGCGCCAGGCCCCGCCGTTGCGCTGCGGACACGTTATAATTTTCGACCATGATCATCCCCTGTCGCCGTCGTTTCCTGCTCTTGTCGATCCCCATCCTGGCCGCTGCTCTGGGCATGGGGGCCGTGCCGGCCCCCGCCGCCGATATGCCGACGGCAGACCACGTGGTCGTGCGCAAGGCAGAGCGCAAGCTGTATCTTTACGACGGCAACAAGTTGCTCGGCCAATACAAGGTCGCCCTGGGGTTGAATCCGGTCGGTTCCAAGGAGCGCGAACGCGACTTTCGCACGCCCGAGGGCCGCTACTTCCTGACCCGGCGCAACACGCACAGTAATTACTTCCTGTCGATACAAGTGTCCTACCCGAACAAGCTCGATGTGCAGCGGGCTCGCCAGAACCATTGGCAGCCGGGCGGGGCCATCATGATCCATGGTTCGCCGAACACCCCGAGGCATGCGCCGTCTTACTATGCCTCGAACGATTGGACGGATGGCTGCATCGCCTTGTCCGATTCCGACATGGTCGAAGTGTGGTTGCGCACCCGGGACAACGTTCCGATCGACATCTATCCGTAGAGTAAGGCCGCATGGAAACCACGATTCTTTCTTCTGACCTGGTCGATGCCCGGGTCACTCCGCGCGGCAGCCTCGAACATCTGTCACAGCAGGAAATCGCCAAGCTGCTCGATTCGGGGCAGGGGGGGCTCTATCCGCTGTTTCGCAAATGCGCGTTGGCGGTACTCAATTCAGGCAGCCCCATCGACGATGCCCGTGCCATCTTCGAAAAGTATCGTGATTTCGACCTGCGCATCGTACGCCAAGCCTGGGGCATCAAGCTGGAGATCAAGAACGCGCCCGCCGCCGCGTTCGTCGATGGAGTGATGATCCGTGGATTGAAGGATCACCTGTTCGCGGTGCTGCGCGACGTGGTTTTCATCTCCAACGAGATCATGGAAAGCGGCCGCTTCGATCTGCAGGCCTCGCCGAGCATCACCAATGCGGTGTTTCACATCCTGCGCAACGCGCGCGTGCTGGAGCCGCAGATGCGGCCGAATCTGGTGGTCTGTTGGGGCGGTCATTCCATACGCCGGGTCGAGTACGAATACACGAAGAAGGTGGGCTACGAACTCGGCCTGCGCAGCATGGACGTGTGCACGGGTTGCGGCCCGGGTGCGATGAAAGGTCCGATGAAGGGGGCGACCATCGGGCATGCGAAGCAGCGAATCGTGGACGGACGCTATATGGGAATCAGCGAGCCGGGCATCATCGCCGCCGAGCCTCCCAACCCCATCGTGAGCCAGCTCGTCATCATGCCCGACATCGAGAAGCGTCTGGAAGCCTTCGTTCGACTGGGGCACGGTATCGTCGTCTTTCCGGGCGGCGCGGGCACCGCCGAGGAGATTCTGTACCTGATGGGCATTCTGCTCGATCCCGCCAATCGCGAGCTGCCGTTTCCGGTGGTGTTCACGGGGCCGGCGGATGCGGCCGACTACTTCGCGCAGATCAATGCCTTCATCGGCGCGACCCTCGGGCCGCTCGCCCAGTCGCGTTATCAAATCATCATCGACGATCCCGCGGAGGTGGGCCGCGCGATGGTGCGTGGTCTCGCGCAGGTCCGCGATCACCGACGCCGCGGCAGCGATTCGTACGGCTTCAACTGGCTGCTGAACATCCCGTTGGAATTCCAGCAACCTTTCGAAGTGACGCATGCCTCGATGCGCGCCCTGACCCTGTCGCGCGATCTGCCGGTGCACGAACGTGCCGCCAATCTGCGTCGCGCGTTCTCCGGCATCGTCGCGGGCAATATCAAAGAGTACGGTGTCAACGCCATCGAGAAGCACGGGCCCTTCGAATTGTCGGGAGAGTCTTCCGTCATGGAGCCGCTCGATCAGTTGCTGCGCAGTTTCGTGGCTCAGCGCCGCATGAAACTGGCGGGATCGGAATACACGCCCTGCTACCGACTGGTGCCCTGAGCGGGAAATGCCGCTGTCGGTGGTGTGGGCGGTGTCCTGCGAGGCCGTAAAACGCAGCAATTCACGGACGATTTAACTTACCGCGACACTCCGTGAGATGCATATCGCAACCCTCGCGTACGGGCCGCGACGCTGCCGGTCCGTCGTGACACAGTTGCCTCGACGCGATGTTCAGCCATTCGACATCGCGACCACCACAGAGGCCACCGCGATGAACGACAGCAAAAATTCCACTCGATACACCGGCTTGGATCGCAGGGCGCCGCGCAGCCAGCCCGGCATGCCTGCACCGGTTGCGGGGAAGCAGGGAGCTGCCGTGGCGCGCGAAGCCTACAAAACGGGCGGCCGTCACGCCGCGATCACGAACTCCTTGTACAACTGGCACAGCTACAAGAACTGGGCCGACAAAATGAAGGGCAGCTGGGACGAGAAGAAATAGCGGCGCGCCGAGCAGCCGCGCATCGAACAGCTGCGCGCCCAGACAGCGGTTCGCCGGACTGCCGTGGATCCGACAGCGGCGCGCATCGCTGACACGTGTCGTCGCGAGCTGTGAACCGCAACACGCGTGCAGCACCGGGCGGGCGCTATACTCGCCTCATGGAATGGATGCTGCAAGTGGTCGATGATCTGGATGACACCGTGAACGCGGTGTTGCACCGCTGTCTCGGCCTCGGCGCCGATCTCGGTATGGTTATCGCTGCGGGTGTCTTCGTCGGTGCCATCGCGGGCGGGCTGGCTCTGGGCGCGGTGACGACGGTGATGTGCACCGCCGGCGGCTTGCTCGGCGTGGCCCTGGCCTTCAGGCTGCTCCGCGGACGACAAAGCGCACACCTCCGCGTACGACGCGCATAGCTGCGGCGGCGAAATGTTCTAAGATGGCGCGCATGAGCGCCTTCTTCTTCCGCACTTCCCTGCGCAGCGTGTTGTTGGTGGTTTTGGCCGCGTGCAGCGGCAAGTCACCGCTTCCGCCGTCCACACCACCCGCCGCCGGTCCTTCGGGCGGAAACCTCGAGATCGTGGAGCTGCACACCGGCACTGGTGCGGCCATTGCGGCCGGCCAGACGGCCGTCATGCAATACACGGGCTGGCTGTACGAGATGTCCGCTCCGGACAGGAAAGGCAGACAGTTCGACAGCACCGCGAGCAGCGGTCAGCCGTTTCGTTTCAAGGTGGGAGCGGGCGAAGTGATCAAGGGGTGGGATCAGGGGGTTGCCGGCATGAAGGTCGGCGGGCAGCGACGCCTCACCATTCCCCCTGAACTCGGCTATGGCGACGTCGGCGCCGGCAATGTCATTCCGGCGGGCGCCACCCTAATTTTCGACGTGTATCTGACCGGCATCGAGTAAACCGGAGCATCGGCCCGAGGGAGCGGCCAGCCCGACGCAGCCGGGCGAGACG
>CAZZVN010000105.1:0-5855 GCA_964657625.1 uncultured Steroidobacteraceae bacterium
ATGTAATCCTCTGACCCGCCCGTGTCAGCGGAACGGCGACGCGCTGCGGGCGGCCCAGCAAGGATTCGGTGTAAGCCTGGACGTGCGTCTTGGCAGCATCACCGCCGCTTTTACTGTGTCGACCACCGCGTCCGCCCCGCCATGGCCGGCTGCCCCGCCAGAGCTTGGTGCTACTTATGCGTCGAGAACGCCTGCACCATTTTGTCTTGAATCTCGCTTTGCTCAAGCGGGAGTCCTTCTCGCAAATCTGTACTGTAAAGCGCGTGCAGAAATGCGAGGTCCCCCGCCGTGACAGAGTCCGATTTGTTCTCGGTGGCACAGTGGAGCACCATGAGATCGAGAATGCTCGGCAATTGTCCGCAGGTGTCCGGCGATCGCGTCTGCGACAAGACCAGCATTGCTAGATAATCGGAAATCGATCCGGCCGTGTAGCCCGCAACCTTCGTCGTATCGGCAATGATTATCACGCTCACAATCAGGCTGTTGATTCCGCTAGTGAGGCGAGATCCCAGGCGGCCGGCGGGCACGGTAGCCGCCTCCAGGGGTCGCCAGGGCGTTCCCACCTGGATTGGCATTGCATCGTCTCTCGAAATTGAACCGTTGTCCCCTTGCGTCGCAGTAACGTACCAGCCCTGAATCGGATGGCTGAATGTCGCCAGTGTCCGGGTTTGTTGAGGGTAATGAAAACCGAGCAGGGCGGGTGCACGTTTCTCGACGTCATGAATCAGCTCGTCCGGCTCGGTCGTAAAATAAATATGGACGTTGGGCACGCAGTGCTGTGCTGTCTCATACGGCGCGCCTACGTTGCCGGCAATAGCCAAAATTCGTGCCGAAATGAATCGATTGAATCCGGGCGAAAGCCCCGTAGTGACAGGGCAGATACCGTCTCGCCATCGGGAAAGCTGTCCTGTTACGACCGCCGGCCGTGCATGCGCCTCGATGAACCTGGGAACACTGTCATTCGCCAGATCCGTTGGGTCGGGCGGCTTGGGAGCTATGACAGTGATGGAAGGCAGGACTCTTCGGCTCTTGTTCTCGGTGATTCCGTGGCAAGCGCGGTGGATTCACAGACTCCCAGCAGCGCGACCGCGCACACCACCATGAGAAAAAGATCCAACGTTTTCATCTGCGCAAAGGCTTCATGTGGGGTGCCCCAAGACGTATCCGTCAGCAGTTAAGACTCACACCCGATGCACCAACGCCGAGTACGGCTCGAGTTGCGCATCGGCGGTCAACAAATGCAGCGGTTCGCTGATCGCTTGGGCAATCAGTAACCGTTCGAAGGGATCTCGATGCAACGCCGGCAACTTCGCGACCGCCACCGCGTGGTGCAGCCGGATCGGCAATTCCAAAAAGCCGCTGGCGACAACCGCCTCGGCCAACTTCTCAGGTTCCACGGATAGTCTGCCGAGTTGGATCAGCAATTTCGCGGCCGCGACAATTTGCTTGTCGTCAAACCGCCTCCATTTGGCTGGCACCCCTCCGGGAATGCATCGAAGCATCTCTCGCCCTTGATCGTCCGCCCGAGGTACTCTGGAGCGCAGACGAAGACACGCCATTGGATGAATTTGAGAAGCTCTGCAGAGAACTCGGAGTGATTAGACCAAGGCCGTCGCACAGTGTCGTTGATGCAGACGACACCCGCCGTCAAACGGCCGCCTTGCAACGCGATCTCTTCAAACATGGTCGTGCCCTTTTCGGACGGAGTATCGCATCATAGGTGCCCGATGGCGCATCATGCTGCTTCAGGACAGGAGGCGATTCGCGCTCGTACTTCTGGCGAGGCGAGACACGTCGCGACCGCCTCGTATCCCGGAGCGACCGGATAAGGGGCGACACGAGTGGGCGGACCGTGATTAGCGGGGCAAAGGATAATCGTCTCGTCGGGACCGACTGCGGACAAATCTAAGATTGCTGAAGAACGCGTCATCAGGAACAGAGGGCGAGCGCCCGCTCGAGCGCGTTGCCGGAGATGGCTGATCAGCGCCTCTTGCGTAGCTTGGTCCAAGCCTTGCTCCACCATGTCAACGACCACCACCGCCGGCCCGTCTGTTTCCAAGCCGACAAGCAGAGCGGTCAGAGCTTCTGATTCAGTCCCGCCCTCATCAATGATCCACATCAAAGCCTGGTCGATCCGTGTTTTGAGATTTGAATCGGCCACCAGGCGAGCCGTGATCGCTGGCCCGTCTTCTAACCGGTTCAGACCCAAGAACACCGCATTTGGCAGTTCTTCGGACAGCCGCAACGCCAGCCGTGTTTTACCGCTTCCTAAAGGGCCAATGATGTAATTGAGCGGCCGCACTTCGCGAAGCTCGAACCGTTCTCCGCCCCAAGGCCAGGGAAGATCAAAGGCTGTGGTGAACTCGGAAGAAGTGTTTCGCAGACCTGCCAAGTCTCTATCCGCCGGCAACTGGCCACGGGCAAGAGCCGTCCGAATCTCGCGGATCGCGTCTATCGAATCAACAAGTTGGTGAATTTTCCGTTCAAGACTCGCCGCGTGCGCACCGAGAGCCGAATCGAGACTTTGTGTGTCGCCTTCTTTTAAGACTCGAGCCACCTGGGCGAGGCTGAGTCCTAGTGCCCGTAGCGTGGCAACCTCCGAAGCTCGAAGCATTTCATCAGAACCGTAGACTCGATATCCGGCTGCCGTACGACCCGGCGTAACCAAGCCCTGCCGCTCATAGAGCCGCAGGGCTTTAGTCGTGACTCCGAGTCGCTCGGCTGCTTCTGATGCACTTAAACGCGTGGTGTGCTTGCTCATGAGTAAAATCTCCTTCCTCAATGGCATCATCATGAATGCAGCCCCAAGGGCTAAGTCAATCAGAAAGTGCCACGAGGGGCCTTCTTGGGAAAGCTTCCAAGTCAGCCAGATTCGCCCGACGGAACGTCATACAGACAGCTCCGTTTTCCCGATGGTTTTCGCCAACTGCCCAAAATAGAGGCAATAAAGAACATGTTCCCGCCCGAGGTAAATTGATTGGAGCTCATGCTGAGACACCCCTTCCAACTCGTTGAGATCTATAAAAGTAGGCAAAATTAGGGCCACATCTGCAGTTATCTTCAGCGTTTTTGCCAAGAGTAAGTCCGCTGGCGGTTGCATATTGGAGGATCGAAAGCGGCACACATGTCCGGGGCCGCCGAGTGCCCAATCGGGATCAAGGAACGCGGCGTTGATGTCGCCTACCTGATCTAATACTACATTTGAAAGGCAGTCACCCAAAATTAGCTGCACTCGGTCCAGTACTTGCGCTTTCGCGAGATTTTTCCGAGCCTGTTCTTTATGTTCGACCTGTAGCTCGACCGTCACCACGCGCTTTGCTTTTCTAGCCAGTGCAATCGTTGTAAAACCTGCGCCCGTGCAGGATTCGAACACGATTCGGTTATGGAAACGCTCGGCGATCCGCTCGGTGATACGAGCATCTATTCCAAGGCGATACGTTGTTTCTGTGGCAGTGTAGTCGCCAGCAAACTTAGCTCGGATGGCAAGAGTGTCCATAGGGTGGCGGGCTCAGTGGAACGACGCGACACTTGCGTGCAGCGTGCAGCTTAGCTGCGGGAGTTTGAAAACCCAAGGTCTCTCGAGGTCTTTGATTCAAGCGCAGAGCGATCTTATCGAGATCTGCTTGAGAGTGACCGGATAGATCAATGCCTTTCGGAAAATATTGTCGAAGCTGTCAACGCCGACTGAATCGTGACCCACTTTCCCTATCGGTTGCCGATTTACTTTGGACCCGTCCCCACCTTCTCAGCAGGTGAGCTTTCACGCCTTCGCCAAGCATCGATGCCAGGCCAACCTAGGCTGGATGCGCTCTTTCATCCGCGACCGAACAGCCCTTTAAAGTTCATTGATACAAGATCGCCGAAAAGCTTGACTGGAAGCGGCGGTTTGTAACCCTCGAACGCAGCCTTGATTTGCCCCATATTCGCAGCCGCCGCCACATCGTCTTTTCCGCCCTTCGGACCAACCCAGTAGCGACTATTGTCCCCGAACGGCTCCATCACAATATAGTCGTGGCCCCGACATTTGAACTCGATACGGACGTCGTCAGGCGACCCGAAACGCCCTCCCTGGTAAACTTCTGTCACCCCCTCAACCTTGCCGAGAATACGCGCGATCGTTCTACGCGACAGATATACATGATCGATTTCAAACGCGAACGGGTCCGGGCTGTCCTCGAAAATGGAGTACGTTTTCATGGTTAGTTAGAACAACCGCAGCCAGAACCCTTAGCCGCACCGGTGGCCGCAACCCCCGCACCGTATAGATTTGCGGCTCCATTAGTTCTTCCGGCAGCCGCCCGCAACGCGTCATCGGTCGCGTACTTCGTCAAATTTGGCGGCCTCAAGGTTGGACCACCACCAAAATAGCGCCGGAGCCCCGACCTAAATGCGCTTGCCTCAGCGCCAGACCCGCAAAGGTGGAGAAACCTTTCGCCAAACCCGCATATGCCAATCGGCCGGTACCAAGCCCAAAAGCCGCCCACCCCAGCGCGATAGGCCGTCGAACATTCATCTACGTCACCGTTTATATCTGCCACATCGCGAATGGCACTCGTGATATCCAACGATGCCGCGTCCCCGAATCCCACTCCCGCGTTAGTCACTCCGTTGGGAATTGATGCGTAAAGGGGAGCAAGCGGCTCTCCGCACATCGCCGGGTTGAGCATGCAGACACTGTCATCCAAGCCTAGCGGATCGATGTGGGATATTGGGTTTCCGCTAGCATATACGTATGTATTGATGCCGCCGTTCAGCCCGATCGGGTCTGACTGGATGTATCGACCCGTGACCGGGTCGTAATCTCTGAACCTGTTGTAGTAAAAACCTGAGTCCTGGGTGAAGTACTGCCCCGGGAATCGCAGTGAGTTGTACGTGGTGCCCAAATTCGCGGGGTTGTTGTTGGGCGAGCCGTAACCGAACGGATTGGGGTCCCAGCGCCACATTAGCCCGTTGTCGGCCGGTCGGGTGATCTTGCGGGCGGCGTTCAACTGGTCGGTGTGTACGTAGTAAACGGCGACACTGCTGCCATTCGGCAAGATATTCCCGACCGGGATATCGCCCAGCCACACAGTCTCTTTCTGCAACGCGCCAGCGATGGTGTATTCGCCGAGCACGTGGCTCGCCTCGTCGTACATCAGGGACGAGCCGGTGGTGGAGAAGGTGTACTGGGCCAACTGGCCCAGGGCGTTATAAAGGTACGCGCTGCTGGTGCCGCCGACCGTATCACTCGCCAAGCGGCCGCGGTCATTGTAGGTGAGCACTTGATTGCCGAAGCTGGTGGGGTTTCCGGCCGTATCGTAGGCGTAAGTGCGCACCACCGTGCCGCTGGTCGACAGCAGCCGATTGCTGGTGCTCGAGGGGGTGAAGGTCGAAGCCTGGGAACCGGCCTGGGTCAGCCGGTTGCCGTTCGCATCGTAAGTCCAGGTGTTGGAAGAGCCGGTCTTGGCCGAGGAGCTGAGCCGGTCGAGCGCGTCATAGCCCAACGTCCAGGAATTCGCACTGGTGGTGCTGTCGGTGATCCCGGTGATCCGCGAAGCGTTGTCGTAGGTGAACGTGATCGGGTCGGCGGCCGTATTGATCTGCGTGAGTCGGCCGTCACTGTCGTAGGTGCGGCTGACCGACGTCGAGTTGCCCCAGGTCCAGCCGGTGACGGGGCCGAACGGGTCATAGGTCACCCCGCTCAACAGAGTGGCGCCGTTGATGGCAATCGAGGTGATGCGATGGTTGGTATACCCGTAGGTAACCGTCTGGCCCGACGGCGTGACCATCGAGGTCAGATCGCCGTTGGTGTACCCGTAGCCCACCGATTTGGTGATCGAGCCCACCTTCTGCGACTTGCCGGTGACCCGCCCCAA
>CAZZVN010000106.1:0-5662 GCA_964657625.1 uncultured Steroidobacteraceae bacterium
TTACGCCGATGAAAAAAGGACACATCAGCGCTTTCCATGACACCGCCGCTCTGCTTAACTTGACCCAAGCGCAGTCGAAGCCATCCTACCCGAGGTGAACGATATGCCAATGCAGTCTCGTTGGTTTAATCGTCGCGTTGTTTTAACGGTCGCGATCCCGATTCTCATGATGTCGCTCCTGGGTGCCGCTGCCATGACCGACATGCCGGGCCACATGTTCATGACGACACCGAGACAGCTGCAGCCAGGCGATCAGCAGAAAGCGGATTCAATCGTCGTCGCTGCACGGGCAGCGATGGCGCCCTACGCAGATTATAGAAAGGCCCTGGCCGACGGCTATAAAATATTTCTTCCTGATATCCCGCAACCGCAATACCATTTTACCAACTACGAATTTGCTAAAGCCGCTCGGTCAGTATTCGACCCCGGCAAGCCGACCTCCCTGCTTTACAAGAAGACACCTGACGGCGGGTACCAGCTCGTCGGCGCTATGTACACCGACGCGGTTGATGCCGACGAGACGGAGTTGAATTCACGCATACCGTTGAGCATTGCTCGCTGGCACCAGCACATCAATTTCTGTAAAGCACCTCCCGATCAGAAGGCGCTCTACTTTGGGCCAAATGCCAAATTCGGACTTCTGGGCTCGATCGTCACGAAAGAAGATTGCGACGCCGCGGGTGGAGATTTTTATCCGCACCTATTTGGCTGGATGGTTCATGTCTATCCCAACGAAACCGAGCCAAAACTCGTATGGTCGACGGACGACGATAGCAAGGGTCACGACAATATGGACCACAACGCGATGCCAGGTATGAAAATGAACTAGCGTTGACAAAACGCTTTTGCGAATGTAACCCCGCTTCAAAGCTCCGGCCTCGACTCCGGTACATAACGAGTCGCTACGCCCCCCTACGCCTAACCACGGTACCCCCTGTCGGAATGCACCGTCAATAGAAACCACACCGGGCTCACCCTATGGGGCGACTATAAGTCGCTTCGCTATCCGCGCGAACTCATCCAGATGTCTCGCCATGGAAACATTGCCAAACCTGATTCACCAGGAGGAAGCGGCCTGAGTATCAGACCGAACCACCGTTAATAAATGTGCGAAGAAATGGCTGCACTATCACGGAAGGCCGCGGACGATCGGCGTGAACGAACCTACAGATTCAGCCGCACGCCGCCGCGCACACGATGTCCGCGCCGTCAAACGAAGATATATCCTAGGATTTGTAGGTTAGTCTTGTGTAGTAATAGCCTCCGTAGATGTCGAGGCCCGTGATGCTGTCGTAGACAGTGGCTCCGAGGTAGGCTTCCACCAGCCGCCACTTGAACCTCTCGATGGTCTGTCAGTAACTGACCCTACGCAACCACGGGCGCTCACGATCTCCTCTGCACGCCGAAGCGACCAATAAATTCGCGTTCACCGTGCTTCGTCACCCGCAAAACTCGGCTGTCTAGGTCTTTCTGAACCCATTTGTGTTGTAGAGCGGATCGCAATAAGGCTGCCCCGACCGCGCCGCCGACATGCGGTCGGCGCTCGCTCCAGTCAAGACAGGCGCAGGCGATGCGCCGACGTCCAGAGAGCATGGACGGCACATCGACACCCTGGGCGGTCAGTTCCCGTGTGCCCAATGCAGTCAATTCATAGGCTCCATCGTCGCGCGTCGTATTAGTGATCCACGTGTCCTTCAGAAGTCGATCATGTAATGCGACGGCGACTTCTCCGGCCATATGGTCATAGCAGGTGCGCGCCCACCGCAAATGGGTCGGCGTGTTTGGAACAAAGGGCTTGGAGCGCGTACCGGCGAGCACCATGAGCGACTCTAGCGTTGCCGCGACCCGCTCATCGGCAAGACTGTAGTAACGATGTTTGCCTTGCGCCACCACCTTGACGAGTTCCAGCTGCTTAAGGCGTGCCAGATGCACGCTGGCGGTCGATGGGCTGACCTCGGCAATCACGGCCAGTTCAGTGCTCGTGCGGGCACGCCCGTCCATCAGATTGCATAACATCCGTGCGCGAGCGGGTTCTGCGATGGCACCGGCAACTCGGGCAATCGCGGCGTCGGCGAGTTCAACACTCATTGTTTGATGATAGACGAAGTGAAGATGCGACACCAGGTCAACAATGCCTTTCATGGAACCGACGAACCCGATCAAGGCGGTTACGCACCGCGACCCTTACCCGTACTACGGACGCTTGCTCGCCGGTCCTCCGTTGTGCTTTGACGAGGAACTTCGGTTGTGGGTCGGCTCGCGCGCCAGCATCGTCTCGGAGGTCTTTGCCAGCCAGGCCTGCCGCGTCCGGCCAACCGCCGAGCCGGTTCCAGCTCCCTTGGATGGACTACCCGCCGAAGAGATCTTTTCGCGTCTCGTGCGAATGACGGACGGGAGTCGCCACGATCAGCCAAAACTTGCGTTGGAACGCGCATTGGCGGCGATGCCGACGAGCGAAGTGATGGCCAGGGCTGGTGACGCCGCAAGGGATGCAGTGCCGACGTCCCTGGATCCGGCCGCGCTGACCGCCTGGGTATTTAGCACTCCAATCGTTGTGGTATCCAATCTGCTTGGATTTCCTCCCGACGAGTGTTCGGCCATCGTCGATTGGACACGCCAGTTCGTGGCCTGTCTGTCACCGCTCAGCACGCCGGAGCAGCTGTCAACGGCAAGCGCTGCGGCGGTGCTGCTCCGCTCTCGGCTGAGTTCCCTGCTTGATTCCATTGACCCTGATTCCGGCAATCTGATCTCTCGCGTCCGAGATCACGCGGCAAGTCTCGGCTGGGCCGACGATACCTCCATCGTCGCGAACCTCATTGGGTTGCTTTCTCAGACCTATGAGGCAACAGCGGGATTGATCGGCAACGCCATCGTGGCGTTGGCTAGGCAACCGACACTTCTCGGCGAGGTCCGGGTTCTGAGGGACGGTTGGGACCAACTGGTTCACGAGACCAGCCGCTACGATTCTCCGGTTCAGAACACGCGTCGGTTTGTGGTTGAGCCCACAACGATTGGCGGAGTCGACATGGTTCCCGGAGCGGTCGTTCTGGTGGTGCTGGCGGCCGCGAACCGGGATCCGCACGCAAATCCCGACCCCGGGCGATTTCGCCTCGAACGCCCCGACCGATGCGTCTTCAGTTTTAGCAGAGGAGCGCATGCTTGCCCAGGAGAAGCTCTCGCACGCACCATCGCCGCCTCGGCCCTTTCGTCGCTATTTGATGCAATGCTCGATAGCGCGTTGGCACGGCTGGCCTGGACCTGGAAGCCGTCGACGAATGGCCGTCTGCCCATTTTCCACAACCTCAACACCGTAGCCCAATCATGATTGCCGTCATATTCGAAGTGCTGCCGCATCGGCACACGAAGCAAACTTACCTGGAGATGGCGGCCTCATTGCGGCCTCGCCTGGATCGTATCGATGGGTTCATTTCGATCGAGCGTTTTCAGAGTCTCACCAACCCGAACAAGATACTGTCGCTTTCATTCTTTCGGGATGAGGAAGCGGTTGCGCAGTGGCGCAGGACCGAGGAGCACCGCAACGCACAGGTGAGCGGTCGCTCCGGAATATTCCAAAACTATCGACTGCGCATCGCGGCAGTGGTGCGCGACTACGGCCTACACGATCGAGAACAGGCGCCGGCCGATAGTCGCTGCACTCATGGCTGACCTGCAGCGCTCCAAAAGATCGGAATCTTGGGCGGCACGGGATAGTTCTCCATAGTGCACTATTATGCCGAACTGTGTCGACGCAGCGAGGCGCTCGACCTCGCCGCCGACGGATCAAGAATACCGAGCACACCGGAAATGTGCATCGAGTCCTTGGACGTGAGACGTGCCGTGCGGGCATCGACATCCCGGTGCTAAGTATGTCTGACGCTGTGGCGCGGCACTGCCGATTGGAGGGCCATAGAGAGGTACTCATTCTAGGAACGGCGCTGACCATGCGTTGCCAGGTCCTGCGTGACTCTTTCACGACACAGGACATCGAGGCCTCCGCGCCCGTGGATTCCGACGACCTTGAGGCGGTGCTGTCATTGATCTCCAAACTGCAGCTCGGCGACAGTAAAGGTGCGGCGCAGTCCATTGAGGTCCTGGTTCACGAGGTCAGGCTCCGCCAGTTCGCACATCCGCCTGCGGTATGCTTGGCTTGCACCGAGCTTCCGTTAGCGTTTCCGGCGCATCACGATTGCGCCGCATTCGAGACAGTGACGGCATTCGGTATGTCAATTCGTCCGTCGTTCACATCTAAAGTGCGCTTTCGTTTGCGTTTTCCCATCGCTGACTGCCAACGAATCACGGGCTCCGCAGTTGACGATCGAATGACAGCTCAGCGCCTCCAGCTGTCGGAAAACACTTGTTTTCCGACAGGCTCATTGGGGCCATCGAAAAGCGGTCTGCGACGCGCCAAACAATGTACGGGAAACCCTGTCGCCGTAGCCAATCATACGGAAATCTTGATTCAGGGGTTTTCCGTCTGTGCTCCTCGGCTACATGCGCGTCTCGTCCGAGTCGGATCGACAGACCACGGATCTGCAGCGCGACGCCCTGTTGGTACGCCGGGAACATTCGTGTAAAAAGTGCTCATAGCAAACGAAGGAGGCGACAAGATGGGCTTTCCGGCGTCTCTCGACACCAAAAATCCCCATTTCGCTGAATCAGCGCCCCTTCAGCAAATGGATTGAGTAGCCGCGCGCCAGTCGGCTCAAAGTGTTCGGTATTCCTTGTCACCACTGTAAGATCATGAATGAGCGCGGTCGCCGCAATCTGCTTGTCGAGCGGATTTTCAGGATTCGGCACGCGCAGCCGTCCCCACACGTGTGCCGTCTCCTCGTCGAAGGGCAAAATCGACTCGGCATAAGTCGTCGTCACCTGTTTGAGCTTACGTCCGAGACGCTTCGCCTGCGGGTCATCCCCTCGATGTCGGATGCGCTCCACGCCCTGCCGCATCTCTCCGATCGTGACTACCGACAGATAAAGATTGACTGACTTGCGACTCGTGTCCGCGAAAAAATCTCGAACGCCGGGGTTCGCCTTGTCGCCTTTACGCATTTCGCTGATGACGTCCGTATCGAGCAGGTACATATCAGCCCCGTCTGTCGCTCTGCACGCGTTGGAAATCACTGTCCTCCCCGACGTTGGGAATCGCCGCAAGAACGTCCGCCAAGTGTCGTCTCTTTGGGCCCCGTAGTACCGACTGGAGAATTTCGCGATGCTCCTGCTCCGTGCTGTGATTGCGTTTCGCAGCCCGCTGTTTGAGTGCCTTGACCAGATCATCCGATAGGTCACGTACGATGAGTTGTGCCACCGAAGCCTCCTCGGTTGTAAAACGCAGTAATTATAATTCTTCTCTACTTCTGATGCTATCACTGATAGCAGGACGTCGGCGGGCGGGCTGTTCGGGCGTCATGCCTCCCTCGCGGGATCGGGTGGCGAGGACCGAGCGCTGCCGATGTCACACGCTAGGAAAATTTAAAATGAGTATCGACTTCGTCGCAGCGCGAACCATGACGCGGCTCCTCTACCCGAAGCTCGCGCAGCGTCTTACGGCGGCGGCTTTAACTGCGGACAAATTCACGGGGTAATTTCATTCGCAGGGCTTTATTGAGTGGATCATTCCGGGTGAGGACTGGCCGCTAGCCGGCACGCACCGCGGGCACGCCGC
>CAZZVN010000107.1:0-4417 GCA_964657625.1 uncultured Steroidobacteraceae bacterium
TCGTTGAGACGCCACGTGCGCTCCACGGGCA
Source organism: uncultured Steroidobacteraceae bacterium (assembly GCA_964657625.1). GTDB lineage: Bacteria > Pseudomonadota > Gammaproteobacteria > Steroidobacterales > Steroidobacteraceae > Bog-1198. The sequence continues at coordinate 32 of CAZZVN010000107.1, forward strand.
GCCACATCCGATCGGTCACGTCCAATATCGACCACAGCGTGCGGATGGCGCGTTTCAGCACCGAGGTGAATGCGATGTGCGGTTCGAGCTTCTCGGCGAGCAGCTCGTGGCCGGCCTGCATGGCTTCCTGTCTGCCGAGCTCGCTCAGGTCGACGTCGTGCCAGCCGGTGAACAGGTTCTCGACGTTCCAAATGCTCTGGCCATGACGAACCAAGATCAATTTTCCGGGCATGTGTTTCTCCGCGGGTTATCGAAGGGCAGCGGCGTACACGCCGTCGAACTGGGTGGCCAGCGTGCTTTCCTGATGGATCTCCACCTGCAGGCGGATGCGCCCCCGTCCGGCACGCTGCAACATCTTCTGGAATTTCTCGATCTGCACGCGTGAGGGTGCGGCGAGCGAGGCACGCAGCACGCCGTGCACCGGGGCAAGGTACTGGATCGAGGACTGCTGTATCACGGCGTCCGCGCTCTGCTGCGTCATGCTGAGATAGCGGGCGGTCCATGCCCATCCGGTGAGCACCGCCACCGCGAACAGGCTGCCGCCGAAGGCGGTGCCCTTGTCGTTGGCGTTGGGTGCGAGGGGTGCGCAGAGAACCAGCCCGTCGTCGTCCGCGCTTTCGACCTCGATGCCGATGTGGCGGGCGAGCGCGAACTGGCTCTGGATCAGATCCTGCAGATAGTCCCTGCCGTAGGCGGCCGTGTCCCGTGCGGGAACGCTCACGTCATCACCGTGCAGCGGCGCACCGCCTGCAAGGCCACGGACAGGGTCGCGAAGTCGGGCGCCGCGCCGGTGCGCAGATCGACGACGATGCGCTTCAACGCATCGACTGCGGCGGCATGCCGCGAATTCCACGCCTCGACGCGGGCCTCGGGGCTGCGCCCCTTGCAGGCGAGCACGGCACTTGCGATGACACGATGCAGGCCGAACAGGTTGTCGCCGAGCGTGGCCCGTGCCACCCCCTGCCAGTGGCCTTCCGCGGACAGGGTGTCGATCTGTTCCTTGATCCAGGTGAGCCCGATGCGCTCGCCCACCTCGAAATACGCCCGGGCGGCATAGCCGATATCGAGCCGCGCCGCGGTGGCGGCCTCGGCGAGGTCGAGCGCACAGTGCAGGGCCTGCAGCGACGCGATGCGGGTCGCGAGCGCGTCGGGCACGTGCTGTTCGACCAGGCCCGCACGCTGTGCGTCGAAGCGGGCGCGCAAGGTGGGTCCGAGTGCCGCCGCCAGATCGCCGGACAGCGCGGCGACCTGCACTGCGTAGCGGCGTACCGTGCGTTCGATGTCGAGATCGCCGCGGCGGTTCTCGAGCAACCAGTAGCACACGTGCCGCAGCAGACGCGTCGTCTCGAACATCGCCGTGTACTGAACGGCGGCAGGCGCAAGGTTGTCCAGCGCTTCGATCTGCGCCCAGATGGCGCGCACGGCGAACACTTCGCGGCCGATGGTGTAGGCGCGCGCGATGGCCGCCGGATCTGCGCCCGTGTCGTCCTGCGCGCGGATGGGGAACACCGGGCCCATGCGGTTGATCACGCTGTTGGTGATGGCCGTCGAGATGATCTCGCGGCGCAGACGGTGACGTTTGACGCGGGCGGCGAAGCGTTTCTGCACGGGCGCGGGGAAATAGCGCGCCAGTTCCGTCGACAAATAAGGATCCTCCGGGACGTTCGAATGAATGAGCGCACGATACAGCCAGATCTTGCCGTAGCTCAAGGTGACGGCCAGTTCGGGGCGCGTGAGCCCTTCACCTGCCTTGCGGCGCTCGGCGAGCTCCTCGTCGCTCGGCAGAAATTCGAGCGCCCGGTTCAGGTCGCCCGAGCGCTCCAGGGCGCGGATCACGTAGGCGCTCTCGCTCAGGCGTTCCCGGCCGCGGAACTCGGCGGTGCTGAGCGCGAGGCCCTGCAGCGTGTTGTTGCGCAGGACCAGGGCCGCCACCTCGTCGGTCATGCTGACCAGCAACCGGTTGCGCGCGGGCAGGGTGAGCTCGCCGGCCCGCACCGCGGCATTCAGCAGGATCTTCAGATTGACCTCGACGTCCGAACAGTTGACGCCCGCCGAATTATCGATGAAATCAGTGTTGAGACGACCGCCACGCCGGGCGTATTCGATGCGTCCCGGCTGCGAGAGACCCAGATTGCCGCCCTCACCGACGACCTTGCAGTTGAGTTCTCGTGCGTCGATGCGCACGGCATCGTTGCTGCGGTCGCCGACGTCGGCATGGCTCTGTGCCGTGGCCTTCACATACGTGCCGATGCCGCCGTTCCACAACAGGTCCACGTGCGATCGCAAGATCGCCCTGATGACGTCGTTCGGCGTGTTCTGCGCCGGCAGTTCGAGCAGCGTCTGCGCCTCGCGTGACAGGTTGAGATTCTTCGAGCTGCGCGCGAAGACCCCGCCGCCCTTGGAAATCGCGGCCGTCGCATAATCCTCCCAGGAGGAGCGCGGCAGCTTGAACAGCCGTTCGCGTTCCTTGAAACTGCGCGCGGCGTCGGGCTTGGGATCGATGAAGATGTGCTGATGATTGAAGGCCGCCACCAAGCGCAGGTGCCGCGACTGCAGCATGCCGTTGCCGAACACGTCGCCCGCCATGTCGCCGATGCCGGCGACGGAGAAATCCTGCGTCTGGGTGTCGATCCCGAGTTCCCGGAAATGCCGCTTGACGCATTCCCACGCGCCGCGGGCGGTGATCGCCATCTTCTTGTGGTCGTAGCCCGCCGAGCCGCCGGAGGCGAACGCGTCGCCCAGCCAGAAGCCATAGTCGCCGGAGATGGCGTTGGCGATGTCGGAGAAGGTGGCGGTGCCCTTGTCCGCGGCGACCACGAGATAGGCATCGTCGCCGTCGTGGCGCACCACGTCCGTGGGTGCCACGATGGCCTCGCCGACGATGTTGTCGGTGATGTCGAGCAGACCGCGGATGAGCGTCTGATAGCACGCGATGACCTCTGCGGCCTGGCTGTCGCGGTCGCCCAGCATCGGCCGCCTGACCACGAAGCCGCCCTTGGCCCCCACCGGCACGATCACCGTGTTCTTGACGTGCTGGGCCTTCATGAGACCGAGAATTTCGGTGCGGAAATCCTCGCGCCGGTCGGACCAGCGGATGCCGCCACGTGCGACGTGTCCCATGCGCAGGTGCACGCCCTCCATGCGCGGCGAGAAGACGAAGACTTCGAATAGAGGTTTGGGCAGCGGCAGTTCGCGCAGCCGCTGGCTCTCGAGCTTGAACGACAGATAGTCCTTCGGCGCGCCGTCGGGGGTGGTTTGAAACGCGTTGGTGCGGACGGTCGCCGACAACGCATTCCAGAAGGCCCGCAGGATGCGATCCTCGTCGGACCGCACCACCGCCTCGAGCGCGGTGCGGATTCGCACGTCGAGCCGGGCGAGGAGGTTGCGCCGGCGCGGAACGGACAGCGCCGGGTCGAAGCGCGCATCGAACAACGCGGCGAACTGACGCGCGACGTCGACGTTGTTGATCAGCACCTGGGCGATGTAGCCCTGGCTGAACGGCAGGCCCGCCTGCAGCAGATAACGGCAATAGGCGCGCAGCACCGTGACCAGCCGGCCGGACACGCCCGCGGTCAACAACTGGTTGAACGAGTCGCTGTCCATGCGGCCGTTCCAGACGGCGGTGAACGCGCTCTTCAGTTCCGTGTCGAGCGCCTCGAAATTGACGCTCGCAGGTTCGCGTATGACGAGTTCCAGATCCTGTATCCACGCACGCCGGCCGCCGGGGAACTCGAGTTCGTAGGGACGCTCCGCGATGACCCGCAGGCCCATGTTCTCGAGCATGGGCACCAGATCCGATATGGGGATGGCATCGCGGCCGCGAAATATCTTCAGGAAGAAGCGGTCCTTGCGTGCGGCCTGGGGCCGGTAGATGTCGAGGTGCAGCCGCTGCGGCGCGTGCTTCTCGGCCTCCAGAAACTTGACGTCGAGCGCACCGGCATCGCCCGGGAAATCCTCGGTGTAGGCCGCCGGAAAGGCCTGCGCGTAGTCGGCGTACAGGGCCAGTGCGGTCGCCTCGTCGAAGCGCGCGAGCAGCGCCGTCTTGAAGCCGTCGGACCAGGAGCGCACCGCGGCCGCGATGCGCGCCTCGAGCACCTCGGTGGCGACCCGTGTGGTGGTCTCGGGCGAGGTGCGGGCAACGATGTGGAGGCGCGCGAGGTGCGATTCGGCGATCTGCACCTGGGACTCCATGCTGGAGGCACCGTAGGCGTCGCGCACCAACCGCTCGATGCGCTCGCGCACCTGGGTGTTGTACTTCTCGCGCGGCACGAACACCAGGCAGGAATGGAAGCGGTGGAAGGGATCGCGGCGCTGCAACAGGCGCACGCGCGGCCGCTCCTGCAGGCCGAAGATGCCGGTGACCACGCGGTTCAATTCGGACACGCT
>CAZZVN010000107.1:4517-5601 GCA_964657625.1 uncultured Steroidobacteraceae bacterium
GCGCGGTGCACCGTCGATTGCAGGTTCGCCTTGGTCACCAGGGCGAGTTCACGCGACTGGCTCTGCCGGCGGATGTCGGCGGGCAGGATGCGTCCGGTACTCTCGGGTGGTTCGCGATCCCCGCGCAAAATCCCCAGGCCGCTGCGTTCGACGGGCTCCAGTGTTTCACGACCCTTGCTGCCGCCGAGCCGATATTCGCGAAACCCCAGGAACGTGAAGTGCCGGCTCTCCATCCAGCCGAGCAGGGCCTGGGTTTCGCTGACGTCGCGCGAATCGAAGCGTGTGCCGAGCGAGGTGAGGTCCTGGGCGGTGCGACGAGCGGCCTCCTTCATGCGTCCCCAGTCGCCGCAGGCGGCGCGTACGTCGCGCATGCCGCGTTCGATCTGGGCCGTCAGGGCGCGCAGCAGGGCGGCATCCACCACCCGATCGATTTCCACGTGCTGGAAGGATTCGGCGGGGCCCCTGCCCGGCGCCGTCTCGTCGTCGCGCGGCAGCACGGCCTTGAGCATGCCGGCGACGCGCTCGACGGCGAAGATGGGGTGCGCCAGAAAATGCAGGGCGAGCCCATGCTGCGTCAGCACCAGGTTCAGAGAATCGACCAGAAAGGGCATGTCGTCGTTGACGATCTCGACGACGGTGTGCGCGCTCAGGTAGCCGTGTTCTTCCAGCGTCGGGTTGAACACCCGCACCAGCGCGGCGCCGCGGCGCTGCGCGGCGAAACGAAGCTGCGAGAGCGCCGCCGCGGCGAGTTCTGCGGGATTGCGCTGGGCGAGGTCGGTGGCCTGCACGCCGGCATAGTAGGACTTGAGGTAGCGGCGCACGTCGACGCCGCGCGGACCCTTCGGGCGCCGCTTTGCAAGCGCCGCCACGGCCGTGAGTTTTCGCCGTTGCAGGGGGGTGGCCGGTTGCATCGTGTGCTCCCTGGTTATTCGGCTCGTTGCAGATCGGCGATGACGGCCGCGAGGAAGCGGCAGGCTTCGCCGCCGGTGACGCAGCGATGATCGAAGCTCAGCGACAGCGGCATGCGCAGGCGGGCCACCACGGCGGTGCCGTCCACCACCGCTTCCATGCGCACCGCACCCGC
>CAZZVN010000108.1:0-5474 GCA_964657625.1 uncultured Steroidobacteraceae bacterium
AACGGGCGTCTTCGCCGCGCGGAATCGAGCGCAGCGAGAACAGCCGCAGCCGCAGCCGGGCTCATGCGCCGAGCGTGCCGTTCGTAGCGTTGCCTCTGCGGTTGGCTGCCAATACCCGCCACAGCCAAAAGACCATGAACAGCAGAACTGCCGCCGTCGGCGCCACCAGCAACGCGTCGCTCTTGAGCGGATGTCCGGTGAGGCGATTCAGCCGAGGCGTCACCGAGATGATGCCAACGGCCAGTGCAAAGTTCATGCGCCACAGGTGACGTGCAAGCCGGTGTCGGTTGCCGATCCCGCCGAAAACCAGTCGTAGATCGAGCGCCGCACCCAGGACGGCGACCGCACCAAAGAAGAAGTAGCCTGAGGCGTCCTCGCCGTCCTTCATACCCGTTGGGCTGCCGACGGCCTCGATTCCCCCTGTGACCAAGAGCGCACCCAGTGCCAGAGCGACCACTCCGAGAGCAAGGTTCATGAGTCCGGCATATCGAAGCGGACCGCGTCGGGCCGCCATCCAGCCGCTCAAAACCAGGTAGCAAGTAAGAGCACCCACGAGTGCATTGAGCGTCTGCGTTTTGAGCAGCCCCAGGGGAATTGCGCTCGCAGTCATGCAAATCATTCCCAGCGCGAAGACCGTGCCCGCGATGCGGTGCCGCGCAGAGCCCTTGCGCAGACCCATTGCCGCCACGCCCCCCATGACGGCGATGGACGCGGTGGCGATGTGAAAGATCAAAAGAGGTGACATACACTGCCAACGATCATTCAGGGGCCGTGAAGGTGCAATGACTTTGAGGATCAGATGATGGCTGAACGCACCGTGGTGGCCGGCCTCGCGCTCGGCCTGATGGGTTTCGCCGTGTCGAAGGGTGCGAGTCCGCTGCAGCTCGCGACGCGCTCGGGTATCGAGCCGGGCAAGTTCAAGCTGGCGGACGATCGCGTGCCTTTCTCGAGCTATGTGGCGCTCATGAAGGCGGCGCAGGAGCTTTGCAACGAGCCGGCTCTGGCGCTTCACTTCGCGGCGGAAGTGGATCTTTCGGGCATGTCCGTCGTCGGTTTGCTGACGCATGCCTGCGAGACCATGTTGGACGCCTTCCATCAGTTGAATCGCTACCATCATCTGGTTTCGGAACCCGACGTGGTGGGACTTCGCGAGCGGTTTCAGCACTGGCCCGCGGGCAGTCGTCATCTATGGCTCGTCGATACCATGGAGAGCCCGGTCGACTTTCCCGAGTCGGTCGAACAATCCCTCGGCCGTCTCGTCTGCGGCCCGCGCCGTTTTCATTCCGAACCCTTTGCCGAAGAAATCCACTTCATCCACGCACCCCCGCCGTACTACCGTGAGTACGAACGAGTGTTGAGATCACCGGTGGTGTTCAATAGCGACAAGAATGCCCTCCTGATTCCCAAAACCTGGCCCAGCCGTCCCATTTCACCCGGGCAGCGCTACGCCTTCGGCGTTTTGAGCGCACAGGCGGACGGGATGTCGAGAAAATTGGAGCGCGGCAAGACCGTCCGCAGCCGTACCGAGCGTTTGCTGATGAACGTGCTGCACACCGGTGATGTACGCATGGACGCGATCGCCCGCGCGATGGCCATCAGCCGCCCGACATTACATCGGCAACTCAAAGCCGAAGGAACGAGCTATGAAACCGTCCGCGACGAACTGCGCCACAAAATGGCGTTGCACTACTTGAAAGGGAGAAGGGTTTCGGTGAACGAGACTGCCTACCTGGTGGGATTTTCGGATCCGGCAACGTTCTTTCGTGCCTTCAAGCGCTGGACGGGCACCACGCCGGGACGTCGGACGCCGAAGTAATCCGTGCAAACCGAGAGAGAGACGTCTTCCGTCACTGGTACTCTTTCACCGACGACCAAAACTCCTCCAGCGGCAGCTTTTTCAACCCGCGCAACACATAGATCGGCTTGTCGGTCTCGTACGGCATCGCATAGCGTGTCGAGATTCGATCGACGATTGCGAACGAGCGAAACAACGTGGCGTAGTGCTTCTCGCTGCCGCCGATGATGATGATGACGCTGCCGTCGTGACCACGAGGTCCCCAGAGATAGTAGCTGTTGTGGCCGCTGATGGCAGGCGGCAGGCCCAGGTGCCGCCCGAACACATCGATCGCCGCCGCCTCGCCGTAGTTGTTGCCGAAGAACACGGCCTTTGCGCGGTCCTGAGGCGGCAGCGACTCGTATACCGCGGCCACTTTTTCCGCCATCTCGCGCCAGCCGAACATGTCGGCATAGTACTGCGGCAGAACGCCGAGCGCCTGACGCTCGCCCGAGGACGGCGTCAGTCCGAGGGTATTCTGGTACCGGATGAAGATTTCAACCGGCAGGAGCGGCAACGTGAGCGGCGCCATCACCAGCCCTGCAGCGACGACGCCCGCCAGCACCATGCGGCGTGCAATGGGCTTGCCGAGCACTTCTTCGATCCATACCGCCCCGATCCCCAGCAATGTCGGATACAGGGCGGACGGGTAATACGTCTTCCCATGCGAGGCGTCGAACACCACGAGCAAGATCATCCAGGCGATCGGGAACGCACGCAACACGGCAAGCCTCGGCCGCACGCCCGCCGCCCACAGTCCGCAAAGCCATACCACGGCCGCCAGCGGACCGGTGATCAACACCTGCTGCAGAAAGAACGCGGGCAACGTCATTTCGACGTTCTTGCCGCCCGCTCCCGCCTTGCCCAGTTCTATGAAGGGCCAGCCGTGTGTATGCTGCCACCAGAAGTTCGGCGCGACGAGCAGTGCCGCCACCAGCGCCCCAAGATACACCCAGGGCCGCAGCAGCGACTTGCGGCGCGGCGTCGCGAGCAAGCCCACCGCCAACGCCGCGAGATAGAACGCGATCAAATACTTGGTATTGAGACTCAGCCCGGCGATGGCGCCGAAGGCCAGCCACCACCGTTCGTCACCGGTCTGTTCCAGGCGCACCAGCACCCACCCTAGGCCCAGCCAGGTGAGCGCCTGGAACATGTCCGTCGACAACACCACGCCCTGGAAGAGAAAGATCGGTCCCAGCAAGACGCACGCGCCCGCCAGCCATTGCGCGAAGCGGCCACCGCCGATCAGTCGCGTAAACTCCGAGGTCAACGCCACGGCCAGGCTCAGGACGAGTGCCGGTAGCAGTCGAAATCCCCACACGAAATCGCCGAACATGGCGTGGGACCAGGACGCCAGCAACGGAATGAGCGGCGGCTGATCGACGTAGCCCCAAGCCGGATGATCCCCGCAGACGATGAAGTAAAGTTCATCGCGGGAGAAACCGTAATGTCCGTTGGCCAGCCCATGCAGCACCAAGCCCGCCACGCCGAGCAGCACGGAAGGCCTCATCCAACCAGCTCGGGCTATTTGCATCTGTCCTCGCTCGGAGACCGCGCGCAGTGCGTTTAGCATAGCCAAAGCGAATGGCGGAATCGACGACCATACGCAGGACGCCTGAAAACCTCAGGCAGGGACATCGCGACCCGTGCGTGCGTGCCCGCGCGCAAGTCAGTCTGCTTGCGACCTCATCACGAAGCCCCTACATTCCATGCACAAACATCGGGAGAAAGGGATGAATCGTAGAGGTGTGAATCGCAGTCGCAAGCGGCTGCCGGTGGCGTTGCTGGCTCTCATGAGCCTGTTGAGCGTCGCCGCCCGGGCCGATGACCCGCCGAAGCCGGCCTACCCGAACTATCCCAGCGAGACGCCCGATAAATTTTCGCCCGTGACCGATTCGTATGATTTCCTCCAGCGCGAGGCCATGATCCCGATGCGTGACGGGGTCAAGTTGTACACCGTCATCCTGATTCCCAAGGGCGCCGCGCACGCCGGCATGCTGCTCACCCGTACGCCGTACAGCGCGAAGGAACTGACCAGCCACAATCATAGCGGCCACCTCGGTCCCATCTTGGACGGCTACGACAACGCCACGGACGTGATCGTGGAGGACGGCTACATCCGGGTGGTGCAGGACGTGCGTGGCAAGTATGGTTCCGAAGGCGACTACGTCATGAATCGTCCGCTGCACGGGCCGCAGAATCCGACGCCGGTCGATGATTCCACCGACACCTACGACACGATCGAGTGGCTGGTCAAAAACGTCCCCGAGAGCAACGGCAGGGTGGGCACGCTGGGCATTTCGTACGATGGCTTCGAGCCTCTGATGGCGCTGGTCAATCCGCACCCCGCGCTCAAGGTGTCCGTACCCATGAACCCGATGGTCGACGGCTGGATGGGCGACGACTGGTTTCACAACGGCGCCTTTCGTCAGCAGAATCTCTCGTACATCTACGAGCAGGTCGGCAGCCGGGACAACGGCATCAAGTGGTGGTCCAGTTACCACGATGAATTCGATCTGTTCATGCAGGCAGGTTCGGCGGGGGAACTCGCGCATCGTCACGGCATGGAGCAGCTCGGTTTCTGGAACAAACTGGCGGCGCATCCCGCCTACGACGCCTTCTGGAGCGATCAGGCCGTCGACAAAATACTCGCCGCCCTGCCGTTGTCCGTGCCCGTCATGCTGGTGCACAGCCTGTGGGACCAGGAGGACAGCTACGGCGCGCTCGCGGTGTATGCGGCCATCAAGCCCAAGGATACGCAGGGCGACCGCGTCAAGCTGGTCATGGGACCGTGGTATCACGGTCAGGAGATCGGTGACGGCAGCGCGCTCGGCCAGATACGTTTCGGCAGCGACACCGCCCGCTACTTTCGTGAACAGGTGTTGCGTCCCTACCTGGCACAGTATCTCAAGGACGGTGCGCCCGCCGCGCACGTCGCACCGGTCACGGCCTTCGAGACGGGGACCAATACCTGGCGCCAGTTCGACCGCTGGCCGCTGGTCTGCGAAAGCGGCTGTCCCACGAAAAGCCGTGCCTTGTATCTGTTGCCCGATCAGAAGCTCGGGTTCGCGGCGCCCGCTGCGCGCGTCCCGCCCGCGACGACCGCGCCTGGCTCGCGCGCTCCGGCCACCGCGCTCGCCGCCTATGCCGAATACGTGGCCGATCCCGCGCATCCCGTCCCGTTTCGCGCGCGGCCCATCCAACCGGTGGGCTACGATCCGGGACAGACGTGGCAGCAATGGCTGGTCGACGATCAGCGCGAAGCCTCGGGCCGCCCGGATGTCCTGACGTTCCTGTCCGATGTATTGACCGCGCCGCTCAAGATCAGCGGCAAGCCCATGGTGCATCTGGTGGCCTCTACCAGCGGCACCGACAGCGACTGGGTGGTGAAACTCATCGACGTGTACCCCGACCAGATGGCGTATCAACCCGACATGGGCGGCTACCAGCTCGCGGTGGGCATGGATATCTTTCGCGGGCGATACCGCCAGGGCTTCGTCACCGCGAAACCGCTCGAGGCCAATCGACCCCTGCCCTACGTCTTCGGCCTGCCCGCCAACAACCACGTGTTCCTGCCGGGGCATCGCCTCATGGTGCAGGTGCAGTCGAGCTGGTTTCCTCTGTACGACCGCAATCCGCA
>CAZZVN010000109.1:0-5375 GCA_964657625.1 uncultured Steroidobacteraceae bacterium
GGGTAGCCGATGACCAGGCACAGCAGCGTCGAGAAGAACGCGACCTTGATGGAATTCAGAAACGCGTTGAGGTACAGCGAATCGGTGAACAGGAAGGCGTAATTGTTGAAGTACACCCTGATGGCCAGGGAATTGCGGGCGGTCCACTCGAACAACGGCTTGTAGGGCGGGATGGCGAGATCGATGTCGGAGAAGGAGATCTTCAGGACGATGACGAACGGCACCACGAAGAACAGCAGGAGCCACAGGTACGGCAGCACCACCACCAGGCCGCGCCCCGTGATGCCCGCTTTGTCGAGGAGGTACGCGGAACGCTTGCTCACTAGCGGGTCACGACCACCGGGCTCGAGGCGTCCCACGACAGGTACACCTGCTGATCCCAGGTGATGGCCTCGGCGTGACGTGACGTGTTCGGCTGCGTCACCCGCACCACCTTGCCGGTCGGCAGCTTCACGAGGTAGATCGACAGGTCGCCGAGATAGGCGATGTCCTGCACCGCGCCGCGCACCACGTTGTCGGTGCCGTCGGGCACGGCCGTCGACATGAAGATCTTCTCCGGCCGCACCGCCGCCCAGACGGTGGCGCCGGGCGGCGCGCTGATGCCGTGGCTGATGTACAGGGTGCCCCCCAGTTCGGGCGAACCGATGCGTACGTACTCCGGCTCGTCGTCGACCAGCGTGCCTTCGAAGATGTTCACCGAGCCCACGAAGTCGGCGACGAATTTGGAGCCCGGGAATTCATAGATCTCGGCCGGCGTACCGGCCTGTACGATCTCGCCCTGGTTCATGACGCCGATGCGGCTCGCCAGCGTCATGGCCTCCTCCTGGTCGTGCGTGACCACCACGAAAGTGACCCCGAGGGTGTCCTGCAGGCTGATCAGTTCGAACTGCGTATGCTCGCGCAGCTTCTTGTCGAGCGCTCCCAGCGGCTCGTCGAGCAGCAGCAGCTTGGGGCGTTTCACCAGCGAGCGCGCCAGCGCGACGCGCTGCCGCTGCCCGCCCGACAACTGATGCGGCTTGCGCTTCGCGAAGCCGCCGAGCTTGACGAGATCGAGCATGGTCGCCACCCGCTCGGCGATCTGTGCCTTGGGCACGCGGTCCTGCTTCAGACCGAAGGCGACGTTCTGTTCCACGTTCATGTGCGGGAACAACGCATAGGACTGGAACATCATGTTCACCGGCCGCTCGTAGGGCGGCACCCCGGTCATGTCCTCGCCGTCGATGAAGATCCGTCCCGAGGTGGGCGTCTCGAACCCCCCGAGCATGCGCAGCAGCGTGGTCTTGCCGCATCCCGACGCCCCCAGCAGGCAGAAGATCTCGCCCTTGTAGATCTTCAGGCTGACGTCGTCGACCGCCTTGAACTCACCGAACGATTTGCTGACGCGGTCCACCTGCACGTACGCGCGGGCGGCCGGATCGTTCCAGGGAGCTGCTTTGGTGGCACCGCCCGAAGTCGCCACCCGCTACTGACCCGTCTTGAATTTTTGCCAGACGCGGGTGATGGCGCGCGTCTGGTCGGCGGAGTCCATCAACTGCACGGCGAGCTTCTCGCGCTGCTCGGCGACGGGATAGATGGCCGGATCGTCGCGCACCTCGGCCGAGACGAGGGGCTGCGACGCGAGATTGCCGTTCGCATAGCGCTTGAAATTGGACACGTCAGCGATCACCTGCGGCGTCATCATGTAATTGATGAAGGCGTAGGCGCTGTCCGGGTCGGGGGCATCCTTCGGAATCGCCAGCATGTCGAACCAGAGGATGGAGCCCTCCTTGGGCACCCGATACGTGATGTTGATCCCCCGGTTGGCCTCGCGTGCGCGGTCGCGGGCCTGCATGACGTCGCCGTTGTAGGCGAGCGAGACGCAAAGGTCACCGTTTGCCAGCGCCTCGATGTATTCGGACGAGTTGATGTTGCGGATGTAGGGCCGGATCTTGGCGAGCGTCGCCTCCGCCGCCGCAAGGTCCTCGGGCTTCTGCGAGTTCGGGTCGCGCCCGAGATAATTGAGCACGGCGCGCATCACTTCGGCCGGCGAGTCGAGCACGCTGATCCCGCATTTGGCGATTTTCGACGCCACCGCCGGATCGAAGATCAGCCGCCAGCTGTCGAGCGGCGCGTCGGGCATCAGCGCCTTGACCATCTTCTCGTTGTAACCGATGCCGTTGGTGCCCCAGAGGTAGATCACGCCGTGGGCGTTCCCGGGATCGTGCTGGGCGACGCGCCCCATCAACTGCGGGTCCATGTTGCCCAGATTCGGCAGTTTCGGCTTGTCGAGCGTGGCATACACCCCGGCCTTGATCTGGCGCTCGAAGTACGACGCCGTGGGCACCACCACGTCGAAGCCGCTGCTGCCGGCGAGCAGCTTGGTCTCCAGGGTCTCGTTGGCGTCGAAGTAGGCGACATGCACCTTGATGCCGGTCTGCTTCTCGAAATCGGTGAGGGTATCGGGCGCGAGGTAGTCCGACCAGATGTACAGGTTCAGCACCTTGTCGCCCGTCGCCGCGGACGCACCCCCGGCAGGGGAGGCCGCGGTCGTATTCGGTTTGCCACCACAAGCGCCCAGCAATAATGCGCACCCCAACGCCAGTACCGCCGTCCGCCGCACCTTGAACATTAAACCCCGTCCCCTCGAATGATGTCCCTAAGTTATAGCGCAGCCGACGCCCCGTGCCCAGCCTCACACGTTGAGCAGCAGATGTTCACGCTCCCAGGAGCTGATCACCTGCGCGAAGGTTTCGTATTCCGCATCCTTCACGGCCGTATAGGCGAGCACGAAGCGGTCACCGAACAGATCGACCAGCGCCTTGGACTCGCGCAGCAGCCGCAGCGATTCGGCGAGCGTGCGCGGCAGCGCGATGGCGAGATCGTAGGCGCTGCCGGAGATCGGCTCGGACGGCTTCAACGCCTCCACCATGCCGAGGAACCCGCAGGCGAGCGACGCGGCGATGGCGAGATAGGGGTTGGCATCCGCGCCGCCCACCCGGTTCTCCACCCGCCGCGCCTCCGGGCCGGACATCGGCACTCGCAGACCGGCCGTGCGGTTGTCGTAGCCCCAGTGCACGTTGATGGGCGCCGAGGAGTAGCGGCTGATGCGCCGGTAGCTGTTCACGTTCGGCGCGAACAGCGACATCGCCCCGGGCAGATACTTCTGCAGCCCGGCGATGTGCCCGAAGAACAGCGCCGAGGGCGAACCGTCCGGATTGCTGAAGATATTCTTGCGGGTCCGCGAGTCGACGATGCTCTGATGCAGGTGCATGGCGCTGCCCGGCTCCTTGGCCATGGGTTTGGCCATGAACGTCGCATACATCTTGTGCCGCAGCGCCGCCTCGCGCGCCGTGCGCTTGAACAAGAACGCCTGGTCGGCGAGGCTCATGGGATAGCCGTGCAGCAGGTTGATCTCCATCTGCGCGGCGCCCGACTCGTGGATCAGGGTGTCGATCTCGATGTCCTGCGCCTCGCAGAACGAATACATGTCGTCGAACAGCGGATCGAATTCATTGACCGCCGCGATGCTGTACGCCTGACGGCCGATCTCCGGACGCCCGGAGCGGCCCACGGGCGGCTTCAAGGGATAGTCCGAATCGATGTTCGGTTCCACCAGGAAGAACTCGAGTTCCGGTGCCACCACCGGCTCCCAGCCATGCGCCTCGTACAGGTCGAGCACCCGCCGCAGCACGTAGCGCGGTGCCATGGTGACGGGCCGGCCGTCGCCGTAGAAACAATCGTGGATCACCTGCGCGGTCGGCTCCGCGGCCCAGGGCACCACGCGCACGGTGGTGGGGTCGGCCTTCAGTACGATGTCGATGTCGGAGGGATTCATCGCGCTCTGATCGTCCGGGTAGTCGCCGGTGACCGTCTGCAGGAAGATGGCCTCGGGAAGCCGCATGCCCTCCTCCTCGGCAAACTTCTGCGCCGGCATGAGCTTGCCGCGCGCGACGCCTGCCATGTCGGGAATGATGGCTTCCACTTCGGAAATGCCGTGATCTTTCAAGAATTGCTTGATCGTACTGGCCATGAATCACCTTCGAGCGTGTACGCGCGCGGCAGCCTCACCAAAGGCGGCGAACAACGCGCTGGAAAAAGGGTTTTGCGCAAACTGCCATTCCGGGTGCCACTGCACGCCGACGGCAAAGTTCGGCGCGTCCGCGGCCCGGAACGCCTCGATGACGCCGTCCGGTGCGCGTGCTTCGACACACAATCCGGCGCCGAGCTTCTCGACGCCCTGCCAGTGCAGCGAATTGACCTCGAGGCGGTCGCGTCCGGCGAGGCGCTGCAGCAACCCTCCGGGTTCCAGCAACACTTCGTGGGCCGGGCCGTACTGAACTTCCAAGGCCTGCGCTTCATCCTCGCGATGATCGAGCAGCCCGTCGAGTTCGTGCAGCCGTTGGTGCAACGTGCCGCCGAAGGCCACGTTCATTTCTTGAAATCCGCGGCATATCGCCAGTACCGGTATCCCGGCGGCGATGGCCCGCGAAATCAGCGGAAGCGTCGTAGCATCCCTACTTGGGTCATGCAGTGTTCCCGGCGCGCTGGCCGGTCCTCCGTAATGGTGAGGTTCGACGTTGGATGCGCTGCCCGTCAACAGCAGTCCGTCGCAGGCATCCAACAAGGATGGCAGATTCGTCCCGCTCCCCAGAGCGGGTAGCAGCACCGGCACCGCGTTCGCACCGACGGCGACGGCTCCGATGTATTTCTCGCCGGCCATATGGAAAATCTGTTTTCCGTAAGGCCGGCGGTCGGTGGGGATTCCGATGAGCGGCAAGCGAGACATGTTTAATATATTAAACGCCTAGAGATGTGACTAGGCTTTCACAGCCCCGCCATTACACCACACTGCGGCGCCGCCGTCCCGTGCGCCGCAGCTAAATAGGCTGAGAATTAGGCATTTCCATCACTTAGCCATGATTGTTGCACCGCGTCAAAAGCGCTTTGCGATACCATGACGCCCCAAATCCATACGCCCAAATTTCTGTCAAGAGCCCTAGAATCTTAAACACCCGGTGAGATCGAATGCGTCTGTCGTATCCTCCTGCCCCGTCTTACTACGAAGCCTCCGTGACCGGGCCGCGCGTGCCGCGGGCGGCGCTCGAGGGCGACTTTCATGCCGACGTGGCGGTGGTGGGCGCCGGCATCGCCGGCTGCTCCGCCGCCCTGCATCTCGCCAGGCGAGGCTACAAGGTCGCCCTGCTGGAAGCGCGCAGCGCAGGGTACGGCGCGTCGGGGCGCAGCGGCGGCCAGACTATTTTCGGCCTCGCGGTGGGTCAGCCGGCGCTGGTCGCCCAGGTGGGGTCGGATACTGCGCGGCGGCTGTTCGAGATGTCCGTGGACGCCCTCGACCTCACGCAGGCCCTGATCCGCGATTACGGCATCGATTGCGACTA
>CAZZVN010000110.1:0-5340 GCA_964657625.1 uncultured Steroidobacteraceae bacterium
ACGCCCTCGACCTCACGCAGGCCCTGATCCGCGATTACGGCATCGATTGCGACTATCGGTCCGGTCACGTGCATGTCGCCACCAAGCCGCGCCACGTCGCCGAACTGCGCACCTGGCAGCAGGAGCTGCACGAGCACGGCTACGACTCTGCGCAGCTGCTCGAGCACGCCGAACTCCAGGAGCACGTGCGCAGCGAGCGCTACCTGGCCGGGCTCCTCGATTCGCGCAGCGGTCACCTGCATCCGCTGAAATACACGCTGGGTCTCGCCCGCGCCGCCGAGCAGGAGGGCGCCACGCTGTTCGAGGACACTGCCGTGTTGCGCTACCAGGAAGCCGGCGGCACCGTACAGGTCCACACGTCGAATGGCCGCGTGCTCTGCAAACAGCTCGTGCTGTGCGGCAACGCCTATCTCGGCAGCCTCGCACCGCCGCTCGCCAAACGCATTCTGGGCGTGGGGACGTACATCATCGCCTCCGAGCCGCTCGCGGCCGCCCGAGCGCACGCACTGCTGCCGGGCAACGCCGCCGTCGCCGACCTCAACTGGATACTGGATTACTTCCGCCTGTCCGCCGACAACCGCCTCTTGTTCGGCGGCCGCGTGAGCTACAGCGCGGTGGAACCGCCACGCCTCGCCGACTCCATGCGCGAGCGCATGGTCCAAGTGTTCCCCGCGCTCGCCGGCACCCGGATCGACTACGCCTGGGGCGGTTATCTGGACATCACCATGAGCCGCGCACCGGACTTCGGTCGGCTCGGGCCGAACGTGTACTACCTGCAGGGGTTCTCGGGTCACGGCATGACGTTGACGGGCCTTGCCGGCAGTCTGGTCGCCGACGCCGTCGCGGGCACCGCCGAGCGCTTCGACGTGTTTGCCCGCATCCCGCACCGCGACTTCCCCGGCGGCCCGCTGCTCAGGCGGCCCTCGCTGATGCTCGCCATGCTGTACTACCGGCTGCGCGACCTGCTGTGACGCGCGGGCGGCGCGGCGTGTTCCTTCCCGAGGCACGCGTCCCCCCAGGGCTCCGGGCCGAACGCCGCGTGACATTGGCCTGACGTTGGTCGGCATCCGTCCCGCCGCTTGATGAAATCAATAATTTCAAGATGATGGGCACTACGGGCACTGGGAAGAACACGGCGATCGGGCGCCTTTCGGCGGCGTGCTCGCGCGGCGACTGGGCGGTGATTACGGGTCCGGATGGGGGTATCTCGCGCGGCTTTACGATCCTGTGCACGGTGACGTGATTTCAAATCCCTTCGATCCGCGCTGGCGCCGGTGGGATTTGTTCGGTGAGATCCGGCTGCCTTACGACTTCGAGCAACTGGCAGGTTCGTTGATCCCGGATGGCGCCAGCGAGGACCGGGTCTGGAATGGCTATGCGCAGACCCTGCTCGCGGCCGTGATGGGCCAGGCGCACCACTTAGGGATTATCGATACCACCGAGTTGTATCGCTTGGTGGTGTCGGCGTTGGTGGAGGAGCTGCGGCGGCTGGTGGAGGCTACGGAGGCGCACGCCTCGTCGCGGTCAACAACGATCGCATGCGGAGCTCGATCCGGTCGGTGACCGCCGCGGCAGCGGCGACGCTCGCGTTCATCAATACGCAGACCAGCGAATTGCTGTCATTGGCAGGTGGGTGCGGGAGGGTCGTGGCGTGCTGCTCCCGCTTTACCAGGCGGATCAGATCGCGGCATTGCGCACCGTGATTTCGACGTGGCTGCGGATCGCGATTTTCGAGGGCTATGACCTCGACCGAGGGCGATGCACGGCTGTGGTTAATCGTCGATGAGCTCTATGCCCTGGGACGCATGATGGGTTGAAGGACGCGCTCGCGCGGCTGCGCAAGTTTGGTGGTCGCTGCGTGCTGGGGTTTCAAACCATTGCGTAGGTGTCTGGCACCTATGGCCGCGAGGACGCATACGCTGGTGGAGAACTGCAGCAACACCTTGATCCTGCACTGCTCGGCCTCCGAGGGCGGCGGCACGGCGCAGTTCGCCTCGAAGCTCATCGCCGAGCGCGAGATCATCCGGGAACATGTGTCTCGCTAGCGGCGGCCGGCGAAGTGGCACTCGACCAAGACCACCAGTGATCAGCACGTGACCGAGGCCGCGGTGATGGCCTCCGAGATCGAGCAGTTGCCGGACCTCGAGGGGTATTTGAAGTTTGCGTCGATGCCGCGGTGGTGGCGGGTGGGGCTTGAGCCGGAACTGTCATGCGTGTCGTAATCGCGGACGCCGCCGTAAGAGATTAGTGTGAACCATCAGGCGCTCCGCATTCTGACAATGCGGAGCATTAAAGATTCGGATACGCTCGGCGAATGCAGCGCTCGCAGCGTCGTGCACACACAGAGTTAAATGACAGCGCCGTAGTAAAGGGAATTCCTGGTGGAAATAAAAAATTATCTTCGACGCCGCATTCGGCTGCAGAGATTTTCGATAAAGCCGCTTGTTATTTTGTTAGGGATAAGTATTTTTGTAGTGTCGGGTCCGCTTGCACCAACGTCCGTCCGTGCGCAGGCGGCGGGGACGGGGGAGCCCTGGACAGCAGTTAGTAATTTGCCGTGGACCCCGCACTCGACGACTTGTGGACCGACCACAAATGCGGCCGCATGTGCGGCTCAGGGGGTAGCTTGGGTTTGCCCATACGAGTATGCGCTGAACCCGAATACGGGGTGGTGTACCGCCACTGTGACCAGTTGCCAGGTGGATTATAATGACGGAAGCTGCCTTTTATCTAATGGAGTTACCTTAGAGACGACTTCGCCACCGGGTCAGTTTTTTGTATCTACACACCCGCTAAGAATGGCGGATTGCGGATGTGACAAGAACAACAATAACAAAGTCGGCGATCCGGTCAGTCCTGCCAATGGAAATGTCACGCATAGCGAGACGGATATTACCTTTCAACGATCAGCCGGCATTTTCGAGCGATTTTATAATAGCGCCGACGCCGGCAACACCGATCTTGGCACTGGTTGGCGGCATAGCTTTAGTAGGCAAATTATCGCAACTGTGCTGCCAACGCCTTATCAGCTGTACGTAAGTACAGATCCTCAAAACTCCGGGGTCTATGGCAACCCCACCGATGCCTGTAACATGGGCTGGGCCTCGGTCAAAGCCACCAGCGCACAGTGGAGCACAGCGACCTCCAGCTACGCGAATGGAGTCTGTTCGTTAAGCGCGAACGGGTCCGTCGTCGCGACCACCTTGGTTTACAACTCGACGCAATTGCCGCCCGTGATAAGCGGCACCACGACCGGATACACGGCGGTTCGTGATGATGGCCAACAGATAGCCTTCACACTCAATGGCTCGGCAATTGTACCGCCGGCGGGCGTCACCTTGCGCCTCACGCAGAGCGGTTCCGGATACCGTTTGATTGACGATGACGACAACGTCGAAATCTATAATTCCGCGGGCAATTTGGTGTCGGTCACTACCCGCACGGGTATCGCAGAGACAATCACCTACGATTCGAGCAATCGCTTGAGTACGATAATCGATAGCTTTGGCCAAAAACTCACGTTGGGCTATAACGCACAAAATCAGCTCACCAGCGTGATGGACCCGAACTCCGATGCGGTGCAGTACGGCTACAATGCTCAAGGCAGCTTGTCCACGGTCACCAGCCTCGACAATACCAGCCGTTCATATGCCTATGAAAACACGACGTTTCCGACGTTACTCACGGGAGTTATTGATGAGAGTTCCACACGGTTTTTAACCTGGGGATACAACGCGCTTGGGCAAGGCAGCAGCAGCCAAGAAGCGGGGGGCGCCGATGCCACAACTCTGGTTTATGGCACCAACGGCAGCGTAACTAGCACCGACGCATTGGGTGCCACTCGGACGTTCGCGTTCAATATCGTAGGTAACCAAAACCGTGTGGTAAGCATCAGCGGCTCGCAATGCTCGACTTGCGATGAAGCAGCAACGACGACGTACGACAGTGCCGGCTTTGTGAGCTCACGCCTTGATTACAACGGTAATCTCATCTGTTATGCCAACGATCCGGTGCGCGGCTTTGAACTGGTACGGGTCGAGGGATTTGCTCCGGGTAGTATGTGCCCCTCCAACCTGTCGTCATATACGCCGGCCAGCGGCACCCCGCAGCGCAAGATCACGACGCAATGGAGCAGCACCTGGCGCGAACCGGCGCTAATTACGGAACCGAACCGTACCACTGCTTTTACCCTAGATTCCCATGGCAACATACTGACCAAGACCATCACCGATACCACCGTGTCACCCAATGTGGCTCGGACCTGGACCTACACCTACAACAGCTACGGTCAGGTGCTCACCCTCGATGGACCGCGCACCGACGTCGCCGATGTCACGACGATTGCGTACTACAGCTGCAGTTCAGGCTCGCAGTGTGGGCAGGTCCAAACCGTCACCAATGCCCTGAACCAGGTGACGACCTACAACACCTATAACGTCTTCGGTCAGCCGCTCACCATCACCGATCCCAATGGGGTGTTAACCACCCTGACTTACGATACGCGGCAGCGCCTCACCTCGAGCCAGGTCGGCACCGAAACCACCAGCTATGCCTATTGGCCGACCGGGCTCTTGAAGCTGGTGACACTCCCCGATAGCAGCACCCTGTCGTACACCTACGATGGCGCACACCGGCTGACCACGGTGACCGATGGCACGGGCAACTACGTAAGCTACACCCTCGACGCCTTGGGCAATCACACCGCAGAGAAGACCTACGATTCGTCCGGGTCACTGCATCACACGCATACGCGCGTGTTCAACACGCTGAGCCAGTTGTATCAGGACATCAACGCGGCGGGCACCGCCGCGGTGACCACGACGTTGGCCTATGACAGCAACGGCAACCGCACGGCCATCGATGCGCCACTGTCGCGCAATACCAGCCAGGCCTACGACGCGCTGAACCGCCTGACCCAGATCACCGATCCGAATAACGGGGTGACCCATCTCGCTTACGAC
Source organism: uncultured Steroidobacteraceae bacterium (assembly GCA_964657625.1). Classification (GTDB taxonomy): domain Bacteria; phylum Pseudomonadota; class Gammaproteobacteria; order Steroidobacterales; family Steroidobacteraceae; genus Bog-1198. The sequence continues at coordinate 4,962 of CAZZVN010000110.1, forward strand.
GCCAACGACAATCTGGCGAGTGTCGTCGATCCTCGAAACTTTACGACCAGCTACAGCCACAATGGCTTCAATGACGTGGTCCAGCAGGTGAGTCCGGATACCGGTACCAGCAGCAAGACCTACGACTCGGCCGGGAACTTGAAGACCGCCACCGACGCCCGTGGCGCGGTGGCGACGTATACCTATGATGCTCTCAATCGGCTCACGCAACAGGCCTATGCCGATCAGACCATCAATTTCACCTACGATGTCGGCACCAACGGCAAGGGGCGCCTGACCGGCGCTTCCGATGCCAATCACTCCATGGCCTGGAGCTACGATGCGTTGGGGCGGGTCACCGGCAAGTCGCAGAAGGTGGGCTCGATCACCAAATCGGTGG
>CAZZVN010000111.1:0-5320 GCA_964657625.1 uncultured Steroidobacteraceae bacterium
GGCACGTAGGCGATCAGGTCGAGCAGCGTATTCGCGCCTGGCACGACCAGCGGGCCGCCCAACCGAATGGTCGTCGAGGCAGGTTTATCGTTGGGAAACCATGATGCCCATTCAGCGATGGATTCGGCGAACCATTGAAAGTCGCTGTGAAAGCAGACACGGCGCGTCAGGTTCTCGACCGACGTACCCGCCGCTGCACAAATCGCCGCAACGTTTTTCATGATGTATTGCATCTGCACCTGTCCCGGCGAGTTGTACCAAGGAAACTCCGGATTGCGAATCGCACCGGGTGCGAGCCGGCCGGTCGAATCGAACGCCATTTGAGTGCTGAAAAAAAGAAACGGTCCGGCATGGATGGCCTGCGGTTCGTGCCCCAAGGGGAGCGGCGCCTCCGACGTTTCGATGGTGCGCTTCTTCGTGCTGCCGTTTGTTGCCAACAGAGTCAGGGCGATCTCCACGCGGCTGCCGCGTGCGCCCATGCCCATATACGGGATGACGACACGTGCCGGCGGATTTTTTGGGAACCAGCGACGCCAGACGCGATCAAGCGCCGCAAAATCGCGAGGATGCCCCAGATACACGTCCGCTTTAACTGCCGCATCGAACGAGGTCCCCGCCGCCGCCGCGCGCAGGGCCAGCTTCTCGAGCACGTAATCAGCCTGCTTCTCGACCGTCGAGTCCCACCAATAGTTCGAATCGACCCGCGCGCGTGCGGCGATGGCAGAGGGCTCGGGGACACCCGACTCTCGCTCCCCGTGCCAGTCGATCGGGCTTTCGGCAGCGAGAAAAATCCAGTCGCCGCGCCGCATGGCGGGCTTGTGGCCGCCCGGTCCCGCGACCAAGTTGGCGGGAGCGGGGAAATCGATGTTTGTCCCCTCCTTGATACAAATCATGTCCACCTCGACCATCGCGCCTCGGCAGAGCAACTCACGCACTCCGAGAGCCGAGGCGGGCGGCAGGCATCGCCCGAAAATCGAATCGCGCCCGCGCGCGTAACCATCGAGCTCCAGTCCCGTCCAGTGATCGCCTCGCGTAAAAGCCTCCGGCGTCGGCCGCTCGGATACGAACCACTGCCAAAGGCGCACCATATCCGTGGTCGGGTCCAAGCCGGCGGCGCGAATCGTGTTGGCGAGATTGCGCAGCACGTAGCGCGACTGAAGCTCGAGCTCATCGACCAAAAACGGCGTAGCCTCGAGCGCTTGCTTGACTTCAGGGGCCAGTCCCGTCTTGAAGTCACTGGCGATAGTCCCGGCCACGAAAACCCATCCGCCCGCCGCGATCGCCGGGCTGTAGGGCATCAGAGGTTTGGGGACGCCGGCTTCCAGGCCCGGCCAAATCGCCTCATAATCTCTGAAGGGTTTAGCGGTGTCAGGCATCGTAAAGCTCCTATTCAAGTCGATGGATACCAATGAGGCCGGTTGCCGGACCCAAATGCCATTATCTTATTCGCACTATCACTTTTACTGATAGTCATGAAACTTCAGCATTTGCGCACGTTTGTAGTGGTCCATCAAGAGCGCTCTTTTACCTCGGCCGCGTCGCGCGTCTACGCGAGGCAATCGGGCTCAGCATGCAGATTAAAGAATTGGAGGAATATCTCGGCGTGCAATTGTTCGAGCGTTCCACGCGCGCCGTGCTGCCATCCGCCGCCGGTAGCCGCTACTACGAGCGCTTTCGTTGACCGGTGAGCGAGCCGGTAGGGTCCCGCTGAAGCGCCGAACAAGGCGGCGCTCCCGAGCCGCCACCCGAGCGACTGCGCAGGAAGCGAGACGCCGTCCGCCTCGCTGGGTGTGCCGTGGCACTCCCTCAAGGCGACCCGCCCAAGTCGTTGTCCGCCGGGCGCTAGGGTCCGGGACGGCTTCCCGCGCCGCTCATTGCTTGACCAACTCCACGCGGCGATTCTTCGCCCGCCCGCTCTCACTGTCATTGGATGCGATGGGCGCGAGCGAGGCGACGCCCTTGGCTACCAATCGGGCGGGCGCAATATTGTATTGCGTGGTCAGCGCCTGCACGATGGCCTCGCTGCGTTTTTGCGACAGATCGAGATTGTGCGCGTAGGCTCCTTGATTGTCGGTATGTCCTACCACGTACACGTTGAGCTTCGGTTCCTCGCCGAGCAATTTCGCGATCTCGACCAAGCTCGGCTTGGAATCGGCGCGTAGTTCGGCCTTGTCCGTGTCGAATTGAAGACCGTAGAGCGCCACCTTGCCGTCGGCCGTGATGGACTTCGCCATGTCCGCCGCGCTCAGGTTGACGGTCACCTGACCCGTTTGTAGCGGTTTAGGCTTTGCGATTTCCACGAAGACTCCGCCGGGCCGGCCTTCATTTGGAGGATCGACATATACCGCCACATAAGTCACCGTGCCGTCGGCGCCGGTCCCTTTGGCCAATACATAGCGGGAGCGGTTGTTGTAGTCGATGAAAGACTCTTCGCCCGACGCAAGATTTTCCCAATGCTCGAGTTGCTCTGATAATTTCATATCGGAAAAATTGCTGCTGAAATTGGGGTTTGTTCCCCCGCCACAAGCCGATTTTTCGCAATTGAAGACGATGGTCAGATTGCCCTTGCGCAGAGCATCCGTGTAGTTGCGCATCACCTCGAGATCACTTTGATTCTCAGGGAAAAGATAGACGATGCGGGTGATTGCGCCTTCGACGTGAAGGGTGGGATAGAACGGTTTACCGTCCTCTCTCACTTTGAAAGCACCCGTGATGAGATCCGTCTCGTCGAAGGACTTCTTTCCATAGCCTACGATGACGGAACCGGGATAACGCGTCATGATCGGATCGTCTTTCGATCCCGCGAGATCATGGGCCGGAACATTTTGGTAAGCATAGGTCGTGGAGCCCCAGGCAAACGCCCACAATCCCAACGCCAGCGACATAAATTTGCCGTATCGATTCATTGAGGACACCTCATTAATCCGTGGACGAGTTCGCGCTCCATGGTACCAAGTGCGAAACGCCGGACTACACGGACGGGTGTCGTTTGCGCGCGCGTGGCGCCCGCGCCGCCGCGCCTACATCAACTTGCCGAGCCGCGGCACCAGCAGCCGTGCCAAGATGTTGATGATCTTGATCAAAGGATTGATGGCTGGGCCCGCAGTGTCCTTCTTCGATGTATTTTTCGGCGTTGTTCCAGGCGCCGCCGCCGGTGGCCATGGAGAAGGCGACGAACAAACCGATCTCGATGGTGCCGATCAGCAGTCCGCCGAGAGACTGCACGCCGTAGCCCGGTCCGTCAGCAGATTCATCACGAACACCAGCGCGATGGGCGCGAGGATGGGCAGGAGCGACGGCACGATCATCTCCTTGATCGCGGCGCGCGTCAGCATGTCGACGGCGCGTGAATAGTCCGGCTTGCCCGTGATCATCTTGCCAAAGGGAGGTGTGCCGCCCCCTGTTGGATACCCCCTGGTCCGGCGCAAGCTCGGCATCGAGCCTCGTGCGGCCAGTGACAACGTGTGGCCGTTGTATCACCAGTCAGGGGAGCCTTTCGCGCCGCCGCGGACCCCAGGAGCAGGGGCTTTCGCGCCCCGTGCATCGAAGGCCAGCCCTGGGCGGGTTGGATGTTTTTTCACGTAATAACCTAGAAATGGATTGACGCGAAAACCTAGAAATAGTATAACTTAAAAACCTAAAAATCGCACGACGCAAAAACCTAGAAATAGCAGTATCGATATGGCGACGCCCGCCGACAAACTGGCTGAATCCTTGGCCGTCCTGAAAGACCTTCAGGACACAGGCCGGGTTGCGCTCCGCGCCAGCGACATGACCCGCACGCACCGCGAGCGACTGGTTAAAGCAGGATTCCTTAGAGAAGTGATGAAGGGCTGGTACATCCCTTCGCGGCCAGACGAACCGGCAGGGGAGAGCACGTCCTGGTACGCCTCATTCTGGGCCTTTTGCTCGTCCTATCTTGAATCCCGATTTGAAGATGATTGGTGCGTTAGTCCCGAGCAATCCGTCAGCCTGCACACCGGCAATTGGACCGTGCCGCGCCAGCTGCTCGTGCGCTCGCCGCGCGGGAACAACAAACCGACCGGGCTTATTCACGATACGTCGATATTCGACATTCGGCTGGATTTGCCGCCCGCAGCAGACCGCGAGGTCAAAGACGGCGTCCGGGTTTATAAACTCGCAGCCGCACTGCTCGGTTGCTCGCAGGCGCATTTCGCTGCCCGTCCCACCGAAATGCGTGCGGCACTGGCCATGGTCCAGGATGCCTCTGATCTTCTCAGCCGATTACTAGAGGGCGGCCACAGCACCATCGCCGGACGGCTGGCCGCCGCCTTCAGAAACATCGGGCGGCCACGGATCGCCGATAACATCACCGAAACGATGCAGGCCGCTGGTTACACAATCAGCGAAAGCGATCCGTTTGAGGATCACTCTCTCGTTACGTTCGGGGCTCGCGAAACCTCGCCTTACGTGAACCGCATGCGCATGGACTGGGTGCGGATGCGGGAAGGGGTGCTCAGCATCTTTCCGGAAGCTCCGGGCCGTCCCGAAAGCGCCGCTGCGTACCTGAAACAGGTCGAAGAGATTTACGTCGACGATGCCTATAACTCTCTGTCCATTGAAGGTTACAAGGTTAGCGCGGCCCTTATCGAGAAGGTCCGCAGCGGAAACTGGAATCCCGATTCCAACAACGCCGACCAGGAAGACCGCAATGCGCTTGCGGCGCGTGGCTACTGGCAGGCATTTCAGGCGGTCGAGCAGAGCATCGAGAAGGTTTTGGGCGGCGAGAACGCCGGAAGTGTCGCGGACCGCGACCACTCCAGTTGGTATCGCGAATTGTTCGGTCCGAGCGTGACGGCGGGCATTCTGCGCCCCGCCGATCTTGCCGGATACCGTAACGCCCCGGTCTACATCCGGCGCTCGATGCACACGCCGCCGAACATCGAGGCGGTGCGGGAACTCATGCCCGCGCTCTTTGAGCTGTTGGAGCAGGAAGCGGTGGCCTCCGTTCGCGTCGTTCTCGGCCACTTCATGTTCGTCTACATCCATCCCTACATGGACGGTAATGGACGTATAGGACGGTTCATGATGAATCTGATGCTCGCCTCGGGCGGATATCCGTGGACTATCGTGCCGCTCGAACGTCGCGCCGATTACATGGCCGCGCTGGAACGCGCCAGCGTGGACGGTGATATAAGGCCGTTCGCGACCTTTCTTGCCGAGCTGGCACGAGGCAGTGCAGGGACATCGAACTAGGCCGTGGGGTCGAGAAATGGATTGGCGTCGCCGAAACGGGCAATTGCGCTTTGCCGCAATGAATCGCGGACCTGAGTCAACCCGTTGAGGGTCGTGGCCAGCT
>CAZZVN010000112.1:0-5132 GCA_964657625.1 uncultured Steroidobacteraceae bacterium
GGACGATCCGGAGCACCCGGAGTACCCGCGCGACCACAACCGCCATCCCCGCCAAATTCAGGCGGGCGTGCCGGCGCTGGGGCTCCGAAACCGAACGCTCCCGCCCCGCGACGGCAGCCGGGTACGCCGCAGCCCTGACGGGCCTGCACCCGTGACACCCCGATGGTGGATGGCCAAACGTCCGGCAATGCCGCACCCGTTCGTCACCGCCCGATTGCGACGCCCGAGGCGGACGCGAAGCCCAGGCAAACGGCTCCAATCGCGATGACCACACACGCGAGAAGGCGCGCCGCCGTCAGCCGTTCGCCCAGGAATAGCCACCCTAGCAGCGCCGCGAACACCACGCTCGTTTCGCGCAGCGCGGATACCGGCCCCATGGGTCCGAGCGTCATGGCGAAAACGATGATGCCGTACGCCAGCAGGGACACGAGCCCGCCCCCGGCGGCGGTGAGCGTCTCCCGGCGACCGCGATACCAGCCGCGCCAATTCCGCAGCACCCCATAAACCGCCGGCATCAGCAAACCCCAGAACAGACACATCCAGACCGTGTACCCGATGGCCCCTCCGGAGAGTCGGGCACCGATTCCGTCGGTCACACTATATGCGCCGATGCAGCAGCCGGTGCCGAGTGCGTAGGGAATCGTCGAGGTGCGCAGACTCCTCCCCTGCAATGCCAATGCCAGGATGCCGCCCGACACCAGCAGCACACCCAGCAAGCTCAATCGGTTCAGGGCCTCCCCGGCGAACAGCGCGGCGCCTACCGTGACCAGCAAAGGCGAGGAGCCGCGGGCGATGGGGTAGGTCTGGCCAAGATCTCCACTGCGATACGTGCGCACCAGAAACAGGTTGTAGCCGATGTGAAGTACGCTCGAAGTCGCGAGATAGATCCAACTTGCAGGGAGCGGGGACGCCACGAAGGGGATGGCCACCGCACACGCCGCCGCGACGGCGACGCACATGACAGTCATCGACCATAAACGGTCGTCGCCGCCGCGCAGCAGCGCATTCCAGGACGCATGCAGCGCCGCGGCCAGCAGAACGAGTACCCAAATCGTCAGCGTCATGGCTCGCAGCAGCTTCACATCCACCCGAGCACTCGCTCGGCTGTAGTTTAACATGCGTCGGGGACGACCCGGCCCGGCGATGCCCTGGTAACCCGCTCACGACGACTGTGAAATCATGGACTCCAAGAACATCACGAATTCGGACGCGCTGATCACGAGTTGGAGCGTCAACGCAGAGCAGTGGACCGACGCGATACGCGCCGGCGCAATCGCGTCACGTCGACTGGTGACCAACGGCGCCGTGATCGATGCGGTGTTGAGCCGGAGACCGTCGAGCGTACTCGACCTGGGATGCGGGGAGGGCTGGTTGACGCGGGCGCTGGGCGCGCGGGTCGAGCGCATCGTTGGCGTCGATGTGTCCGCGGAACTGATCGAGCGAGCAGCGAGCGCGGGCGGCGGAACATTCCACCGGCTGAGCTATGACGACGTTGCTGCCGACCCTGCTCGCCTCGGCACCGATTTCGACGTCGTGGTCGCCAACTTCGCGCTGCTCGACGCCGAGCTCGCGCCGCTGCTTCGCGCGCTCGTCGCGATCGTGGCGGAGGGAGGCGCGCTGGTGGTGCAGACGTTGCACCCCGGAAGCGTGCCGCCACCTTACGAAGATGGTTGGCGGGAGGAGGATTTTTCGGGCTTCGGAGATGAGGACCGGTGGCGCCCGATGCCCTGGTATTTCCGCACGCTCGGCTCCTGGCACGACGCAATCTCGAAGCACTGGCGCGTGACGCGGGTGGCGGAGCCGCTGCATCCGCAGACCCGGCTGCCGGCATCGCTGCTGATCACGGCAACCGTCGATGGCCGCTGACGGGCGGCGGCCGCCGACGGGCCTCTAGTCGCGGAAAACCACGGTTTTCGCGCCATTCACCAACACGCGGTCTTCCAAGTGGTAGAGCACGGCGCGGGCCAGCACGCGGCGTTCGATGTCGCGTCCCTTGCGGGCTAGAGTGTCCGGCGTATCCGTATGACTCACCGACTCGGTGTCCTGCACGATGATGGGCCCCTCATCGAGGTCGGCGGTGACGTAATGGGCAGTCGCGCCGATCATCTTGACCCCGCGGTCGAACGCCTGGGTGTAGGGCCTGGCACCCTTGAAACCCGGCAGAAAAGAGTGATGGATGTTGATGCAGCGACGCGCGAGATAGGCCGACAGATCGTCGGAGAGAATTTGCATGTAGCGGGCGAGCACCACCAGTTCGGCGCGGGTGTCTTCGACGATGCCTTTGATCCGAGCTTCCTGCTGCGGCTTCGTGGCGGCCGTCACGGGCAGGTGGTGGTAGGGAATGTCGCCGATGAGGCTCTGGTTCAACGTGTCTTTCGGATGATTCGAGACGATGCCTACCAAGTCCATGGGCATCTCGCCGATCCGCAGCCGGTAGAGCAGATCGCCGAGGCAGTGATCGTATTTGGACACCAGGATCAGCACGCGCGGCCGATGCATCCGCGACCGCAGATGCCAGAGCATGCCGTACCTCGAGCCGACCGGGGCGAAGCGTTCGCGCAATAGCTCCTCCGTGATGCTTCCGGACTCCACGTCGAGTTCCACGCGCATGAAAAATCGACCGGCTGCGGGGTCGTCGAATTGCTGCGCTTCCAAGATGTTGCCGCCCGCCTCGAACAGACAGGCCGCCACGGCGGCAACGATCCCGGATCGGTTTGCGCAGGAGAGTGTCAGGTAAAAAGAATCCCTCAAGATGTCATTCCTAAGCGTTGCCCACTTCAGGATACCAGTGCCACCTTAGTTTTTTACCGCCTCCAGCCACAGACTGTCGATCTCGAAGGAATGATCGACGGCAACCGAAAAATACCGTCGCGCTTCTTCCGGCAGTGCGTCGATCACCACTTTGAGCGCGTCGATTCGTGGTGCCGGCGTTTCGATACGGGCCACCCAGCTCGCGAATTCCATCGGTAGTTTCCAACGCACGGATTTGAACCCGTCGAATCCGGAAGCGGCGAGCAGGGCGCGCCATTCGCTCTCCCGGTAGTCGCGGACGTGAGAGAGATCGCGCAGCAATTCCAAGGTCTGCAGCACGGTATCCATGAGCGGGCTTTCTGCGGCACAGACGTCGATCACGATGAGCGCCCCCGCAGGCGCGAGCACCCGCGACGCCTCGCGCAACGCCGCTGACACGTCCAGCCAGTGATGCGCGGAATACCGGGTCACCACCAAGTCGAAGCTCGCATCCGTGAATGGCAGACGTTCCGCGGGGCCCACCCGGGTTTCGATTTGTGCGTGGCCGCGCGCCGCTGCTTCCGCGGTCACCACGTCGAGCATGGGCGGCGCCAGGTCGTAGGCGACGACCTGGTCGGCACCCGCGCGTGCGGCTGCGAAACTGGCGTGCCCCGCGCCGCATCCGAGATCAAGCACGCGGGGGGCCTGCCGCAGCGCCGCGACCCGTTCCGCGATGCGATCGAGATCGGCGCCCCGGGCATGGACCGGGCTGGTGAGGTAGCGGGCGGCGGTCGAGCCGAACTGTTTCGCGGTCTGGGTGTGTTGATCCATGCAAACGCTCAGTGGAGGCTTTCGCCTATCCGTGCGGCGATCGCATAGGAGTGCAGCCGGGCGGAGTGATCGAAGATTTGCGAGGTGATCATGAGTTCGTCTGCATGGGTTCGGTCGATGAAGGCGGCCAGCTCGCGCTGCACCGTTTCCGGCGACCCGATGGCTGAACAACCGAGCACCTCGTCGAGCATCGACTTCATGGCAGGGGCGAGGACCTGCGAGAAATCCTCGCGCGGCGGTGGAAGCTGTGCTGGCCGGCCACTGCGCAGGTTTACGAAAGCTTGTTGCATCGAGGTGGCGATGAAGCGCGCTTCGGCGTCCGAATCGGCGGCGAAGACGTTGAAACCCAGCATCACATGAGGGCGTGCAAGCTGGCTGGACGGGCGAAAGCGGCTGCGGTAGGTCTCGATGGCCTGCATCATCATGGCGGGGGCGAAATGGGACGCAAAGGCGAACGGCAGACCGAGCGCGGCGGCAACCTGTGCGCCAAACAAGCTGGAGCCCAATATCCACAGGGGAACCTGGGCTCCCGTGCCGGGTATGGCCTGGACTCGGGCTTCAGCATCGGCGGGGGCGAAGTAGCGTTGCAGTTCCAGCACATCCTGAGGAAACGCGTCCGGATCCGACGCGAGCGTGCGGCGTAGCGCACGGGCGGTCGCTTGATCCGAGCCCGGTGCGCGCCCCAAACCTAAGTCGATACGGCCGGGAAAGAGCGCCTCGAGCGTGCCGAATTGTTCGGCAATCACCAGTGGCGAATGATTCGGCAGCATGACTCCGCCTGCGCCCACGCGGATGGCGGAAGTACCGGCCGCCACGTAGCCGATGGCAACGGACGTGGCGGCACTGGCAATACCTGGCATGTTGTGATGTTCGGCCAGCCAATAGCGGTGGTAGCCCAGCTGCTCGGCGCGCTGCGCGAGGGTGAGGGAGTTGCGCAGGGATTGGCCTGCGTTGCTGCCGGCGGCGATGGGGGAAAGGTCCAATACGGAAAATGGGATCATGTACGTGCCTGTGACTGCCCACTGTACGTGGAGGTCAAGCTGCTGTTTTCAAGGTATATTCTGGTTCTCGCAGACGTTTTCCGGAGATAATTGCGAGCCGGCAGGCCGCGGTCGACTAGAATATCTCGGCGGGACATTGACAGTAAGAGCTTCGCGATCCAAAATACGCGGCTCATTTTGAGGAGGGGTACCCAAGCGGCCAACGGGGGCAGACTGTAAATCTGCTGGCTTATGCCTTCGTAGGTTCGAATCCTACCCCCTCCACCATTGATGGGTGATTGAGGGTACGAACCCGGTACGGTGCCATTGATGCGGTCGTGTAGTGTGCGGGTGTAGTTCAATGGTAGAACGTCAGCCTTCCAAGCTGATCACGTGGGTTCGATTCCCATCACCCGCTCCATGGTGGTCGGCCCACGTAGCTCAGTTGGTAGAGCACGTCCTTGGTAAGGACGAGGTCAACGGTTCGATCCCGTTCGTGGGCTCCAGTTTTCATTATTGCTTGTAAATTTCTGAGGGGTACTTGCCGTGTCGAAGGGGAAGTTTGAGCGAACGAAGCCGCACGTGAACGTG
>CAZZVN010000113.1:0-5056 GCA_964657625.1 uncultured Steroidobacteraceae bacterium
GCATGTTCTTCCTCGCCGATCATCACGTACAGGCCGTCGAGCGCCTTGCTGGTGACGTATTGTTCGATGTTCGCGGCATCGCCTTTGACCAGACCGAGCTTGGCGCCCTGCCCGGCCAGCTGATTGTATTTCTGCGCCAATCCGACCTTGTCGGTCGACTGCTTGACGATCGGTAGAAATCTGACGGCGAGCGGTGCCGCGGTCTTCGCGCGGAAGAACTGGGTCACCGAATCGTCGCCGCCGGTGAGTATCTTCTTGCCGTCTTCGACGGACATGCCTTTGACCGCGTTGATCATCAATTCTTTGGCCGCGGGGACGGCTTGTTCGGCCGCTTGGTTCATCGCGGTCACCAGCTCGTCGGCATCCTTACCCCGTCCCATCATGCGCATGCCTTTCGCGACGGTCTCGAGCGCAGGCGGCAAGGGGATCTTGACCTTCGGGTTGTCGAGAAACCCACCGGGCACGCCGAGCTTGGAGATGGCGGACGAAGCGCCTTCCGTGAGCGCACCCTTGATGCCCCGCGAGGCGTCCTGGTTGGTAAGGTCGGCGAGCCCCAATGCGAGCACCGAACTCACCGCCAAGGAGCCGAAGAGAGCGGCGAATGTTCCCGCAACGAACCGGGCTTTATGCATGTGGGTCACCTGGTTGGTGGTCAAAATACCGGTGGTTCGTTCCCAGCCACTCACCCCTGCGGCTCCAGCGTCACCTGCGCCATCGCATGCTTGCCAATGCCCAACGCGCGCGCCGCGCGTGGCGTGATGTCGAGGATGCGATCCGCCTGCTTCGGACCGCGGTCGGTCACCGTCAGGATCACCGATTTGTCGTTGTGGGCGTTGGTGACCTTGACCTTCGTGCCGAGAGCCAGAGTCTTATGGGCCGCCGTGAGTTTGTTCGGATCGTATTTGCTGCCGCTTGCGGTTCGATGGCCGCTGAGCCGGTCGCTGTAGACAGCGGCCAACCCGGTTTCAGTTCCGCTTGCGGCACGGGCCGGCGCCTGCGCGAGGCCCGCGGCGCCGGACAGCAGGCCGGTCAGCACGAAAGAGATTTTTAATTGCTGCAACATCGTAACTTCCATTGGATGCGGTCACGTCCGAGTGTCGCAGAAAAGACGGGACGGTGCCCTGCTTTCACAGTCCGCCGGCGTCTCGCCGTCGGCGGGCGACGCCTGCCGCTCGCGCCCATGCGGGTTCGACCGTCAAACGTCGCCGGATGAGTCCGAGTGTTCGAGTCCCCGCAGTCGTCCGGAGTCGAGTTCCTTCAGCAAGAGATCGAGCGCCGCCCGGTTCTTTTTTTCCTCGGCGTTGGCGCGCGCGTCGAGCAGCACATCGCGAATATCCGCCGCCGTCACGCGTTCCATGTCCCAGGCTGCGAACAACCGTTCGCGCACTTCTTCCTCTTCGTTCAGGCGCACCAGGGTGTCGTGGCGCACATCCTTCGACAGCGTGTGCATCAACTCGCTCACGGGGCCGCGGGGTCCCTCGAGCCACTGAAAAAATATCCCGCTGCCGAACACCAGCAGCCCGGTAATGCCCTGCCGCGGGTTGTTACGCCGCGAGGAGGCGACGATTCGATCGACCGCCGCCTCATCCAGCCCGGCAGCGGCCCGACTACAATAGACCACGTTATAGAGCAACGGCAGCGGATCGCCGGACAACGGTTCATCGTACTGGTCGGCGTCGCCTGTGTTGTCGGGATCGATGATGGCGGACTCCGCAAAAATAGGGTTGGCTGGGAAAATGTCCCTTCCGTCATCCGGTTTATACTGCGAAATGCCCCTCCGGTGGGGGAAGATTCGATGAATGCTGCTCACGCGGGCACAATATCCACGCCGAGTCCCTTTGCGGCCCTCCGCACTCGATCATCCAAACTGAGAAGCGCGAGTCCGCGGACGGCGAAACGGCCGACGATGAGCGAGGCGACATGGATTGCGTCCAAGGTTCGAATCGGCTCGCCAGGAAAAGGCTGACGGGCCCGATCGACGATCTCGGGGGCGATCCGCAGCACCTGCCAGTGAGCAGCGGCGGCGACCAGGTGGGCGTGACGGTCCGCAGCCTCGGCTTCCGTCAATTCTTTCAATGCAACCGCGCGCAACAGTACTCGACTGCATTCGATCAACGTGAGATCCGAAGTCACAATCAGTTCAGAGGCACCGAGGAGTTGTCGAACCGTAGCCGCGGACGGCTCATCCAGGAGCCACGCGAGGATCGCGCTCGACTCGGCATAGAGATTCACCGTGTGCCGCGCTCCTCATCGAGCAACTGCACCGCGCCATGCCGACCCGGGCGACGCGCGCGCGGCAACGCCGGATACAGACTCTGCTCGCCCGGCGTGCCCAACGTCACGAGGCCGCGTTTGGCGAGGGCCAGCAACCCCGCCGGCGCAGAACTGCCCGTAGCTTCCTGTCCAGGCGGCGACAGCTCCGCCACGACTTCGCCCCGATCGGTGACCAGCACACTCTCGCCCAAACGCACACGGCGAAGGTATTCGCTGAGCCGATTCTTGAGGTCGCGCACACCGACGGATATCATGAAAGCAATGTAGCTACAAGAAGCCACATTGTCAAAAAGCGGGCCTTACGCCGGTAAAAACCGTGGGTAGTGAAGATTTGCCTCGTTACTTCCCCCCTGCCGGGCGCACGGGCAAAAATGTTAAGGTATCAGCCTGTCCGGCAACCCTCCCGCGCGATGGCGTGTTGCGGGCTACCGCAACGAGTTCGTGTTCATGAATTTCAGCGATCTATCGGTGTCACCTGAACTCATAGCTGCGCTCGCGAAACAACAAATATCCGACCCCAGCCCCATTCAAATCGCCGCGATTCCCGCGCTCGCCGCCGGGAAAGATGCGTATTCGCGGGCGGAGACGGGTACGGGCAAGACGCTGGCTTACTTGCTGCCCCTCTTCTCGCGCATCGATCGTGCAGAAGCAGCCACCCAGGTCGTCATCGTGGCGCCAACCCACGAGTTGGCCATTCAGATCCATCGTCAATCCTGTGAACTCGCGCTGAAAGCGGGGTACGCCATCCGTTCGGTGCTGCTCATCGGCGGCACGGCGACCGACCGACAGATCGACAAGCTCAAGGCAAAGCCGCATGTCGTGGTGGGCTCGCCCGGACGCATCGTGGAACTGATCGAGCGGGGCAAATTGAAGACGGCGCACGTCAGAGCAGTCGTCCTCGATGAAGCGGATCGACTGCTGAACGACGAGAGTCTGCACTGGATCGAGAAAATCTTCAGCGCCGCGGCACCGGGTCGGCAGTTGATTTTTGCGTCGGCGACCATCGAGCAGCAGACTCGTCTGGTCTTGGAAACGCTGGCTCCGAATGTCGCAATGCTGCGCGCCGGTGCGGCGGCGGTCAACCCGAACATCGAACATCTTTATCTGGTCTGTGAAGGCCGTGACAAGCCGGATATTTTGCGCAAGCTGCTGCACGCACTCGATGTGCCGCGCTCGATCGTGTTCGTGCACCGCAACGATGTCGCGGAAGAGGTTGCCTCGAAGTTGACCCATCACAAACTGGCCGTTGCGGACTTGAATTCCGAGCTGTCGAAGCTGGACCGGAAGCGGGCCATGGATGGAATTCGCAACGGCTCGATCCGCATCATGATTGCCTCCGACCTGGCGTCCCGCGGACTCAACCTGCCCGGCGTAACCCACATCTTCAATCTTGACGTCCCGACGATGAGCAAGGCTTATCTGCACAGGGTCGGCCGCACTGCCCGCGCCGGCGCGAAGGGTACGGCGGTGTCACTGGTCACAGAAACCGAGGCCCGCCTCATCCGTCGATACGAGCAGGACTTGGGTATCTCGCTGCAATGCATACGGGTTCATAACGGCGAAATCACGTCGTCCAGTCCCCGATAATTCGGGTTTTGGGCTTTGGCAAAGAGTGCCGTCGTTCTGCGCAGCCGGGGTACAGGGATTTCTCCCTGCACAGTGCTGTTTATGATTTGATACCTCAATTTGGTGGGAGAAGATTCGATGAATGCTACCGAGAAAGCCGCGCGAAGGTATACGTCGGTTGCGATTGCCCTGCACTGGGTGATCGCCGCACTCATTCTGTTCAATCTGGCGTTCGGCTTCTTCATGGAGGGGTTCGACCCCAAGTGGAAAGGCATCGTGGTCGCCCTGCATGTCTCTTCCGGTCTCACAGTGCTGGTACTGACCGCAATCCGTGCGATTTGGCGTCTCCTGCATCCCGCCCCGCCCTTCCCGCCCGAGATGGCCGCCTGGGAACGTGGGTTGGCTCATGCCGCGCATGCGACGATCTATTTCTTGATGTTTGCCATGCCCCTCACGGGCTGGGCCATCATTTCGGCGCATCCGGTGCGGCCCGGCACGCTACCCTTGCTGGGGGGTCTATTGCAGTCGGGAACCAATCTCGCGTTCTGGGGAGTGCTCAAAGTGCCCACCATCCGATCGATCGCATTGCTCGATCCGAAGGTCCAGACGTCGGCCCACGAGACGTTCGTGGACGTGCATTCCGTCGGCGGTTGGATCTTCGTAGGCCTGCTGTTGCTGCACGTGGGCGCGGCATTGAAACATCAGTTCTTCGATCGACAGGCGGAGCTTGCGCGCATGGGGATCGGGCGCATCGGCTGAGCGGCGATCCCGCTTGGCGCCGCAGCAGCCACAGCCTCGCACCGACATCCCCCGCCGCGCGCTGATACCGGCGCGCGAAGGCGTTGCCTAGGGGGCGGGCTCGGCGAGGGCTGCCTGCACGTCGCCCTCCAGACTCTCTGGTTTGTCACCCGGCGCGAACCGTTTGATCGGATTGCCCGACCTGCCCACCAGGAACTTGGTGAAATTCCACTTGATGCCTTCGAGGCCGAGGATGCCGGGCAGCGCGCTCTTCAAATAGCCGTACACGGGGTGAGCGTCCGGACCGTTGACCTTGATCTTGGCGAACAGGGGAAACGTCACCGCATAGTTCAACGAGCAAAACGATTGGATTTCCTGCGCATCGCCCGGTTCCTGGTGCCCGAACTGATCGCAGGGAAACCCGAGCACCTCGAAGCCCCGGTCGTGATATTTTCGGTAGAGCGCCTCCAGGCCGGCA
>CAZZVN010000114.1:0-5031 GCA_964657625.1 uncultured Steroidobacteraceae bacterium
AAGTGAACCAGGCGCTCGAGGAGTGCGTCCGGCGCATCAACGAGCGGCGCCATACCCGCTTCGGCGTGTCGCGCCGCGAGCGCTTCGCCGTGCTGGAACAACCCGCCCTCAAGCCTCTCCCACAGGTCGAGTTCGACGGTGGGGAGTGGAAGGAGGCGACGCTGCACCCGGACTGCTATGTGGCCGTCGAGGGCGACTATTACAGCGCGCCGCATATCCATCGCCACAAGAAGCTGCGCATCAAGATCACCGAGAACCAGGTCGAGATCTTCCTGGATCTGGCTCGACTCGCGATCCACCCGCGCAGCCGCAACAAGCAAGGTCGGCGCGTCAAGATCGACGAGCACTTCCCGCCGAACACCGTTGCATACTACGAGGCGACGCCGCAGAAGCTGCTCTCGCAGTCGCGCTTCATCCACGCGGATCTGAACGCGCTGTTCGTCGAGCTGTTCAACGCCGACGTCTATGGGCATCTGCGCCGCGCCCAGGGCTTCGTACGCGCCTGCACGAAGGAGATCAATGCCGCCGGTCACGAGGCCGCCAGCGTGCGCATCGTCGCCGCCATCGCCACCATGCGCCGGTACGACCGCTACCGCGTGCCGTACTTCCAAGATCTGCTCGCGCAGGCGCGCAAGCAGACCGTATCCACCGAGTCGGACCGCGAGATCGTGCGCCGACCCGGCAACCCCATGCTGCGTTACGCCGGCGGCGCCGTTCAGGCCGCCGACGCTGACGTGGCTGTTCCCACCACCCTCAACCAGGAGAGTCTACCGTTATGAGTACCGCAATCGCCAAGAACCTGATGGCCGAGATGAAGCTCTTAGGCATGTTCGCCGCGTTCGAGCAAAGCGTCACCGACGCCACACGAGACCAAACAAGTTACTCGGAGTTCCTCGACCAACTGTTGCAGGCCGAGGCCGACTACCGGCAAGAGCGCAAGACCGGCTACCGGATCAAGGCCGCCAAGTTCACGCTGCGACCGGCCTTCGAAGACATCGACTTCACCGCCAGCCGCTCGATCAGCAAGGCCCAGATCAAGGAACTTTATGGCATGCAGTGGCTCGCCGAGGGCCGTCCGGTGTTGTTAATCGGCCAGACCGGCGTCGGCAAGACCTTCATCGCGCAGGCAACCGGGCTACACGCCTGTGCGTGCGGCAAATCCGTCATGTACATGACCGTAACCACCTGGCTTGAGAACGTGGCACTGGCTCGCTCCAGCGGTACGTATCTGCGCTACCGAGACAAACTAGCCAAGCCGGACGTCTTGATCCTCGATGATATGGGAATGCGCAAGATGTCATCCATCGAGGCGCAGGACCTGTGTGAAATCCTCGAGGAACGTTCCATCGGCAAGTCCACGATCTTCACCACGCAGCTGCCGCTCGATCACTGGTCCGAGGTCATTGCCGATCCCGTGATCGCCGATGCGATCCGCGACCGGCTGCAGCACTCCGCCCTGACCATCAACATCACTGGCGAGAGGTACCGCGGCGTCAAAGCCCGAAAACTTGCCAGCAAGAAAAAAGACGCGTAACAATCGTCGCCTTCGGCTCCGCCGGTAACCCCGTCAAGGTGGCACCCAACTCAGGAAATCAGGCGGTCCTCAACTGGGAAATCCTGCAGCAGCCGCGCCCACCGATCTCGTGGCGGAAGATCGTACTCGGAACTCAACATCGCTCCCATTGCGACGCCACAACCGGCGCCGTTCATGGGATCGCAGGCTACAAAGCCGCCCGCACGTTAGGCTATCGGCATCCTCTGCGGCTACGCAGCGAGCCTTGGATTACCTGATCGCAGCCGCGTGCTCAACGGCGCGATCCAGCGCAACGCCTGTGTGAGGCGATCGGTCATCGCGTCGCCGTCAAAGCGTTCCAGTGCGCTCTGCGGTAGCCGCTCGATCGCGAGCGGCGGCATGAACCGCGCGCGCATCGACTGCCAGAACGGTGTCGATGGAAAATCCTGTCGCCACCAAATGCACCAGCGCTTGAGCGTGTTCGCCGCGATGCTGAACTCGTCGCGGAGCTCGTGGCCGGAGGCACTGCCCGGTGGTGACCGCAACATCAATACCACCGCCAAATACACCCGGCGGCCGGCGAACCGCACCGACGGCGACGTCGATCGCGCATCGCACCGTCCGCAGGTGAAGCTCAGGCGTCGGGAATACTCTTCGCGCACCGCGGCCGGGCAGCCACGGGGTTTGCGGGGGTAGTTCGCCACATGCAGAGGCCCCTTGCATCCGGGGCAGCGTCCGGCTCGGGTCTCGGCGGCAAACTCATGGTCAATCTTGGATAGCAATCGAAAAAACGTGGGGTCTTGTAGTACGTCATGGCACACTTTGGGAGTCTCCTGGCTTGGTAACCGGAGACTCCCCTGAGGGGATCTTCTAATCAAGATCCCTGATGGGGTTCCCTATCAAACCATCACAGAACTTGACCGCCAACGGCGGAATCGCCATCAAGAATGGTGGTCATGCTCACTCGCACCGGCGACGGGCTTCGTCTGGAGTAAATTGACCGACCTTGCCGATGGCGATGCGCCGGCCGCGACCGATTTGGGCATAGTAGGAGCGTACCCCTGAGGGCTGGACCCTCAGGATGAAGCCCTGAAGGCGTTTGTCGCATACCTCAAATGGCTGGGCCTTTCGACCGCCGGCTTTGGCGTGGCGCGTCAGCGAGCTCGAGAGGAGCTTGGTACCGATGATGGCTTGCATGGCAGCTTTCCTGTTGTCTCGAAACCTTACGAATGCATCCTAAATGACTCCGACGATTGGCCGCCACCGTCGGCGAGTTCTGGCGAATCCTGGCGTAGAACTTTTTTGACCTCCTCGCGAAATCGCCAGGTCCACGCAATTTTCTTGGTCTGTCTACGGAGCGAACCGCCAGGGGCTGCACTTATAAGTGCAATCCGCAGTGAGGCGCAGCGTAAACTGACGTATTCCAGCGAAACCAAGCGTCTCCTGAGAATCGCCAGAATAAGCTTATTTTACAGGTGATGTCGACGTAAGTGACTGTTAATAGTAGGGTTTAGATTATATTCTCAATACGCGCTCATAACGCCGAGGTCGGGGGTTCGATTCCCCCTCTCACCACCAATATAATCAGTAAGTTGTACCTGAGCTTAAGCCACTGTCAGCCGAGAATGATCTTGCGCAGCAGATAGGCGACGCCGCTCAGCACGGTGACGCCGGCCGCCCACAGGCCAACGAACCAGCCGAGGCGGCTGGCCAGGGAGCGACCTACGGGATGCTCAGTGGTAATGCGTTTTATGGCTGATCTTTCCGCGGAAT
This sequence comes from uncultured Steroidobacteraceae bacterium, assembly GCA_964657625.1. GTDB lineage: Bacteria > Pseudomonadota > Gammaproteobacteria > Steroidobacterales > Steroidobacteraceae > Bog-1198. The sequence goes on from CAZZVN010000114.1 coordinate 3,287, forward strand.
ATCCAGTACGAATAAGCCGTGTAGGCAAGCACGATGGGGATCAACACGACGGCACCCGCGAGCAGGAACAGTTGACTGGACGGCGGTGATGATGCCTGCCAGATGTTGATGTCCGGCGGCACGATCCAGGGCCAGATGCTGATGCCAAGTCCGGTGAAGCACAAAAAGAACCAGCCGAGTACACACAGCAACGGTGTCAAATGCATCGCCTCGTCGGTGATGCTGCGCCAAAAGGCAACCACCAACCCTGTGACGAGGACCGGTACCGGTGCCACGTAGAGGATGCGCGGCCATGCATACCAATGCCGCAGGTATTGACGCTGCAGTTCCGGCGTCCACAAACTCACGATGACGATCATGGCAATCGTGATGACGGCAAGTGGTTTGGCGTAGCGGCGGGCGCGTTTCTGCAAATCCGCCTCCGTCCGCCAAACCAGCCAGCAGGCGCCCAGCAGTGCATACCCGATCACGACCGCGAAGCCGCAGAACAGGCTGAACGGGGTCAGCCAGTCGAACCAGCCGCCGGCGTACTGGTTGTTAGCAACCTTGATCCCTTGGATGAGTGCGCCGAGGATGACACCTTGCGTCGCGGCCGCCACGGTGGATCCCGCGAGGAACGACAGGTCCCATAGCCGGCGTTGCTGGAGTGTGTGTGCCTTGAAGCGAAATTCAAAGGCGACCCCGCGAAAAATCAATGCCAGCAACATGGCGACGATGGGGGGATAGAGCGCCGGCAAGAGCGTCCCGTAGGCGATGGGAAAAACTCCGTAGAGACAGGCGCCGCCCAACACCAGCCAGGTTTCGTTGCCGTCCCAGACGGGAGCAACGGTGTTGACCATGACATCGCGGTCGTGCGACTCGCGCTCGGCGATGAACAAGATGCCGAGGCCGAGGTCGAAGCCGTCGAGAACGATATACGCCAGTACCGTGAAAGCGGCGATGCAGGCCCAGACGATCGGCAGAACGTGCGCGGTCGTCAAGCGGCTACTCCGCCCCGCCGACGTGCCCGACGGCGTCGCCCTGTGCAGGACCGGGATGGGTGCCTGCGGTCCTGGTCGGATCGCGGGCGTCCGGGCCCGATTCGCCGAAGTGCGGTTCGCTGCGCATCATGCGCAGGAGGATGGCGACGCCGGCGCCGAACACGATGAAGTAAACGATCACGAAAACGATCATCGACGTGGCGATGCCGGGCAGCGCGATCGGCGAGACGCTGTCGACGGTGCGAAGTACGCCATAAATCGTATAAGGCTGCCGGCCGACCTCGGTGGTGATCCACCCGCACAGCAGTGCGATGAAGCCGGCCGGTGCCATCGCCAGCGCGAATCGGTGCAGCCACCGGTTCGTAAAAAAAGAACCGCGCCAGCGCAGCAGCAGACTGAGCCCGCCCAGCACGAGCATCAACACGCCGAGGCCCACCATGATCCGAAAGGTGAAGAAAATCACGGTGGAGTTCGGCCGATCGGCAGGAGCGAACTCCTTCAGTCCGGGTATCCGACCGTCGAGGTGGTGCGTCAGGATCAACGATCCCAACAGCGGTACTTCGACGGCATAGTCGGTGTGTTCGGTCGCCATGTTCGGAATGCCGAACAGGATTTCCGGCGCGCGGCCCCTGCTCGTCCAGTCGCCTTCGATGGCCGCGATCTTGGCGGGCTGATACTCGAGCGTATTGAGCCCCTGCGTGTCGCCCGCAAGAATCTGCAGCGGCGCCACCACGGCAATCATCCACATCGCCATGGAGAACATGA
>CAZZVN010000115.1:0-4956 GCA_964657625.1 uncultured Steroidobacteraceae bacterium
CGCTGCGCAGGGCGGTGCGGATGGCGCCGTCCAATGCCTGGAGCTGGTAGGGCTTGCGCAGCACGCGGATGTTCGCCGCTTCCGCCCGCGTCAACGCCGAGCCGGCGTAGCCGGACGTGAGCAGTACCGGCAGCCCGGCCCGCCGCCGTTTGATTTCCAGGGCGAGGTCGATGCCGTTCATGGAGCCGGGCATCATGATGTCCGAGAACACGAGATCGATGGGGCGATCATCGGCGAGCGCGCCGAGCGCGCCCTGGGCGCTCGCGGCACGGGTGACCCGGTAGCCCAATTCCTGCAACATGTCCTCCACCAGGGCGGCGACCTCGTTGTCGTCTTCGACCAGCAGGATGGAACCCAGTGCCGCCCGCCGACGCGCACTCGCATCGAGCGGCGGGGTGGGGCGTTCCTCCGCCGCCGGCGCCTCGTCGCTGCGCGGCAGCAACAGCGTCACCGTCGTGCCTTTGCCCACCGTGCTCGAGAGGCGCACCAGGCCGCCCGACTGCTGTGCGAAACCGTACACCTGCGGCAGGCCCAGGCCGGATCCCTTGCCGATTTCCTTGGTCGTGAAAAACGGCTCGAACACCCGTGCAAGCACGTCCTTCGACATGCCCACGCCGGTATCGATAATTTCGACGGCCACGAAATCGCCCGAGGCCTCACCCTGGACATTGGGCCGGTTGCCGGCGCGGATGGTGATCACCCCGCCGTTCGGCATCGCGTCTCGTGAGTTGACGCAGAGGTTCAAAAACACCAGCTCGAGCTCCGCAGGATCGACCTTGATAGGCCATAGGTCGGCAGCCAGTTCGGTCTTGATCGCAACGTCGACGCGCAGGGTGCGATCCAACAGTTCGCGCATCCCGTGGATCTGACGGCGAAGGTCGACGGGCTCGGGCTTGAGCGCCTGGCGGCGCGAGAATGCGAGCAGCTGCCGGCTCAGGGAGGCGCCGCGCTCGGCCGCCTGGCGCATGCCGTCGATGACGCGCTGGCGGCGCTGCGCATCGCCCGGCCGTTCGAGCAGACTCAAGCCGCCGGAGATGACCATGAGCAAATTGTTGAAATCATGCGCGACGCCGCCGGTGAGCTGGCCGATGGCCTCCATTTTCTGCGTCTGACGCAGATGCGTTTCTGTTTCGGCGATGCGCGCCTGATCGCGCAGACGTGCGGTGACATCGTAGACGAACTGGAACGCGCCGATGAGCGCACCGTGACGATCGCGAAGCGCGTTGAACTTGATCTCGTAGTGGCGCCGTTCGTGGCCAGGATCGCCGAACTCGCCGATCACCGTGAATTCCTCGCCGGACAGCGCGCGGCCCCAGACCTCTTCGATCTGCCGTCGCTGCGCGGACTGCGGGTCGAACGATTCCAGCAGGTTATCGCCCACCCTGAGTTTGACGCCGTAGACCGTGTGCAGTTCGGCTGCCATCGCGCGATTCAGGGCCAGTATGCGGAACCCGAGATCCAGCACCAGCACCCGGGCGTCGGTCGACTCGACGATGTCGACGAAGACGTTGCGCTCGGCCAGGGTCTGCTCGACGCGCTGCTCCAACGTTTCGTTGAGGTCACGCAGGGCTTGTTCCGCGGCCTTGCGGTGGGTGATGTCGATGGCGGCGCCGATGACGCGCACGCAGGTGTCGTTTTCGAAAAGGCCCCGGCCTTTGGCGGCAACCCAGCGCACCACGCCGTCGTTCCGGCCCACCGCCCGATACTCCACGTCGTAGAGCGCGCGTCGTGCCGGGTCGACGGCGGCGGCGTACGCGGCGGCGGCTCGCTCCTTGTCTTCGGGGTGCAGGCCTCGGTAATAATCGAGCATGGACACCGGTGCAGCGGCGTCGATGCCGAACATGGCCTTGAGGCGCGGTGCCCACGTCAAGACGTCGTTGCGCAGGTCGCGGTCCCACAGCCCGATCTCCGCCGCCTCGGTGGCGAGGCGCAGCTGTTCCTCGCGGTCGCTCAAGGTCTGAACGACGATCCGTTGTTCGGTGATATCGACGCATGAGCCGATGTACCCCATGAACTTGCCGTCCTTGAACCGGGGTATGCCGGTGGCGTCGAGGATGCGCCACGCGCCATCCGCGCGCCGTCGGCGATACTCGGTTCGGTAAGGCTCGTGCCGGTCGAATGCGGCTTCGTAGATGTCGATGCAGCGCTTCCGATCGTCCGGGTGGACTCCGTCCACCCAACCGTCACCCACTTCCTGAGCCATGGAGCGTCCCGTGAACTCGAGCCACGGCCGGTTGAACCAGACGCAGGTTTTCGAGCAGTCCGAAATCCACATGAGTACGGGTGCGGCATCGGCCACTTCACGGAAGCGGACTTCGCTCTCGTCCAGGGGAGCCATGTTCAGGTCGTTCGACACATTCACTCGGCGGCCGCCGCGAACGGCGTTCGTTTGCGATGCCGCATGATGACGCCACCCACGCCTGGATGTCCACTGGCCGGCTGCGATTTCCGATGCGCTAGCGGCGGTTGGCCCGCGCGCCGCAGGACTCGGGCCGGCCTCCGGGGCCGGACGAGCTGTACCGGGCGAAGAAGACTCGGCCGCGCCGTGACCCTCGTCATAGAGTATTGATTTGCCGAAAAATTTTGACGATTCGAGGTTTCGATGACATTCTCGCGCTGAACCGGGCGAAACCGCCGACTACGGACAAGGGATGAACACTCGATGAAATGTTGCGGAATCGTTCGGTACGCCACCCGGGGCTCGCTCATCGCCATGGCGATGGGCTCGAGTGTCGCGTCCATCGGCAACGCCGCGGAAAGCGGGGAGACCGGCACGGCGCTGCAGGACATCGTCGTCACCGCCGAGCGGCGCAGCGAGAGCCTGCAGAGCGTGCCGCTCAGCGTGACGGCGCTCGATGCGTCGAGCATCGAGGAGATGGGGATCACCCGGCTGTCGGATCTGTCGCGCGAAGTCCCGGGCCTCAACGTGGTGTCGTCGGGTCCGGGGCAGAACATCCTCATCATCCGCGGCATCTCCTCCACGGCGGGCACCACCGGGACGGTGGGGTTCTATCTGGACGACACACCCATTCAGGCGTCGAGCAATGCGTCGCAGCTCTCGGCGCGCGGCGTGTTCGACCCGGCGTTGTTCGACCTTGCCCGCGTCGAAGTGCTGCGCGGGCCGCAGGGCACGTTGTACGGCTCGAGTTCGATGGGCGGCACCATCAAATACGTGACCAACCAGCCGGATCCCACGCGGTTCAGCGCGACCAGCCGGTCGACCGTGTCCTACACGGACGGCGGCGGCACCAACGTCGAGCAGCTCGGTACCGTCAACCTGCCGCTGACGGATGCGGCGGCTGCGCGCATCTCGGTGTTCTACCGCCACAACGCCGGTTTCATCGACCGCTACGGCATCGACTCCGCCAACTATCTGGGCGTCGACCGCTCGGTGAGGAATTCCAACGTCAACGCCGAGAACAGTGACGGCATCCGTGCGGTGTTCAAACTCGAACTCGGCGGCGGGCTCACCGTCACGCCGTCGTTCATTTTTCAGGAGACCCGGCTCGGCGGTCCCTTCAACATCGACGAGCCGCAGGGAAGTTTCAGCAATCTGCTGCAATCACGCGACACCGCCGAGCCCTCGACGCAGAAGACCTACCTCGGCAACGTCACGGTGCGCAAGCAATTTCCGACCTTCGAACTGTTGTCCTCGACGTCGTACTACAACCGCGACATCGTCGTGCACGAGGATGCATCGAGCGTGCTCGCGTATTATTTCTCGCCGCCGCAGACCTCGGTGTACCCGGCCAGCATCACGGGTGACTATCGTAACGAGGAGGTGACCCAGGAGGGGCGTTTCACCTCGAACTTCCAGAGCCAGTGGCAGGTGACGGGCGGTGCCTTCTTCCATTACGTCTCGGCGCCGCTCGAGTCGTCGATTCCGGACCCGCAGGGCTACGACGCGGCGTTCGGCGCGCCATTCGGCGGCGAGGTCTTCTATCACGGTGTGCGCCGTGCGAGCCTGCACGAGTACGCAGTGTACGGCGAGGGGTCCTACACGTTCGAGGACGGCTGGAAGGTGACGGTGGGCGCGCGGGCGTTCAAGGTGAACCAAGGTTTCTACCAGGAGGGCGACGGCGTGTTCAACGGCGCGACCACCTATTCGAGCAGCAGTTCCAGCGACGATGGCATCAACCCGAAGGTCACGGTGTCGAAGACGCTCGACTCCGGCGACCTGGTCTACGCCACGGCATCGAAGGGCTATCGTCCGGGCGGCCCCAACAATCCCGCGCCGGCGTCGGTCTGCGGCGCGGCCGTCGCCAAGCTCGGGCTGAGCACCACGGAATTGACCAAGTACAACTCGGACAGCTTGTGGAACTACGAGCTCGGGACGAAGACGACCTGGCTCGACCACCGTCTCACCGTCAACGGTTCACTCTACTATATCGACTGGCAGCAGGTGCAACAGCAGATCGATCTGTCGTGCGGCTTCAACATCACGGCGAATTTCGGCTCGGCCACCAGCAAGGGTGCCGAACTCGAGGCGGCGCTCGTGCCGCTACGCGGACTGACCTTGACGCTCGCCGCCGGCTATACGGACGCCACGCTCGGCAACTCGATCCCAGGAACCGGTGCACAGAAAGGCGATCAGCTGACCGACGTACCGCGCTGGAGCGCGGCGCTGTCGGCGCAGTACGAGCAGCCCGTGACGGACCTGCTCGCAGGTTTCGTGCGCGCCGACTTCACGGATCGTGCCGGCGCGAACGCGCTGTATGATCGGACCAGCCCCTTCTACCACTACGACGGATTTTCGCAGACCAACCTGCGATTAGGCGTGCGCCAGACCGAGCAGTGGAACGCGGCCGTGTTCCTCGACAACGCCTTCAACCGGATCGGTGAAACGGCGCTGCCCGTGGCGGTGGCGGCGGATCTGCCGACGACACGGCGTATCGCCATCAACACACCGCGTACGGTGGGACTGTCGTTCGATTACCACTTTTGACGCAGCCGCAG
>CAZZVN010000116.1:0-4520 GCA_964657625.1 uncultured Steroidobacteraceae bacterium
AGTGTATCCGGCACCCCGAAAACCGCCTGACGCAGTTTCTGAATCTCGTCGCGCAAGCGAGCAGCCTGCTCGAACTCGAGATTGCGGGCCAGCTTCAACATCTCCGCTTCGAGCTTCTTGATGCGCCGGGCAGCCTGTTCCGGGGGCAGTTTGGAGTAGTCGACGCCGGAGCCCTTGCGGTCGGTGTCCGGCACGGCGCGCGCGCCTTCCATCACGTCGGCCACCGCCTTGACGATGGTGCGCGGCGTGATGCCGTGCTCGACGTTGAATTCGATTTGCTTCGCCCGCCTGCGGTCGGTCTCCGCAATGGCACGCTCGATCGAGCCCGTACGCCGGTCGGCATACAGAATGGCCTTGCCCTGCACATTGCGCGCGGCGCGGCCGATGGTCTGGATCAACGACCCCTCGGAGCGCAAAAACCCTTCCTTGTCCGCATCGAGAATCGCGACCAGGGACACCTCCGGCATGTCGAGCCCCTCGCGCAGCAGGTTGATGCCGACGATCACGTCGAATTTTCCCAGCCGCAGATCACGAATGATCTCAGAGCGCTCGACGGTTTCGATGTCCGAGTGCAGATAGCGCACTTTCACGCCATGCTCGCTCAGGTATTCGGTGAGATCCTCCGCCATGCGCTTGGTCAGCGTGGTGACCAGCACCCGCTCGTGGACCTGCGCGCGCAGCCTGATTTCCGACAACAGGTCGTCGACCTGGGCGCGTACCGGGCGGATTTCCACCACCGGGTCAATGAGACCTGTCGGACGCACGACCTGCTCGACGATCTGGCCTGATTTCTCGCGCTCGTAACTCGAAGGGGTCGCCGACACATAAAGGGTCTGCGGCGCCAGTTGCTCGAATTCCTCGAAACGCAACGGGCGGTTGTCGAGAGCCGAGGGCAGACGAAACCCATACTCGACCAGGGTCTCCTTGCGTGAGCGGTCGCCCTTGTACATGGCGCCCAACTGCGGAATGGTCTGGTGGCTTTCGTCGATCACCAGCAGCGAATTCTTCGGCAGGTAGTCGAAGAGACAGGGCGGCGGCTCCCCGGGCTCACGTTCCGACAGATACCGGGAATAATTCTCGATGCCGTTGCAATAACCCACCTCGTTCATCATCTCCAGGTCGAACAGGGTGCGCTGCTGCAGACGCTGCGCCTCGACCAGCTTGCCGGCCCCGTGCAGTTCAGCAAGCCGGACCCGCAGCTCTTCGCGCACCCGATCCACCGCCGTGTGCACACGCTCTTTCGGGGTCACGTAGTGGGTCGAGGGATAGACGGTCAGGCGCGGCACCTTGCGCAGGACCTCGCCGGTCAGCGGGTCGAAGAAGCTCAGGGTGTCGACCTGGTCATCGAACAATTCGACTCGCACCGCCTCGCGCTCGGACTCGGCCGGGAATATATCGATGACGTCGCCGCGCACGCGGTAGGAACCCTGGCGCAGATCGATTTCGTTGCGCGTGTATTGCATGTCGGCGAGCCGACGCAACAGCTTGCGCTGTTCCAACTTGTCGCCGCGCGACAGGTGCAACACCATGCTGAGATAGGCATTCGGATCACCGAGACCGTAGATCGCCGAGACCGTGGCCACGATGATGGCGTCCGGCCGTTCGAGCAGCGCCTTGGTGGCCGACAGGCGCATCTGCTCGATGTGTTCGTTGATCGAGGCGTCCTTCTCGATGAAGGTGTCCGAAGACGGCACGTACGCCTCCGGCTGATAGTAATCGTAATAGGAGACGAAATACTCGACCGCGTTCTTCGGAAAGAAGACTTTGAATTCGCCGTAGAGCTGCGCGGCCAGGGTCTTGTTGTGGGCAAGCACCAGCGTGGGCCGCTGCACCTGCTGGATCACATTGGCGATGGTGTAGGTTTTGCCCGAGCCGGTGACGCCCAGCAGGGTCTGATGCGCGAGGCCGCTGGTGAGACCGTCGATCAGTTTCGCGATGGCCTGCGGCTGGTCGCCGGCGGGGGCGTAGTCTGAAAAAAGCTCAAAACTCATGACGGCATTCTCTCATGCCCGATGCGATTGCGGCACGCCTCGTTGTGGCGTGCGCCTGTCGTATTTCGTACACTTCCCCACCCTCAATTTACGTAGGTATCTGCAATTGACTCCGTATCTCTCGAAGCGCGTACAGAAGGTCAAACCCTCCCCTACTCTGGCTGTCACCGCCCGGGCCGCCAAGCTCAAGGCGGAAGGCAAGGACATCCTGGGTCTCGGGGCCGGTGAACCCGACTTCGACACCCCCGTCCACATCGCAGATGCGGGCGTGGACGCCATTCGCAAGGGCGTGACGCGGTACACCGCGGTGGACGGCACCGCAGAACTCAAAGACGCCATCATCGCCAAGTTCAAGCGCGACAATGGATTGAGCTACGAGCGCAATCAGATCCTCGTATCTTCGGGCGCCAAACAGACCTGTTACAACGTCTGTTCGGCCCTGCTCGACGCCGGCGACGAATGCATCATTCTCGCCCCCTACTGGGTGTCCTATCCGGACATGGCGCTGCTGGCCGACGGCGTTCCGGTATTCATCGATGCCGGGGCTGCCCAGGGCTACAAGATCACGCCGGCGCAGCTGGCCGCCGCGATCACCCCGCGGACCAAGATGATGTTTCTGAACAGCCCGAGCAATCCCACGGGGGCAGCCTACACCCGCGCGGAACTGCAGGCCTTGGGCGCCGTCCTGGAGAAACATCCGCACGTCATCATCGCCTCGGACGAGATGTACGAGCACATATATTGGGCCGACGAGCCGTTCACGAGTTTCGTGCAGGCAAATCCGCAATTGTATGACCGTACCATCACCATCAACGGCGTCTCGAAGGCGTACGCCATGACCGGATGGCGCATCGGATACTGCGGCGGGCCAAAGGACATCATTGCGGCCATGGGCACCATCCAAGGGCAATCCACCTCCAACGCCTCGAGCATTTCCCAGCGCGCGGCTACCATCGCCCTGAACGGCCCTCAGGCGTGTGTTGCCGAGATGAACCAGGCGTTCAAGGAACGGCACGATTTCGTGGTTGCCGGCCTGAATGCGATTGCCGGCATCTCCTGCCGGGCGGGCGCGGGCACTTTCTATGCGTTCGCCGACGTCACCGGCGCCATGCGCACGCTCGGCATCGAGGACGACAACGCATTTGCCGAATATCTGCTGGTCGAAGGTGGCGTCGCCGTGGTGCCCGGATCGGGATTTGGCGCCCCGGGACACATCCGCATTTCCTTCGCCTGCAGCAAGGAAACCCTGAAAGATGCGCTGGGACGCATCGAGCGAGCCCTCACCGTGGCGGTAGCGAAGCGCGCCTAGGCCGCGTCTATGCGCACGAGTACGGCGCCTCGATGCGTCGTTGCGCCCGTTCGCCGCGTCCCATTTCTAACATGAAATCCACGTATTTCTGATAACCTAATGAAATATATAAATTTAGGTAAAACCGGCCTACATATTTCCCCACTTTGTCTGGGCTGCATGACGTACGGTCTCCCGGATCGAGGGGATCATTCGTGGACTCTTCCCGACGATGCCAGCCGTCTCCTGATCCGACAGGCCGTCGAGGCGGGGATCAACTTCTTCGACACCGCCAACATCTATTCCGATGGCACCTCCGAGGAGATTCTCGGTCGGGCGCTCAAAGATTTCACCCGCCGTGACGACACGGTGATCGCCACCAAACTGTTTTCGCCGATGACGGCCGGACCCAATGCCAAGGGGCTGTCGCGCAAGGCCATATTTACCGCGATCGACGCCAGCCTGAAGCGCCTTGGGACCGATTATGTCGATTTATATCAAATACATCGCTGGGATCCTTCGACGCCGATCGAAGAAACCATGGAGGCCCTGCACGACGTCGTCAAAGCGGGCAAGGTCCGCTACCTCGGCGCGTCGTCCATGTTTGCATGGCAATTTGGCAAGGCGCTGCACGTGGCGCGGGAGCGGCACTGGACTCCCTTCGTCACGATGCAAAACCACTACAACCTGCTGTACCGCGAGGAAGAGCGCGAAATGCTGCCGCTGTGCGCGGACAGCCGGATCGGTGTACTGCCCTGGAGCCCGCTCGCGCGCGGGCGCCTGACCCGTCCCTGGGAGACCACGACCGAACGGGCCAAGACCGACGTATTCGGCAAGACGCTGTATTCCACCCACGAGGCCGACCGCCAGGTCGTCGACGCCGTCGCAGTTCTCGCCGCCGCCCGCGGTGTTTCCATGGCCCAGGTCGCGTTGGCATGGCTGGTTCACAAGCCCGTCGTGACCGCCCCCATCATCGGCGCCTCCAAGCCACAACACCTCGAAGATGCCCTCGCCGCACTCAGCCTCACGCTCACACCGGATGAGGTATCCCAGCTCGAAGCGCCCTACGTGCCGCACGCCATCGCCGGGCATTCGTGACTGCCGGGGGATTCTTGACTTAAGCGTCCAGCTTCCCGACAATCCGCGCCTCTTCCGATTCCCCGGTAGCTCAGTGGTAGAGCGACGGACTGTTAATCCGTTGGTCGGCGGTTCGAATCCGTCCCGGGGAGCCAATAATTACA
>CAZZVN010000117.1:0-4519 GCA_964657625.1 uncultured Steroidobacteraceae bacterium
GCCGGGATTTATCCGCCGGGCTACGTCTACCTGCGCCCCGTCCCGGACGCGGTCGTGCATCGTTATGAGCCGAAGGTCGGAGGTGACGTTCGGCGCATCCTCATCGCCACCAAGTTCCGGTTCATCGGGGACACCCTCCTGGCGATTCCCATCTTCCGGGCGGCACGGGCGCAGTGGCCGGAGGCACGGCGGTGGCCGGCGCCGCCGCGAGTGCGGGTGCTGCCACGCCCAACTTGCGCTGCAGCGAACTCAGCTCGTTACTGCGGATGTCGATGAGCCGCTTGGATTCGGCGAGCTGCGCTTCGAGGTCCTTGACGCGATCCTTCAGTGCGCGGGTCTCCGCGCCCCCGTTGTCGCCGGTGTCCGCGGCGCTGCCGGCGCCGCTCGAACTCGCACCCGTGCCGGTGGGCGTCACCAGCCTGAGATGACCCGCCGCGGCGGCGGCTGGCGCCGCCGCTGTGCCGGGAGTGCCCCCATGCCAGGCATTCATCTGCCGGTGCACCTCGGCCGCCGCCTCCTGCTGATTGAGCGCCGCGATCTGGTCGGCGTTCGGCACGCGCAGGATCGCGCCCCGACGCAGCACGTTGATGTTGCCACCGAAGGCCTCCGGGCTGCCCCGGTACAAGGCGATCATGGTGCGGTCGGTGTCACCGGGCGCTCCGGCGCGCACCCGCGTAGCGATCCGCGCCAGCGTATCGCCGTCGGCCACCCGGTACGTCCCACCCGCCGACGCCGACGCCGCGCGTACGGGCTCGTTCGAACGCGGGGCCGCGCCGGCGGAGGAGGCCGCGGCGGGCGCAGCCGGCGCGACGGCCGCCGGGCGACTCGGGGCGGCGGGAGCGACCGCGGCGCCCATCACCGGTGCCGAGGCGCCGGCGTTTTCGCCCGGCGTGTACACCGGCGGATCGAGCAGCACGGTGTATTCGCGCATGAGACGCCCGCGCGCCCAGCTCACCTCGACCAGGAACGTCACGAACGGTTCGGGAATTGCCTCGCTCGAGTGCACCAGCAAGGCATCGCGGCCGTCTTTGGACTTGCCGACCTTGAACGTCAACGTCGTCAGGAACGCGGGACGATCGATGCCGTAACGCAGAAAAGCCTCGCGGCCCGCGAGCGAGGCGCGCAGCGCGCTCAGCTCCTCGGGCGCGGCCGCCAGCAGATCGATCTCGGCGTTCATCGGCTCGTTGAGCGCGGAATTCAAATGAATCTCGCCCAGCCCCAGCGACCACGCCAAAGACGGGGACAAGACGCACGCCAGCAGCATCAGACGAGGCAACGTCACTGACATTTTTTCTCCCAGAATTCGGATGGGCAAGTGGTTGAATTTCATTGTTCGCCGGGAACTCGGAAGCGACTGTTCACTTGCCTTTACATAATCGGATAACTATATATCACCGTGTACTATTTACCAAAATCTGGGCGACGGAAACTGCGTTATGCGCCGCACATTTCCGAACATTATCGGCGACCGCCCAAAGATTCAGAGCCCGCGCGCGGGTCGGGTCGGCGCGCAGCCGCCCGACGTAAATCTTGTCCGGTGCCTGCGCCAGGGTGGCCGGTGTCGGCAGGTCCACGCCCGCCTCCGACGGGGTGAAGGACAGCCCGCTCGCCCGCTGCAACGCCTGCGCCGCCGCCGCCACGTCCACCTCGCGTACGAACGACGCGTGGATGGCGAGGCTGTGCCCGAAGAACACCGGCACGCGCACCGCGGTGACGTTGACGGCGAGTTGCGGCAGCGCGAGCACGCGGCGCGTCTCCTCCCAAAGACGCCGCTCCTCGCGCGAACACCCGTCGGCGTCCAAGGAGTCGACCTGCGGAATGACGTTGAAGGCGATCTGTCGGCCGAAGGCCCGGCCGCGCGCCTTGCGCCCGCTCAGCATGGCCACCGTTTCGCCTGCCAGTTCGTCCACCGCCGCGCGCCCGCTGCCCGACACCGCCTGATAAGTCGTCACCTCGACGCGCTCGAGGCCGGCCAGTGCGTGCAGGGGCGCGAGCACCGTGGCGAGCGCCACGCTCGCGCTGCCGGGCAACGCGATCAGACCGTGCCGGCCGATGCCGCGCAGCTCGCCGGGGTTCACGTCGGCCGCCAGCAGGGGAACGTCGGCACGCCCGCGAAACGCGGCAGACCCATCGATCACCCAAGCATGCGCCGCCGCCGCCTCGGCGTGGCGCTCTGCCAGTGCCGCGCGTCCGCAGAAAAAGACCAGATCGGCGCGGTTGAAGTCGAACCCTGCGACATCGCCGATCTTAAGATCCCAGCCGCGTCCGCGTTGTCTGGGCGACGCAGCTTCGTCACTCTCCTCCTGCGCGTCCTGCGCCACCGGCCGTCCCACGTGCCGGGCATCGTCCAAGACGTGCAGTTCCGAGTGGCCCACCTTGCGCACGCGTAGCTCGTCGAGCACCGCTTCGCCGATGAGGCTCGACGCGCCGACCACGGCGATGCGCGGCAGCACGGGATGGGCACTCATGAGCGGGTGCCCGCGATCGCCGGCGTCGACCCGACGACATCGGCGCACTGGGCACGGTGGCGCAGATAATGATCCATGAGCACCAGCGCCATCATGGCCTCCGCGATCGGCGTCGCCCGGATGCCGACGCACGGATCATGACGACCCGTGGTGATCACCGTCGCCGGGGCGCCCGCGACGTCGACGGTGTCGCCCGGCAGCGTGATGCTCGAGGTGGGCTTGAGTGCGATGCTGACCACGATGTCCTGCCCCGAGGAGATGCCACCGAGGACGCCGCCGGCATGGTTGGTCTTGAACCCCGCCGGGGTCAGCTCGTCGCGGTGTTCGGAGCCGCGCTGGGTCACCACGCCGAAGCCGGCACCGATCTCCACGCCCTTCACGGCGTTGATGCCCATCATCGCCGCGGCGAGATCGGCATCCAGCCGGTCGAACACCGGCTCGCCGAGACCGGGCGGCACGCCCGTCGCGGCCACCGTCACGCGCGCGCCGATCGAATCGCCGGCCTCGCGCAAATTCCAGATGTAGTCCTCCAGCTCCTTGATGCGGCCGGGATCGGGACAGAAAAAAGGGTTGTCGTAGGCACTTCCCGGTGACTTCGGTTCGATGATCAGGGGACCCATCTGAGCGAGCCAGCCCTGAATGCGGATGCCCAGCCGCTCGAGCAGGAATTTGCGGGCGATGGCGCCGGCCGCCACGCGCATCACGGTCTCGCGCGCCGATGAACGGCCGCCGCCGCGGTAATCGCGAAAGCCGTATTTTTGCTGGTAGGTGTAGTCGGCGTGGCCGGGGCGGAAACGGTCCTTGATCTTTTCGTAGTCGCGCGAGCGCTGGTCCTCGTTGTGTACCAGCAGGCCGATGGGCGTGCCGGTGGTCACGCCCTCGAAGACGCCGGACAAAATGCGCACGGTATCGGGCTCACGGCGCTGGCTGGTGAATTGCGAGGTTCCGGAGCGGCGACGTTCGACGTCGCTCTGCAGATCGGCTTCGCTCAAGGCCAGCCCCGGCGGGCACCCGTCGACGACACACCCGAGCGCCGCTCCATGGCTCTCGCCGAAGCTCGTGACGGTGAACGACCGGCCCCATGTATTTCCCGCCATAGCTACTCTCCAGACCGTGCTGCGGCACCGAGGTCCGCCGCCCGCAATACGAAAACACCGCCCCCGCCCATCGCGATGTCGGGCCACAGGAACGGCAACCTCGGAAACGCCTTCTGCAACGCCCGCTCGGTGTTGCCCACCTCGACGACCAGAATACCGTCGTCGGCCAGATGCGCGCGGGCGGCGGCGAAGATCGCCCGCACCGAGTCCAGGCCATCGATGCCCGAGGCCAGACCCAACGTGGGCTCGTGACGGTACTCGGGAGGCAGACGACGCATTTCAGCGCGTCCGACGTAGGGCGGGTTGCTGACGATGATATCGTAACGGCAACCCTGGACGGCGGTGAAATGATCGGAGCGCAGCACGCGCACCCGGGCGCCGAGGCCGAGCTTTCGCACATTGCGACGACACACGTGCAGCGCGCCGCTCGAGATGTCCACGGCATCGACCCTGGCGCGCGGAAACGCCCGCGCGCAGGCCAGCGCGATGGCCCCGGAACCCGTGCCCACGTCGAGGATGCGCCGAACGCTGGCGGGGCGGGCCCAGGGCACGAAACGCTCGAGGATGAGTCCGGCGATGGGCGAGCGCGGCACCAGCACGCGCTCGTCCACGTACAGCTCGAGCCCGGCGAAGAACGCGCGGTGCGTAAGGTAGGCGAGCGGCACGCGCCGGGCGATGCGCTGACGCAGCAGTTCGTCGACGCGGGCCGCACGTCGCGCCGTGAGGGGCCGGGAGTAGGCCGCGGTGCCCACGCTGTGCGCGATCTGCGCGACGTAGAACACGAGTTCCGCCGCCTCGTCGCGCGCATTGTCCGTGCCGTGTCCGAAATGCACCCGCGCACGCTGCAGCGCCCGCGCGCAGCGCTCGATGGCGAGGCCCACGGTGAGCGCGCTCGCACCGGCCGGCGGGCGTGCGCCGGCGGGCTCGCGTGCGCGGCCCGTCACGCGTGCGCCG
>CAZZVN010000118.1:0-4251 GCA_964657625.1 uncultured Steroidobacteraceae bacterium
TCGAAGTCACTCCGGATTTCGTAGGACTGACCGATGTCGCAGAACTTGTGTGCGTCAGCCGACAGAACATGCGAAAACTCATGTTGGCGCACCCCCTCAGCTTTCCTGCTCCACTTCACGAGGGGAGCGCGGCGCTCTGGCACCTGGCGCCAGTATTGCAGTGGCTCAAAGCTCGGGACGGCTACCGCATTGAACAGCCGTTGCTCGACGTAGCGGCCACCGCGATGCAAATCAATCTCGCCAAAGAGGCGAAACAGATCGAAAAGCGCGTGCAGCGCGCGGTACTCGATCTGGTTGCGTGATTTTCGTTTTTGGCGTCTCGACTGCGGCGTGAAGTATCGTCCAAACGGCCGCCGCTCAATATATCTAGGCCTTCACGAGTCCCGGTGGCTTCCGGCTGCAGCCGGCTGGTCCAGCCGTTCCGCGAGCCAAAGCTTGATCAACGACTGGCGCGTAACGCCCAGTCGGCGTGCTTCGCGGTCCAGGGAGTCCACCATCCAACCCGGGAAGTCGACATTCACGCGCTTGGGGTCCGTGCCGATACGTCGGGCCTTGCTTAGGTCCAGCTGACCGGTGATCTCCTCGGCCGCATCAAATTTGCGATCAAACGTCTTGGCTTTCATAAATCGCCACTTCCTCGTCACGCGAACGTCTTACTGAAATGATCCGCACGTTATCGCCGCGTCGCGTGATCACCGCCGACCAATGCCTGGCATTCATTTTTCCCAGCACTACCCAGCGCGGCTCATCGGCGACCCGCACCGGGATTTCCAGTAGCGCAGAGTCCGCCCACAGAGCCTGAGCCTCCTCAACATCCACGCCGTGCTTGAGCTTGTTCGCGGCGCTTTTTTCGGGATCGTACTCGAAGGCCATTGATGCCTAAATCGGGGCAATTGGATAGTAAAGGTATATTTAATATACCAAAACTAGCAGCGAGAGAGCGGTTCGCTGAGAAATGGGCGCGAAAGAAGGGGGGCCGACCGCCGGAGATGGCGGCCGGCCCTCTAATCCCTCAAAACCGCGCACCGACGGCGACACCGAACGTCTGCAGGTCTCCGTAGCTGATGCGGTTGGTGTAGAACGCGCCGCTGGCGTTCGAGATGATGTAATCCACGTAGTGTCTGTCGAGCACGTTGTTGCCGTAGATCGAGGCGTTCCAGCGGCCGTCGTCGCTGTCCACGCCGAGTGTGAGATTCACGAGGTTATAACCGCCCTGCGAGGCGGCGGGGTCGTCCTGGTTGAACTGCACCTTGCTGCGGAACGCGTCGTTCGCCTGGACGTAACCGCGCCAGTTGGCGATGAGTGCGTGCTCATAGCGGGCGGTGAGGTTCAAGGTGGTCTTCGGGGCGTTGAGCAGAGGCTTGCCGTCGAGATCCTGCACACCGCCGTTGCAGCCCATGGCGGCGGTCTGGCCGGAGTAGCAGCTGGAGTTCTTGAAGTCGGTGTAGCGGGCGTTGTCGTAGTTGACGCTGCCGCTCAGGCTCAGGTTCTGGGTGACCAGCCAGGTGGTGTCCAGGTCGACGCCGGAGGTGGTGAGCTGGCGGGCATTTTGCGTGACGAACACCAGCCCGGGGCCGGGCACCCGCACCGAGGTCTGGAAGTTGTCGAAGATCTCGTTGAACACGG
This sequence comes from uncultured Steroidobacteraceae bacterium, assembly GCA_964657625.1. Lineage (GTDB taxonomy): Bacteria > Pseudomonadota > Gammaproteobacteria > Steroidobacterales > Steroidobacteraceae > Bog-1198. The sequence goes on from CAZZVN010000118.1 coordinate 1,627, forward strand.
CGAGGTTCGCGGTGACGCGGCGGTCGAACCACTGCGACTTGAGACCGACCTCGTAGGCATGCACGATCTCGGGCTTGACGATGCCGTTGTTGGCGAGCGCGAGCGTGGCGGCCGTGGTGCTCACGCCGAAGGCGACGCCCGGTCCCTTGTAGCCGCGCGAGGCGGTGGCATACACCATGGCGTCGGGCGTGAACTGATACTGCAGTCCAGTGCGCCAGGACGTGTCGTTGTACGACGTGCCGACGGAGGTGGCGTAGGGTCCGAACGAGGCGCCGGGCGCTGTGAGAAAGCTGGCCGGGGGCGCGGGGTTCAAGAAGGTGCGGTTCATCGACTCGTTCACCTTGTCGGTGGACTGGCGCACCCCGGCGATGAAGTGCAGTTTCGACGTGACGTCGAACGTGGCCTCGCCGAACCCGGCGTAGTTCTCGTTCTTGAGGCTTGCCTCGAAGTTGTCGTTCACGGGCGCAGGCAGGTTGAAGCCGATGCCGAAGTCCTCGCGCAGCTTCAAACGGAAGTTGAACACGCCGACCACGTAGCGCAGGCGCTCTGCAGCCGGCGAGGTGTAATGAACTTCCTCGGTGAGCTGATCGTAGTGCACCTTGTCCTGGTTCTTGGTTTGTTGGTTGTACGGATTGTCGGTGGGGTACGGATCGAACGGGTTGTCGTTCTTGATGTCCCGGTAGGAGACCAGGGTGGTGATGGTGCCGTCGCCGATCGAATAATCGGCCTGCCCGGTGTAGGCGCCGGTGTTGCCCTTGTCGTAGTACGGCAGGTTGAGACCCCGCGCCGTGTGATTCTCCTGCGAGGGGACGGTGCCGTGGGCGAGTTCCCAGGCCTGGATGTTGGCGCCCGCGTTGGCCGCCGTGAACTTGTCGGGAGCGAACGCGCGCAGCGTGTACGCGGGGCCATTCTCGTCATGACTGGTCCATTCGCCCGTGAAATTGAGGTCGAGCGCGTCGTTCGGTTTCCAACGGGCCTTGAAGCGCGCACCGCCGCTGTCCTGGTCGCCCATGTCCTGACCGGTGTTGACCTCATGAATGGGACCGTCGTGCGAGAATTTCCAGGCGCTCAGGCGGATGGCGGACTCATCGGTCAGGGGCAGGTTGACGGTGCCCGTGTACTGCCGCTCGTTCAACGAGCCGAACGAGGCACGCAGAATGGTCTCGGTCTTGCCGAGCTCGGGCAGGTTGGTGACGACGTTCAAGAGGCCTGCGGAGGCGTTCTTGCCGAACAGCATCCCCTGCGGACCCTTCAGTGCTTCCACGCGCTGGATGTCGACGAGATCTGCCACCGCGCCGATGGGCCGCGCGATGGGGACGCCGTCGATGGCGACGCCCACGGATTGTTCCAGTCCATAGCCGTTGGCGCTGGTGTACACACCGCGCATGCTGAACGTGCTGTTGCCGGCGGTGCTGGCGGGATTGAACTGCAGGCCGGGCACCAGGCGCTTGAGGTCCGAGGTGTTCGACAGATTCTCGGCCTGCAGCGCCGCCTGCGAGACGACGGCTACGGAGATCGGCACGTTTTGGATGTTCTCACTGCGCTTGGTGGCCGTGACCACGACCTCGTCCAGCGTGGTCGAGCCGGCGTCAGCGACTGCACCGGCGGCTTCGGCGGCGGCGTTCCAGAGCGACGCTGCGCCCACCACGCCCGCGAGGCATCCACCGGCGACGCGCCGGCCTTTCGTTGTGTTCATTCTCATTGCCAACTCCCTGAAGTGTTTTATATTTTCATTGCGGTGCGTGGTAGGACTGGCGTCCCTCCGAGGTCACCTGGATACGGCCGTCTTCGCAGATGTATTCGATCTGTGCGTCGGCGCTGCGCCGGAACACCGACTTGAACGTGAACGGTTTGAAGTACATGACGGGATCGTCGATCTCGATGAGATCGACCAGCGTGTCGGGGTCGGTGCGGGAGATGCGCTCGACCACCTTCATGGCGGCGCTGTGCGGCAGGCCGGTGAAGTTCAAGGTGGTTTCTTCGCGCAGGGACACGGTCTCGATCACCAGGGTCTTGCCTTCCCAGCGGCCGATGGAGTGGCCCATGAAGCTCGGCAACAGCTCCTCCGGGTGTTTGCCGTTCATGTAGATGGCGCGAAACTCCCAGCCTTCCTCGAGCAAAATGGCGATGAAGTCGGGCGTCTGTACGAAACGGAGCAGATACGGCGGCGCGCCCATCATGTTCTGCGGCGTGCCGAGGGGGAGGCACTTGGCGGTGGTGTTGGCGAACACGTTGGGCGTCTCGCCCATGGCCACACGCTCGCGGTACACCTTGAGGGCGTCCGGCTTCAGCGGGATCGGGCTGCCGTCGGCGAGCGTGAACACCTTGCTCGAGGACGGGTTCTCGGTGCGCGAGATGAAGTTGCTGGCGGCGTAATCGCGGTGCCAGACGCCGGTGAAGTCGTCCGGCGAGTCGGAGACCTTCGCGCCGGCGGTCAACCAGGATGCGATGCCGAAGGAGGCGACGAGCACCCTCCAACCTGTCCCCCGACGAGCAAAATATCCCACGCGAGCTTTCCCTGTTATTCGTTCGACCCGATCCCCGCCAGCGGGTCTATTGTGTCGGGTAGCCGCATAGAAAGTCAAAATTTCTCAATAAACGCGAATTTTGCTGCGGTGGCGTCGG
>CAZZVN010000119.1:0-4229 GCA_964657625.1 uncultured Steroidobacteraceae bacterium
AGATGATCGCGTCCTGGGTCTGGGCGACCTGCGCCTGCACCGCATCGAGCGCGGAGAGGAGGCTGCCGCTTCCCGCGACTCGGCCGCGAGCGGATTTCCCGGGGCGTTCCAGCCGCCGCCCAGCGCCTTATAGAGCTTGACGAGGTCGGTGAGCTGGGTCAGCGACGCCTGTGCCAGTTGCTCTTTGGCCTGATTCGCCTGCAGTTCGGCATTCAAGACGCTGATGTAGGTCACCAGGCCCACGCTGTACCCATGCATCGTGATCTCGAAATAGCGCTGGTTCGAGCCCACTGCCTGCTTCAGCGCCGCCACCCGGACGCCGTCTTGGTCAAGGCTCACCAGCCCGTCTTCCACCTCTTTCAAGGCCGTCAACACCGTCTTGCGGTAATTGAGCGCCACCGCCGCCTCTTCAGCGCGGGCCAGCTTGACGCTCGCGACCAGCGCACCGCCGTGGAAGATGGGCACCGAGATACTCGGGCTGGCGGTATAGAACTTGCTCGCCCAGTCGAACAGATAGCCGCTGCTGATGTTGCGCAGGCCGAACGTTCCGGTGAGCGACACATCTGGATACATCGACGCCACCGACACCCCGACGTTCGCGGTGGCGGCGTGCAGCGCAGCTTCGGCCTCGCGGATGTCCGGGCGTCGGCGCGCCAACGACGCCGGCAAACCGGTGGGGATCATGGCGGGCACCGCGGGCAGGTCGGCCGCCGCGGCGAGTTCACCATCGAGAGTTTCCGGCGTCTCACCGATCAAAACGGCAAGGGAGTGTCGGGCGGCGGCAATCTGTTGTTCGTATTGCGGTATCTGCGATTCGAGGCTCGACACCTGCGCACGCGCCGACTCGACGTCCGATTCCTGGGCGAGTCCGTGCACCTGACGATTCAGGGTGAGATCGACGATCTGTTTTTCGTCCCCGACCAGGGACAGGGTGAGGGTCCGCAACAATTGCGCGGCGCGCAGCTGCAGGTAGTCCTGCGCGACCTCGGCCTCCAGCGACACCAGCATGTCGTTGCGAGACTCGACCATCTCGTCGCGTTGCGCCTTGGCGGCTTCGACGTTACGGCGCACCTTGCCGAACAGGTCGAGCTCCCACGACGCATCGAAGCCGAGCGAAAAGATATTGATGGGCGACGTCAGCAACGAGGTGAGCTGGGGGCTGAGCGCGGTGCCGCCCAGGGTTCCGCCCTGCGCCTTCAAGATGCCGGCGGCTCCGAGCTGTTCGCGATTGTAGCTCGCCACGCCGTTCAAAGTCGGCAAGCCCTGGGCGCGGGCCTCCTGTACCTGCGCCCGCGATTCGATGATGCGCAGCAGACTGGCCTGAAGATCGAGGTTGCCCTTCTGGGTACGCTCCTCGAGCCGGTCGAGTTCGGGATCGTGGAGTTCATGCCACCAGATCTCGTCGGGGGAGCCCTCGGAAACGGCGGTGGCCGGCGGCTCTAGAGCGGCAGCCTTGTCCCCCTCGATGAACGCGGGCGGCACCGGCAACGAGGGCGCCGTAAAATTGGGTCCGACGGTGCAGGACGCGAGGCAGGCCGCCAACACCGTGCCGGTGGCTTTGTGAAGGACTGACATCAATGTGCTCCGCCGCCGCCGGCCGCCTTTGCCGACGAGAACAGGAAGGTGAAGGGAATAAACCCGAATGCGAGCAGCGCGCAGTAGAAAAACACGTCCATGTAGGCCAGCACGGCCGCCTGACCCAAAAACGTCTGATAGAGGAAGCTGCTCGCCGCCTGCGATGCATTGCCGGCCACGGAACTGAAATTCCTCACCGCCGCCGTCGTGCGCGCCAGCAGATCGACGTACCCCGGATCCGTCGCCCCCAGGTGGGCGGACAGGTAGGCCAGATGCACCTGTGTACGGGTGGTGACGGCCGCGGTCGACAATGATATGCCTACCGAGCCTGCGATATTGCGGAACATGGTGAACAACGCCGCCGCGTCGCCCTGCAACTGACGCGGCACGGTCAGATAGGCGAGCGTGCTGGCGGGAACGAATAGGAACCCGATGGCCGCCGATTGCGCACAACGCAGCATCACCAGATGGCGAAAATCGATGGCGGCGGTGATATTCCGTGAGTAGAGCAACGCGCAGCCGAGCACGAAAAACCCGAAAGTCAGCACGAACCGCGTCTGCACGTACGGCATGACCCGTCCCACGAATGGAATGATGGCGATGATGCACAGCGCGCCCGGGCTCAAGACCAGACCCGCCAGGGTGGCCGTGTAGCCCAGATGCTGCTGGGCGAGCTGCGGGATCAGCACACTGCTGCCGTACAGAATGGTCGCGAACACGGCGATGCTGAGGGCGCCCAAGGTGAAATTACGGTCCGCCATCACACGCAGGTTGACCACCGGCCGCTCCGTGTAGAACAGCCAGCCGATGACGGCCAGCAGGCCCACCCCGGCAATGGCCGCGGCAGCGATGATCGAGCCCGAGTTGAACCAGTCTGCGTCCTCGCCGCGGTCGAGCATGATCTGCAACGCTGCAAAGGTGATGGCGATCAATCCGATGCCGATGAAATCCGTGGAGGCCTTGCCTTTCTTCGCCTTTTCCCACGGCGGGTCCTCGACCAGGCTCACGACGGCGAACGCGGTCAGAACGCCCACCGGCACGTTGATCAGAAAGACCCAGCGCCACGAAAAATTATCGGTGATCAGACCGCCGAGCGTGGGACCGAGCACCGGCGCCACCACCGTGGCGATCGCCGTCACAGCGAAAGCCTTGCCGCGCTGGGCCGGCTGGAAGGTGTCGAGGATGATGGATTGCTGACTGGGCTGCAGGCCTCCGCCGAACAGCCCTTGCAAGATGCGGAATACGATGAGCTCGGTGAGGTTCGTGGAAATGCCGCACAGGAACGAGCAGATCGTAAAGGCAATGATGCAGGTGATGAAGTAGCGCTTGCGGCCGAAGGTGCGCGCAAGGTACGCCGAGATCGGCAGCACGATGCTGTTGGCGACCAGATAGGACGTCAGCGCCCAGGTGGCCTCATCGTAACTCACGGACATCGAGCCCGCGACGTGCGGCAGCGCCACGTTGACGATGGTGGTATCGAGAATTTCCATGAAGGCCGCCAGGGTCACCACCACGGCAATGGCCCAGGGGTTCCCGGCCGGGCGCCACTGCGCGTCAGCGTGGCCTTGCGCGGTTTCGCTCAACGCACGTGCACCACGGGTGACACCGAGAAGCCGAGTGGCAACGGCGCGGCGGGATCGAGGCCGCGATCAATCACGATCTTGACGGGCACGCGCTGCACCACCTTCACGTAGTTACCGGTGGCATTTTCCGTGGGGAAGGCGGAGAACCGCGCGCCGCTGCCGTATTGGATGCTCTGCACGTGCCCGCGCAGCTGCAGTCCCGGATAGGCATCGACATCCATGTCGACCTCGTCGCCCACGCGCATGCGGCCGATCTGAGACTCCTTGAAGTTGGCGGTCACCCACAGATCCGGCGTCACGATCAGAAACATCGTGGTGCCGGCAGACAGATAACTGCCGAGCTGCACGTTGCGCTTCGTGATGAAGCCGTCGGAGGGTGCACGGATTTCGGTGTAACCCAGATTGAGCTCCGCCTGCTGCAATTTCGCTTCCGCCTGGGCCACGCTCGCCTCGCGCTGCTGGACCGTGGCGGCTGCCTGCTTGTATTGTTCCTGGACCAACGCGGCGACCGCCACCTGGGATTTCGCGTTCTGAACGTTCGCTTCGCTGCTCGCGGCCTGCGCACTGGACGCATCGATGTTTTCCAGGGTGGTGGCACGCCGGTCCACATCGTGCTGGCGCGTGTAAGACAGCCGGGCCTGCGCATAGGTCGCCTCGGCGGCGCGTTGCTGCGCCTTGGCGGCCGCGAGCTGTGCCGGATACTGCACCCGTGCCATGTCGTACGCGACCCGGGCAGCCTCGAGTTGGGCACGCGCGGAGGCGAGCTCCGCCTTGTCCTGTCCCTGCGTGGCCGTGTAGTCGGATTGCTCGATGCGCAGCAGCAGGTCGCCCTTTTTCACGTGGGTGTTGTCGTCGACGTACAACGCACTGACGTACCCCGACACTTTCGGGGCCATGGTGATGGCATCGCCGTCCGTGTAGGCATCGTCGGTGGTGACCTGGTTGCGCCTCAAGAACCAGAAAATGAACGCGACGATGGCGATCAGCACGACGATGATGGCGAGGATGATCAGCGGCTTCTTGCTGCGCGGCTGCTTGGGCGGCGCAGCTGCGTCACCCTCCTTCTTGCCG
>CAZZVN010000120.1:0-3954 GCA_964657625.1 uncultured Steroidobacteraceae bacterium
GCACTCGGCAGACCGACGCGTTTTCCAAGTCGCATTTCCCGCAGGGCGCGCAGCTGTGCGCCAAGTGCAGCACGGCCGCCGTGGTCATGATGGATGGGTGTCAGACGTGCCTCAATTGCGGGGATTCCAAGTGCGGGTAGTTTATCCAGCCTGTCTTGTGCACGAATAATCGCTACAGATTTCGGTGCCCGCGGGCATCAAGTTTTAGGTCCAGCATCGTCCGGCGCCACACCGGGGAGCACCGATTTGTAACGCGGCGGCGTCGGTCGTGGAAATACGGCCGGCGGATGCTGCTTGAGCTCAGCAAGCGCTATGTCCACCGCTCTTTCGAGTTGGGGGTCATGGCCGAGACGGACCTGGGCCGGATCCTCTTCCACCTCGATCGTCGGTGCGATGCCGATGTTCTCTACCTCCCATTCCCCATGGGTGCCGTAAATCGCCCATCGTGGGGCCGTTACGCTGCCGCCATCCACCAGCGGGGGATAGTTGCCGATGCCGACGAGACCGCCCCAGGTGCGCACGCCGACGAGCGGTCCGATGTCGTTCTTCTTGAAGAGCCACGGCAACGCATCGCCGCCAGACCCTGACATCTGGTTGATGATCATCACCTTAGGCCCGAAAATCGCCTGCGCCGGCTCGATGGTCTCCTCCCCCTCCCGGGTCGAGTTGATCATCTGCGGGGTGCGCTTCAGCTGATCGACGATGTAGTCCGCGATGTCTCCGCCGTGATTGAATCGTTCGTCGAGGATTGCACCCTGTTTGCCAACTTGTGAGAAGAAATAGCGGTTGAAGTTGGCGAATCCGCCCGCGCGCGTGTCAGGGAGGAAGACGTACGCGAGGCGTCCGCCGGAAAGACGATCTACGGTGGCACGATTCGACTCCATCCACGTCCGCAGGCGAAGGTTGCCCTCCGACGCGACGGGCACCACGGTCACCCGCCGCGATCCGACGCCATCGGCCCGTGGACCGACGTCGAGTACCGTCTGTTTGCCGGCAAGGCCGAGAAAGTAGCGGGTGGGTTCACCATCCGCGATCACCGGCGTGCCGTTCACCGCCAGTAGGAATTCTCCGGTGGTGACATTGACGCCGGGTGCGGTGAGCGGCGCGGCGAGCTGGGGATTCCAGTTCTCGCCCGTCAGTACGCGCGCGAACTGGTAATGACCCTGCGCAACGCGTAGATCTGCACCCAAGAGACCGACATTCTCCTTGCCCTGCTCCGGCTTGGCACCGCCGTTGACGAACGTATGGCCGATGCTCAGGTGTCCCGTCATTTCCTCGAACAAGGTGTTGAGGTCGGCGCGGCTGGCTATGCCGGCCACGAACGGTGCGTAGGTGCGCTCGGCCGCCATGAGATCCAAGCCGTGCAATCCGGGGTCGTACAGGAAGTCGCGCTCGATGCGCCACACCTCGTGATACATCTGACGCCATTCCGCCCGCGGGTCCACCCACACGCTGAGATCCTCGGTCTTGAGGGCGCCGTCTCCTTCCTTGGGCGCCTTGTCGGAAGGCACGACGAACAATTTGTTCTTCTGCGCGAACAGCACCTTGGCGCCGTCGGCCGACACCGCGAAGGCGTTGGCATCGACGCCTTTGACGAATGGTTCGGACTTGCGGGTCTTCAAATCGAACCGCACGACCTCCACCGGCGCACCTTTTTCGGATGATTCGAGATAATCCTCGTCGGTCATGGCGGTCGGCGAGTTGAATGCGTAGACGATACCCACGCCGCCGGTTTCCAGACCGGCATAATTGGCACGGGTCAGCGGCAGCGCCAGGATGCGTTGATCGAGGCCTGCAAAATCGATGCGCACCGGCGGTACTTTCTTGAGCGCGGCCTTGTCGGGTTTCTCGGGTTTCGCGGGCTTCTCTGGCTTGCTTTCAGCCACCTCTTCGTCGCTTTCGGGTGCCAACGGCGACGGCTGATCGTTGCGCAAAACCGCGAGGTATACGCTGCTGTCCACTGCATGTCCCATGCTGGACATGTCGAGCCACCCGGCGCCGAGACCCACGGTGGTGCCGGCGATGAAGTACAGATACTTGCCGCCGCGGTCGAAACGTGGCGCGGTTGCGTCGCTGCGCCCGTCGGTGAGCGGCTGGCTCCTGCGGTCGGTCAGCGAATACGCGTACACGGCATGAAGGTGGTTTGGCAGCGTTTTCGTGTAGGCAAGCCATGCGCTGTCCGGCGACCATGCCGCATCCTGTTGAAAGGACGGCGCATCGTAGCGGTCCGTATCGATTTTCACCGGGGCCGGCCGATCGACCTCGAGCATCCAAAGGTTCAGGCGTTTGTCGAAGAAGGCGAGCTTGCGGCTGTCGGGCGACCAACGCGGGGCGTAGAAATAGGATGCCGGCATGCCGAGGCCGATGACGCGCGGCTTGGCGAGACCATCCGGCGACGCCAGATTCAGTGCGTATTCTCCCGAAGCATCGGAAAACCAGGCCACCCACTTGCCGTCCGGCGACCACGCGGGATCGCGGTCAGCGACCCCCGGACTGCGCGTTAGATTGCGCGTGTCGCCTTTCTCGGCGGGCACCGCGAGAATTTCGCCGCGGGTCTCGATGAGCACGCGTTTGCCGGTGGGCGAAATCGCTGCATGCAGGATTTCCTTTGCGTCCACTTTGGCGAAATGCGGCCGCAGTTCGGCGAACTCGGCAGCAATTGTCACGGGCACCGGGTGCGACTCGCCGCTGGCGTAGTCGAGCAGGCTCAGGCGTCCAAACTGCGCGTAGACGATTGCGCCGGGCCCTGCGGAAGCCGACGTGATGTCGAATCCGTGCGAGTTGTCGACCAGCGCGTGCACGGCATGGGTGGCGCAATCGTAGGCAAACAGGGAGACCGGACCGGCGCGGTCCGATAGGAAATATACCGTGCCGCCCACCCAGAGCGGATTGCGGTCATTCGAGTTCTCGCGCGGAATCTTTTCGACATGCGAGTCCGCCAGATCGGCCAGCCAGATACGTGCGGTCTGCCCCCCGCGGTAACGCTTCCAAGCCGGCTGCCACTGACTGAAGGGGCTGTACGCAAGGTGCGTGCCGTCGGGCGAATAGCTTCCCGCATCACCGGAGGGCAGAGGAAGTTTCTCGACGACACCGCCCGTCACCGGCACGGTGTACAGCTGCTCGAGATCGCGGATGGTCTCGCGAGTCGATGCGAACAACACCCGGCTGCCATCGGGAGTGAAACCCAGCGCCGTGTCGTTGCCGGGATGATACGTCAGGCGTCTCGGTTGACCGCCGGCGGCCGACACCACGTAGACATCCGTGTTTTCATCATAAGTCGCCGTAAACGCGATCGTCGTTCCATCGGGTGAGAAATGCGGTGACGAGGCGCTGCCGCCCGCTTCGAGCAGGCGCCTTGCCTCCCCTCCGGCCCGCGGCACGATCCATATGCCTCCGGCATGCTCAAACGCTATCTGCCGTGCCGACAGCGAGGGATGTTGAAGCAGCAACGGCGGCGCGCCGCTGTCCGCGTCCGCAGCCAGGGCCGGAGCGCTCAGCAAAGCCATCGTCAGACCCCATACCCGCCAGGCAAAATCCGTCAACTTCGTGTGCATGCGTTACTTCCGATCAGTCGATTTCCCACGCGGCCGCCGAGGGCTTTAAGTTTCCAATTTGTGGCCCAGAATACAAGACACCCGCCGTGGGTCTGCCGCTGCGCTAGGTGTAATGTGATAGAAAAGGTGAGGATAAATGAAGTTTTTGATCCATCATAAAAATATCGCCAGAGTAAGCCGCCGATTTCGCGCAGCTCAAGCCAGCCATTCGGCGCAAAGCTCAGAATGAGACCTCAGGAAAAAAACCGGGCGGACATCGCCCACCCCGCCGCCGAGGTTGCCGCAGGAACTCTGCGCACCCCGGCGCAGCTGCTTGCCGCGGGTCTGATCGCGCCCGAGGAGCTGGTGCGGATCACGGAAGTATCGGCCCAGTTCGCGGTGGCCATCACGCCGCAGGTGC
>CAZZVN010000121.1:0-3730 GCA_964657625.1 uncultured Steroidobacteraceae bacterium
TGTACGAGGTGCTGGGCGACATCTGGGTGGTCGACCGCAACCCGTTCCTGCAGGACGATCTGCTCGATAATGCACGGCGTCGACGCCAGCTGATCGATGCCCTGCAGCACCGTCTCCGTGAGGTGGCCAGGCGGCGCGAGCGAGACGACACCGAGCGCGACGCCAAGGTGGTCCGGCTGCTCGACGCCGCGGCCGCCGCCGTGACACGCTTCGAGACGCATTTCGCGGAGCTCGCGGCGCTGCGCAGACGGGCCCGCCGCGCCTTCGCCCGCCATACACGGGCGGATAATTTCCGCTTCGATGCCTATTCACGCGTAGCCCACGTCACCGACGCCACCGACTGGCGCGTGGAACTGCCCTTCGTCGTGCTGAAGCCGGATACCGAGGCGGAAATTCCCCATCTCGTGCGCGAATGCATCGAGCTCGGCCTCACCATCATTCCGCGCGGCGGCGGCACCGGCTATACGGGAGGCGCGGTACCCCTGTCGCCGTGGTCGGCCGTCATCAACACCGAAAAGCTCGAGACCTTGGGCGCCGTCGAAATGCTCGCGCTGCCGGGCATGCCCGGCACGCCGGCCCACGCGCCGGTGGCGACGATTTTTTCCGAGGCCGGCGTCGTCACCAAACGGGTGACGGAGGCCGCCGAGCGCTCGGGAAACGTGTTTGCCGTGGACCCCACGTCCGCGGACGCCTCGTGCATCGGCGGCAACATCGCCATGAACGCGGGCGGCAAGAAAGCCGTGCTGTGGGGCACCGCCGTGGACAACCTGGCCTGGTGGCGCATGGTGGACCCGCAGGGCAACTGGCTGGAGGTGGCGCGTCTCGGCCACAACCTCGGCAAGATCCACGATGTGCTGGTCGCGAATTTCGAGCTCACCTGGAAGGACGGCCGAGAGCACCCCGATCGCGCAACCGTGCTGCGCACCGAACGCCTGACCATCGAGGGTGCGCGCTTTCGTAAGATCGGTCTCGGCAAGGACGTGACCGACAAATTTTTGGGGGGCCTGCCCGGCGTGCAGAAGGAAGGCTGCGACGGCCTGATCACGGCCGCGCGCTGGGTGCTGCACCGCATGCCCAAATTCACGCGCACGGTGTGCCTGGAATTCTTCGGCCAGGCCAGGGACGCCATTCCCAGCATCGTCGAGATCAAGCGCTTTCTCGACGACGACGGCCGCTCGCACGGCGCCATCCTCGCGGGCCTCGAGCACCTGGACGAGCGCTACCTGCGCGCCGTGGGCTACAGCGCGAAATCCAAACGCGGGGGGCTGCCGAAGATGGTGTTGTTCGGCGACATCGTCGGCGACGACGACGCCGTGGTCGCCGGGGCCACCTCGGAGGTGGTGCGCCTCGCCAATGCCCGTTCCGGCGAAGGCTTCGTCGCCGTGAGCGCCGAGGCTCGCAAGAAATTCTGGCTGGACCGCGCCAAGACGGCCGCCATCGCCAAACATACCAACGCCTTCAAGATCAACGAGGACGTGGTCATTCCGCTCGGGCGGCTGGGCGAGTACACCGACGCCATCGAGCGCATCAACATCGAACTGTCGATCCAGAACAAGCTCGAACTCACCGATGCACTCGCCGTCTACCTGGCCGCGGATGGCGCAGGCGGCGCGGGCGCGCCCGTCGATCTCGACGATGACGACGCCGCCCGGCGCGCGCAGGCCTGCGCGTTGATCGACGCCGTGCGTGCCCGCTGGCGGTTTCTGCTCGAGTCTTTGGACGTCTCGCTCGGCACGGCTCGGGCCGCCGCCGAACACCTGGGCATCGAGCTGCCGGCGGGTTCCGCGGGCACCGTGTTCGACCGGCTGCAGGATCGCAGCCTGCGCGTGAGCTGGAAGACGGAGCTGCGCGGCGAACTCGGCCGCATCTTCTCCGGCAGCGCCCACGCCGCCGTGCTCGGCGGGTGCGAGGCCCTGCACAAGCGCATCCTGCAGGGACGCGTGTTCGTGGCGCTGCACATGCACGCCGGCGACGGCAACGTGCACACCAACATCCCGGTCAATTCGGACAACACCCGTATGCTGGACACCGCCAACCGGGCGGTGGCGCGCATCATGCGCATCGCGCGCGGACTCGACGGCGTGATCTCCGGCGAACACGGCATCGGCATCACCAAACTCGAATACCTGACCGAGGCGGAACTCGCGGATTTTCGCAGCTACAAGCACCGTGTCGATCCGGACGGTCGTTTCAACAAGGGCAAGCTCATGCCGGGCAACGACCTGCGCCGCGCGTACACGCCGAGCTTCGGCCTCTTGGGGCACGAGTCGCTCATCATGCAGCAGTCGGACATCGGCTCGATCTCCGATGCCATCAAGGACTGCCTGCGCTGCGGCAAGTGCAAGCCGGTGTGCGCCACGCACGTGCCGCGCGCCAATCTGCTGTACTCGCCGCGCGACAAGATCCTCGCCACCTCGCTGCTCATCGAGGCGTTCCTCTACGAGGAGCAGACGCGGCGCGGCGTGTCGATCAAGCACTGGGACGAGCTGTCCGACGTCGCGGACCACTGCACCGTCTGCCACAAGTGCGTGACGCCCTGCCCGGTCGACATCGACTTCGGCGAGGTGTCCATGGCCATGCGCGATCTCTTGCGGCGCATGGGCAAGAAGCGCTTCAACCCCGGCACGACGGCATCCTTGTTCTTCTTGAACGCCACGAATCCGCAGACCATCAAGATGACACGGAAAGTCATGATCGACTGGGGCTACAAGGTACAGCGCTTCGCCAACCGCGCGCTCAACACCTTCGCCCGCGCACAGACCAAGGCGCCGCCCGCGACCACCGGCCGCGCACCGGTGCGCGAACAGGTGATCCACTTCGTCAACAAACGCATGCCCGGCGGCCTGCCGAAACGCACCGCGCGCGCATTGCTCGACATCGAGGACGCCCACTACGTCCCCATCATCCGTGATCCCGTGTCGACGCACAGTGACTCCGAGGCGGTGTTCTACTTCCCGGGCTGCGGCTCGGAACGGCTGTTCTCCCAGGTGGGCCTGGCCACCCAGGCCATGCTCTGGCACCTGGGCGTGCAGACCGTGCTGCCGCCCGGTTATCTGTGCTGCGGTTATCCCCAGCGCGGCGCCGGCGAGTTCGACAAGGCCGAAAAGATCATCACCGACAACCGGGTGCTGTTCCACCGCGTCGCCAACACCCTGAACTATCTCGACATCAAGACGGTGGTGGTGAGCTGTGGCACCTGTTTCGATCAGCTGCAGGGATACGAGTTCGACAAGATTTTCCCCGGCTGCAAAATCATCGACATCCACGAATTTCTGATGGAGAAGGGGGTGCAGCTCGAGAACGCCACGGGCGTGCGCTACATGTATCACGACCCCTGTCATTCACCCATGAAGAAACACGACCCGCTGACCGTGGTCAACACGCTCATGAACAGCGCGCAGAACGGCGTCATCGCCAAGAACGACCGCTGCTGCGGCGAATCCGGCACGCTCGCCATCACTCGGCCGGACATCTCCACTCAGGTCCGGTTCCGCAAAGAAAAAGAGGTGCGCTTCGGCGTCGACCAGATACGCGCCGCGGGCCATCAGGGCGAGGTGAAGATGCTCACCTCCTGCCCGTCGTGCCTACAGGGCTTGAACCGCTTCAGCGACGATGCCGAGATGGACGCCGACTACATCGTGGTCGAGATCGCGAAGCACCTGCTCGGCGCCGACTGGCTGCCGGAATACGTCAAGCGCGCCAACAACGGCGGCATCGAGCGCGTGCTGGT
>CAZZVN010000122.1:0-1982 GCA_964657625.1 uncultured Steroidobacteraceae bacterium
CCCAAACCAGCTCCGCGCCACGCTAGAGGCCCGCCGCATACGCCTCCGCGGCATCGCGCACCCGCCAGGCCATCCCGCACGCGGACGGACCGCCCTGCCGCGCCTCGACGGGCTTTTTCGGCAATTGACACTGCCATGGCCTTGCGCAAAAATTCCGGGCAGTGCGCTGTGGGGCGCCTCCTGTCCGCGGCAAGGGAGATCACTCCCACCCAACGGTTCCGGACATGACCGTCCGTACTTTCTTCCGGCCTGAGTTCAGCGGACGCCAGGCGACAACGGAAGGAAGATCCCATGAATCGCAAGCCCACTGCGCGTACGCGCCTCGAGAATCTGAGGAAGGAAGCGAAACGCTGGCTCGGCGCTTTGCGCCGTCACGAACCGAAAGCCCAGGAGCGGCTGCGCCGAGCCTATCGCGATGTGCCGGCTGAACCCGGGCTGCGCCATGTGCAATACGCCCTGGCCCGCGAGTACGGCGTATCCAATTGGGCGGCCTTGAAGGCCGCGCTGGCGGATGTGACCGTTCCCGATGCCGACCGGCACGAGCTCGTGGCCCAATTCCTCGAGCACGCATGTCTCCACTATGGGGTCCGCCCAGGCACCGCCGAATGGGATCGCTCCTATGAGGACGGTCATTCCCGATGGCGATTCGCGGCCCAGATCCTGATGCGGCATCCGGACGTTGCGCACGCAGGCATCCACGCCGCGGCAGTGTGCGGCGACGTCGCCGAGGTCGCGCGTATCCTGGCCGAACGGCCGGCCGCCGCCACGGAGCAAGGCGGGCCGCAACGGTGGCAGCCTTTGCTGTATGTGTGCTACGGACGGCTGCCCATCCCGGCCGCCGGGGAGAATGCCGTCGCCATCGCGCGTGCCTTGCTCGACTGCGGCGCGGACCCTGGCGTGGGCTTCAGTGACGGGGAGAATCATTTTCGCCCGTTGACCGGCGCGATCGGGGGCGGCGAATTCGCGCAGCCTGCGCACCCTCAAGCGACCGCCCTCGCCGCGCTGCTGATCGAGCGGGGAGCGGATCCGTATGAGCCGCAGGCCCTGTACAACACCTCTCTCGACAACGACGACACGGCCTGGCTCGAATTCCTCTTCGACCGCTCGTCGCAGCGGAACCAGGCCCGCCGATGGACCGACGCCTCGGCGAGCTGGCCGCGACGGAGCATGCTGGACTATCTGCTGAGCAGTGCCGTGAGCGGCAGCCGCCTCGAGCGCATGCGGTGGCTGCTCGCAAACGGCGCCGACGCGCGCAGCGTGAATCCCTCCACGGGGCGCCGATTGCACACGGAGGCGCTGTTGCACGGGGATGGGGAGGCCGCTGCCCTGCTCGCGTTGTACGGCGCGGCACCGGAGGACCTGCAGGGCCACGACGCCTTCCAGGCGGCGTGCATGCGGCTCGATCGGGACACGGCAAGGCGACTGGCGGAAGGGCAGCCCGGCCCGCTCATCTGCTCGATCCCGCGCCCCTGCTGTACGCCGCCACCCACGATCTGCTCGACGTCGCCGGCTTGCTGCTCGAGCTCGGCATGTCGCCCGACGTACACGACGCCGGCAACCATCGCCCCCTGCACACCGCGGCGGGCAGCGGCTCCGCGCGGGTCGCTGCGTTGTTGGTGGCGCACGGCGCCGAAATAGATCCGCGCGAGACTCGGCACCACGGCATCCCCCTGAGCTGGGCGCTTCATGCGCAAAAACATCAGACTCTCGATCTTCTGGGACCGTTGAGCCGCGACCTGCGTACCCTCGTGCGCATGGGCAACGTCGAGCGCCTGCGGGAGCTGTTCACGCGCGAGCCGCAGCTCGCCGGCTTCTTGGACGACTACGGTTCCCTGCTCTTCTGGCTGCCGGAGGATGAAGATTGCGCGGCCGCGGTCGCCGAATTTCTCCTGGCTCAGGGCGTAGACCCGGCGCTCGAGAACAAGGACGGAGTGACCGCCGCGGAATTCGCACAGGCGTGGGGACTCGATGCCGTCGCGGAC
>CAZZVN010000122.1:2082-3321 GCA_964657625.1 uncultured Steroidobacteraceae bacterium
CATCACTGCCAGATCCGCCTGTGTCATCCTGCTTCCGCTGATCACACTCGCAATGTACTTGACTGGCGACATGGACCCCAGGCGGTGAATTAAGACACGAGTTACGATAGGTGCGGTTCGAGCATCGTGTCCGACGGCCCCGACGCAGCCACAATCGCCAAAAGACAATCAAAATCGACAGGCTTCGTCAAATGCTCATTAAATCCAGCCGCGAAAGAGCGCGCCCGATCTGCGGCCGTGCCGTAGCCTGTAATAGCGATAAGCCTGGGTGACTTGGGCGTAGTCAGCTCGATAATTCTGCGAGCCAGCGTATAACCGTCCATTCCGGGCAGGCCGATATCGAGCAGCGCAACATCGGGCGCGAACTTCGGTACATGGGAGAGGGCCACAAGGGGGTCATAAGCTACGTCCACGACGTGCCCCGCATCGCTGATCATGCAAGCAACCATGTCGGCCAGATCGATGTTGTCGTCCACAATCAACACTCGCAAGGCTTGCCCTGAGTTGGGCATTTCCGCCGGCGGCGACGCCTGCAACGGGGCAGGCTGACGCGGAGCATCAAGCCCGTGCAATCGCACGGTGAACAGAGACCCGAGGCCCTCCCCCGCACTCGCTACCGCGATCGTGCCACCATGCAGTTCCACCAAGGACCGTGCAATGGCAAGTCCCAAACCCAACCCGCCGCTGTCGCGTGCCAAACCCTGCTTGCCTTGAACAAAAGGCGAGAACACTTTTTTAAGAAGATCCGCTGAAATACCGCGACCGCTGTCGCGCACGGTAACCTCGATCTCTTCCCCGACGCGTTTTGCTGTAACCTCGATTACACCGCCGTCGGGCGTATACAACGCCGCATTGTTCAGCAGATTCGCGAAGACCTGCGAAAGGCGGGTCAAATCTCCATGGACCATGAGGGCATCGTCATCGAGCGCAAACCGCAGAGCATGCCCGTGGCTCTCCACAATCGGCGTGGACACCTCAACCGCTAGCCGAATCGCGAATCTCAGGTCAAGAGGCGCGGTCTTCAGTTGTACACCACCGCGCGTCAACCGGGTAACGTCTAACATATCATCTACAAGTCGATGCATATGCCGCGCCTGACGCTGAATAATATTGAGTTCAGGCACTTCGCCTTGGCGCCTTTTTAATAGTTCGGTGGCCGTCAAGATAGGTGCCAGAGGATTTCGAAGCTCATGCCCTAATATCGCGAGAAACTCATCTTTCGCTTGATTGGCCGCCTCC
>CAZZVN010000123.1:0-3248 GCA_964657625.1 uncultured Steroidobacteraceae bacterium
GGCAGCTGCGTGGAGATGGAAGCCATGGTGGTTTCGCCGGTGATGTCGCCGAGGGTCAAATCGCAGAGCAAAAGGTCGGGCGCATAGCTGGGCGCGACCGCGATAGCATTTTCGCCGCTGTAGCAGACGATGCACGCATACCCTGCCTGGCGAAAGATGGTTGCCAGCGTATTCGCGACCGGACGCTCGTCGTCGACGATCATGATGCGGAACGGGCTCTCGGTCGCGTAAGGTTCCATACCCGCTGATAGTAGAGGGAAGTACGCGAAACACCTATCCCGCCTTTGGTGCGTTGGAGGGTAATCCTGGTAACGGTGGTAACGGCATCATTGCACGACCGATGAGAGATTGCTGACACTTCCGTTACGCACTTGTTCCTAGCGGGCTGGTGCTTTACTGGCGCTGACGAGGTTGGCAAGCAGACGGAAAGCTCCCGGAATGGCTTCAGGTGTCTGACGGTAAAGCGCGTAGGCGACGTAGATGTAAGTGCCGTTGCCGTACTTCGCGGACAGAAGGCCGCCCTGCTGCGGATCTTCGCCGGGGTCGTGCGTTTCAGTGAGTGCGGTATAGTGCGGGCTCCACGATTGCATGAAGGAGTGACCGCGTTCTTCGACCCAGTGGTCGAAGTCGGCGCTGGTGATGCGGTTGGGGAAATTGAGCAGCGGGTCATTGGGCGCGAGGATGGAGACGGGATCTTTCTCATCGACGACGCGCTCGGGTGCGTTGCCGAGGATGTAGGAATAGGGGCCAAAGTTGTGGTCGTATTCGGAGCCCTGGTATTCGACGATAAGCGTGCCGCCATTGTGGACGAAAGTGAGCAGGCGGGCGTTGGCAGTGCTGAGTTCGGGACGGGTGGCGTAGGCGCGGATGCCGATGAGGATGGTGTCGTAGCCGCTGAGATCGCCGGAGAGGAGGTCGCTGGCCGTGAGCATGTGCGGTGAGAGGCCGAGTTCGGTGAGAGCGGTCGGGATGTCGTCGCCGGTGCCCATGACGTAGCCGATTTTCAGGTTCGGTGCGGTAGTGACGTCGGCGCCGGTCACGTTGTAGGTTGCCGGAGTGTACAGGTTGTAGGGACGGATGCCGGGGTAGCCAGCCTGGATGTAACCGCTGCTGTATTCGTGGTTGCCGCTGCGGGCGATGGCTTTCACGGGATAGGTCTGCGCGCCGAGAGTGGTCGGATGAATGGTGAAGTCGACGGTACGGGTTTCACCCTGGGCGATGTGGAAGTGGGTGGAGACGGGGTCGGCGGTCCAGCCCTGTGGCAGGTCGAGCTTAACGTCACCGTCGCTGTTTCCCTGTTCATCCGAGCGCAGGGTGACGGGAAGATTGAATTGTGACTGGGCGGTGTGTGTGTTCGTGGGCAGGATGCCGGCGTGGCCGTCGAGGGTAATCGACAGGGCTGGCGCGACTATGATCGGTTCAAAGACAGAGCCGAGGCCATCGACCATGTGGCTGGTCTGGACGGTGCTGGAAAGATGGATGGGCACGCCGTCGTAATTGAAAGTTGCGGTGCCGGCGAGCGGGTAGGGCGCGAAGGGATGGTTGAGCCATCGTGGATCGTCGATCGTGTAGTAGGACTGCTCGATGGATGGACGTGAGTAGTAGGGAGCGGTGGGGGCGGCATCCTGCGGGATGGCGACGTGGAAGATGACGTCGCCGTTGATGTTGGCGGCCTGATCAGAGGTGGCTGGACCGTCGAGACCGGGGGCGCTGACGCGCGTGACGTGCCAGTGTTCGCCGGCGGGGGTTAAGAGATCGGTCTTGCCGACCGAGGCGCCGAGTGGTGAGGAGATGTGCAGGCGGACACTGATCTCGCTGCCGGGAACGAGGACGCGCTGAGCGGGTTCGACATTCAGGCTGAGCGGGCCGGGCTTGTCTTTTGCATTGGCATCTGTGGCCTGCGGTGGCAGGACGTAGGCGGACACTTCGAGGCCGAGAGCTTCGGCCAGGCCCGAGTTGAACTGCTCGAGCTTGCGATCGAGTTCAGCGGTGAGGTTGTACTTGTCATCGTCGGAGAGACTGCTGGTCTTGATCTGTTCGATCAACTGTTGCGTGAGGGTGTAGCCCTCATGCAGCTCCGGCGCGATCTTCTCCGGATGAGCGGGGATGTAGTTGAGCAGGGCGCCAGTGACTTTTTCATTGATGCGCTTGAGAGACGGGACAAGGAAGGGTGCGTTGGAGTGCGCGAGGATCGCGAGGCCGGGGAGTGAGGTGTCGATGCCGTCAAAGAAGGTCGACTCGTTGTCTTTGAGAGCTGCTGATGGCAGATCGGCACCATAGCGGTGGTAGCCGACACTGACTTCGCCGGCGAGCGGGATGCTGGGGCCTTCATGCTGGGTGCGCTGCTGGCCGAGGCCTGTGCGGGCAATCTGAAAGTAGCTTTCGCCGAGGACAGGATCGAATGTGCCTTCGGGAATTTTGACGTTGACGGGAGGCACGCCGTGCATGTCCGTGTCGTCGATGTAGTTGTGGAAGAGAACCGGGGCCCACTTGCCGGTGGCGTAGTCGAACATGCCCTTGCTGGTGACGGAGAAAAAGGGCTGACGCGCGTAGACCTTGAGTGGTTTCCAGGGACGCAGGCCCGCGGCGATCTGGTCGGGATAATATTTCGGATCACCTGCGTACTTGAAGACTTCCTGTGCGAGTAATCCGGCGACCTGGTGGTGGCCGTGGCCGTCGGTGATGCCGCCGACGAAGGTCGAGGTGACGACGAGAGGGCGGTTCATGCGGACGACGCGCACAGCGTCATAGAGAACGCGGTCGTGACCCCACTGGGCGAGGGCTTCGTCCATGGTTTTCGAGAAGCCGTAGTCGGCGACGCGGCCGAAGTACTGGGTGATGCCGCTGCCGGCATACCAGGAGTCGGCGTCGAGCAGCTCATTGGTGCGGACGAGGGCGAGTGCGTCGAAGGTCTGGCCGGACATTGCGTTCTGGCCGCCCTCGCCGCGGGTGAGCGTCATGATGGAGGTGCGTGCGCCGACGCCGCGGGCTTCATAGGCGAGCATGCCGCCGTCTTCGTCGTCGGGATGGGCGACGATGGTCATGACGCTGGCCCAGGTGTGAAGCTGTTTAAGAGTCTGCCATAGCGCGGCGGAACCGCGGTTCTCCTGGATGGTCTGGCCGGTGAAGGGTGTGAGTGAAAGCTGGCTGACAGAGGGGACGGGGATTGCAGGGGATGGCTGCTGCGCGTGCGCGGAGAGTGCCGCGACGAGCAGGGGCAGGGCTGCTTTGCGAAGTGTGCTGAAGGT
>CAZZVN010000124.1:0-3231 GCA_964657625.1 uncultured Steroidobacteraceae bacterium
GGTGCAGCGGGCGGCAGCGGCGCGGGGGGCGGCGCGGCCACCGGGTCAGGGACCGGCGCGACGGGTGCGGGAAGCGGGGGCGGCGCCGCGGACGCGGGCCTCTGGCAGCTCGGCAGCGACGTCTTGAAGCTGCGCGGCAAGCTCGCCACGCTCGACGTCATCGACCGGCGCACGGCGGCACTGGCAGACACCTTCCAGAAAATCAGTGCGCAGCCGCTGGCGCAACTGAAGGCGTACACGGCACGGAGCGACGCGCTCGCGGCCCAGGCGGACCAGGCGGCGACGCCGATGTTGCAGGATCTGCGCGGCGAGTTCGACACGCTGGCGTGGCTGTTCAAGCAGACCTCGGCCATCCTGCTGCCGCTCAGCAAGGAACAGGTGTTGCTGCAGCAGTACCGGCACAATCTTGCGAGCTGGCGCGATGCGACGCTGCGCCAGTATCGGGACGCCTGGGAGGCGCTCGCGGTGCGGGTGGGCCTGCTGGCCGCTCTGCTCGCGGTGGTCTTCGCGCTCGCCGAAGTGTGGCGGCGCGCCGTGCTGCGCTACGCGCACGAAGCACGCCGCCGCTACCAGCTGCTGTTGGTGCGCAGGATCGTGCTGTGGATCGCGGTTGCCTGCATCATCGGGCTGAACGTCGTCACCGAGATCGGCACCTTCGCGACCTTCGCCGGCCTGCTCACCGCGGGCGTGGCGGTCGCCATGCAGAGCGTGCTGGTGTCCGTGGTGGGTTATTTCTTCCTCATCGGCAAGTACGGCATCCGCGTCGGCGACCGGATTCAGATCGGCGCGGTGGTCGGCGAGGTGATCGATCTCGGACTGGTGCGCATGCATCTGATGGAACTCAACACCCAGGGCCCGCTCGGCCCGACGGGCCGGGTGGTGGCCTTCGCCAACCTGATCGTGTTTCAAACCTCGGGCGGCTTGTTCAAGCAGATTCCGGGCGTGAACCTGTCCTGGCACGAGACCGTGCTGGCGCTGCCGGCGGTCGCCGACTATGCCGGCCTCAAGGACGAACTCGTGCGTGCGATCGGCGGCGTGGTCGAGGGCTACCGCGACGAAATCGCCCGTCAGACCCGTGAGCTCGTGCAGTCCACGGGGTCGGGCACCGTGGACAGGGCTGCGGCCGCCGTCGCACAGGTGCATCTACGTCTCGTCGACGGGCGGATGGAGGCCTTGGTCCGCTATCCCGTGCATCATGAAGATGCCGAGCAGATCGACGAGCAGGTGGCGCAGGCGCTGCTCAAAGTGATCGGCGCGCAGAACGCGAAGCACGGCACGGTTCTCACGCCCGAGCGTTGAATCCCGGCGCGGATCGGTTATACCTGTCGCACAGTCGCAGGGGAATGACGATGGGTCTCATACCGTCCTATGGAAGCTGCGAGCGGCGGATGACGCCCGGCGAGCGGCGCTTCGCACAGCGTCTCGAGACCCTGCTGGAGCCGGACGCCTTGTGCTGGTACGACGTACCGGTGGGCACCAAGTACCAGCATCCCGACTTCGTCGTGCTGCATCCGGAGCGCGGCATCCTGGTGCTCGAGGTCAAGGACTGGGCGCTCGCCAGCATCCAGCAGATCAGCAAGGTGTCGGTGACCCTGCTGACCGACGAGGGTGCCAAGGTGGTCGCCAATCCGCTGCTCCAGGCGCGGCAGAACGCCTTCGGCGTGAAGAACGCGCTGGAACGCGACCCCGAGCTTCGCGCCGCGGCGGGCCACCCGCACGCCGGCAAGCTGCTCTGCCCCTACGGCTTCGGTGCCGTGCTGTCGAAGATCAGCCGCGCGGAATTCGACGCCGCGGACCTCGGCGGCGTACTCGAACCGCATCTCGTGATCTGCAAGGACGAGATGACGGAGAGCGTCGCGGCGGACGGTTTCCGGGAACGCCTGGGAGGGATGTTCCTGGTGCCGTTCTTCCACGTGCTCACCCCGGCGCAGGTGGATCGCGTACGCTGGCACCTGTTTCCGGAACTGCGCCTCGCGCAGGCGAGCCTGCTGCCGCCGCCCGAGTTCGCCGAGGACGAACCGAGCCGGGTGCTGCACGTCATGGATCAGCAGCAGGAGAGGCTCGCGCGCAGCCTGGGCGACGGCCACCGCGTGATCCACGGCGTCGCGGGGTCGGGCAAGACCTTGATCCTCGCGTTTCGCTGTGAGCACCTGGCGAAGACCCTGGACCTGCCCATCCTCGTGCTGTGCTACAACGTGGCCCTCGCCGCGAAACTCGAACAGGTGATGGCCGCGCGCGGCCTCGGCGCGCGGGTGACGGTGCGCAACTTCCACCGCTGGTGCGCCGAACAGCTCGACCGGCATCGCGTGGCGAAACCAAAGTGGAACAACGAATATCCCGAGGCGCAGGTGAAGGCGTTCATCGCCGCGGTGGAAAACGGCCAGGTGCCGGGCGCGCAGTACGGCGCCGTGCTCATCGACGAGGGCCACGACTTCGAGACCGAGTGGCTGCAGGTGGTGACTCGGATGGTGGATCCGCAGTTCAATTCGCTGCTGTTGCTGTACGACGATGCGCAGTCCATCTATGGCAGGAAGCGGCCGGCCAACTTCAGCTTCAAGCGCATCGGCATCCAGGCGCAGGGGCGCACCACCGTCCTGCGCACCAATTACCGCAACACGGACGAGATCCTGAACACGGCCTATGCCTTCGCGCGGCACATCCTCGCGCCCACGGACGCCGACGAGGACGGCGTGCCGCTCCTGAAACCCGAACTGGCCGGCCGTCACGGGCCGCCGCCGCAGCTCGCCCAGTTCAAGTCGCCGAAGGAGGAGGGCGACTACATCGCCCGCGAGTTCATGGCCCTGCACGCGCAGGGCGTGGCGTGGAACCAGATGGCGGTGCTGTACCGTGCGACCTTCATCGCCGACAAGATCGCGACCGTGCTCGCCGGCCACAAGATCCCGCTGGAGTGGTTGCGCGAGCGGCATGCCAAGCGTTTCGACTCCCACCAGGACAGCGTCAAGCTCATGACCATGCACAGCAGCAAGGGACTCGAGTTCCCGGTGGTGGCGGTGGCGGGCCTCGGCTTCATGCCCTACAAGGAGGACGAGACGGCCGACGAAGCGCGCCTGCTGTACGTGGCGATGACGCGCGCGACCGAGCGGCTGTTCATGACGGCAAGCCGTGACAGCGCCTTCGTGCGCAAGCTCACCCTCGAGCAGCTCGCGGCGTGAGCACCGCCTCGCCCGCGGCCGTTCGGACCTCGGGCCTGAGCCTGGCCTCGGGCCTGAG
>CAZZVN010000125.1:0-3104 GCA_964657625.1 uncultured Steroidobacteraceae bacterium
TGCGAGCGTTGAACACCCAGATCGACGCCCTCGAGACCCAGATCGCCGACCAGCTCGCCGCTCATCCCGACGCCGCGATCTTCACCTCCCTGCCCCGCTGCGGCTGCTCGCCGAGATCGGCGACGCCAGAGGCCGGTTCCGCACTCGCCTGCCTCGCCGGCGCTGCGCCCTCGACCAGACAGTCCGGAAAGTCCAAAGTGGTGACCCTGCGCCGTCGACAAGCCGCTCCGCGGCGCGGTCATCGACTTCGCCGGCCACTCCTGGCAAGCCAACCCCTGGGCCAACGCCCTCTACTGGAAAGTCCGCGCACGACGACTCGACCATCCACACGCCGTCCGCATCCTCGCCTGCGCCTGGCCCAACATCATCTGGCGCTGCTGGCAGGACGGCGTCCCCTACGACCCTGCAAAACACGACGCCCTGCAACGCCTCGTTGCTCAAGCGGCTTGACACAGGGCTACCCCTGCCGCATGAGCGCTCCGCGCTCTCGTACCGCGTTGAGCGCTACCCGCGCGCTCGTCGCCGCGTAGCGTGCGGCCGCGCTTCGGTCCGTGCAGCAGGCCTACCCACCCTGCGATGCGGCCGGTTATATGCGTCGTAGAAACCTCATGGACGCTTTTCGAGTAGGTCCGTAAACCGCATGGCCGGACGGAATGGTCGGGTCCGTGGCTGGCTCATACCCTTCCACAGCGCGATCCTTCGCTCGCCAGTGCAAAGCGTCGTACCGAATGCCCGACCAAATCGCTCGAATCTTCACGTTCACAGCCTCACCGTGCGTCGTGTTAGGCGCAAGCCCCCGGCCCGTCAACAAGGGCCGAGCGCCAGAGCAGTCACGCCGCGAAGTGTGGGTCGCCGATGTCGAGAGCTACCCGTCGATGACTGCATCGATGCGCTGGATCTGCGCGGCGTAACTGTTCGCGCGCCGGTGATCGTTCTGGAACCATTTCGGCAACCGCTCGGCAAGGATCTGCCGAATGATCTCGATCTTCTCTGCATCGGTCGCCTCGGCCATGTAGACACTATTAACCGAGGCGCCTGCCGATGGCGACGATGACATGAGCGACGCACGGAACCACTTGCCCGACGCGATGTCGAGAACGCTACGAAAGCGCTATGCTTGTGCTATGAGCGTGGAGATCCGGCAGTCGGAGTTGCGCAACGACAATGCGGCGGTCATGCGGCGGGTCGCCGAGGGCGAGTCCTTCGTGGTCACCGTCAACGGTCGTGCAGTCGCTGATGTGGTTCCGCATCAGCGAGGCACGGGCAAGCGCCGGTTCGTGCCGGTTGCTGAGCTGGCCGAAGCGTTCGCTGCGGACCCGGTCCCGGACCCCCGCGCGTGGCGTGCTGAACTCGCCTCAGCCGATGAGATCTTCGGCCCGGACGAGCTCAGCGATCCGTTCACCTCGCCGGCGCGGTGACTGCCAGTACGCCGCGCCGCGCGCTTTTGGACACCTCGGTGGTGATCGACTTCCCGGCCCAGCGTGTAGCCGAGGTCTGCGACGAGGTCGCGGTGTCCGCGGTGATGATCGGCGAATTGCACTACGGAGTGACCGCCGCGCCCGATCCACTGACACAGATGTACCGGCGTCGGCGCGTCCAAGCCATCCTGGACCGGTTCGAGGTCTTGCCCTTCGACGCCCCGGCCGCCGAATATTACGGGACTCTGGCTGCTCTCGTGCGTCAGCTCGGGCGCAACCCTCGTCCGCGCCGGATGGACTTGCAGATCGCCGCAACCGCAGCCCGATACGACCTGATGCTGCTGACCCGAAACGGCAACGACTTCGGCGGTCTGGAGTCCGCGCTCGAGGTGATCGACCTCCCGAACCATCCCTGATCGGCACCGCCTCATGCGGCCGGAGCGCACTGATCAGCCTCGTTGTCTGCCGGGTGTAAGGCTGTGAGGACACAGTCGCCGGGGACGCCTTGATGATCGCGCTCGCTCAGGGAACGCCGGACGCGGAAAGGATGGCCCAGGACTGTGCGACCCGGGAGCATGCGGACTCGCGACATAGCCGAGGTCGCGTGGTCGACGACGCCTATGTGGTGTCTGCAGCCGAGGACGCGATCACCTAGGTACGTGGCCGGGACGATCGTCGTTGTCCGCCTGAGGCCGTCGATGACCTCGAAGCAGTCGAGGAAACCATTTCGATCTTGTCGGACGCCGAAGCCGTGCGGGCTTTGGCCGCCGCCGACTCCGAACTTGCCCGAGGCCAGGGCGAAACCGAAGACGCCCTGCCGAAAGCGATGCGGGCGCGGCGAGCCTCTGCGTGAGCGAGGACCGTGACCCGGACGAGTCGGCAAGCAGCTACGCGCCCCGCTCGATGACCGCCACAGTGAGCGACGCGGTAGCCACCCAGACTCCGGCTCACCCGCGATATCGCGCTCCCGACGCGTGGACGAGCCGGCGCAGAGCCGAACGTGAGTGCGGCTAGCGTGTTCGGGATGCGAACCAGTCACCTCGACGAGGTCGGCGTCCGCGACGGCTGGCGCTGCTGGATCTGCGATGAGCCCGTCGATCCGGACATGTCGGTGAACGATTCGCGGGGCCCCAGCGTCGACGGCTTGTCCGCCCGGGCCAAACCGGCGAAGGGCAAGCGAGGCGCGGACGCTGTCGACCGGCTTGCCCATCGCGGCTGCAACAGCAGGAAGGGCGCCGTGCCGGTCGTGATTCCGTGGCCGGCCGATCTGTTGGTGTCCGACCCCGCACCGTTGGTAGCGGTCGCCGATCGGCTGCGCCGCAAGGGAGGCCGCGAGATAGTGGCACGGTGCCCGAGCGCCCGCGATGCTGACGACGTGGTCAATTGGCTCGTCGACCGGTTCGCGCGGTTGACCCCGGAACTGACCGTCACCGCGGACGTGCGCTCCGGCGGCGGCCAGTTCCTCGTCGCGTTGCGTGCCGGCTGAACACAAAAAAATGCCGCCAGAGCCTTGGAATGGGGGGATTCCAGCTCTGAACGGCATTCCCGCCTGAGCGGGCTGCGTGTGCAGTTTTTGGCAGGCTACCCGCGGCGAGCTGACCGCTGTCCCCCGAAAGGGTCAGCTCCAGCCGCTGCAGACACGCACCAACGTTGCCGATGCGCGGCGGTCACCGTTCCCCCCAGACC
>CAZZVN010000126.1:0-2584 GCA_964657625.1 uncultured Steroidobacteraceae bacterium
GAGCGCGGCGACTCCGGCTTCCGCAGCTTCGTCAGCGTGCAGTCCGCCCTCGTCATGTACCCCATCTACACGTTTGGTTCTGAAGAACAGAAGCTGGAGTGGCTCCCCAAACTCGCGACCGGCGAAAAACTCGGCTGCTTCGGCCTCACCGAACCCGACTTCGGCTCCAATCCAGGAGGCATGCGGACACGCGCCCGCAAAGATGGCGACAGCTATATCCTGAACGGCGAAAAGATGTGGATCACCTCCGGCTCCATCGCCGACGTCGCCGTCATCTGGGCCAAGGTCCAGGAAGACGGAGTTGCTGCCGAAAATGAAAAAGTCCGTGGTTTCCTGGTCGAGACCAACCGCCCCGGCTTCTCAGCCCACGATGTCAAAGGGAAATGGTCACTCCGCGCATCGATTACGTCAGGCCTTTCCATGCAGGACGTCCGCATCCCCGTCGCGAACCTGCTGCCCGGCTCCGGCGGCCTCAAGTCACCCCTCATGTGCCTTAACCAGGCCCGCTACGGCATCAGCTGGGGTGTGATCGGCGCCGCTATGTCCTGCTACGACACTGCGCTCCAATACTCAATGCAACGCAAACAGTTCCGCGACAGTCCCATCGCTTCGCACCAGCTCGTCCAGGAAAAGCTGACCTGGATGATCACCGAGATCAGCAAAGCCCAATTGCTCTCGTACCATTTCGGGCGGATGAAAGACGCAGGAACGATCCGTTTCGAACACATCTCGATGGCAAAACGTAACAACGTATGGATGGCCTGCGAATGCGCCCGCCTCGCCCGCGACATCCTCGGCGGCGCCGGCATCACCGACGACTTCCCCATCATGCGCCACATGATGAACCTCGAATCCGTCAAAACCTACGAAGGCACCCACGACATCCACGCCCTCATCATCGGCCAAAGCCTGACCGGTATCTCCGCCTTCTGAACTCGCCGTTCGGGCACACACGCCTTTGGCGTATATGCTCCCGTTGGTCGCACTTAGACTTGCCTTCAAGACGCTAGTGCCAACAAATGTCGATACCGCCAACTTCAGGTTTGTCATCCCGACCGAACGCAGCGCAGTGGAGAGATCTGCGTTTCTCCCCGTCGCGCAGGTATCATCGAAAAATGTTCGAGCAGGAGCCTAGGCCCGAAGCATACTTGTCGAGGTGGTTCGTCGCCTCGGGTTTCGTAGGCATGGTCACCGCTGGCACCTTGACGATTCTTCTGGCTCACGACCGCGTGTCGACAGGGCTGGCCATTGGACTCTGGCCAAGTTCCATTTGCGCGATAGGAGACCCGGAGACTTTCATTGAAAAGTTGTTCACGGCAATCTTCACTTTCGGAGGCCAATTCGTGCTGTATGGATTCGTCGGATGGCTTATCGGCTATGTGACATTTTTAGTGAGACGCTTCGTCGTGCGCCGAAACTCTGAATACAAGTCAGGTTGAACACAAAAGCGAATATCACCCTCTCGGCCGCCACCAAAAAACACAAAAATCATTCCCGCAACCTCACGCCCCAAATTGCGTCTCATACAGTAGGGCAATCCACAATCAATGACAGTCAAGAGCTCATCCGCAGCGATCCTGCATAAAATCGCCATGCCGCGCCGTCCCGAACTGGACGCGCTGCGCGGACTCTTCCTGGTCTGGATGACGCTCACGCACCTGCCCACGCGCATGAGCGACGTCGTCAACACCCCCTTCGGCTTCGTCTCCTCGGCCGACGGGTTCGTCTTCCTTTCCGCCATGCTGGTCAGCACCATCTACCTGCGGCAATCCAATGGAGACCACGACGTCCTGCGCCAGAAGCTATGGAAGCGCGCGCTTCGCGTGTACATCTATCACGTCATCCTGCTGGCCGTCGCCTTCACCGTGATCGCGACCATCGCCGTCACCAAGCATCGCGTTGCGCTTACCAACCTGCTCGACTTCTACATAGCGCACCCATTCGTCGCAATTGTCGGCTCGTTGCTGCTCATCTACTGCCCGCCACTGCTCGACATTTTGCCCATGTATGTGCTGTTCCTGCTCATGTCGCCATTCGTGCTGTATGCGGCCATGAAACGAGGCTGGACGGTAGTCGTCAGCGGCAGCCTGCTTGTCTGGCTGGCTGCGCAGTTCGGTCTGCGTGTGATCGCGCACAACTTCGTGGTGAAAGTCACGCACCTTCCCATCCCTCTGCAGGAGACGGGCGCGTTCGATCTCTTCAGCTGGCAGTGGATCTGGATCTCCGGCATGTGGATCGGCGCACGCTCCGCCGAAGGTAAGAACCCACTCAGCTACATCACCGGCAAATGGACGGTGCTCTGTGCCGCGCTCTGCATCTTCTTCATCGGCATCCGCCACGTCTGGTTTGGACCGAATCTGACACCGGAGCATTTCGGCTATGCGCTCGACAAGTGGCGCATCGGCCCGCTCCGCCTCGTCAACCTGGTCGCCTGCGCCGGCGTTATCTACTGGCTGCGCAAATATGTAAAAAAACTCGTCTCCCACGAGCCTTTCCTCACGCTCGGCGCCGCCTCCATGGAAGTCTTCTGCACCCACCTGCTTTTCGTTTTTGTAGGACTGGCGCTCCTCTACAATGAAGTGCC
>CAZZVN010000127.1:0-2151 GCA_964657625.1 uncultured Steroidobacteraceae bacterium
ACCCGGCGTACCCGTCGACGTGACGTCGACGGACGCTCCGGTCCAAGCCACCGCGACCGGGGAGTTCTTCGCGGCTGGCCCGGCCGACGGCGAACTCGGGACCGGTCTGGAACCCGCACCCGCCGCCGACGATCCCCTGGCAGGGGTCGAGGTGGTCAGTTCGCCGGTGCTGCCGGGCAGGGAAAATGCGCCGGCCGAGCGCTCGGAAATGGCCCGCGTGGATGCGGACCTGCTCGACACGATGTTGAACAACGCGGGAGAGGTGAGCATCTTCCGTGCGCGTCTCGACCAGCAGGTCAACTCCATCGATTTCAATCTGGCTGAGCTTGCGCGCACGGTGACGCGGCTCAAGGAGCAGCTGCGGAATCTCGAAATCGAGACCGAGGCCCAGGTGCTCAATCGTCACCAGGACGAGGACCCCCGGCGCACGGATTTCGATCCCCTCGAACTGGACCGCTATTCAGCCCTGCAGCAGTTTTCGCGTGCGCTGGCGGAAACCTCCGGCGACGTTGCCAGCATCCAAGGTCTGCTCGAGACCTTGACTCGTGAGGCGCAGAACCTGCTCATGCAGCAGGCGCGGGTCATCACGGAGTTGCAAAACGGTTTGATGCGCACGCGCATGGTGCCGTTCCAGCGTCATGTGCAACGGCTGACCCGCCTGGTGCGCCAAGCCGCGAAGGACAGCGGCAAACGGGCGGAACTGGTGGTGCAGGGAGCCGCGGCCGAGCTCGACCGGCAGATGCTGGAGCGAATGGTCGCGCCGTTGGAGCACATGTTGCGCAACGCCGTCATCCATGGCATCGAATCGCCTGAGCGCCGCGCCAGCCAGGGCAAGCCCGACATGGGACGCATTTCGGTCAACCTGACCCGTGACGGCGCCGAGGTCGCCATCGTCGTCACCGACGACGGCAGCGGCATCGACGTCCAGCTGATTCGCGAAAAGGCCGCTTCGCTGGGAATCATCGACCGGCATGCCAAGCTCACGGATGAAGAAGCCATGCAGCTCATATTGGAGCCGGGCTTCAGCACCGCCGGCCACGTCACCCAGGCGGCCGGTCGCGGCGTGGGGATGGACGTGGTCGCAACGGAGGTGAAGAAGCTGGGCGGCGGTCTGTTCATCGAGTCCACCGTGGGCACGGGGTCGCGATTCACCATCCGTCTGCCGTTCACGCTCGCCATCAGCCAGGCCTTGATCGTACGGGTGGCGGAGGAGACCTATGCGCTGCCCCTGGCGACGGTGGAGGGGGTGGTACGCCTGCCACGCAACATCGTGGCGCGGCACCTGGGCAAGGACGCGCCCCTGTTCGACTATGGCGGCCAGCGCTACCGCTTCCAGCAGCTCGGTGCCTTCGTCGGTCTCGGACCCACTCCGCTGCCGGAGCTGGACGTGTCGATGTCGGTGGTGTTGATTCGCGCCGCCGATCACTCGACGGCGTTGGTCACGGATGATCTGGTCGGCAGCCGGGAAATCGTGGTGAAGTCACTGGGACCGCAGATCTCGAGCATCCGCGGCATCGCAGGCGCCACCATCCTCGGCGACGGACGCATCGTGGTCATCCTCGACATGGGCTCGCTGGTGCGCTCCGAGTGGCGCTCGCGACCGACCGACACGCACTTGCACGACCTGCGCGACCGCCGCGCCTTCGCGCTAGTCGTCGACGATTCCATCACCGTTCGCCGCGTCACCCAAAGGCTGCTCGAGCGCAACGGCATGCGGGTGCTAACGGCGAAGGACGGCGTGGATGCCGTGTCGCTGCTGCAGGAAAATTTGCCGGACATCATCCTGCTCGACATCGAGATGCCGCGCATGGATGGATACGAAGTCGCTGCGCACGTGCGCAACAACCCCCGGCTGCGGGATATCCCCATCGTCATGATCACGTCTCGCGTCAGCGAGAAGCACCGGGCGCGCGCCATCGAAATCGGGGTGGACGACTATCTGGGCAAGCCGTATCAAGAGAGCCAGCTGCTCGACGCCATCGAGCCTTTGGTAAACCGACGGCGCCGTGACGCCGTTCGGCGCGCGGCTGCGGGCGCTGCGCCTCGAGCGCGCCATGACGCTGAAGGACATGGCGGCCCAGATGCAGGTCTCGGCCGCCTACCTCTCGGCGCTCGAACACGGCAAGCGGGGGGCGCCGCGAACCGGCCTCG
>CAZZVN010000128.1:0-2057 GCA_964657625.1 uncultured Steroidobacteraceae bacterium
GCGCCGCGTCGTACCACGCGTTGAGCGCGGGTTCCACACGCCACGCGGCGATGAGTGCGCGCACCAGGCGCAGCATGTAATCGCCGCGCCGTGTCCAGGCATGCAGATCCGCGTCGTCGCACACGGTGCTGAGCGCCACCTCGGCGTGCGACCGGGACATGCTTTGCGCCATGGCGCGGCGCATGCCGCGCAGCGGCACCGGCTCGCAGCCGGGCGGCAGCGACGGGAACGCAGGCGGCGGCGCAGGGCTCTGCGCCAGCACGTCGTGCAGGCGGATCACGCCGGCGGGCCCGCTGCCCGATACGTGCGCGAGGTCCAGGCTCAGATGTTTCGCGACGGCACGCGCCACCGGCAGCGCGCGCGGCGCAGGTGCGGACCTGTCCGCCGGGAATGCCGCCTGGCGCCTGACCCCGCGGAGGTGGCCCACATCGACGGGTGCTTCCTCGCTCGTCGCCGGCATGCTGCCGACCACCGTGCCAGAATCGAAATCGACGAGCGGTGCGCCGGTGGCGACGATGTCGCCGACCGCGGCGTGCAATGCGGTGACCGTGGCACTGAAAGGCACGGGGACCTCGACCACCGCCTTGGCCGTTTCCACGGATACCAGGGGTCGATCGACGAGAGCGTGATCGCCGGGCTGCACGTGCCACTGGAGAATTTCGGCCTCGGCCAGGCCTTCGCCCAGATCCGGCAGCTTGAAGGTGCTCACGACATGGCCAGGGTGAGCTGAACGGCGTCGACGATGCGCTGTACGCTGGGGATGTAATCCCGCTCCAGACGAAACAGCGGCATGATGGTGTCGAAACCGGCGACGCGCTGGATGGGCGCATGTAGATCATACAGGCCGTGCTCGGCGACGATGGCCGCGATCTCCGCACCCACGCCGACGTTGCGCGCCGCTTCGTGGACGATCACCAGCCGGCCGGTCTTCGCCACGGAGTCGAGGATGGTTTCGCTGTCGATGGGGCTCAAGGTGGCAAGGTCGATGACGTCCGCGCTGATGTCGTGTGCGGCGAGTTCCGCCACGGCCCGCAGCGTTTCGAGGGTCATCGCCCCCCAGGTCACGATGGTCACATCGCCGCCTTCGCGCAGCAGGAAACACCGGTCGAGCGGCAGCGCCACGCCGTCGTCCGCGACTTCCTGCCGCACGGCACGGTACAGACGCACGGGCTCGAGGAACATCACCGGATCGGGGTCGCGGATCGCCGCGAGCAACAAACCGTAAGCGCGCGCCGGCGAGGACGGGCAGACCACGCGCAGGCCGGGTATGTGGCAGAGCAGGGTCTCGGTGCTTTCCGAGTGATGCTCGGGTGCATGGATGCCACCGCCGTGCGGCGTCCTGATCACGGCCGGACAGCTCAGTCGGCCGCGCGTGCGATTTCGCATCCGCGACATGTGATTGACGATCTGGTCGAGCGCCGGATACATGAAGCCCATGAACTGTATTTCGGCGACGGGCTTCAGTCCGTGGGTGGCCATGCCCACCGCCATGCCGGCGATGGTGGCCTCGGCGAGCGGCGTGTCCTGCACACGTTCCGCACCGAACCGCGCCTGCAGGCCGGCGGTGGCGCGGAACACGCCGCCGTTCGTGCCGACGTCCTGACCGATCACTACCACGCTCGAATCGTGCGCCATCTCCCACGCATGGGCCATCGCGATCGCCTCGACCATGGTCATCGTCGCCAATTCATTGACCGCCGGGTTTCGAGGCGTAGCGACGCGCGGCGTCACGCTGTGCGTCGAGGTGCGCCGGCAGCACCGCGAAGAGATGATCGAACATGCCGTCGGTGGACGGCGCGGGCAGGCTCAGATACTCGCGCACGGCGCCCTCGACCTCGAGTGCGCATCGCTGCAGCAGGGCCTGTTCCTGGCCATCGCTCCACGCTCCCGTCCGCGTCAGATAGGCACGCAGGCGCAGCAAGGGCTCGAGTTTCCAGGCGGCGTTCACCTCCCCCTCGCCCCGGTAACGGGTGGCGTCGTCGGCGGTGGTGTGATCGCTCAACCGGTAGGTGAGCGCCTCGATCAGGCAGGGGCCGCCGCCGCGCCGTGCGGTGTCG
>CAZZVN010000129.1:0-1914 GCA_964657625.1 uncultured Steroidobacteraceae bacterium
CGGCTGCTTTCACCGCACCTGCCGATGTATACCTCGCCGGACCCGCCGCTGCCCGACCCGACGGAGCCCGTGCTGGCCGGAGCGGTTGTGGCCGCGGCCGGAACGATCCGGTTCGTCAGCGAGACGGTGCAGGTCACGACGCTACCGCCGCCGTTACCCGAACCGACGCATTGGTTGACCGTGACCGGCAGCGCCGAGGTCCGGGTCGAGGGGGTCACGGTGCACGTCACGCTGACGCCGGCGCCGCCGTTCCCGGAGCCGTTGCACTGGGTGATCGTGGCGCCGGTGGTGCTGGCGGTGGGGTTGCAGACCACCGCGACACCGCCGCCCTGACCCGAGCCGTTGCACTGGTTGACCGTCGCGGCCGTCGTCGTCGCCTGGCCGGTGATCCGGTTGGCGACGTGCACCGCGCAGATGATTACGCCTCCGCCGCCGAGGACCGACCCGTTGCACTGCGTGATCGAGTTGGTGAGCCCTGTGTAACTGTGGATGGTTGGGGTCGCACACGTCGGAGTGGCATTCGCGGCCCCCCGGCACACGGTCAGCGTTACCGTCGAGCTCTGCCCACCCGTGGCGAGGTCCAGGTTGTTGACGACGTCGGCGGTGCACTGGACCTGCAGGCCCGGTGTCGTCGCGATGCCATTGCACTGGTCGACGCTCACCGTCGCGGCCTGCGCTGCGGAGGGGAAGGCGAATCCGTCGACTCCGGCCCAGAACATGGCGCCAAGACCGATGGCGATCAGGCTGGTCGCGGCCCGCCGTCGCGTCCGGGACAAGGTAGTAACGGCGGTGCGATGCCGATGGTGCCGGCCGCGGGAAGGTCGCTTCGGAATGAGCATGGTTCCGCCTCAAGTTGAGTACCGGAAGGCAGGTGCCTGTCCAGTCCGTACAACCCGACGGTCGCAAACCTGCTGGTGCCCACCCCCGCGGCGGGACGAACCGAGTTAACGCGAACTTAGCACGGTAATGACCGCAGATTGCGGCCTTCGGTCCCGATTGCTCCTGGCGGAATTGACACGATATTACTTTCCTGGGAAGATACATCTCAGGAAAGTAAGCAGGCGGTGTCGCCGTGGTGAGCCACCCGAGGACCAGCGCCATTCGACGTGAGGACCACACCCATGACCCGACTCGCACTCGTCGTTGTCGCTGCCCTGACCGCCCTGGCTGCGCTGCTGGGCGGTACGCAAACCGCCGAGGCGGCGACCGAGGGCCACGCGTGGGAACACTCCGCCGGTCACTGGCCGGTCGTGTACGTCGAGGACCACACCGACCACCACTGGTCGCTCGCGGCCGCGGTCAGTGCGTGGGGCAGTGGGTTGCAGCTGGGTTCATGCCGAACGGGTGCCGGGTGCATCGACGTCACCAGCCCCGCCCGCGGCAGCGCGGCGCCGCTCGGTCAATCGCTCATCCACGTGAGCGGTGCGCGGATCACGACCGTCACCATCCGGCTGAACGCCTCCGACGAGGCGCAACCGGCCGCCGTCCGCAAGGTCGCGGCCGAGCACGAGCTGGGGCATTCGCTCGGGCTCGGTCACGACACGTCGCACCACAGCGTGATGGGGCCGACCGCGTACGGCTACGACAACATCAACAG
Source organism: uncultured Steroidobacteraceae bacterium (assembly GCA_964657625.1). Lineage (GTDB taxonomy): Bacteria > Pseudomonadota > Gammaproteobacteria > Steroidobacterales > Steroidobacteraceae > Bog-1198. The sequence goes on from CAZZVN010000129.1 coordinate 1,598, forward strand.
CTACGTGCGCCGGGAGCTTGCCGCCGTGTACGGCGTCTGACGCTCCGCGCAGGATGTTCTGCGGCCACCGTGTCGGTGAGCAACGCACCGAGGGTGCGCGTCGCACGTCCGGCCGTATTGCCCTATTTTCGGGAGCTGATGACCGTTCCCCATTTCGCGACGCACTATTACTTGTCCGATCGGCGGCCGTTCCGGAATCTGACGGAGCTCACCGATGAGGACCTGAGCGTTGTGCTGAGCGACCTTCGGGCGATAGCCGCATCCGGGGGGTCGCAGCGCCGATTCGGGCCCCGCTACATGGCGTTACGCCGCGCCAC
>CAZZVN010000130.1:0-1690 GCA_964657625.1 uncultured Steroidobacteraceae bacterium
CGTTGGACAGCGTCTCGTCAGGGCGGTCGTCAGAAATCCGACGAGGTCACTCTCAACGCGAAATCAGAGCTCCGTCAGAGCCGTTTCGATGCGACCGTATCGAGGCGACGCGCGGGATCAGGAGCCGGTCGATTCGAAGTCCGCGATCCGGGCCTGCATCAACTGCAGGAGCAGCTCCGTCGGCAGTTCGCGGTTGTAGGGCAACTTGATGAAACCCTCGCCCGAGTCGTAGCCCGCCGCCTCGACGACGGCCTTCTGGGTGGCGAAAAACTCCGTCTTGAAGCGCAGGGAGCAGTGGTTCGTGAAGTTTTGCAGCATCCAGAGATTGGCCTTGTCGCCACGGACGTAGACGGGCAGGTTGTACTTCAGCTCCTCGCGAGCCTGCGGGTCGGCTTCCCGGCTCAGTTGGCGCAGTGCCTCGAGATGCGGGCGTTGCACGTCCGTCACCTGGGCGAAAAAATCATCGACACTCTTCCGCTTGGGCATCGGCATGGCGAGACCGTACCTCGCAATCAAGGCGCCCAGAATCTGAGCACCGACAAGCCGATCGCCGCGCGCCGGCCACTCACCGGTAGTGACGTGGCGCTTCGCGTAAGACGGAGGCACGAGACGCTGTTATCAGCAGAGGCGGCCGCCGTCGGGACCAGGGGCCGCATCCGTGCCCGGCTGGAGGTTGGGCCGCCTGTGGTTGGGCACATGGGTCGGGGCGGTGGGCGTAGCGTCGGTTTCATGGCGCATCGGTCGAAGATTCCCACTGCTCCCGCCGTGGCGGGCGGGCTCGTCGGTGGGTTCGCCGTCGCCCGGTACAGCGGTCAGCGTGAGCTGGGAGGTGTTGTGCTCGCCGGTGCGGGGGCGTGGTGTGCCCGGTCGTGGTTGCAGTCATCGGGTCCCGGTGTCATGGGTGTCCTGCTCGGTACGTACTTGGGTGCGTTCGGCGGTTCGCATGGATTGGCCAAGAAGATCGGTGCGTGGCCGTCGGTCCTCACTGTTACTGCGGTCGCGTCCGGCGCCGCCTACGCGTTGGCCGACCGGACGGACACGTCGTTCTGAACGTGCTCTCCCTGGTGGTGCTCGGCGATTCGATCGCGTTCGGTCAGGGCGCCGATCGGCCGGCAGACACCATCGGTCGGCGTCTGGCGGCGGCTCTGGAGGCGCGGGGCACGCCGACCCGTCTCGCGGTGCACGCCGTGCCGGGCGCGGTCAGCGCCGGCCTCGCATCGCAGGTTCAGGCGGCGCTCGCCGGGCAGGTCGACGTCGTGGTCGTGATCATCGGCGCGAACGACTTGACGCACTTCGTGCCGGTGCCGCGCGCGGCCGCACAGCTCGGCCAGGCGGTGCGGGTGCTGCGCGAGCACGGCGTTGCCGTCGTCGTGGTACCGGCGCCCGACCTGGCCGCGGTGCCGTTCGTCCCCGCGCAGTTCCGTCCGCTGGTGCGGGCGGCGAGCGCCCAGCTACGCGCGACGCAGACCAAGGTCGCTCTGGATGAAGGCGCCCGCGTGGCGCTGGTCGATGACGTCGCGACACGGTTCGCATCAGATATCGGTCTGTTCTCCTCGGACCGGTTCCACCCATCGAGCAGGGGTTACGAGGTCATCACCCAGGCAGTCCTGCCCGCCGTGCTCGACGCCGCGAACCTCTGACGGCCCATGTCCTCGTGCTCGTCGCAGCATGCAGCAGGCGGCATGAGAAC
>CAZZVN010000131.1:0-1597 GCA_964657625.1 uncultured Steroidobacteraceae bacterium
AGAATCTGCAGCGGCGCCACCACGGCAATCATCCACATCGCCATGGAGAACATGACCCGCACCGCTTCGGTCGTCGCCCTGCCGAGTCTCGCATCACGCAACAGATGATAGGCACCGGTGGCGCCGACGACGAGCGCCACGCACAGGAACGCGGCGAGACCCATGTGGACGAGGCGATAGGGGAAGGAGGGATTGAAGATGATCTTGAACCAGTCGGCGGGCAGGAACCGACCCGTGACCGGATCAATGGTGTATCCCTGTGGCGTCTGCATCCAGCTGTTTGAAGCAAGAATCCAGCTCATGGAGATCAAGGTGCCGAGGGACACGAGACACGTTGCGATGAAATGCAATCCCCGGCCCACGCGGTTCAGGCCGAACAGCATGACGCCCAGAAAGCCCGCCTCCAGGAAGAACGCGGTCATCACCTCATAGGCGAGCAGCGGGCCGAGAACCGGTCCCGCCTTCTCGGCGAATTGCGACCAGTTGGTGCCGAATTCGTAGGACATCACGATGCCCGACACCACGCCCATGGAAAAACCGATGGCAAAGATCTTGAGCCAATATTGGAACAGGTCGAGGAACACCTGCCGGCCGGTCTTCAGCCACAACCCTTCGAGCACCGCCAGGTAGGCAGCGAGTCCGATGGAGAAGGAAGGAAAAAGAATATGGAAGGCCACCGTGAAGGCGAACTGGGATCGCGCCAGATCCAATGCGGTGATGCCATGCATACGATAATCCACCCTGCGCGGCCTCACTCCGGGGCAGCCGCTACGCCGCGCATGTTACCAAATCGGCATGGGGGCCAATCAGCGTTGCTTTTATCGGTTCGACAGAGGGATTGGACGCGAAGGGCTCGACCAGTCGTTGGTTCCTTCGGGGCGCAGTAGTAGAGGTCTAGTACATCGTGACGGCGATGTCCGTGTGGTTGAAATCACTACCTTTGAAAAGCAGCGGTTCGCCGGTCACCTTGGCCAGGGCGTAACTGAAACAATCGCCGAAGTTGAGTCCGGCGGCATGCCGGCCTTTCCCGTAGCGACGCCAACCCTCGCGCGCCACGTCGGCCTGCGCACTCGTGACCGGTTCGACCGCAAGACTCGCCTTGGCAATCAGGAGATCTAACTGGTGGCCGCCGGCCGCCCCGTAACGCGATTCGATCACCAGCGTCGCCTCTACCAGCGTCGCTGCGGAGACGAGCCGTGTGGGGTCCGACTCCAACGCGACCGCCATGCGCCCTGCCTCAGGTTCCATCGTGAGGAGTGCGATCAATGCGGAGGTATCGACGACCACGGCGGTTCGTGATCAGTCCGGCAAGCCGTTGTCATCGTAGCCCACGATGTTTTCGGCGGAGCGAACGTCCTGCACTGGAAGCGCCGCACAATGACGACCGATTGTCAGAATTTCCTCCGCCAGACGGGGCGCCCGCGCACGTCGCAGTCGCACCAAGCGCTCGCGCAATGACTGTACGATCGCAGTAGTCAGCGTCTCGCCCGTCGCTCGGGCGACCTCGCGTGCCAAACGGTCGGCTTCCGGATCTTTGATACTGAGAGGCATATCGCTTTATATAAAAGAATATATGTATATATATTATCGAGTCATT